>JAFSQE010000017.1 GCA_017446775.1 Bacteroidales bacterium | reverse complement strand
GACTAATTAATACCGTACACAAAGTCCGGTCGCAAAATCTGGCGGCCGGCTTTGTGGTGGTATAGGGGAATAGAACAAGGGTAGTTCAGCGGTCTCCAAAACCGTCGATGTGGGTTCGAATCCTGCTTCCCCTGCAAATATTGGATGGTTACGAATCCAATGTGTTATTAAAATGGCCCCGGAGGCCCGCTTCCAATCTCCAAGGCCGGCAATAAAATAACAATGAGCAAAATAGGTACTTACATTAAGGAGTCTTACAAAGAACTCACCAGCAAGGTCACTTGGCCTACCTGGAGCAAGCTGCAAAGCTCTGCCATCCTGGTTATGGTGGCTTCTCTGCTTTGTGCCGTTGTCGTGTGGCTTATGGACTTCGTGTTCAGGACTATTATGACTGGAATCTACCAATTGTAATTATGAGCGAAGTTGCCAAGAAATGGTATGTAGTCCGTACCGCCGGCGGTAAAGAGAAAAAAGCCAAGGAATATATCGAAAAGGAAATAGAGAACAACGGTCTTCAGGACCTCGTCTCTCAAGTCCTCATCCCCACTGAAAAGTATTACCAGATCAAGAACGGTAAGAGGGTCAGTGCGGAGCGTGTGCTTTTCCCGGGATATATTTATATCGAGGCTGCTCTTACCGGCGAACTCGAGCACATCATCAAAAATCTCACCTTCGTGGCGGGGTTCCTCTCTGAAAACACAGAGACCAGGGAGGAGCGTCGCGTAGAGAATGGTAAGACCAAGGTGGTGAAGGTCGTCAAGCGTGTTCCCGTCCCCCTACGTCAGTCTGAGATCGCCCGTATCCTGGGCGCTATCGACACCATGGCAGATCAGGACGAGGAGACTATCACTCCGTTTACCGTTGGCGAACCCATCAAGATTACCGACGGCCCGTTCAACGGGTTTGAAGGCACGGTAGAAAAGATTATGGACGACAAGCGCAAGCTCTCCGTCACTGTCAAGATCTTTGGGCGCAAGACTCTGGTTGAACTCAATTTTGCCCAAGTAACAAAAGTTTAACAATTATGGCTAAAGAAATTGCAGGGTTTATCAAACTGCAGATTAAGGCCGGTGCGGCCAATCCGTCGCCGCCCGTAGGACCGGCACTCGGTTCGAAAGGTGTCAACATAATGGATTTCTGCAAGCAGTTCAATGCCCGCACTCAAGACAAGAGCGGCAAAATACTGCCCGTTGTCATCACTGTTTATAGTGATAAATCTTTCACCTTCGAGGTCAAGGAGCCCCCTATGGCAATTATGATCAAGGAGGCTGCCAAAGTCCAGAAAGGCAGCAACGAGCCTAACAGAAAGAAAGTCGCTACACTCACATGGGACCAGGTTCGCAAGATCGCGAACGACAAAATGCCCGACCTCAACTGCTTTACCGAGTCCTCTGCCATGAGGCTGGTTGCAGGTACAGCTCGCAGCATGGGTATCTATGTAGAGGGTGAATTTCCTGCTGATGTTAAATAAGAAGATTTTCACACGCAATGAGTAAGTTAACAAAGAAACAAAAAGAGGCTCTTGCTAAATATGACAGCAAGAAGCTTTACAAGCTCGTCGAGGCGTGCAGCGTGGTTAAAGAGGTTAACTATGCTGGTTTTGACGCATCGGTCGACCTGGCTGTCCGCCTTGGTGTAGACCCTCGTAAGGCGAACCAGATGGTTCGTGGCGTTGTGACTCTTCCCAACGGAACAGGTAAGGTGACCCGCGTGCTGGTGCTCTGTACTCCCGACAAGGAGAACGAAGCTAAAGAGGCCGGCGCGGACTATGTTGGCTTGGATGATTACATCGAGAAGATCAAAGGTGGCTGGACAGATGTAGACGTTATCATCTGTACTCCTTCCGTGATGGGTAAGGTCGGCCCTATCGGCCGTATCCTGGGTCCCCGCGGCCTCATGCCTAACCCCAAGACCGGTACGGTTACAATGGAGATCGGCAAGGCTGTCAAGGAGGTAAAGGCCGGTAAGATCGACTTCCGCGTAGACAAGACCGGTATCATCCACTCCTCTATCGGCAAGGTATCGTTCACGGCAGAACAGCTCAACGAGAACGCCGTTGAACTTATCAACACTATCGTAAAACTCAAGCCCCAGGCACTCAAGGGTACTTATATCAAAGGTATCGCCCTCTCTTCTACGATGAGCCCCGGTATCGATATAGATCCCAAGACGGTAGGCGCAACCGAATAAAACAGACACGATTATGAGAAAAGAACTTAAAGCACAAATAATCGATCAGATTTCGGCGGCTATCGAGCAAAGGCCCAACTTCTACATCACCGATATAGAGGGCCTGAATGCAGAACAGACTTCTGCACTGCGCCGTGCTTGCTTTGGCAAGGACATCAAGCTTGTAGTGGTTAAGAATACCCTCCTGGCAAAGGTTCTGGAGAAGGGTGGCGACGAGATGAAATCGCTCTGCCCTACTCTCAAGGGTTCCACCGCCCTGATGTTCACCGAGACCGCAAACGCTCCCGCAAAACTTATCAAGGAGCAGGCAGAGAAATTTGGCAAGCCCGTTCTTAAGGCTGCTTACGTACAGGAATGTGCATATGTAGGTGCACAGCACCTGGAGACCCTCTGCAACATCAAGTCCCGCGAAGAACTCATCGGCGAGATCATTACGATACTCCAGTCTCCTGTCAAGAACGTTATCAGTGGCCTGCAGGCAAATGCAGGTGGCTGCATAGCTGGTCTTGTAAAGACTCTCGAAGAGAGAAACAATTAATTATTCAAGTAAACAAAACAATTAAAACTATAAACAATCATGGCAGATATCAAACAATTTGCAGAACAGTTGGTTAACCTCACTGTTAAGGAAGTGCAGGAACTTGCACAGGTACTCAAAGAAGAATACGGCATCGAGCCTGCAGCAGCAGCTGTAGCAGTAGCCGGCCCCGTAGCAGCTGCTGGTGAAGCAGCTCCCGCAGAGCAGACTGAATTCGATGTAATCCTCACTTCTGCTGGCCAGGCTAAGCTTGGTGTCATCAAGGAAGTGAAGAACATCACCGGTCTTGACCTCAAGGGTGCTAAGGACCTCGTTGACGGTGCTCCCAAGGCTATCAAGGAGAAAGTCTCCAAGGCTGAGGCAGAGCAGATCAAAGAGACCCTGGAAGCTGCAGGTGCAGAGGTTGAAATCAAATAATTCGACCCATATACAGGGATTGACATTCAGGTTTAGAGCCCCTTTAGGCTCTAAACCTTTTTGCCGTCTAAATAATCCTACATTATTTTAATATTTTTTTAAATGTCTCAAAACGTTAAAAGCTCGCGAATTTCATTCGCAACTTCTAAGGTTCATCTGGACTACCCCGATTTTCTGGAGGTGCAGCTGAAGTCGTTCCACGACTTCTTCCAGCTCGATACAACTGCAGAAAACCGTCGTAACGAAGGGTTGTTCAAAGTATTCCAGGAGATATTTCCAATAACCGACACCCGCAACAACTTTGTGCTGGAGTTCATCGACTACTTTGTCGATCCGCCGCGTTATTCGATTGAGGAATGCCTTGACAGGGGTCTCAGCTACAGCGTACCGTTGAAAGCAAAGCTCAAACTGTACTGCACCGACCCTGAACATGAAGATTTTGACACCACTATCCAGGATGTGTACCTGGGCGCCATCCCTTACATGACCCCCAGAGGTACGTTTATCATCAACGGTTCCGAAAGGATTGTGGTATCGCAGTTACACCGCTCTCCGGGTGTATTCTTCGGACAGAGCATGCATGCCAACAACACCAAGCTCTACTCCGCACGCATCATCCCGTTCAAGGGAAGCTGGATCGAATTTGCTACAGACATCAACAACGTGATGTACGCATATATCGACCGTAAGAAGAAATTGCCCGTAACCACCCTGCTGCGCGCCATCGGTTATGAAACCGACAAGGATATCCTCGATATCTTTGGCCTTGCAAACGAGGTTAAGGTCAACAAGACTACCCTCAAGAAGCATATCGGCAGCAAACTTGCAAGCCGCGTGCTCAAGACCTGGGTAGAGGACTTCGTTGACGAAGACACGGGCGAAGTGGTATCCATCGAGCGTAACGAGGTCATCGTAGAGCGCAACGCAGAGCTCAGCGAAGACAACATCCAGGACATCCTCGACTCCGGTGTAAGCACCATCCTGCTGCACAAGGAAGATCCGAGCCTGAGCGACTACGCCATTATCCACAACACCCTGGAGAAAGACCAGTGCAACTCTGAACTGGAGGCCATCATGTACACCTACCGTCAGCTGCGCAACTCCGAACCGCCGGACGAAGCAACTGCACGCGACGTGATTGAGAAGCTCTTCTTCTCCGACAAACGCTACGACCTGGGCGACGTGGGCCGCTACCGCATCAACCGCAAACTCGGCCTCAAGACCCCGGCAGATGTGCGTGTCCTCACAAAAGAAGACATCATCGAGATTATAAAATATCTCATCCAGCTCATAAATTCGAAAGCCAACGTCGATGACATCGACCACTTGAGCAACCGCCGCATCCGTACGGTAGGCGAACAGCTCGCGAACCAGTTCAACGTCGGCCTGAGCCGCATCGCCCGCACTATCCGCGAGCGCATGAACGTCCGCGACAACGAAGTGTTCACCCCTGCCGACCTGATCAACGCCAAGACTCTGTCCAGTGTCATCAATTCGTTCTTCGGAACCAGCCAGCTGTCGCAGTTCATGGACCAGATCAACCCTCTGGCAGAGATGACCCACAAGCGTCGTCTCTCCGCCCTGGGTCCCGGCGGTCTGAGCCGCGACCGTGCAGGTTTCGAGGTACGCGACGTGCACTATACCCACTACGGACGCCTCTGCCCTATCGAGACACCTGAAGGTCCGAACATCGGCCTTATCTCTTCGCTTTGCGTATATGCCCGCATCAACAACCTCGGCTTCATCGAGACTCCCTACCGCAAGGTGGACGACGGCAAGGTGGACCTGAGCAAGGACGGTTGCGTATATCTCAGTGCAGAGGAAGAAGAGGGACAGCTCGTGGCACAGGCAAACGTCAACATCAACGACGACGGTGTAATCACAGACGACCGCATCAGCTGCCGTCTGCAGGCCGATTTCCCGGTAGTTGGCAAGAACGATGTCAAGCTGATCGACGTCGCTCCCAACCAGATCTCTTCCATAGCTGCTTCGCTGATTCCGTTCCTGGAGCACGACGACGCAAACCGCGCCCTGATGGGCAGCAACATGATGCGTCAGGCAGTGCCCATCATCAAGCCCGAATCACCTATCGTAGGTACCGGTCTCGAGGGTCCCGTAATCCGCGATTCCCGCACCCAGATCGTTGCCGAAGGCAAGGGCGAAGTGGTGTTTGTGGATGCCCGCGAGATCCATGTGAAATACGAGCGCACAGAAGACGAGAAATTTGTAAGCTTCTCACCGGAAATCACCGTATACAAGCTCCCTCACTACCGCAAGACAAACCAGAACACCACCATCAACCTGGTGCCCGTGGTACGCAAGGGCGAAAAGGTGACCGCAGGCCAGATCCTCACCGAGGGTTATGCAAGCCAGATGGGCGAACTTGCCCTTGGCCGCAACCTCAAGGTGGCGTTCATGCCCTGGAAAGGTTACAACTTCGAGGATGCTATCGTCCTTTCAGAGCGCATCGTTCGTGAGGATATCTTCACCTCCATCCATGTCGACGAATACATCATGGAGGTACGCGACACCAAGCGCGGCCAGGAAGAGCTCACCAACGACATCCCCAATGTAAGCGAAGATACCACCAAGGACCTCGATGAGCACGGTATCGTGCGCGTGGGCGCACATGTAGAGCCCGGCGACATCCTGGTCGGTAAGATCACCCCCAAGGGCGAGAGCGACCCTTCACCCGAAGAGAAGCTGCTGCGCGCCATCTTTGGCGACAAGGCCGGCGACGTGAAGGATGCCTCCCTGAAGGCAAATCCTTCGCTGTCGGGTACCATCATAGAGACCCGTCTGTTCTCCCGCATCACCAAAGAGAACAGCAAGAAAGAGCGCAACCAGATAAAGGCCCAGATGACAGCCGCAACCGATGAGAAGAACCGCAAGCAGGAGAACCTGCGCAAGGTCTTCATAGACAAACTGTTCACTCTGGTCAAAGGGCGCAAGTGCAGCGGTGTTTTGGACACCTTCGGCATCACCAAGATTGCCAAGGGAGAAGAGTTCACCCGCGCCGCTCTGGAGGCTATCGAGAAGTACGAGGAGATCAACCCCGTGAAGTGGACCTCCGACAAGCATGTCAACGACATGGTCAAGGCGCTTATCGCCAACTATATCATCGCCCACAAGGATATCGAAGCCGAGTTCAAGAGGGTTTCCTACAACCTCTCCATCGGCGACGAGCTGCCCAACGGCATCCTGCAGCTGGCCAAGGTATACGTTGCCAAGAAGCGTAAGATCCGCGTCGGCGACAAGATGGCGGGCCGTCACGGTAACAAGGGTATCGTGGCCAAGATCGTCAAGGACGAGGATATGCCGTTCCTCGAGGACGGTACCCCCGTGGACATCGTGCTCAACCCTCTGGGTGTGCCCAGCCGTATGAACCTGGGTCAGATTTACGAGACCGTGCTCGGTTGGGCCGGCCGCGAACTCGGACTCAAGTTTGCCACTCCTATCTTTGACGGCGCATCGCTCGACGATATATGCAAGTATACCGACAAGGCTGGCGTGCCGCGCTACGGAAAGACTTACCTGCGCAACGGCGAAACCGGCGAGCTCTACGACCAGCCTGCGACCGTGGGTGTGATCTACATGATCAAGCTCGGTCACATGGTAGACGACAAGATGCACGCCCGTTCCATAGGTCCTTACTCCCTGATTACACAGCAGCCTCTTGGCGGTAAAGCCCAGTTCGGCGGCCAGCGTTTCGGAGAGATGGAGGTATGGGCGCTCGAGGCGTTCGGTGCATCCAACATCCTGCAGGAGATCCTCACCATCAAGAGTGACGATGTCACAGGACGTTCCCGTGCATACGAAGCTATCGTCAAGGGCGATACCATGCCCGCTGCCGGTATTCCCGAGTCACTCAACGTGCTGCTCCACGAACTTCGCGGTCTGGCACTGAGCGTTAAACTGGAGTAAACTTTTTCCCTAACCAACTTTTAACAGCAACAAATATGTCTTTTAAAAAGGATACAAAAGATAAGAGCAACTTCACCAGCATCTCCATCAGTCTGGCGTCTCCGGAGGCCATTCTGGACCAGTCCCGCGGCGAAGTGCTCAAGCCTGAGACCGTGAACTACCGCACCTACAAGCCAGAACGCGACGGCCTGTTCTGCGAGAGGATATTCGGTCCCTCGAAAGACTACGAGTGCCACTGCGGCAAGTACAAGAGAATCCGCTACAAGGGTATCGTGTGCGACCGCTGCGGCGTGGAGGTTACGGAGAAAAAGGTGCGCCGCGAGCGTATGGGTCACATCACCCTCACCGTTCCGGTAGCGCACATCTGGTATTTCCGCTCCACTCCCAACAAGATCGGCTATCTGCTGGGCATCCCCGGCAAGAAACTCGAGTCGGTTATCTATTACGAGAAGTATATCGTACGTCAGGCAGGTGCGGCAGAGCAGTATAACATCGTCCGCGGTGACCTGCTCTCTGAAGACGAATACCTCGACCTGATGGACAAGCTCCCCAAGGAGAACAATAACCTGGACGACAATGACCCCAACAAGTTCATCGCCGGAATGGGTGCGGAGGTTATCTACGACATGCTCAAAGAGCTTGACCTGGATACCCTCTCCTACGACCTGCGTCACAAGACCGAGACCGAGACCAGCCAGCAGCGCAAGGCAGAAGCCCTGAAGCGCCTGAGCGTGATCGAAGCCTTCCGCGAGTCAAAGGATGTGAACCGTCCCGAATGGATGATCCTGAAGGTGATTCCCGTTATTCCGCCCGATCTGCGTCCCCTGGTGCCCCTGGACGGCGGCCGTTTTGCTACCAGCGATATCAACGAGCTCTACCGCCGCGTGATTATCCGCAACAACCGTCTCAAGAGGCTTATCAGCATAAAGGCTCCGGAAGTGATTCTGCGCAACGAAAAGCGTATGCTTCAGGAGGCCGTTGACTCCCTGTTCGACAATTCGCGCAAATCGAATGCCGTCAAGAGCGAAGCCAACCGCACCCTCAAGTCACTCTCCGACAGCCTCAAGGGCAAGCAGGGCCGCTTCCGTCAGAACCTGCTCGGTAAACGTGTCGACTATTCTGCACGTTCTGTCATCGTGGTAGGTCCCGAGCTCAAGATGCACGAGTGCGGTCTGCCCAAATACATGGCCGCAGAGCTCTACAAGCCGTTCATCATCCGCAAGCTCATAGAGCGCGGCATCGTGAAGACAGTCAAGAGCGCCAAGAAGGTCGTGGACAAGCAGGGTCCCGAAATCTGGGATATCCTCGAGAACGTGATGAAGGGTCACCCCGTTCTGCTGAACCGTGCCCCTACCCTTCACCGACTCGGTATCCAGGCTTTCCAGCCCCGTCTGATAGAGGGTAAGGCTATCCAGCTCCATCCGCTGGCCTGCACCGCGTTCAACGCCGACTTCGATGGTGACCAGATGGCAGTCCACCTGCCTCTGGGCAACGCCGCAGTGCTGGAGGCCCAGCTGCTTATGCTTGGCAGCCACAACATCCTCAACCCCGCCAACGGTGCGCCTATCACCGTGCCCAGCCAGGACATGGTGCTTGGTCTGTACTACATCACCAAAGAGCGCGAAGGCGCCAAGGGCCAGGGTCTGACATTCTACGGACCCGAAGAGTCCATCATCGCCTACAACGAGGGGCGCGTAACGCTGCAGTCCAAGATCAAGGTGCGTCTGCCCAAAGACAAGATGCATCCCGAAGCAGGTACCCAGATAGTAGAGACCACTCCCGGCCGTCTGATGTTCAACCAGGTGGTTCCCGACGAGGTGCCCTACATCAACACCCTGCTCAAGAAGAAGAATCTTCGCGACATTATCGGTGACGTGCTCAAGTATACCGGCGTAGCCCGCACTTCCAAGTTCCTGGATGATATAAAGGACCTCGGATACAAGATGGCATACCTCGGCGGCCTGTCATTCAACCTGGCCGACGTGATTGTGCCCGAGCAAAAGCACGAACTCATAGAGAAGGGTTACAAGGAGGTTGACGAAATCCAGAGCAACTACGACATGGGTTTCATCACCAACAACGAGCGCTACAACAAAGTCATCGACGTGTGGTCCAAGACCAACAACGACCTTACCAAGATCGTGGAGAAGCAGATTGCCGCCGACGACCAGGGCTTCAACCCTGTTTACATGATGCTTGACTCCGGTGCCCGTGGTAGTAAGGACCAGATCCGCCAGTTGTGCGGTATGCGTGGTCTGATGGCCAAGCCGCAGAAGTCCGGCAGCGCAGGTGCAGAGATCATCGAGAACCCGATCCTCGCAAACTTCAAGGAGGGTCTGAGCGTGCTCGAGTACTTCATCTCTACCCACGGTGCCCGCAAAGGTCTGGCCGATACCGCGCTTAAGACTGCCGACGCAGGTTACCTGACCCGTCGTCTGGTGGACGTATCGCACGATGTGATTATCAACGAAGAGGATTGCGGCACTCTCCGCGGCCTTGTGGCAACTGCCATCAAGGACAAGGACGAGATCGTCGAGACTCTTGGAGAGCGCATCCTGGGCCGTACATCTGTCCACAATATCTACAACCCGCTCACCGGAGAGCTTATCCTCGAGGCGGGCGAGCAGATTACAGAAGCCATCGTAGAGCAGATCGAGAAGCTCCCCATCGAGCAGGTCGAGATCCGTTCCGTGCTCACTTGCGAAAGCCGCAAGGGCGTATGCGCCAAGTGCTACGGCCGCAACCTGGCCACCGGCCGCATGGTCGAGAAGGGAGAGGTTGTGGGTGTTATCGCAGCACAGTCTATCGGCGAGCCTGGTACACAGCTTACCCTGCGTACGTTCCACGTCGGTGGTACTGCATCCAACGTCGTTTCCGACAGTGAGATCAAGGCCAAGTACGACGGCCGCCTCGAGTTCGAGGAGCTGCGTACCATCACCAAGGTCGATGCAGAAGGTGGCAAGCACACCATCGTGGTGGGCCGCACCGCAGAGATGACCATCAAGGATGCAACCACAGGCATCACCCTGTCGCAGTACAACATCCCCTACGGTACCGAGCTGTTCTTTACGGCAGGTGACGATGTCCACAAGGGCGATTTGATCTGCAACTGGGATGCATACAACGCACTCGCAATCTCCGAGCTCTCCGGTACCGTACGTTATGAGAACCTCATCGACGGCGTTACCTATCGCGAAGAGGCTGCCGACGAGTACTCAGTACACCGCGAGAAGGTCATTATCGAGAGCCGCGACAAGAACCTGTCTTCTGCAATCCATATCATAGACGATGAAGGCAACGATATCATGCAGTACAACCTGCCTGTAGGCGCCCACATCAACGTAGAGAACGGTCAGAAGATAGCTACCGGCGACATCATCTTCAAGATTCCGCGCGCTACCGGCAAGGCCGGCGATATCACCGGCGGTCTGCCGCGCGTAACCGAGCTGTTCGAGGCCCGCAACCCTTCGAATCCCGCCATCGTTTCCGAGATCAACGGCGAAGTCTCCATGGGTAAGACCCGCAGGGGTAACCGCGAGATTATCGTCACCTCACGCAGCGGCGAGAAGAAGGTCTACTGTGTGCCTCTGTCAAAGCAGATCATGGTTCAGGAGAACGACTACGTGCGTGCCGGCATGCCTCTTTCCGACGGTGCCGTTTCGCCCAGCGACATCCTCACCATCCTGGGTCCGGTCCGCGTTCAGGAGTACATCGTAAACGAGGTCCAGAGCGTATACCGTATGCAGGGCGTGAAGATCAACGACAAGCACTTTGAGGTTATCGTACGCCAGATGATGCGCAAGGTCCAGATCGTGGATCCGGGCGACACCAAGTTCCTCACGGAACAGCTGGTAGACAAGTGGGAGTTCATAGACGAGAACGACAATATCTACGACAAGAAGGTCGTTACCGACGCCGGCGACTCCACCGAGATGCATCCGGGCCAGATCGTTACCGTACGCGCACTGCGCGACGAGAACTCGATCCTGCGCCGTCAGGACAAGAGGGTGGTTGTTGCACGCGACGCCGCTCCCGCTACCGCCAATCAGGTGCTGCAGGGTATCACCCGCGCCGCACTGCGTACCAGCAGCTTCATGTCTGCCGCATCCTTCCAGGAGACCACCAAGGTGCTGGGCGATGCAGCCATCCGTGGCCGTGTCGACCTGCTCGAGGGTCTGAAGGAGAATGTGATTTGCGGACACCTGATTCCCGCCGGCACCGGCCAGCGCGAATACGAGAAGCTTATCGTAACCTCTGCAGAAGATTACGAGCGCATGACGCAGCGGTAATTATCCGTAGCAATCAATTAAGAAAGCCAGCCGGAGCCATTCGGTTGGCTTTTTTATTATCTTTGTGGCTGTGCGGACGGTATCTTACATAATCGTTACGGTTGCAGCGGCCCTTCTGGCGGCGGGATGCGTTTCCCGCGCTCTGGAGATGGAGCAGCAGGTTGATACCGTAACCACTGCCGATGGCATCAGCATAAGCGTGGATGCGCTGCAGAAGGGGCGTGTGCGCATATATGTCAGCGAAGAGACGGCCGCCAGACTGGAAGAAGATCCCACCTTCTTTATAAGGGAGAATCCTGAGATGGGCATCACCGGCATCTGCCGGACCTTCCCGTATGAAGAGGAGTTTGAAATGCGCACCCGCAGCCGCGGCCTGCACCGCTGGTGGAATGTAGAATTCGAAAAAACGATGCCCCTCACCAGGGCGGGCAAAGGGCTTGGCAGTGTCGCCGGGGTAACAAAGGTGGAATACTGCCCGCTAATAGTCCGGCCCAAGGGACAAAGCGTAGGCTGGAGACACGCCTCCAGCGCCGCATACGCACAGCTGCGTGTCAATCAGAGCTATCGTTCCAAATCGCGGTCAGGCAGCGTTAACCTGCCGTTCGACGACCCTGGCCTGGAGGGTCAGTGGCACTACTTCAACCGGCTGGAGGCCGACGGCGCTGTAGCTGGATGCGATGTAAACGTCGTTCCGGCATGGAATGCATACCGCCCCGGCGATGAGAATATAATAGTGGCCATTGTGGACGGCGGAATAGAATACACCCACGACGACCTGGCGGCCAACATGTGGCACAACCCTGCCCAGAGCGGCAAGCTGATATATGGCTACAACTTTCTGGACAACAGCTATATCATTACGGCAGAGGACCACGGCACCCATGTGGCCGGCACTATTGCCGCGGTAAACAACAATGCCACCGGCGGCTGCGGCATTGCCGGCGGCGATGCAAAGGCGGCGGTTCCGGGGGTCAGGCTGATGTCCTGTCAGATATTCAAACAGGGCTCCGATGATTCCGGAGACGAGATCCGCGCCATTAAGTGGGCTGCCGACCACGGGGCCGTGCTCTGCCAGAACAGCTGGGGCTACGAAGAGGATGTTAACTTTCTCCCCGAGGTGGTCAAGGATGCCATAGATTATTTTAACGAGCATGCCGGATGCGACGCCCAGGGCAACCAGACCGGCCCCATGCGCGGCGGGCTGGTGGTGTTTGCGGCAGGCAACGAATCCACCAGGGGGCCGGTATATCCAGCTGCATACCCTGGCGTTTTGGCTGTGAGCGCCCTTGATGCCGACTTTAAGATAACAGCCTACTCCAACTACGGCGACTGGGTTGATTTAGCGGCCCCCGGCGGCGACAAGTTCGAGATATACAGCACCGTAATCGGCAACAGTTACGACTGGTACAGCGGCACATCCATGGCAAGCCCCCATGTTACAGGGGCGGCGGCGCTGGTGCTGGCCAATTGCGGCGGCCCGGGATTCACCCGCGAGAATCTCTTTGACATTCTGCTGCACCACACCACCGATATATCTGCGTACAACCCACGCAAGTATCCCGGGATTGGACTGGTGAATGTCTGCGACGCCATCCGTTCCGATACCGGGCAGCCACAGTTTGAAATATCGTCATTCAATGCGGCCGCATCCGGCTTCAGGGTCAAGGCTACCATATCTGCCACACCCTTGTCCCCGGCGGCAAACGACTGGGTGTCAGCTGCTGTGATATATTACTCCGAAACCCCATTTACATCTACCGACGGCATCCCGTATACAGTCTGCAGCATCCGGAGCGGGATAAGCGACGCCCCGTTTGAAGTTGAGGCCGAGTTGCCCTGCTACGACACCCGCTACTATATCGCCGCCGCCCTTCAGGACGAATACGGGCACCTCACGCCAAATACCGCCGTAACCAGCATCGTTACCGCAGTGAATCTCCCGCCGGTTATCTCCGGTGATACGGAACACCTCACGGTGAAGGCGCACGAAACCATCACCCTGGAGTTCGGAATCGGCGACCCCTATGGCGATGTTGTCACCGCATCGCTTCTGTCGACCAACGGTAACGCCGTTAAGATGACACAACAGGCAGACAGGGCCATAGTATCCATACGCGGCTATGCTTCTAAAGCAGGCTCCTTTGACTTCACGCTCTCTGCAACCGACACTTATGGCCTTACCAGCTCCGTAACGCTTACATACGACGTGCTGGAGAACCACGCCCCGCAACTTGTCGGCCCAATCAGCGACATTATCGTAGACGACAACAGCACCGTAACCCTTAACCTTGATGACTATTTTGCCGACGCCGACGGCGAGGCACTCACATACGACATCAAAGTCGACAAGAACTCTATCGTAAAGCCCGAGTGCGAAGCCTCCACTCTGAGGCTGATACCACAGCAATACGGCTATGCAAACATCACCGTAAGTGCCACCGACTTCTTTGGAAAGAGCGTCGGGAGTGCATTCTCCATGCTTATCTGCGACGGCAGCCATCAGGTTGAGCTATATCCGAATCCGGTCACCCAAGGCAAACTGTACCTGCGCACCAAAGAGAAGGCCACGGTAGATGTAGTTATCACCAACGCCGCCGGCGGAACACTCCTGAACCAATCTTTTTCAGCTGCCCCCTTCTCTCCCGCCGTAATCGACATTTCTGACTTTGCCGCAGGGGTATATGACGTCACCACCGTAACGGCGACTGAGACACTTGACAGAAAGATAGTAAAGCTATGATCCGGCGCATCGTCATATCCATTATACTTGCTCTCCTGCCTCTGGCCGCCCGCGCCCAGGCAGTGCCGTTTGTAGCCATACTGCACTCCTCTGAAAACCTGGCCATGGGGGGCGCCCACATCGCCACCCCGGACAACAGTCCCCTCTCGGGGGCGATTGTAGAGATCGGGGCCGATAAAATCTACTGGCGCAGGAACGCCATCAACTATAACCTGACCAACTATGCTGCCCGTGTCGGTATTTTGCCATCGCTCTGTGTCGGGCTGGATGTCACCACCAACGCCATGGAAGAGATGACCCTCTACAACGAGAACGGCCAGAGAATGGGAACCACCCTTGCGAGCGAGCTGTGCGCCGCCCTCAACGTGACCTATGCCCCCCTGCCAACCACCGTATTCCGACTTACCGGCAAGTATATCCGGTCTGCCCTTACAGACAACGACTATGCGAATTGCCCTGCGGTGGATATCGGCGGCATCTGGAAGATAAACGGTCAGATTGCCGTGGGTGCGGCCATAGAGAATCTGGGACCTGACATCGACTATGGTTATGGCGGCTATCCGCTGCCGGCCACGGCCAAGGTCGGTGTCTACGGCCGTTTTTCACTTGCAGAGCGGCATGAGCTTGAAGCAGCCGTGGACCTTGGAGCCATGCCGTCCTATGCCACCGCCATAGCCAGCATCGGCACCGGTTATACGTTCAATGATATGCTGGCGCTGCGCCTGGGTGCGCACCTGTGCTCCGCGGGAGGTGTACTTCCCAGCTATTTTTCTGCCGGAATATTCTTCAAAAGTGCTATTTTTGATGTCGGAGCCGCATACCTTACCGCCTCCGGCACATATTCCATATCAGCAAGACTTAAATTATGATTGGCATTTACGATTCTGGACTCGGCGGCCTGTCCGTTTTCAAAGAGATCATAGCCCTGCCCGGCGACAGGGACTATCTCTACTTTGCAGACAGCAGGCACTGCCCGTACGGTTCAAAGTCCAACGAGTTCCTGCGCGGACGGGCACAGGAGATTGCGCGGTTTCTGAACAGCCGCGGTGCCGACATGATTGTGGTGGCCTGCAACACCGCCACCTCCGCTGCCATAGGCACGCTAAGGGAGCAGTTTGACATACCTTTCGTGGGGATGGAACCCGCCATAAAGCCGGCCATCCTCAATTCCAGAAGCGGTGTGATAGGGGTTCTGGCCACAGCCGTTACATTGACCGGCGAGAAATATAACAGGACCCTGGCGCAATATGCCGCCGCAGGGGATGATGTGCGGGTAATAGAGCAGGTGGGATACGGACTGGTAGAGGCGGTAGAGCAGGGACGCATCCACTCAGAACAGACAGTGGCGTTGCTGCACAAATATATCGACCCGATGCTCGACGCGGGCGCCGACCACATTGTGCTGGGATGCACCCACTACCCTTTTCTCACAGAGGAGATAGAGCGCATCACCGCTGGCCGGGCGGTGATTGTAAATCCCGCCCCGGCGGTGGCCCGGCAGGCCATAAAGCTGTATCAGGAGACCCCCCGGCGCCCAGGAGCATGGCAGTTCTTCTCTTCTGCAGAGTTTACTCCAAACGCCCAGACAGTCATAGCGCAAATCTGTGGCGGGCATGATTATTGCCTTGAGCAGAATATTTTGTAATTTTGCACTCTTGATGAGGCGGTTAGTACATATCATAGTTCTTGGTGTGATGGCGGTCATTACTGCCGGTTGCGATATCTTCTGCAACCCGACGGTAGAGAAACGGATGGCGCTGCTTTATGTTGCAGCCACCGAGACGTCGCTGTCGCCCTATGCCTCGGGCAATATCACCGATATGCTGGCCGGTTATGTCCCGGAGAAAGGGTCTCAGGACCAGGAACTGCTGGTCTTCTTCCAGGACCGCAATTCGTCTTCCAGCACCCTTCGCAGCGAAGCGACCCTGTCACGCTACTACAAGAACAGCGCCGGCACGGTTATGCAGGAGGTAATCGCCACCTATAATGAAGATTTCAACGCCTGTGACCCGGAGTCGTTCGCGCAGGTTCTTGCCACGGCAGAGGCCACCTGTTCCCCCACCCACCGTGCGCTGCTGTTCTCTTCTCACGGTACCGGCTGGCTGCCGGTGGGCTATTTCGACGGCCCTGGCGAGCGAGGTGGCGCAAAGCTGCAGGTTGCCAGGGAGAGCATAGGCTACGATGCAAAGACCAAAGACGAAATCGACATCGTGGAGTTCGCCTCTGTGCTTGGCAACTATCATTGGGAAGCGCTGCTGATGGACTGCTGCTATATGGGCGCCGTAGAGGTGGCTTACCAGCTTAAGAACAGCTGTGACTGGATTATCGCCTCCCCCACCGAGATCCTTATACAGGGCTTCCCATACACCGTTATTCTGGACAACCTGTTCAACAAACCTGGCCGGGAAGGTCTTGAGTATATCAGCCAGAAGTACTACGAGCTGTATCAGAGTCAGAGCGGCGGCATGCAGTCGGGCACCATCGCCCTTATAGATTGCCGCGAACTGGATGCGCTGTCCGATATATGTGCCAACATCGTGGCAGAGAGTCGCGAAGCGATGGAAAGTGTAAACCGGCTTGGGGTGCAGCACTATTTCTACAACTCCCGCAAAGATTACTTTTTTGACCTGGCCCACTATTTTGAGCAGTTCGCATCTGCCAGCCGCTATGCACAGCTGGCCGAACAGCTAGACAAGGCTGTCCCCTACAAGAACTCCACAGAGGAGTTCCTGGGGCTGGCCATAGAGCACTACAGCGGCCTGAGCAGCTATATCCCCAACCCTTCTTATCCCACCTTGAACGCTTATTACAAGAGCCTTGAGTGGAATAAAAAGGTAAAAGTCATTGAATAACGTTTATTTTTTATATCTTTGCAGCCCCAAGAAAAATGCCCCGGCATTTTGGTGCAATGGGGCTTGCGGCCGCTTCAAAGCCACCCGCAAGCTGAGTAACACATTTTAAAAACAAAATTGATGAAACATCTTACTATCTCCGGTTCCAAGAGAACCACTGGCAGCAAAGCTGATGTCCGCGCAACCCGCAAAGAGGGCAAGGTCCCTTGCGTTGTGTATGGCAACGGCACTGAGAACATCGCTTTTGCAATTGACGAGAAAGAGCTCAAGACTCTCACCCACACCCCCTATTGCCACATCGTAGACCTTGATGTGGATGGCACAAAGTGCACCGCACTCCTGGGCGAGGTACAGTATCACCCCGTTACCGACCGCGCTCTCCACGCAGACTTTCTGGTTGTGGACGAGAAGAAGCCCGTCGTTGTAGAGGTTCCCGTGATTATCACCGGCAACTCCGTAGGCGTAAAGGCTGGTGGCAAGCTGCAGGTTTCCCGCCGCAAACTGCGCATCAGCGGTCTTATCGAGAATCTTCCCGATGACCTCACCGTTGATGTAACCAACCTCGCAATCGGCAAGCGCATCACCGCAGGTGATCTTAAGTTCGACAAGATCGCGATTGTTAACCCCAAGGCTACCATCGTGGTATCTTGCCTCTCTACCCGCAACGCCGTAGCTGCTGCAGAAGGCGAAAGCGCAGAGGCTGCCGAGTAATTGCTCCATACTTAAAGTGCAATGGCGCAGTCGTACCTCATAGCAGGCCTTGGGAATATAGGTCCGGAGTACGCAGCCACCAGGCACAATATGGGATTTATGACATTGGATGCCCTTGCCGGGGCATCCGATGTTGTTTTTTCTACCGACCGGTATGGCGATGTGGCGCAGATGCGCCTGAAGGGCAACACGCTGCATCTGTTAAAGCCCTCTACCTATATGAACAACAGCGGCAAGGCTGTGGCATATTGGTACAAAAAGCTAGGCATCGAGCCAGAAAACCTGCTGGTTGTGGTAGACGACCTGGCGCTCCCCTTTGGCACGTTGAGGCTTAAAAAGAGCGGCAGCGACGGTGGCCACAACGGCCTCAAGAGCATAGACTATCACCTTGTAAGCGACCAGTACGCCCGGCTGCGCCTTGGCATAGGCAATGGATTCGCCCCCGGCGGCCAGATAGACTTTGTGCTGGGCGAGCTTTTGCTGGAAGAGAAACGCCTGCTGCCCGTTGTGCTCAAGACAGCTGTAGAGGCGATAAAATGTTTTGTACTGGAGGGGCCGGACAGGGCGATGACCCGATTCAACCGCAGGGTGATGCCCCCGGCAGAAGATCAGTCAAAATCGTCTGAAGAGAAATCCTCTTCCAAGGCAGAATAAAGAGTGTCCATTTCCCGGCGCTCTTTTTTTGTGGGACGCCCCGCCCCGCGGTCGCGCACCACAAAGAACGATTCGTGCGGGGCGTGCAGCTTATTTAGCTCGCTCTCCGGGGTGAGGTTCTGTGCATACTGCCCCACCAGCGCCGCTCCCTGGCGCCGGTCTATGGGTTGCAGCACCTTGTAGCTGTAAAGCACCGGCCCTTTGCGGACCTGCACCATATCGCCAGCCTTGACCTCGCGCGAGGGCTTGGCATCCTGCCCGTTCACGGTGACCTTACCGCCGCGGCAAGCATCGGTAGCATCGCTGCGGGTCTTGAACACCCTGATAGACCAGAGATATTTATCCAATCTTGTTGAATCGGCCATGATTATTTCTCAAGATAATCGTCTTTATCATCTTCTATCCTGCGGATGTGGGTTTCCATAAGGGATGTCCCTTCTGCCATGGGGGTAAGGCTGTAAGCGCCCATCGCCGCCGGTATCAGTATCGTATCGCCCGCAGCAATCTCTTCGCTGCCGCCCTCCCAGGCAAGGGTTGCCGCACCGCTGGTGCACATATAAAGCACAAAGCTGTTAAAGTTGTCAGGATCGGCCGAATAACGCTCTTTCAAGGGGATTACACTTATGGTGAACCACTTGCAGTCGCACACCACGCCGCGGGCATCTGCCGCAGGGCGGAACAGCTGGGCAGCATTGTATTTCCCATAGTCTATGCAGTCTATCGCCTCGTCCAGATGGATTGCACGGCGGGTTGCCGGATTATTCTCAAAGCCCCAGTCGTAAAGGCGCAGGGTGGCATCGCTGTTCTCCTGTATCTCCGCTATCAGGATACCGCCTTCTGCGGCGTGCACCGTGCCCGCCTTGATGTAGAAACAGTCGCCCGGCTTGGGATGATATACGTTCATGATTTCCGGGACGGTGCCATCCTTGCACTTGGCGTAGAACTCGGATGCAGAACTGTCGCGGTTGAGCCCCATGTAAACGCGGGCATCGGGCTTTGCATCCACCACATACCAGAATTCGTTCTTGCCAAGGCAGTCATATCTCTCTGCAGCCACCTCGTCGGTAGGATGTACCTGCACCGACAAACGCCCCTCTATGTTAAGATATTTTACCAGCAGCGGGAACTGGTTGCCAAAATAGTCGTAGATGTTGTCTCCGACCAGGTCGCCCAGATAGGTCTCCAGGACATCGCAGATGTTGTTGCCTTTAAGGAATCCGTTGGTGATAAGGGAGCTGTAGTCCTCCCCGAACTCGTAAAGCTCAAAGGATTCGCCAATGCTCTGCAGGTTTACTCCGGCCTCTTTCTGACTCTCTGCGGCCTGTTTGTCAAACCTCTTCAGGAGGGCATTCCCTCCCCACCGTTTCTCTACTTGAAGCGGGTCGAACCGCAAAGGATAAAGTGCTTTGTTCATTATTGTATTTGATATGGATTACATAGATGGTTGCGGCAACCACCGCCAGAGCGACTGCCAAAAGGATGCCATACCACGGCTGAGGAATGACATCGGCATAGGTTGCATCTATAGGCAGGTCGGGGAAAGCATACAGCATCACCTGCGAGAGGGTGTTGTTGGTAAAATGTATCGCAATCGCGCACCACAGGCTGTGGGTTTTATAGTATATCCACCCCATGAAAGCCCCCAGGCAAAGCGCTACCAGCCCCTGGTGCAGATTGGCATGGAGCAGGGCAAAGATAACTGCAGAGAACAGTATTGCGAACCACGGTTTGTGGCGGGAGAGCAGGCTGCGGCAGATTATGCCCCTGCACAGCAGCTCTTCGCAAACCGGCGCCAGAATGGATGTCGATATGAACAGATCCACCGGACGGGAGGTATCAAACATCTCTTCAAAAGCCTTTTTGAAGAGATCCGACATCGGGAAAAGGTTGGTTATGGGTTCTACCAGAGCCCCCATGAAGGGAGTGGCCACCACCGCCAGCACAAACACCGGCACCATGCTCTTAAAACCGCCGCTACGCGGTTCGTCTACCGGGACGTATCCTTTACCGCGCCTGAAGTTGCGGCGTGAGGCAAGATATGCCCACAGGAACGGGAACAGCATCGATACCGCATACACCGCTGCGTTGGACTTGACGCCCAGTCGCATCAATGCAGCAGCCAACATACTGCCGACGGCGAACACCAGAACAAGCAGCAGGCAATGGGCCCAGGATGGCAAATAATATCTCATTGGGTTGCATATTTGAATTCAAATTTAATAATTTTGCAAATATGTCCATCTTCACAAAGGCAAAGGAAAAAATATCGGGCTGGAAAGCCAGATATCCTGTGGTGCGTGTGGTGCTTAACAAGTACTTCATAGCGCTGCTGGTTTTTGTGTTGCTGATTGTGTTTGACAGCCGCACAAGCCTCAGCCAGATGTTGCACAGCATGTCTACCCTGCGCAGCCAGAAGAAACAGGAGCTTTATTACCGGCAGGAGATAAAAGCCAGAGACGAAAGGATAAAACAACTGACATCCAACAAGGACACCCTCGAGATGTTCGCCCGTGAGAACTACTATTTCCAGGAGGATGGCGAGGATGTATACATCACAGAAATCAATAATTAGAGTATGAAGCGCATATTTTTGAAGGTGATAGTGTTTGCCTTCATCCCTTTCTTTGCACTCTCGTGCGACCCCGATAACCAGAAAGACGAAAAGGAGGAGATCTCTTACGAAGAGAAGGCACGCCGCAAGACCCACGAGGCGACCCTCAAATACCTGAGGGACGACATAATGAAAAACTATTACTATTGGTACGACCAGGTACCCAACAAAACCTACACCTGGCAGACCGATATCTACGATTATTTCGATGCCCTGCTGGTGAAGCAGGACCGCTGGAGCTGGATGATGGACGGCAAGACCTATATGGATTCCGAGACGGGCGTACTCTCCGGCACCTACGGCGTGGCGCTTGGCCAGCCGAAAGACCATTACAGGGACTACGGTGTATACATCAGGTTTGTTTATCCCGGCGGCCCCTTTGACCTTGCAGGGGTAAAACGCGGCTGGGAAATAACCGCGATAGACAAAGAGAAGACAGAAGATTACCTGAGCACCGATGCACAGGGATTCAACGACCTTTTCAACTATCCCAGCACCACACGTGCCCACACCTTCACCTTCAGGGACCCTGAAGGGAACACACATACGGAGACCATCATCGCAGCAGAATCGCTCAACACCCGCCCCGGCCTGGTAAAGAAGATCTTCACCGCCGATGATTATCCCGGACTGTCGGCCCCCGTGGGCTATTTCCACTACCTCTCTTTCAAAGCAGACAACGACGTAAGCGGCAAGTCCATGCTGGAAGACATCACTGAAGCCATGGACTATTTCAAGAATAACAACGTCAAGACGCTGATTCTGGACTTGCGTTACAACGGCGGCGGAGACTCCCGCGCCAGCGACCTGCTGGTAAGCTATCTGGCCCCTGCCAGCGCTGTGGGACAGGTATACGTGAAACGCACCCACAACAAGAAGCTGAGCTCTTACGATGCCGAAACCAAAGTGAAGACCCCGGCCAAGGCGATTGAGGCGCTTGAGGGTGACGACGTATCCCTTGCCTGCAAGCCCGACTCCCCCGAGTTCGAACACCTCTATTTCATAACCGGCGCCGGCAGTGCATCGGCATCTGAGATGACCCTTAACGGTCTCAAGCCTCTTGCCAACCTGCAGCACGTGGGCAGCGTGACCTATGGCAAGCCCAATGGAATGTATGTGTTCCTCTATCCGGAGCACATGGCCGCCTACGACAAGAATGACTACAGCGGTTTGAAGTATGTATTCCTCCCCATCTGCTTCTACAATGCCAACGGCATCGGGCAGAACATCCCCGACACAGGCCTTGTTCCCGACAATAAACGTCCCGACGACCTGTACCACGACTTTGGTGTCACCGAAGACAACATCGCCGCCTGCCTTTACCATATTGTGAACGGCACTTATCCCGACCTCCCAGAGGCTAAGCCGCAGACCAGGGCTGCCGGAGGCATAGATGCCCACCTCAACGAGTACGAAAACAACAAAAACTACGGTTTATATACCGTAAAACCCGATTTTTTTTAAAAATATTTGGAAGTTTTAAAAATTAGGCTTAATTTCACAAAAAATAAAATCAAACATCTAATTATTAACCAAATAACTTATCAAAATCATGAAAGAACTCGTTGCTAAAATCAATGCAGAAATCGAAGCTTTCCAGAAGAATGCTGCTGCTCAGGTAGAAAAAGGTAACAAAGCTGCCGGCACCCGCGCTCGCAAGGCTGCTCTCAATGTAAGCAAGCTGATGAAGGAATTCCGCAAAGCATCTGTAGAGGCTGCCAAATAATCGGAAAGCATCACTTTATACAAGCTAAAGAATCGGTCAAGCATTTTGACCGGTTCTTTTTTTGCCGTAACTTGCGGCTTTGATTTATGGACAGCAGCTGGCTTATATACGCATTTGGTTTTCTGGCTCAGGGGCTCTTCTCTGCCAGGATGATTGTCCAGTGGCTCATCTCAGAAAAGCAAAAGAGGGTCACATCGCCAGCCGTCTATTGGATCCTGAGCCTGGTCGCCTCGCTGCTCTTTTTCCTGTACGGATGGCTCAGACAGGATTTTGCCATAATGCTTGGCCAGACCATCAGCTATTACATATACATCTGGAACCTCAAGGCCAAAGGCATCTGGCAGGCTCTAAGGCCGCAGATCGGCAAGCCGCTGGTCACGATGCTGCTTGCACTGCCGCTGGCCGGCATTGTGTGCATGGCGTTCAACGACGCCGCCGTAGAGCGGCTCCTCCATAACGAAGGCATCCCCGCCTGGCTTATCGTTTTCGGGTCGGCAGGGCAGATAGTCTTCACCTTCAGGTTCATCTATCAATACTTTTATTCCCGCGCCAGAGGCGAATCCCTGCTCCCTGCCGGATTCTGGATAATAAGTCTGGCAGGGTCTGCATTGATTGTAGCCTATGGCTTTATCCGGCACGACTGGGTACTCTGCATAGGCCAGTCGGTTGGGTTTATAACATATTCAAGAAACCTCTATTTAGCATTCAGACACAATGAGATTATCACAGGCAGAGCTTGAGATAAGCCGCAGCGCCACAATCCATAACTTCAAATACTTCAAAAGCCTGCTAAAGCCCGATACCAAGGTGCTGGTGCTGGTCAAGTCCAACTCGTACGGACACGGCGGGGTGGAGTTCACGCGTTTGATGCTGGACGCCGGAGCCGACTATCTGGGCATTGCCACCCTCCAGGAGGGGGTAAAACTGCGCAGGGCTGGCATTAGCGCCCCCATACTGGCGCTGAGCACCGGCTGCGACTGCTACTCCGACATCATCCAGTATGACCTGGAGCCCGGAATCCCCTCTACTGGATACCTGAACAAACTCAAGGTGATACTCAAGGCGATGGGCATCAAGAAATACCCCATCCACATCAAGCTGGACACCGGCATGCACCGGCTCGGATTTGAAAAAGAAGAGATACCGGAGCTCAAGAAAGCCTTGTATGGATGCGAAGAGGTCGAGGTCAAATCGATCTATTCCCACCTTGCAGCGGCCGACGATCCGCAGTGGGACGATTTTACCCGGGATCAGAT
This sequence comes from Bacteroidales bacterium, assembly GCA_017446775.1. Classification (GTDB taxonomy): domain Bacteria; phylum Bacteroidota; class Bacteroidia; order Bacteroidales; family UBA932; genus Equibacterium. The sequence goes on along the minus strand of JAFSQE010000017.1, from coordinate 126,495 downwards.
AAACCTGTTCACCGAGATGGCAGACGACATCGCCTCGGGACTGGGATACCGCCCTATGCGGCACATCCTCAACTCTGCCGGCACAGAGCGTTTCACCGGCTACCAGATGGATATGGTCCGCATTGGCGTGGGGATGTACGGCATCAGTGCCGTGGATTCCAGCCGCCTGAAGCCCGTGGCAACGCTCAAGTGCCCCATCCTCCAGATAAAACAGGTCAGCGAGGGGACCATCGGTTACGGCCGTCACGGCCATCTGGCCCATATCCCCAGCAAGATTGCCACCATCCGCATTGGTTATGGCGACGGCATAGACCGCCGGCTGGGCTACGGCAGCGCCTCGTTTATGGTTAACGGTCACGCCGCCCCCACCATCGGCTCTATCTGCATGGACATGTGCATGCTTGACATCACCGGCATCGATGCGCAGGTGGGCGACATGGTAACCGTATTTGGCGACAACCCCACGGTGCAGTCGCTGGCAGACAAGCTGGGAACTATCCCCTATGAGATATTCACCGGCATAGACCGCCGCCTGAAAAGGGTCATAGTCAAATAGAAAGATATGAACAAAACCGCAGGCTACAAGCTCACCATCGCAATCCCTGTATATAACGAGGAGGGCAACCTCAAGGCACTGGAAAGCGCCCTTGCCGATTACCTTCCAAAGTGCCTTATGAAGGCTTGCGTGCTGCTGATCGACGACTGTTCCAGCGACAACAGCCTTGATATGATCAGGGATATCTGCGGGCGGCACAGCGACTTTTTCTATGTCTGCCATACCCGCCGCCTCGGGTGCAGCGGGGCCATGAAAACCGCCATCGATTCCATAGAGTCGGAGTATATGGCCTATACCGATGCCGACCTGCAAACCGTTCCGGAAGAGTTTAACCTGATGCTCCCTTACGCCGCCGAATACCCGCTTGTGGCGGGAGTCCGTTCTACCCGTGAAGACGGCTGGCGCAAGAAACTGCAGTCGCGCATCGGCAACGGTTTCCGCAGGATGATGACCGGCGACGGCGCCCGGGACAGCGTCTGCCCGATGAAGGTCATCAAGATGGAATATGCCCGCCGACTGCCAATGCTGGGCGGTATGCACCGCTTTCTGCCGGCTCTGATTCTGCTACAGGAAGGGGGGCGCTACAAAGAGGTTATGGTGACACACCGCAGCCGCACCGCCGGTCGTTCCAAATTCAACATGTTCAACCGTCTGCGCGGCTTTACCGACTGTTTCATATACCGTTGGATGCGTCGCAACTGGGTGACGTACAACCATGGCGAGAATAACCTTTAGCAGATGATTCCCGGCTTTATAAGACGGCACCCGCTGGCCATTTTATTCGCATTCGTGACGGTGTGCGTGCTGCCGATGCTCTTGTTCCGGGACCCCTCTGCAAGCAACGAACTGCGCTATCTGAGTATAGTAGAAGAGGCTCTGCGGGACGGTCATCTCTTCGCATTTTACAACCAGGGCGCCGCATATACCGACAAGCCGCCGCTCTTCTTCTGGATAATGATGTTCTGCCGCCTCTTCTGCAGCCCGACATGCATGTGGCTGCCGGTGCTGCTCTCCGCCCTTGTCCCCACGTTTGTGACGGTAGCGGTAATGGACCGCTGGATGCGCATGGCCACCCCCCAGACCGGCTTGCAGATGCGCCTCTGCTGCGCTTCTGTCTTTCTGGCCGGCGTGCTGGTCATGATCCAGACCTTTTTTCTGAGGATGGACATGCTTATGACGATGTTCATCGTCCTGGCGCTTTTTACATTCTGGAAGATGTACGCCGGTGTCGGGGCCTGCCGGGCCGACCGCTGGCTGCTGCCGTTATATATCTTCCTTGCCCTGTTTTCCAAGGGGCCGGTGGGCTTCTTTGCCCCGGTGCTGATAATAATCGTTTTTCTGGCGCTGAATCGTCAGCTGAAGCGGCTGCCGGAAATCCTTGGCTGGCGGCAGTGGCTGGTGATGGGGGTGCTCTTTGGCGGATGGATCCTGGGTGCGTATCTCGAGGGGAGGCGCGAATATCTGGACAGCCTGCTGTTCCACCAGACGATAGACCGTGCAGTTAACGCCTTTACCCACAAGCAACCTTTCTGGTGGTATATCCCCACCCTGCTATATGCTGTGCTGCCATATACGCTGCTGCTGATTCCGGCGGTGGGGTACCTATATGTCCGTCATGGGCTGTGCTTCAAGCGCTGTCATCTGAGAGCGTACGACAGCGCAACATGCAGTGCCGGCGGCGGCAACGCTTTTACCAGGCTACTTCTCACCGCAATTGCCGTTACGTTTGTGATGCTCTCTGCCTTCAGCGGCAAGCTGGCGATATACCTCACGCCTATTATCCCCTTCATGGCCTATCTTATGCCGGCATTTGCCTCCGCAACTCAAGGGCGTGCAGAGGGGCTTAAAAAAGCGTCGCTGCTGGTTACCGCAGCGATATTCGTGATTGCAGGCTGCGCCCTGTGGGCGCTGTCGCTCTCTACCGGGACCGACCTGCTCGCACCTCTGGCAATGCGGCTGGCTATGGTCATCCCGTACATCTTCTGCACCACCATACTGGCTATCGCGGCCGTGCTGGCGCTGGGCGGCATCGTATCCATCGTGGTTATCTGCCGGCGTGGCTGGGTAAAAGGGGCTGTTGCCCTTGGCGCGGCTGTTTATCTGGCTGTTTTCGCAGCCGGAGTCACCATCGAACCGCTGAACGAGTGGACGGCCTACAAGAAAGTCTGCAGGGAAGCCCTTAAGGCGAGCGACAACGGCACATACAATACTCTCTTCGTGCACCGTCCGGAGAACATGGATGTATATCTCGGTTGCGATGTCACCGATTTTGGCGAAGATGTGGACGCCTTTGTTGCCGGCGGCGACCACCGCGGCGAGTCCCTCATCGTCCCCACCGCAAAGATTCAGGAATCCACCCGTTTACGGGAATACCTTGAGAGTTCCGAACCCACCCGTGTCGGCCCGTTCTCTGTGTACGGGCTGTAGGTCTGAATACTTTTGGGTGCACCCAATGGGTTCAGAAATCTTCCATTGGTAGCATTTTGGGCCTTTTTTGCTCCCAATGGGGTCTAAATAATTCCATTGGTCGCACGCCACTATAGAAAATGCTATTTCAACCCCAGCTCTGCGGCGACTTTTTCCATAAGGGCGTAAGCGGCGTCGTATTCGTTGGGGATTTCGCCGTCGAGAATGGCGTTTTTGATACGTTCCTTGATAACCCCGATTATGTTGCTCGGCTCTATATGGTAGCGCTCCATCACGATTTCTCCCGTAATGGGGTTCTTGAAGTTGCGGATACGGTCCTTCTCCTCTACCTCGGCCATCTTGCGGCGCACCATCTCGTAATTCGCGCGGAAGGTCTCCACCTTGATCTCGTTCTTGGAGGTGATATCGGCCTTGCAGAGAATCATCAGATCATCTATATCGTCGCCGGCATCAAACAGCAGGCGTCGCACGGCCGAGTCCGTCACGATATCGGTCACAAGAGCGATGGGACGCAGGTGCAGCGACACCATCTTCTGCACATAGGGCATCGTTTCGTTCACCGGCAGCTTGAGCCGTACAAAAATCCCCTTCACCATCTTCGCCCCCACAAAATCGTGATTGTGGAAAGTCCAGCCAAGGGCTTCGTCCCACTTCTTGGTGGGAGCCTTGCCGATGTCGTGCAGCAGGGCGGCCCAGCGCAGCCACAGGTTGTCGCTTACCTCTGCCACATTGTCCAGCACCTTTAGCGAGTGCACAAAGTTGTCTTTATGACCGCGTCCGTGCACCGTTTCCACACCCTTGAGGGCGGTGAGCTCCGGCAGGATCTTCTCCAGCAGCCCGCATTCGTCCAGCAGGTAAAAGCCTCGCGAAGGGGTATCGGTCATAAGTATCTTGTTCAGTTCATCTGCGATGCGTTCCTTGGAAAGTATCTGCAGCCGGTCGCGGTTGCGCCGCATCGACTCTATCGACTCCGGCACGATGTCGAACCCCAATCGGGTGGCAAAACGCACCGCCCGCAGCATACGGAGCGGGTCGTCGCTATAAGTGGTGTCGGGATCCAACGGAGTGCGGATTATCTTTGCCGCGATGTCGGCGATACCGCCAAACGGGTCCACAAGGGTGCCGTAATCCTCTTTCTGCAGGCTGAACGCCATTGCATTGATGGTAAAGTCGCGGCGCTTCTGGTCCTCCTCAAGGGTGCCGTCCTCTACGTGCGGTTTACGCGAAGTGCGGTCGTAAGACTCGCGGCGCGCCCCCACAAACTCCACCTCAACCCCCTTGTAACGGAACATTGCGGTGCCAAAGTTGCGGAAGACGGATACTTTGCTCTTAAGCCTGGCGGCGACCCTTTCTGCCAGGGCGATACCGCTCCCCTCCACCACTATGTCCACGTCATTATTGTCGCGGTGCATGAACCAGTCCCGCACGTAGCCTCCGATCACGAAGGCACGCACCCCCAGCGCCTCCGCCTCGGCAGAGACTGTCTTGAAGATGATGCTACTGTAAAGGTCTGTCATATCGCGCACAGCTGGTCAAAGGTGGGCATCGAGCTGCATTTGAGCCACTGGCCGCCTTCGCCGCGGCGGCAAAGATAGTAAACTTCTCCGTTAGTAATCAGTATGTATTCCACCTCCAGCACATAGTTGTAGCGCACCACCTGGTCTATCACCGTGGGCGTCAGCTGCACAGAAGGGGCCTTGCACTCCACCAGCAGGCGGGGCTGCAGGGCGCGGTTGAATACCACGATATCGGCACGATACTGCCGCTTGTTGTATTTGAAGCCGTATTCCACCGCCAGATGGGTCTCTGGATAGCCGTGGCAGCGGGTCAGCACCTTTATCACATGCTGCCGCACTCCCTCCTCCGGAGTCAGTTTCACGTACTTTTTTCGTATGGGGTCAAATACCTGATTCATCGCTATTCTATCTTTGCAAAGATACAAAATTTGCATATCTTCGAAGCGTGATTAAAGTTTCGCATCTTGCGAAACGTGGGGTAAGTCCCTTCTCCGAGGGAAGGGATTTAGGGATGGGGATACGTTATAATGTAATGTGCGGGGGGAAGAAGTTTCGCAAGTTCTTCTAACGCACAAATTAATCACTGTTATGTATCTTGCGAAACTTGAGCATGGCTAAACAAACAGTAGAAACAGGCGCACTGGCCGCAAAGATCGAGTCCGACATCCTCAAGGGCGATATCAAGCCCTTTTACCTGCTGTTCGGCAAAGAGCACTTCTATATCGACAGAATCTGCAACCTGCTTATGGAGAATGTCCTGCCGGAAGGCGAGCGCGACTTTGGGCAGATGATATATTACGGCGTGGACACCACCCCGGAAGAGATCGTGAGCCATGCCCGCCAGTATCCGATGATGGTGAGCCGGCAACTGATTGTGGTAAAGGAGGCGCAGGGGCTTAAGGGCGTAGAGAAGATAGAGTCTTATTTCGACAAGCTGATGCCCACTACGGTGCTTGTGATATGCTACAAGACTCCGGCCGACAGCAACGCCAAGAACATTGACAAGCGCACCAAGTTTTACAAACGTGCCGGCGAGGTAGGCGTAGTGCTGGAGTGTGAGCAGGTGAAGGAGTGGAAAATAACTGGCTGGATAGAGGATTATGTCCGCAGCGAAGGGTTCACCATGGAAGAGGGGGCGGCGGATATGATTGCTGAGGCCTGCGGAACATCCCTCAGCAAGATAGCCCTTGCGGTGGATAAGCTGGGCAAGGCGCTTGAAAGCGGCAGCCGCCACATCACCTGCGCAGCGATAGAGGAGAACGTTGGGATGAGCCGCGAATACTCTGCATTTGAGCTTGCGGGCGCCCTGTGCGAGAAGAATGCCGCCAAGGCCTACCGTATTGCCAATTACTTTGGCGAAAATTCCAGGCGATACCCCATTCAGATGATTGTGGCAGCCCTCTCCAGCCAGTTTTTGAAGATGCTGCGCTACCACGCCTGCGCAGCCGAGCGGATGGACGAGGCGCAGATGGCCGCTGCACTGGGGCTGAACCCGTTTATTATGCGCCGCGACTATGGCCGCTATGCCCGCAACTATCCTTTGAAATCCTGCATGAAGGCTGTTGCCACCCTCAAGGAGTTTGACTACCGCAGCAAAAGCAACGCCCGCGGTGAGGCCTCCGACGGCGATTTGCTATCTGAGCTGGTCTCCAGGCTGCTGGCCTGCTAGTTCCCGCTTTCCAATTTAAGACCGGGAGTGTGCCAGACTTTCATATCGTCTTGCCCGCCATACACCAGATAGGCTCCCCTGGAGGGGTTACCGCCCCAGGATGCCACCAGTTGCCGCGAGCGTTCCACACCCAGCACCATCATTGCAGTAGCCAGGGCATCGGCAGTGGAGCTGTCCTCTGCCAGCACTGTGGCACTAAGCAAATCGTGTGTCACCGGACGCCCCGTGCGGGGATCTATCGTATGGGAGTATTTCCTGCCGTCCACCACATAGAACTTGCGGTAGTTTCCGCTGGTAACAAGTCCGCAATCGGAGATTGATATGACATCCTGCTTAAGCTCGCCGGCAGTATCGTTGCCGTCTTGAGGGCGGTCTATCCACACCCGCCACTCATCGCCGCGGGCACTGCGCCCCCTGCACACTATCTCGCCGCCAAGGGATACCAGGTAATTCTCGCTGCCAAAACGCTCCACCACCCGCGCCACCGCGTCGCATGAGTAGCCCTGCGCAATGGCGTTGAAGTTGATCTTGCCTCCGGCGGGCATATCCAGATAGCGATTGCCGTCTTCGCCCTCCACTATGTTGTAGCGGTCCATCCCCACCAGGGACATGGCCTGCTCAATCTCGGCATCGGCGGGCATACGGCCGTTGGTGAACCCGAATCCCCAAAGATCGAACAGCGGTGCACAGGAGGGGTCGAACGCCCCTCCGCTCTCGCGCCACAGCCGCTTTGACAGCAGAACCAGATCCACAAAGATATCGTCCAGCGGCGGATTGGAGCCACTGTTGACCTTTGTGAGCAGCGACCCCTTGTTATATCCCGACACCGACCAGTCTATGGCAGCCAGGGTATCGTCCACCGCTTTCTTCAGGCTCTCTGCCATACGGGCATCCGGAATCTGGCATGTGAGTTGATACTCCCCGCCCTGGGCGAAGCCGGTAATACGGATGTATTGCGGCTTGGTACCGCAACCCGCTGCCAGAAGCAGCAGCGCCACCACAAGTGCATTTCTTATCTTCATAATGCAAAAGTATGATAATTTCTTATTAAATTTGTGCCGATTATGCGAATGTTGAAAAAGGCACTTTTATCCCTGCTGACGGCCGCGACGCTGTGCGCCGCGACAGCCTGCATCAATGATACCGCGACCTACCAGTATATGGAGGGGACGATAACTTTTGATATAGACGACTATATCTGCGCAGGCGATGTAGTGCAGCTCACGGCAAGTGGCATCACCGCCCCAGAAGATCCCACCTGGGGCTGGGTAATCACCACCATCCATCCCGACACGCTTTACAGCCCGACCATCGTGGTAAAGTTCCCCGACGAACCGGGCGAATTTGTGGTAAAAGCGCTGGCATATCACCCCGATTATATTGTAGAAAGTTCCAAACGGACCATCTTTACGGTGGATACAACCCACATGACCGGCTCTTTGCAGGGGCTCCCGTACAACACCCAGAAGGTGTTTGTGGACAGCCGCGACAACCGGGCATACCGCTTTGAGCATATCGGTTCGCTGGACTGGTTTGCAGAGAACCTCGCCTGGGAGGGCGCAGGTGCCGTATACGCAAAATCGCCGGTGCTGAACCATGTGTTTGGCCGCCACTATACCTATAGCGAAGCGTGCGAGGGGAGCATCTGCCCCGAGGGGTGGCGTGTTCCCGACAATTCCGATTGGGAAGACCTGGGCAGCACGATTTGCGGCAGTAGCGTAGCTTTCGATGACACATGGGCGGGCGCTGCCGGCAAGATCACCCCCGATGCATACTTTAACGGCGAGCGTTTCTGGCCCTTCTCCGTGAACAACAGGCACGAAGTCCAATCCAGCCGGATATTTTTCAACCCCCTCCCCTGCGGCTACATGCAGACCAACGATGGCGGATTCTACGGGCTCGAATCTTACGGCATGTGGTGGAGCAGCACTCCGTACAGTGCAGACCAGGCTTATTTCCGCTACATTTACTGGGATTCAGAAGACTTCAAGGTTGGGGCTACCAGCCGCACCGGCATAGCCATGAGCGTGCGCTGCGTGCGTTAATCCCTTTTTTCTGCAGCCTCTTTCCTGTCGAACGCCTCTATTATGCGGGTCACCAGCGGGTGGCGCACTATATCCTCTTTGGTAAAGTTGACTATCGAAATGCCGCGTATCCCACCCAGCAGCTCAACCCCCTTGAGCAGGCCGGAGTCCCCCTTGTTGGGGAGGTCTATCTGGGTAGCATCGCCGGTGACGATAAACTTGGCATCGTTGCCCATGCGGGTCAGAAACATCTTAAGCTGCGACAGGGAGGTGTTCTGCGCCTCGTCCAAAATCACAAACGCCTTGTCCAGGGTGCGGCCACGCATGTACGCCAGCGGAGCAATCTGGATGGTGCCATCCTCCATAAGGGTCTGCAGTTTCTTGGCCGGTATCATATCCAGCAAAGCATCGTAGAGCGGCTGTAGGTAAGGGTCAAGCTTCTCTTTCAGATCGCCCGGCAGAAAGCCCAGGCGCTCGCCAGCCTCCACCGCCGGACGGGTCAGTATAAGCCTTTTCACCTCACGGTTTTTTAAGGCACGCACAGCCAGGGCAATCGCCGTGTAGGTCTTTCCGGTTCCCGCAGGTCCCAGGGCAAATATCATATCGTTGTTGTAATACTCCTTGACAAGCCGCTTCTGATTGGGAGTACGCGCCTTGACGCACTTGCCGTCGGAGCCGTACACTATCACATAATCGCCTCCGTCGGGCATCTCCACCCTCCCTATCTCCTTAGAGTGGCCGTCGTCTTCAAAGAGCGACTCCACATCGTAGCTGTTCAGGCGCATCTTTGTCATCTTTTTGGAAATAAGCCGCTGCAACTGCTCTTCGAAACGGGCAATCTGGTCGTCGGCCCCCACCAGAAATATCTCATTGCCGCGGGAGGTCGCCTTAAGCGCCGGAAAATAGCTCTTAAACTGGTCGAACAGCTTGTTGTTGACACCCAGGATCTCTATCGGGTCAACTTCTGTAAGGGTTATCGTCTTGTTCAATATCGTGAGAATTTTTGTTTCAACTGCTTGTATTCGCGCACCATCTTGTCGTATTGGGAACGCGAGAGAAAGGCCTCCGGACGGTCCAGATACTCTTCTATGGGTATCACGGTGTAATTCTGTTCCAGCAGGCCGGCACGTCCGCACCAGAGATAGGTGACATCGGGCGGGAGGGTCTCTATTGAGCCGTCTTCGCGGCGCACCAGGGTAGCCTCCAGCAAGAGCCCCACCTGACCGTATGCAATGCTCATGTTAGAGATGTAATTCCCCAGCGAAAAGGCCGTTATACGCCCCTGCGAATACTCGACCGCCTGCGGTACGTGCGGGTGGGTGCCCACTATCATGTCGACCCCCCACCGATAAAGGTTGTCGCGCCAGCGTCGCTGAGATGCACTTGCATCCAGATAGTATTCCTGACCCCAGTGCGGCAGCGCCACGATATAATCGGCACCGCGGTCCCGCGCCCTGCTTATCGCCCGCTTAACCTGCAGGGAATCCATCATACCCGCCACGTAAGGTTCCGGAACAGCGAAGCCATTGTATCCGTAAGAGAAGTTTATAAAGGCGACCCTGAAGCCGTTGGCATCGATTATCGCAGGATTGTTGAGCTGCTCGTCCAGGGTATCGCGCCACAGTCCGGTGAAACGTACCGGGAGACGCGAATAAATAGCATAGGTGCTGTCCAGCCCGCGGCGTCCCCTGTCGCAGATATGATTGTTGGCGGTCAGCAGCAGATCCACCCCGGCATCTATAGCCTCTTGCACCACCGACTCAGGGGCGGAGAAGACCGGATATCCGCTGTATGGCGCCACCCCCACCGGGAATTCCATGTTGGCCACGCTGATGTCGCTGCTGTCAAGATGAGGCCTGATATGGCTGAAGTAAGAGCTGAAGTCGTATGCCGCCGCCTTTGTGGTATCGACTCCCGGAATCCTTGCGGCGCGAAGCTGTTTGTAGTGCATCATCACATCGCCCATAAAGCACATGCGCAGTGTATCCCGCTCTGCAGCAAGGCCACCCGCCCAAAACGAGACCATCGTCACTATCAATACAATCATTCGCTTCATCATCACAAATATAGGTTATTTTTGTCATTACTTTAATAATGACTACCTTCACGCACCATGAAAGAGACCGTTTTCACACAAAAGCACATCGCCCTGGGGGCAAAAATGGCCCCGTTTGCGGGTTACAACATGCCCATCGAGTATTCCGGCATCAACAAAGAACATACCGCCGTGCGCGAGGGTGTCGGCGTCTTTGACGTTTCCCACATGGGCGAAATATGGGTCAGCGGCCCCGGTGCCAAGGCGCTGCTGCAATATATCACATCCAACGACATAGATGCCCTCTACCCCGGCCGGGCGCAATATACCTGCCTGCCCAACGGCCGCGGCGGCATAGTGGACGACCTTATCGTGTACTGTTTCTCCGATACCAGGTATCTGCTCGGAGTCAACGCCGCCAACGTAGAGAAGGACTGGGAGCATGTCTGCTCTTTCGCCCCCCGCTTTGGAATGACGATCGGGAGCGACCTGGTGAATGCAAGCGAGTCCACCTGCCAGATTGCCATCCAGGGCCCCAGGGCGATGGAGGTGATGCAGAAGCTTTGTGGAGAAGACATCATGGGGATGCCCAACTACACCTTCAAGACCCTGGCTGTTGCCGGGATCAAGGATGTAATTCTGGCCACCACCGGCTATACCGGCAGCGGCGGATGCGAAGTTTACGCCCCGAACGAATCAGGCGAGGGACTCTGGGATGCCATAATGGAGGCCGGCGAGCCCTTTGGGATTATTCCGGTAGGTCTCGGAGCCCGCGACACCCTGCGGCTGGAGAAAGGCTACCTGCTCTATGGCAACGACATGGACGATACCACATCGCCTCTGGAGGCGGGTTTGGGATGGATTACCAAGTTCAACGATACCAAGGGCGATTTTATAGACCGCGACTACCTGCTGGCACAGAAGGCCGCGGGGCTGAAGCGCAAGCTGGTGGCATTTGAACTCACCGACCGCGGCATCGCACGGCACGGATACCCTATCTGCGATGCTGCCGGCAATCAGATTGGCCATGTGACCAGCGGCACGATGGGACCCACCGTGAAAAAGGCAATCGGGCTGGGCTATGTCAACGCCCCCCTGTTTACCATCGGCAGCGAAATCTACATCAACGTGCGCGACCGCCTTTTGAAGGCGAAGGTGGTAAAAGCCCCCTTCTGCTAATCACTGGCACTATCTTTGACTTTTTGGCGGGAGTATGAGGATTCTACGCACCATAGTTGCAGCCACGGCGCTTTTGTCCGCGATCGTACCAGCGGCGGCCGACTCGCTTCAGGCCAACCTTAAACGTCACTCCGGCTTTATATGCGACCCAGCCCTCGAAGGGCGCAAAGCGGGCAGCGAAGGTGAAAAAAAGGCTGCCCGATATCTATACGACCGTCTCGAAGAGCTGGGTGTTACCATGCTCTGCAACCGCGAAGGCGACACTTTTACGATTATCACCGCAGAGGGCGACACCATTGTCTCGCAAAACATAGTGGGAATCATAGAGGGCACCGACACCGCACTGCGCAACGAATATATTGTTGTCGGCACCCACACAGACCATCTCGGCTCTTATACGGTTAATGTAAACGGCACCCCGCAGAAGCGCATCTACCCCGGTGCCGATGCCAATGCATCCGGCATGGCGGTTCTTATCGAGACCGCCCGCATCCTTGCCCTCAACCGCGAGGCGCTTGGACGCAGCGTGCTGTTTCTGGGCTTCGGTGCAATGGAAGAGGAGTTCTCCGGCAGCCGGTATTTTGCCAGCGAAGGCGGCTTCAGCCATATCGGTGATGTCAAGATGATGGTTAACCTGGATATGCTGGGACGCGGTACCAAAGAGAATCCCTTTGAGATATATGCCCCTTTGGAGCATACGCCCGTAAGCCGGATTGCCAATATCGTGCGTGAGAGCGAATCGGTAACAAGCATGCCTGCCATCCACTCCGGGATGGTGTTCCCCTCCGACAATCTGGCTTTCCGCCAGGCGGGTGTGCCTGCCCTGACCTTCTCTACCGGAATCTGCCGCGAATACCGCACTGTGCGCGATACACCTGAGCTTTTGCAATTCGACAACATGGCGGCAGAAACGGTCTATATCGCAGCCTTCGTAAAGGCGCTCAGCAATCTGGCAGACCTGGAGCAGAAAGAGAAATCGGCAGAGGAGCGGGTCTATGCCCTTAGCGAATGTGACACCCCTCCCCGCTTCTTCAGACACGATGTGAACTCTTTCCTGAATGACTGGGTCTACAAATACCTCAAGTATCCCCAGCAGGCCATTTCAGAGGGCATCCAGGGCACAGTGCTGGTATCCTTCACAGTAGAGGCCAACGGCGCTGTGGACGATGTCAGCATAGAGCGCGGCGTGAGCGAATCGCTGGATGCAGAAGCGCTCAAGGTGGTAAGCGCCTCGCCCAAATGGACCCCCGGCACCCTGGACGGCAAAAAAGTTCGTACAAAAATTGTCATTCCGGTAGAATTCAGACTCAAAAAGCGTTAATTTACCTATATTTGCAACCACTTGAAAAATGGTTGCAAATGGATTACAATTTTGTAGAAATCGAGAAAAAGTGGCAGCAGTATTGGGCCGATAACAAGACCTTCGAGGTCAAGACAGATCCTTCCAAACCCAAATATTACGTGCTTGACATGTTCCCCTACCCCAGCGGTGCGGGACTTCACGTGGGGCATCCCCTCGGATACATAGCCAGCGACATCTACACCCGCTACAAGAGGCTGCGCGGTTTTAACGTGCTGCACCCCATGGGTTACGATGCCTTTGGCCTCCCTGCAGAGCAATATGCCATCCAGACAGGGCAGCATCCGGCAAAGACCACAGAGGCCAACATTGCCCGCTACCGCAGCCAGATGGACAAGATCGGCTTCTCTTTTGACTGGAGCCGCGAGGTGCGCACCTGCGACCCCGATTACTACAAGTGGACCCAGTGGGCATTTCTGAAAATGTTTGGCCACTACTACGACAACGATGCCGGCAAGGCGCTCCCCATCGAGACCCTGGAGGCAAAGTTTGAACAGGGCGGCAGTGCTGCCGTAAATGCGGCCTGCGGGGCTGTGGAGCCATTCACAGCAGAGCAGTGGAAGGCATTCAGCTACAAGCAGAGGCAGGATATCCTTATGCAATACCGTATCGCCTACCTTGGCGAAACCAGCGTGAACTGGTGTCAGCAGCTTGGCACCGTGCTGGCCAACGACGAAGTCAAGGAGGGTCTCTCCATCCGCGGCGGATACCCGGTAGAGCAGCGCAAGATGCGCCAGTGGCAGCTGCGCGTGTCGGCATACGCCGGCCGCCTGCTGGACGAACTGGAAGATCTGGACTGGACCGATTCGCTCAAGGAGATGCAGCGCAACTGGATAGGCCGCAGCCAGGGTGCCGAGATGGTGTTCAAGGTATCCAACGGCAGCGAAGAGTATGACATGACCATATTCACCACCCGTGCCGACACTATATTTGGCGTAACCTTTATGGTACTCGCCCCCGAAAGCGAGTGGGTAGAGAAGCTCACGACAGCAGAGCAAAAGGCAGCCGTAGAGGCATACCAGGCAGCGGTTCGCAAGAAAACAGAGCGGGAGCGCATAGCAGAAACCCGCAAGGTTACCGGCGTGTTCTCCGGCTCGTATGCCCTCAACCCCCTCACCGGCGACAAGGTGCCGGTCTGGATTTCCGAGTATGTGCTTGCGGGCTACGGCACCGGCGCCATAATGGCGGTTCCGGCACACGACAGCCGTGACTACGCCTTTGCTAAGCAGTTCAACCTGCCCATCATCCCGCTTATCGAGGGTTGCGACGTATCGCAGGAGAGTTTTGATGCCAAAGAGGGTATCATGTGCAACTCCGGGTTCCTGAACGGAATGAGTGTCAAGGAGGCCATTCCCGCAGCAATAGATTACGTAGAGGAGAAGGGCATCGGCCGCCGCAAGATAAACTACCGTTTGCGCGACGCCATCTTCTCGCGCCAGCGCTACTGGGGCGAACCCTTCCCCATCTATTATAAAGATGATATCGCCACCCCGGTTCCGGAGAGCGAACTGCCGCTGCAGCTCCCTTCTGTAGACAAGTATCTCCCCACAGAGACTGGGGAACCACCCCTTGCAAGGGCCCAGAACTGGACATACGACGGATACCCTCTGGAGAAGAGCACAATGCCGGGCTTTGCCGGCAGCAGTGCATACTACCTGCGCTACATGGATCCCCGCAACAGCGAGGCGCTTGTGAGCCGCGAGGCCGACGAATACTGGCGCAATGTAGATCTGTATGTCGGCGGCACAGAGCATGCCACCGGCCATTTGATTTACTCCCGCTTCTGGAACAAGTTCCTCTACGATATCGGTTACGTATGCGAAAAGGAACCCTTCAAGAAGCTCATAAACCAGGGCATGATACAGGGCCGCTCCAATTTCGTATACAGGATAGTGGGCACCAACACCTTTGTCTCCCTGGGGCTCAAAGATCAGTACGAAACCACTGAGATACACGTCGACATCAGCCTGGTGCGTAACGACCGCCTCGATTGCGAAGCCTTCAAGGCATGGCGGCCGGAGTATGCCGATGCCGAATTCATACTGGAGAACGGAGAATATGTCTGCGGATATGCGGTAGAGAAGATGAGCAAATCTATGTTCAATGTGGTAAATCCCGATTTGATTTGCGAACGCTACGGCGCCGACACTCTCCGCCTCTACGAGATGTTCCTGGGGCCCATAGAGCAGAGCAAGCCGTGGGATACACAGGGCATCGACGGCGTGCACCGCTTCCTGCGCAGGTTCTGGCGGCTGTATTGCGGCGATGGTGGCTGCAACGTGAGCGAAGATGCCCCCACCGCGGCAGAGCTCAAAAGCCTGCACCGCCTTATCGGCAAGGTCCAGTGGGATATCGAGCACTTCTCATACAACACATCGGTAAGTGCGTTTATGATTGCCGTGGGCGAACTTTCCGATTTGAAGTGCAACAAGCGGGCGATACTGGAGCCGCTGGCCATTCTGATATCCCCCTTCGCACCCCATATCGCAGAGGAGCTATGGAGCCAGATGGGCCACAGCCAGAGTATCAGCTTCGCCTCTTTCCCCGAATACCACGAGGAGTATACCATAGAGGCATCGTTCGAATATCCGGTATCCTTCAACGGCAAGATGCGGTTCAAGATTGCCCTGCCAAAGGATATGCCCGCCGCCGAGGTAGAATCGGCAGTGAGGGGTGACGAACGCACCGCAAAGTACCTGCCGGGTGGACAGATCCGCAAGGTGGTGGTGGTTCCGGGCAAGATTATCAATGTAGTCTGCTAACCGATGGCACGCAAACTTACTATATCCAGGATCCTGGTAACGGTAAAGGAGTATCTGCTGATAACCCTTGGGCTGCTGATGTACACCACGGTATGGTCGCTGTTCCTGCTGCCAAACAACCTTGTGGGCGGCGGAATCACCGGTCTGTCATCTGTCATCCAGTATAGTACCGGGTTCAATATCGCCTATTCCTACATCATCATCAACGCCATCCTGGTAGTTATTGCCAGCAAGGTTCTGGGCACAGGCTTCGGCGCCAAGACCATTTACGCCCTGATAGCCGTCACCATATTCCTCAGGGTTCTCCCCGGCCTTATGCCGCAGGAGTTCATACAGAGCTTTACATCAGAGAATGGCAAGCTGATGTGCGTGATATTCGCCGGAGCCATGATTGGATTCGGAATCGCTATCACCTTTGCGCAGGGCGGCAGCACTGGCGGCACCGACATAATCGCGCTCATCGTAACCAAATTCTACCGCGTCTCGCCCGGCGTGGTGATGCTGGTGCTCGATTTTCTCATCATCGGGTCGGCAATGCTGATTCCGAACGGGGCCTCGGTTAGCGACAAACTGTTGGTACTGCTGTACGGCTACGTGCTCACCGGCGTTACCAACTACACCCTGGATATGATGCTCAACGGCCGCCGCCAGTCGGTGCAGCTGTTTGTATTCACAGAACACTACGAGGTGCTCACAGACCGTATCTGCAACGAGATACACCGTGGTGTCACCCTGCTGGACAGCCAGGGCGGTTACTCAAAACACACCGGGAAACTGGTTGTGGTAATAGTAAAACGTACAGAAACCAGCAAAATTCTCAAATTGATTAAGGATGTTGATCCCGATGCGTTTGTATCCATCGGGAACGTTACGGAAGTCTACGGCAAAGGTTTCGAGCCTATGAAGAAATCGTAAACGTAAATTCCGTTTTTAAAAATAGAAACAATGCCCCGCAGAGCTTCGGCGGGGCATTGTCATTTTATTTTAACTCAATAATTTAGCATCTGTAATCTGTTTAAACTATGGACACTTTTGCAGTTATCCTACTGGTTGTCTCGGCCGCAACGCTCACCGTGGCCGCTTGCCTTTTTGGCTTAATGCTAAGCCGCCGGCTTTCACACAATGTTTCAACCTTCAGATATCCTGTTCCGGATGACGGCGGCCCCGGGAGCGGGGTGCCGGTGTTGGAAGAGGAAGCTGAGCTATATAATGTCGCAGAGAGGAAGGCGGCAGAACTGATGGAGCGCTTCAAGGCATATATGGCAGAGCAGAAGCCATATCTGGCCCAGGATGTCTCTATAGACACCATTGCCAACAGCCTTGGCACCAACAAGACCACGCTTTCCAAAATGATTAACGGCCGCTTTGGAATGAACTTCCGGCAGCTGCTTAATTCCTACAGGGTAAAAGAGGCGGTAGATTTGTTCACAAACGATAACAAACTGAGCATGGAAGATCTGCGCAAAGGCGCCGGATTCAACTCTGTGAGCACATTTATATCCTCCTTCTCCCGCTTTACCGGATTCACCCCGGCAGAGTATTGCAAGCGGGTTGCCAGCCACTAGAATCCATGTCTCTGCTCTTCAAACGCAGGAGGGCTGGCCGGGTACGTCTCTCAAATACAGAGATTCTGCGCCGGGCCACAGACACCATTCTTGCAGACAGGTTATATCTGGACACCGGCCTCAAGTGCAACGATGTGGCAAAGGCAATCGGCACCAACCGCACCTATCTCTGGGACGCCCTCCGCTCCCGCGGATTCGGGTTCCAGGAGTACCTGTCAAAATTCAGGTTGCGGTATTTCATTGAGAACGCACCCCGGTACAGCGACTGTTCCTGTGCTGAAATTGCAGAGATATGCGGTTTCAACGATGCCAAGTCGCTCAACCGATACCTGAAGCAGATGTTTGGGATAACCCTTTATGAGTATATGAAAAAGATAGCCCAGGGGCTATAGACTACATAAACAGCTTGTCTATCGACTTGAGCGACGATGGCAGCGTGAACACTATCACATGGTCGTATGCGCCGATCTGGGTATCTCCGTAGGCGATAAAGGCCTCACTGCCGCGAATCACCCCGCCAATAATGGCATCGGAGGGGATATTGAGCTCTTTAACCTTGGCTTTGGTGACTGGACTGCCGGGATGTACGATATACTCCAGCGCAATCGCGTCGCTCTCGCTAAGGTATTTTATTGAACGAATCTTGTCTGTTAGTGTAAAGCGGAATATACGGCTTGCAGAGAGTATCTTCTTGTTGATTACAGCATCCACGCCCATCCCCTCTGCCAGCTTTATGTATTCTATATTCTCTACCTCCGCAATGGTTTTGGGTACACCCATCTTCTTTGCCGCAGCACAGGTCATGATGTTGGTCTCGGAATCCTCTGTAGCAGCCACAAACACATCGCAGCGGTTAATCTCCTCTTCGTAAAGCCAGTCGGTGTTGCGCCAGTCGCCGTTAATCACCATCGTCTTTTCCAGTATCTGGGAAAGCTCTTCGCAGCGGCGGCGGTCTTTCTCGATAATCTTTATGGAAGGGATTGTCTTCTCAAGCTTGGCAGCCAGCATCTCGCCCAGCGGTCCGCCGCCCAGGATAAATACGTTACGCACCTCTTTCTCACGCTTCCCGGCCTCCTTGAGCGCCTCTGCCACAGTGTCGCGCAGCGCCATAACATACACCAGATCGCCCAGACGCATCTTGGTCTCGCGCTGGGGAATCAGCGTCCCTTCTCCCCTGGAAATCGCCACGATACGGAATGGCAGCTGCTCTATCGGATATACGAAGTCCGATATCTCGCGCCCAATCAGCGGCGAATCCTCCTCCAGCTTGAATTCTACCAACAGCAGCTTGCCGTGGCCAAACTGCACGAACTCTGTCATGCCCGATTCACGCACGATATCGGCAATCTCATAGGCCGCCATCATCTCCGGGTAGAAGAGCAGGTCTATTCCGAGCTGGGTAAACAGCGTCTTGTTGTCGTAAGAGAGATATTCCGCGGTATTGATACGCGCCGTGACCTTCTTGGCACCCAGTTCCTTGGCCAGCAACGCAGAGACTATGTTGACATGCTGGTCGCGGTCGGGGAACACCGCGACAAACAGGTCGGTTTTGTCTATCTTAGCCGCCTGCAGCACACTGATAGAGGTGGGATTGCCGCACACTGTCATAATGTCGGCCATCTCCGAGGCCTTGGTAAGGCGCTCTGCGCTGTTGTCTATCATGGTGATGTCATGGTTGTCATCGCCCAGCAGTTTTGCCAGATGGCAGCCGACCTCTCCGGCACCTGAGATGATTATCTTCATAGCTCGTGCGTATTCTTTATCGTACGTGTTAATCTTCAAGCCCAATCAAACGCAAAAACTCGCTGCGGGTGCGCATGTCTTTCAAAAAAACACCCGTAAAGGCCGATGTGGTGGTAACGGAGTGCTGCTTGCTTACCCCGCGCATCTGCATGCACATGTGCGCCGCCTCTATCACAACCGCCACCCCAAGCGGATTCAGGGTGTCCTGGATACAGTCGCGGATCTGCACGGTGAGCCGCTCCTGCACCTGCAGCCTGCGGGCAAAGGTCTCCACCACCCGCGGGATCTTGCTCAGCCCTGTGATGTATCCGTTGGGGATATACGCCACGTGGACCTTACCGTAAAAGGGGAGCATGTGGTGTTCGCACATAGAGTACAACTCGATATCCTTGACCAGTACCATCTGCTTGTACTCCTCTTTGAACATCGCCTGACGCAGTATCTCCTCTCCGCTCTCTTCATAGCCCTTTGTAAAGAACTGCATCGCCTTTGCCACCCTCTCTGGGGTCTTCAAAAGCCCTTCGCGCTTTGGATTTTCGCCCAGAAGCCGCAAAATTTCTGAATAATGGTTTTCGAGTTCCCGGGTGATTTCTGCGTCAAACTGCTCTGTAGCCCTGTATGCCATTTTTTGCGTTTTTGTAATCCACAAATTTAAACATTATGATTCAATTTGTCCCAATTATCCCACTAACTTTGAGTCCGGTATGAAAGAAGAGATTATACGGATAGAAGATGTGCGCAAGACCTACCGGGTCGGCACAGTGGAGGTCAGGGCTCTCGACAGGGTCAGCCTGAGCGTGAATAAAAACGAATATGTGGCCATCATGGGCCCCTCCGGGAGCGGAAAATCCACCCTGATGAACATCCTGGGATGCCTCGACACCCCCGATGGCGGGAGTTATACCCTCTGCGGCGAAGATGTCAGCCACCTTGGCGACGAAGCCCTGGCGGCGGTGCGCAACCAAAGGCTGGGGTTCGTGTTCCAGTCGTTTGCGCTGATGCCGCGCCTCAGTGCGGAAGAGAATGTCGCCCTGCCACTGGTGTATGCCGGTGTGCCGCGCGCCCAGCGGCTCTCCCGCGCAAATCAGGCTCTGCAGCGAGTTGGCCTTGGCAACCGTACAGAGCACTACCCCAACGAGCTTTCGGGCGGCCAGAAACAACGGGTGGCGCTGGCCCGCGCCCTTGTAACCAACCCATCGATAATTCTGGCAGACGAGCCCACCGGCAATCTTGACAGTGCCACGTCAGAAGAGATAATGTCGCTTTTTGATGAAATAAACGCGGCGGGCAACACCGTGATACTTGTCACCCATTCTGCCCAGATTGCAGAGCATGCTCGGCGTGTTATTTGCATACGCGACGGTAAGATTAATTCTGACACACTGACATGAAAATCTACACAAAAAAGGGCGACGACGGCACCACAAGCCTTATCGGCGGCAACCGCGTAGCCAAATGCAGCAGCCGGGTACAAGCCTATGGCGATGCCGATGAACTGATATCTTATCTGGGCGTGGTAAGGGCGCACTGCACAGCTGCCAAAATGCAGGAAGAACTGTTAGAGATCCAGAAGCAGCTGATGGATGTCTCATCCCACCTTGCGTGCGACGGGGTGTGCGAATGGCTCAAAGACCTTCAGACCGAGACCTGGCTGGAGTTCCTGGAAGACAGATTAGACCAGATGACAGCCGCCATGCCTGCCAAATTCGCATTCGTGATACCGGGGCCCCCGGCCCTCTCTGCAGAGATTCACGTGGCCCGTACAATATGCCGCCGCTGCGAACGCAGCATAGTTGCAATCGAGTCTAAAACACCCTCCGACAACGAGTGTCTAAGATATGTTAACCGCCTGTCTGACTATCTGTTTGCCCTTGCCCGTACGGTCGAGTAACAATTATTTTTAAAAAAGTATTTGCATATTAAAATATATTATATCTTTGCAGCCCTTTTGAGACTAGAAGTAATTATTAATCAGTTAAAAATAATATGTACTGGACACTTGAACTGGCATCCAAACTGGAGGATGCCCCCTGGCCCGCCACCAAAGACGAACTGATTGACTATGCAACACGTTCCGGTGCTCCTCTCGAGGTAATTGAGAATCTCTCCGACCTCGAAGACGACGGCGAAGTCTACGAATCTATCGAAGACATCTGGCCCGACTACCCCACTAAAGAAGACTTCTTCTGGAACGAGGAGGAGTACTAAGTCAATTAACTGACCGCAATACAGTTGATTAAAGAAAAACACGACAGAGCCATCAGGCTCTGTCGTGTTTTTTCGTTGGTGGCTGTGTCTATTCCCGGCTGAAGATAAATACGCAGCTGATGGCGGCCGCCATACCACAAATCTGCCACACGGACGGGATTGCGGGCAGGCCGGCGATTGCCAGAAGCACTATCGACAGCAGGCAGCAGATTACCGGAGAGCAGGCGTCGGCCAGCGGTGCGATAACCATTGCCTTGCCGTAACGGTTGGCATATACCAACGTAAATGCACCGACGGCGTTAAGAATCTGCACGAAGAAGACCTTTGTGGGAACTGCCCAGCCGTAGGCGGCAAGTTCGCCCGGAGACTTGAGCAGAAAGGCCACCGGAATCAGCACGACGGCCGCGATTGCCATATAGACAAAAACGCTCTCGGCATCGGGAGTATGGTTGTTTGCGAGCTTCATCACAAAGGCCTGGATACCCCAGCAGACAAACACGACTGCAGCCAGCAGAATCCATATCCAGCTCGATACAGAACCCTCCTTGTCGGAAGGTATGGCAAAGCAGATGATGGCCACAAACGCCAGGATTATACCGATGATACCCATTTTGGATACTTTCTCCTTGAGGATGGTGGCCGACAGCAACACCGTCACGATCGGCGCCACAGAGATCATGGGCATCACCAGGTAAGAAGGGGCATACTTGAGCGCCAGAAACAGCACCAACTGCCCTCCGGCACCAAGCAGGCCGACCCCCATGCTGAGCAGCACGCTCTTGGGCCGCACATCCAGCTTCCATTTGATGTTGAACAGGGCAAACAGTGCACAGGGAATCATGGAGATGGCCCAGATGACATACACCATCTCAGAGGGGAAATCCCTTGAAATACCCAGATAGGTGTCACCCAGCGTCGGATCCGAGAAGGTCATCCACACTCCCCAGGTCACCATGGTGATTATGGCATACAGCAGCCAGTTATGTTTTTTCTGACCCATATCGCTCTATTAGCAGAAATTAGATGCTGTAGGCGGCACGGATGGGGCCGATGTCCTGGGAAAGGTCGGGATCGGAAACGTTGCGGAAGCATACGCCCCACGCATACTCCTTGTCGTCGTCCTGCAGGTTTACGATGTCCCCCTTTTCAATGGCAAACTCGACCTTGACGATTGTCCCCACTGTTGCAGACTTGATGTTCTCCGGCCTGGGGGCGATGTTGTCACCCTCGCCGGCACCGGTGTTCTGCCAGCCATAGCGGGGCACTGTCCCCTCTGCGTTCCACTCTTCCTGCTGGAAGAAATCGCCATTGTAATCGTAGTCCACCTGGTTGCCGTTGGCATCGGTATATTTCAAAGGGCCGACGTTAAGCTGATTCCACGCAACCCCGAGCTTCTTGGTCGAAGGATTGAAGAAGAACAGGTTCTGGGCGCACATTTCGCAGCCGAGGCCGGGGATTGCAGCCTCGCCTTCATCATTGATGTATGTGTAAAAACCTGTGCTCTCTTTCCCGTCGGGATCAAAAAAGAGGTTGAACGGCGGTGTGGAGGTAGATATGCCATCGTTGTCATCATCTCCCTTAAAGCCCGTCGCACCGTTCCAGGAATCGCCCCACTCTTCGCATATTGCGTTCTGGGGGAGCGCCTCTACACGGATCTCGGCGTAGACATATACGTTCTGCCCGTCGGAAGCCGCTTTTATAACAGGAACAGGGTCAGAAGAGCTCGCCTTGACAACAGCCAGGCAGGCGTCTTTGCCGGCAGCCTCTTGGGTAACCTGGTCCCAATCGGAGAAATCGCCGTCTATGGTAATCGCAACAGAGCATTTTACATCGCCTGTCTGCTCTTTGTTTTTATCATCGGGATTATTCTTTGGATCCTCCTTCTCGCACGAGAACACGACAAGAGATGTTGCCATCAGCATCGCCGCAAAACGTATAATATTCTTTTTCATAACGGGTAAAATTGTTTTGATTATCGAGTTAAAATTAGGGATAAAAACGCTCAAACGCAACATAATTCCGAAATAATACGTTTCGAAACGTTTCGTTTATATTTTTTTTCTAAAATCGAGTGAAATATATGGAAGTCATGCATTTATGTGTTATATTCGCAAGAGTGAATATCTTAGGAACACTAAACATACAAACAAAACAACAATGAAAAAGATTTTCTTAACTATCATCGCTGCCGTTGCAATGGTTAGCATGTTCGCTTCTTGCCAGGAGAAGCCCGAAGACGAAAAGGACAAAGAAAAAGAACAGGAGCCGACTGAAGCTGTCACAATCGACGGCAACTTTGCTGACTGGGCTGCCCTCAAGGATGTTGCATCTGCAGAACTTGACGTAGACGCCAACGCATATCCCGGCATGCTTGCCATGAAGGCTTATGCAGACGAGACCTCCATTTACGTATACTTCGAGTATGAGCTGCAGGAAGAGACTCCCGAAGAGGGCGATCCTTTCATCCAGACTTCTGCTCCCTTCGAGATTTTTGTCGATTCCGACGGTGACGCTACTACCGGCGGCTCTTCATGGATCTGGTCTGAGGTTGGATATGAGTATATGCTCGAAGACGAGACTGGTTTCCTGGGCGAGGGCAACACTGTCCGCGACATGGCTGAAACCATGCACATATATCATTTCGATGGTGTTGACGGCAAGGACGCTTGGGACGAAGGCGGCCATCTGACTGAGCTGGAACTTTCCGCATACGCAGAGAGTGCAGGTACCGTAAAGAACGGCGTTGCCACTGTAGAGGTTGCTTTCCTGCGCAGCGTTGTAAATGCAAGCAAAGCCGGCACTATTGCAATCGGCATCGTTGGTTACGATGGTACATGGAAGACCCAGGGCGTTCTCCCTCAGGGAGAGGCAGCTGGTGCGGTTGCAATGCTTGATGTTACTCTTCCGTAATCACTTCAAGTACAAAAAAAATAAGGTGGCTCTGCTAAGAGTCACCTTATTTTTTTGCCCGATGGATGCTATTTGATGAAAGAGGATATCAGGCGTCCCCACTCTGCATTCTCGCGGATACCGGTAAAGCGGCAACATCCGGGGCCCCATGCATAAACGGGGACCGTTATTCCGTTGTGGCTCTGGTTGCCGAACGCAACCCCTATCCGACCCTCTGCCAAATCACCATCCTGCAGCGTAAGTGCTCCGGTAGCATGGTCTGCTGTAACCACCACCAGCGTATGGCCGTCGGCCGCAGCCCACTGCAGCACATCGCCCAGGGTACGGTCAAAATCCAGCAACTCTTCCATCGCCATGTCTATGCGGTTCTCGTGCAGCCAGTCGTCTATGCAGGATCCCTCTATCATCATCACAAAGCCAGAGTGGCCACTGGCCTCAGACAGCAGGGCGATACCGCGGGCCACCATAGTCCGGAACAAATCGCCGCGCTGGGCGGCAACGGGCAGGTTGTCGTCTGCCATAAGGCCTAGCACGGGGAGCGAAGTGGCCAGAAGCTCATCTTCTGATGCTGCATAGTTGTATCCACTGGCCTTCATCTCTGCAACGATATCGCGGCCATCTTCTCGTTTTGGGCCAAAATAGTCGCGTCCGCCTCCGGCAATATAATCCACGCCGCACTCTGCATAGTCTGCAATGACCGCATCGTAATGGTAGCGGCTCTCGTCGTGACAGCAGAAGTCAGCCGGGGTTGCATCGGCCAGATGACAGGTAGTTACCACGCCGGTCTTCTTGCCCAGCTTCTGCGCCTTGTCCAGCATCGAGTAGAGCGGTTCGTTATCTGGCGTGCAGCCCACATGCCCGTTGGCGGTCTTCTCCCCCACTGCCAGGGCGGTGCCGCCGGCAGCGGAATCGGTAATCAGGTCGCTGGCGCTGTAGGTGCGTGACAGCCCCACCACAGGCATATTGTCAAGATTAAGCTTGCCGTGGTTAAGCACCCAGGCACAGCTTACCTGCTCCAGTCCCATGCCGTCACCAATCATAAAGATGATGTTGCGCACATCAGCATCAGGTGCCGGAGAGATCACCGACACCGTTTCATATGTGTTTCCGCTTGTGTAATACTGCAGCTGCGGCTCGGTTTGTTTCTCTTTGCACGAAACGGCCAGCAGCAGAGTGCACAAAACGGCCAATAAAGATAACTTTCTCATAATCACTCATTTATTATCGCATCGTCCAAACCTTCCATGGTATAGCGATACAGGTAGGAGGTGCTGCCGTAGTCGTCGCCCACCCAGATGCAGGAGTGGGTGTGGTCTACACAAACCGACTCGGGATTGGCAGCTTCACTCACGGGATAAGCGCCCAACAGGGCAGAAGCCACAATATCCGCAACCGGCAGCTGTTTGTCGGCAGCAATAAGCTTGTCTGCAGAGAGGACAAAGACCTTCTTGGTTTCGGAGTCAATCACCCACAGCCAGTCGGTAAGGGGGTCATAACAAAGGCCGCCAATTTCTGATATCAGATTCTTGTTCCAAAGTTTAAGGTCCCATTCCTTGGTCTTGGTGGCCAGGTCGCAGAAGAAGAGGTGAGAATTGGACTGGGCACCCACAAATACCTTCCCGTCCTTGTAATATGTAAGGCCCTCTATGCCTGCATTTCCGTAATTACTGCATTCTGCTATGTTGAAAAGGGTGCTTACAGAACCGTTGAAGTCAGGTCCCTTGACAATGCCGACCCCTTTGGGCTCCAGCCCTATAAGCAAATCGCCGGTATCGGAATTGAGGGAGACGTCCTCGGCGTCGCCACCGATATGGACAGAACCCAGAAGTTTACCCTCGAACGATATCCTGGCAAGGTCCCCCTCGTCTCCCACGCCCCAAATAAATTCTTCACCTGCACTTAAGCACAATCCGGACAACTCTTCAAAACTCAGGGAAAACTTGTTGGGTTTACCTTTAACCTGAGGCATCCTGGGCGCCGGCCCGTCATAAGAAGCCATTTTTGAAGTGATGTCCCCAAGATCCATGCACTCTCCGGCCGCCAGGGTCACGTCGCCGGAAACGGTATAAACCTTTGTCCAGTTGTCATCTTTGCCGATAAACAGCGAGAAACCGTTTGTGAAGGTCATCTCACCGGGCATCCATATATTGGTTTTCTGTCCGGGCACGATCTCCCCATATTTGAACGGATATCCGTCGTTCTGCCGTGCGCCGAACTCCTTATTTGCAGAGGTATATTCCACCTCGAACTTGGTTGCATTCATACCGTCGCGGTTGCCTGCAGCCAGCGCAAAACGGTTGTAGTCCGCCGTAACGGTAAATGCCAGCGAAGAGGAGACATCTATAAAGTTGAAGGTATCTCCGCTCAGGTATGCCGCCATAAGCAGGGTATCGCATTTGGAGAAAGTCGCCTTGGGCCCCAGGACCCCGTAGGCATGTTTAACGGCAGCGTCCGGCCAGGCCGCATAAAGTCCGTCGGGATCTACGGTGAGCTGCGTGACCTCGTCCAGTGTAACGCTTGCAGTTTTGCCGTCGGCAGATATGTCGGATGCAGACAAGGTTATTGTCTGGGCGTACGTTCCCAAAGCCCCGTGTACATAAATCTGGTCAGAAGGATTCCAGCGCTGCTTGAGCTCAGATGCCACGAATTTGTATGTTCCCGGCTGTGGGCCTGTCTTCTCGTCTTCCTTTCCCGAAGGGTCGGTGTTCTCGTTGGGGTCATCCGGATCAACAACGGGCTTTTCTTCGCACGAGATTGCCGCAAGGGACAATATTACAAAGAGGAGAAAAAAGTATCGTTTCATTGTTACAGATATTGTTCGTTGTAAACAGAGGTATAGGTTATTTCTACCGTTCCGCCTGGGGCGGTCACAAAGAAGAACGGAGCCTGCCGGGTATCAATTATTCCCTGGTCTGGTGATATGCGGCGGCACTGCCAGATACCATCGTTGGGGAGAGGACCGACACCATAGCACAAAGCCACCCGTGCGGTAGAATCCCATTTGGCAGATGTAAAATGCCGCATCGACTCCCGGCACGAGGGGCAATCCTGGTCTACCACCAGAAAAAGGGTCCTGGTTTCGAACGGTATTTCTGCCTGGACTCCGTCATTCATCAAAGGTATCTCGGCCCTGTCCCCCACCCGGTTGTGGAGGCAGAACTCCCTGCGAAGAGAGTATTCTTCTGCAGCGAAATCGCTCAGAAGGTCCTGGCGCAGAATCTTGTCGGCAGCATGGGTAAAGATTGCACAGGAGTAGCACGGAGAAGAGATGGTTGCAAAGGCGCGGGCAATCAGGTCGGTGTACACCAGATATGTCACTTCGTCTTTACGCGCTTTGTTCAGCAGCATATCCACCGCCGCAAACGCATCGGCCTCGGGGGCCTGAAGGGCCAGCTGCGCAAAGTCGGCAAACTCCTCTTCTGCCGCGGCATAATCGGTAATATCCGGGGTGTGCGAAGACCAATATCCCCGGATGCCCGAGGTATCCCGGCATCCGGAGATAATGACCGCCGCAGCGGCAAAGGCAAGTGCAGCTATTCTCACTTAACCTCGAAGAGTTTGTTGTATCCGGTCTTGGCGTCAAACACGCCCTCGTTGGCAAGGGCTATACTGTATGCCGGATTGTCAGCAAGCAGCGGGTCGGAGAGCTGCAGGTAAAGGGTTCCCTTGGCAGATGAAGGGGTAAAATAACTTACCACGGCATTGTAACCGGGCTGCCATGTGCGGGGATCCACACCAAGCATGCTCTTTACTGTCTTGCCGTCGGAACCTACCCATACCAGCCATGCCTCGCGGGGATTCATGGCTGCGGCATAACCATCATTGTAAAGGCGAATGGTAATCTTGCACCTTGTCCCTGCCTCCAGAGCGCTGTAATGCACATCCTTGAGAACGAACTTATAGCCCAGGCGGGTTTTGATTTCGCCAAAGCAGCCGTCATTCTGCCAGCGGGAGAGTACTTCACGGTTGTATCCGTCGTGGAGATAAGTCCAGTGATAGTCTTCAAGATCTTTCAGGGTTGCGGGACACAGGCAGTATTCAGACAGTTTGCATGTCTCGCCGCCCATTATGGTATATTTGGTGTCACCCTTCCAGAACTTGCGGCTGTCATTGGTTTCAAAGGTGCCTTCGTCGTTGGCATCGGCGCCAAAGCAGTCGTTATGACCGGCAAGGCGGGATACCGCAGAGCCGTCGTGTGCGGTTGCTGCAGTGATGGTATCCTTTACCGAAAGGTTGTACATCTTCATCTTGAAGGCGGGGGTGCGCAGCTGTATCTGGCGCGATACGGGAACTGCATCCAGTAATGCCTCGGTAAGCGTTTTGCGGTCTTGCATACTGTTGAAGTGGGTGGTATAATACCACTCGCCCCAAGACCCGATGAAGCCGGCCTGAAGCACAAACAGCACATCCTCGTTCTTCTGGAGAATAGGTTTGAGCTGCTCTACGTGCTTGAGCACCTGCGCCACTTCCGGTTCCTGGTCCTGGTCAAGGTTATTATTGTTGTCCCGGTATGCAAAACGGACAATCGCCTTGGCTCCGCCGCCACGGATTGCGTCAAAGACACTCTGTACCTTCTTCAGATAAGACGAAGAGATATTGCCGTTCATGAAGTCGGTCAGGTAGAACTCCGTAAGCCAGATCGTGTGACCGCTTGCAAGCTTGCTCTTGACATCGCTGGCCGATATGGCCGGCGTGTTGCCGTGTATCTCGTATGCCTGATACAGACCTCTCTCCGGATTGGGCACCTCCCCCTCGATAGCAGTAAAGGTAACGGCTGTGCCGCCGATGGCATCGTCCGGCCCGGGAAGCGACTCATCGCCGGCGCCCTTCACCGTGAAAGAGACCTCCTTGGTGGCGGATGCGTAACCGTCGGTCTTCTCTTCCTCCTGAGCGATGATGATCCTGACCTCGGTATCCTGCACTGCCACTGCAGAAATCTCGTACTGCATGTCGCTCTTGGGCTTGACAACCGCCACAGAGGGCTTGTCGACACTCACCGTAACCGCCCCCTTGGATTTTGTGGAGACGGTTATGGTGAATGACGAACCCGATTCGACGGGTGACGTCGGGACGCCTGTTACATTCAGTTCGGGATCTGCAAGATCCTTGGGCTTGGTTACTGTTTTCGGGCCGTCTTCCTTTTCTCCGCAACCCGCAAAGAGCAGCAGGATAGCGACAGCCGCGAATGATAGTAATCTTTTCATCTGAATTTATTTCTTCTGATTGTTTTGTTCAATATCGGTAGCGTTGATTTCGTCGGCCGGAATCAACAGTGCGATGCGGGGATCGTTGTAGTCTATGACCTCCCAGGGGTGATAACCCACATAGCGGCGGTCAAGTTTCTTCTTGTTGCGGAAGATAGAGAACATGCGGTCGCCCTCGAAGCAGAGCTCCATACGGCGCTCGTCCAGAACCACGTCAAGGCTGGACTCGTATCCGCGGGAGCGGTAATTGGCGGTGGTAAAGTCCGCGTCACCCTTGACGCCGGCACGATGGCGGATCAGGTTGACATCGGCAAAAGCTTCTTCGTCCCTGTCCAGACGGGCAAGGGCTTCTGCCCTGTTGAGGAAGACTTCACCCCAGCGGATCATAACGGGAGAGCTTACTGTAACCTGACCGTCCTGGCCGCTGAACTTGGAGTTGTAGTAGCGGACATACTGGGAAGATCTGATACCGAGGTCCTCATCCACGTCTTTGCGTATATAGACCGGAGTCTTGCCGCCAAAGTAGGTGGGGTCGCCGGTGAGGTCTCTTTCAATGAAATAGCGTGTATAACCGTTCACCCGCTCGCGCTTTGCAGTGTAGGTCTTGCCGTCGGTAGTGGTTACGATATAGTCGCCGTTGCTGGGGGTCACGCCCTTTACGTAGTCGGTAACCCTGAAGTCGTTCTCGTCCAGAGCCTTTGTAGGCCAGCAAACCATAACCTTGCCGTTGTCTGTTTCGGGGTCGTATGCCTTGGGGTCATAGTGGAAATACGCCAGGAAGCGCTTGTCCTCGGGATAACGGTTAAAGAGCTCGATAAGCTCGTCGTTCCAGTACCACTGTCCCCATCCGTTGTTGCCCTCGTCGGTGGTGAAATACATGGAACCGATGGTTGCCTCTGTAGAGGGAACATCCGTGGGATAGATATGGTGGATGCACCAGATTGTCTCATCGTAATCCCAGGTCTTCTCCGGATATTTCTCCAGCTGATCGAGAGTATATTCTCCCTTCACCTTGGAGGGAGCCTTTGCGATAAGTTCATTGCAGAGGGTTACACACTCCTCCAGATGTTCATCGCCCATGTTCAGGTAAACGCGGGAGAGCATTGCCCTTGCGGCAGTTGCAGAGACATAAGAAGCATCGCCCCTGGGTGAGCCCATATCCATGTATTTGATAGCATCCTTGAGGTCTTCCACAATGCCGTCATAAACCTCGCCGACGGTGGCACGTGTGGTCTGGGAGTAATCCATACTCCTGCGGTTCGGGATACCGGGATTGTCACGGCCGCACACATAGGGCATCGCAAAGAGCGAAACCAGGTTGAAGTGGATATATGCGCGGAAGAAATAGTTCTCACCGAGCAGATGGGCGCTGAGCTTATTCCCGCTGTAGGAATCCTTAAGGCCGTCTATGTTGGAATTGGCAGCATAGATCATCTTGTATCCCATCCACCAGAAATAGTACTTGTTCTTGGTGTTGTCTACATCTTCGTAGCGATAGGGGCCAAGGAAAGGGTCGGTGGAGTGACCGGAGATGGAGATGTTGTCACCCCTGGATTCGGTAAGCTGGAACAGGTGGCGTATGTACATGTTGCCGCCGTCGGAACTCCCCTTGTAAGGCTGGTTGGAAATAAACAGGGAGTAGATACCGTCGGTGGTATAAACCGCAGCAGAGGGGTTCTCCTTGAGTTGCGACGATGTCATGGAATCTGACGGATAGAAGTCCATATTACAGGACACAAGCGCCAGGAGTGCGATTCCGATTACAAATATCTTTTTCATATCTTGATACTCTGTTTAGAATGTTATGTCAAGACCCAGAACCGCCGACATGGGGACGGGGTAATTGTCTGCGAACAGACCCGCCATGCTGCCGGTGCCGCCGTCGAGGTTAACCTCGGGGTCCATACCGGAGAAACGGGTATAGGTAAGGATGTTGTCTGCAGATACATATACGCGTGCCCCTGTCATGTTTATCTTCTTCATCAGTGTAGAAGGGAGGTCGTATGAAAGGGTTACGTTTCTCAGACGCAGGAAGCTGCCGTCCTCCAGATAACGGGAGGAGTACTCGTTGGCCTGGCTGTTGCCGCCATTGATTGCCTGGGGATGGGTTGCCTTGTAGTTGGTTCCGTCGGGGTCGCCTTTCTGCCAGCGTATCCAGCCGAGGCCGTTGTCAAAGGACTGCTGGTTGAATTTGGACTTGGCACCGTCGGTATCCATGATGTGCTGGCGGGTACGGTTGTAAATCTTGTTGCCCACCACAAAACTGCAGTTTGCACTAAGTGTGAAGCCCTTCCAGGAAAGGGAGGTATTCAGACCGCCGCTGAACCAGGGAGATGCACTGCCCACGATCTGGGGAGTAGCGTCGCCATAGGTATCCACGTAGGTCCTGTCAATTACATTGCCTGCCTCGTCATATTCGAGATGCTCCCAAAGGGGACGGCCTGTCTCTACGTCAACGCCAACCCATTTGGGCATATACCATGAGTAGATATCCAGCCCCTGACGGATCATCTGGGAAACCTCGCTCTTGGTGTTTACGATATCCTGGCCGTCTGGCAGCTCAAGCACGCGGTTCTGGTTGGCACCGATGTTGAGGCCGATGTTCCACTGGAAATCGCGGTTCTTGATAATTGTGCCGTCGATTGCAAACTCGAGACCCATGTTGCGCACCTTGCCGACATTGTCCATTACGGAGAAGAATCCGGTAGAAGGAGGCAGAGGCCTTTCAAGAAGCAGCTTTGAGTTTATGGTATGGTATGCATCCAGGGTTACGTTCCAGTTGTTGAACAGGGTAGCGTCGATACCGATGCTGGCCATGTATGCCTCTTCCCAGCCGAGGTTGTAGTTGGACTGGCGCTCGAGGTATGCAGCCACTTCGTTGTTATACTGCGCGGTAAGGGAGAAGGTATCCTGATACTTGAAAGCGGGAATGTTATCATTACCGGTCTTGCCGTATCCGGCACGCAGCTTAAGGAAGCTGACCGTGCTGTTGTCCTTCAGGAAATCTTCGTTTGAAATAAGCCATGCAGCCGATGCTCCGGGGAAGAAACCGCCGCGGTTCAGCGGGCCGAACTTGTAGCTCTCGTCGTAACGCAGGGAAGCGGTAACGATATATTTGCCAAGGTATGAATACTGTGCCTGGCTCAGGAGTGCCCAGGAACGGGTGTTATAGTCGCAGTCCGGTGCGTCAGGATCCATGATGATGGTGTCGGGGCTGCAGTTGCTCAGTGACCTCTGCCCTACCGGCATCTTCTGGCCGCTGATACCCATTGAGTGGGTGTAGCCCTCGCCATACTCCCAGCCTACCACAGCGTTGATGTCGTGTGCGCCGAAGGTCTTGTGGAATTTGGCGAGGTTGGTGGTACCCCAGCCGCTCCATTCGCTCTCTCCCCTTACAAGGCTGCCGTCGGGTGTCCCCTCGGAGGTGCGGGAGTCTTGATAACTCTCAGAGAAGTAGGTAGATGAGTCGTAGCGGTTGGTGGATGTGATGGTGAGCCAGTCGGTTACGTTCCAGATGAGTTGCAAATCACCCACAAGGCCCTCGCCGTGTCCCTTGTTATAGTTGTAAAGCTCGTTGTGGAACACATTGTAGGTATTGGCAGAGTACCACTTGCCGCCACCGTCGGAACGTTTGCTTGAGTTGACGAAAATCGGTTCTGTAGTATAGCTGTCACCATCCTTGATATAAGGCACGTCAAAGGGAAGCATCACGTAGCAGGCCTCGCGCGTCATCCAGCTGCCGCCGTTCTCGTATGACTTCTGATAGCTCAGGCGGACGTTCATCTGCAGGCGGTCCGTAATGGGGGCAGAGAGATTCAACCTTGCAGAATTGCGCTTGTAGGCGGTGTTGATCATAGAACCCTGCTCGTTGTAGTGGTCGATGCTGGTATAATAGCTAACCTTACCGGCCTTGCCCGAAGCAGAAGCATAGTAGTTCTGGACCACGCCTGTGCGGAAGCAGTTGTCCAGCCAGTTGAAGTTCTGGCTTTCAAGATCGTCTGCCGAGGGAGCGAAAGACGACATCTTGTTCTTGCCGTAGATAGAAGAGCAGAAATCGTAATACTCATACGCGTCCATCGGTTTGAACCTGCCCGAAAGAGCCCTCTTGACACCGGCGCTTGCCTTGAAGTTCAGGGTCGCCTTGTCGCTCTTTGCACCCTTGGTGGTGATGACAATGACACCGCCGGAAGCTGCGGCGCCGTAAAGTGCGGTGGCAGATGCATCCTTAAGCACGGTGAGGGTCTCGATGTCGTTGGGGTTGAATGAACCGCCGGCAACGCCGTCCACCACATAGAGGGGACCTGCGCCGGCATTGATGGAACCGGTACCGCGGATACGGATGGTAGCACCCGCACCGGGCTGACCGGAGGAGTTCATTGCAACCACGCCGGCAACCTTGCCCTGGAGCATATTACCCACATCGGGAGTAGTTACGTCGGTGAGTTTCTCGCCGCTCATGGAGACTACGGCACTGGTAAGTTCTGCCTTTTTCTGTGCTGTATAACCCAGCACGACCACCTCTTCAAGAAGCAGGTTGTCGGGCTGCATGTTGACATCGATACGGGCACGTTCGCCAACCTGCTCCGTAACCGGCTTATAGCCGATGCTGGAGAAGGTAAGAGTAGCGGAAGATGCTGCCGAGATGACATAGTTGCCATCGTAATCGGTAACCGTACCACCGCCGTTGGAAGAGACGACTCCGGCGCCGATTACAGGTTCTCCGGTGGTGGCGTCCAGCACCTTGCCTGTAACCTGATGCGTCTGAGCGAACATCTGCGACGAAATGGCCAGCAATGCCAGCGCTATCGTCAGAATACGGATGGATTTTTGTTTCATCTGATTACTGATATATAAATGAATAATATTCCCCGGTTATAACAGGTCGTTGAGTCCGATAAGGTTAAATGCGCGGAAGTATTTGTCCATGTCGCGCTCTATGCGGCCAAGCACAATCTCTTCTGCATCGATACCCAGGCGCTCCAGGTTCGCATACAGCTGGCCACGGGCTGCCAGGGGGCGG
Organism: Bacteroidales bacterium; assembly: GCA_017446775.1. GTDB lineage: Bacteria > Bacteroidota > Bacteroidia > Bacteroidales > UBA932 > Equibacterium. Next base: position 92,316 of record JAFSQE010000017.1, on the reverse strand, counting down.
GGCTGCTGCCAGATATAGCGGCAGCAGGTGGCAACTATCCAGTCCTGACGCTCCAAAGAGAGCTCCGGCAGGTCTTTGCCTTTTTCGTCTTCGTGAAGCCACTTCTCCCAGCGGTGGGAGTCGCGGACCGCCTCGAGCAGCACCGCACGCATGTTGGAGAGCACGGCCACACGCCCCTTTGCCTCGTGCCGCTTCTCAAGCTCTTCCAGCTCGCACAGGGCGCGGTATTCGCTTATGGTGAATTCGGGACCGACGTTAGCTGCGCCCATGCCGCACAGCGGATACTCCTCGGGATTGGCGACATCGTCGGTATAATGCCCCTTGATGTAGCTCCCCAGCGGGCGGACCTTGGCGGTGAGCCGGCGGGCAACCTCGCCGTCGAAGATGGTGGTGTCCAGGTCCGTACCCACTTTGCCCACTATAAAGCAGGGCCATACATCGGGCAGGCCAACCTCGGCAAGCCCCCGCTTGAGCTCGCTGATAAATGTATCAAAGGTGGTTTCATCTGCCAGGCCGCCGTGCACCTCTTCTGTGCCCACCTCGTAGGATATCTGCGGCAGGCCGTGCTGCTTGCGGAAGTTCTCCACATGGGAGATGAGCTCCACGGTGCGCTTTGCCACCAGGCGGATGTCGATTATCTCCCCCTTGGGAACATTTATATCCACGGTGGGATCGACATGGATCAGGTCGTAACCGGCAAGCACCGCCGCCTCAAAGGATTTCTTGACGCCGTTCATGGCATCTTCTGTACTCCAGCGCTCTGTGCGCTGCTTATCCTTGAGCCAGGGGCCGCCGTGGTCTATGGCTATGATAACCGGACCGGTAAAGTTTATCTTCTCTGTTTCAAAACGGACCGTGCGGCAGAATGCCTCCTGGGTCATTCCGGTATAGCCGCCGTCGCAGTCAACCTGATTGAGGGTTGCCGCAAAATAGATGGGGGCGTTATTCCTTTTAGCCGCACGCAGCGAAGCTGTGATAACCGCCGGCGAGTTTGGGCAGGCCGCAAAAATGGTGCGGCGGACACCGGTCTGGTTCTGCAGCTCGTCTATGCGTTTGAGCAATTGTTCTGTCTTTGGCATCACTGTATAATATTATATGTATAACGTAACTCCTTCCACAACGCGGGAGATATTTCCCGATACCGACGGAGTGTCGGGGCACAGGCCCGAATTTATCGATTTGAACATTCCAAGCATCTGCCCGGCGAACACATAGGCCACGCAGCCGTAGCAGGCGGGCATATCATCGCCAAAGCCGAGCTCCACGGTGAGATCGGAACTAACGCCGGGATCCTTGGTACAAACCACCACGCTGGCCTTTACATTGTTGTTCGCTTGAATCTGGTGGATCAGGTCAAGCTCGTAGCGGCGGATCCTCTCTATGGGAGAAACCAGATATACCAGAAGCGATTCGGGGTTGACGAGCGCTTTGGGACCGTGGCGGAACCCCAGGAACGAATCAAAGGCGCACATCACGGCGCCGTCGGTGAGCTCCTGCAGTTTAAGGCGGCACTCTTCTGCAACGCCCTGTAGCGGGCCGCTGCCCAGGAAGATGGCGCGCTTGAAGTCGCGGCGGGTAAGCTTCTCTATTTCTGCCTCATATTTCTCCATGGCAGCCTCTACGCTGCCAGCAAGGGCCCAGATATAATCTTTCTGACTCTCTATCTTGTCTATGTTGGCTATCATGGAGCATGCGAGCAGCATCGTAGAGTAGCTGCTGGTCATGGCCAGGGATAGGTCGTTGGTCTCGGGGGGCAGAAGCACGCAGAGGATGTTGTCCCCTTTGCGGGCAGCCAGCTGCCCATCTGCATTGCAGGTGATGAATATATGTGCGATTTGCCCGGCGGTGGCCTCGGCAGCCTTTACGGCGCCCACGCTCTCGGGACTGTTGCCGCTGCGAGCAAACGATATCAGCAGCACTTTGCTCTCTTTGTTAAAGTAGAATTCAGGAGCGGTAAGTATATCTGTGGTGGCGATTGCCCGTGCACCGCGGAACCTCGTATCAAACAGGGCCGGTTCAAGTGCATCGCCTATGTAGGCCGATGTGCCGGCTCCAGTCATGACAATTTCAAACCCCTGCGCAAGATATTTGTCAACAAACTGCCTGATATCGCCCTTCCTGCTCAGAATGATATCGTATGCCTTTCTCCACACCCCGGGCTGCTGACGTATCTCCCTGTATGTGTGTAATTCTTTAAAATCTGTCATAGTCATTTTTAAAATTGTTGTTCCACAAATTTAACAGAACCTCTCTAAAAATTTCCGTTGTGGGGTTTCTTTTTGCCAAAAAAAGGCTTCGATGCGTTTCGTTTTGTTACACCGAAACCGTTTCGACATTCACCCCCATCTCCCGCAGCTGGGTTTTGACATTGTGCGCAATCCGGCTGTCGGTAATCACGGTGTTGATCTTGTCCGGCATGGCGATAAAGGCCATCGCCCGCTTATTGACCTTGGACGAATCAAACACCGCTATCACCTCCCGGGCGCGGGAAATCATCACCTGGTTGGTGCTCGCCTCCTCCATGCTGGGGGTAGAGAGGCCGTCTTCCATGCTGAAGCTGTCCACCCCAAGGAAGAGTTTGTCACAATAGAACAGCTTGAGGTTGGACTCTGCCAGCGGCCCCACCAGCGAATTGCTAGACCCGCGTACCGACCCGCCCAGCAATATCACCCTGAAGCGGCGGTACTTCAACGCCTCTGCCATGGCGTTTATAGAGTTGGTGATGATGGTCAGATCGTTGAATTTGTGCAGGTTCTTGGCCACCTCCAGCGCCGTTGTGCCGGAATCTATCAGTATCGTGTCGCCATTGCGGATATGTTCTGCCGCAGCGCGTCCGATAGCCCGCTTCTGCTCTGCGTTTATCATCTGCTTGAAGTTGAAATCGGCCTCCTCCATCTCGTTCACGGCCGCGGTGGCGGTGAGTATCGCCCCGCCGTGTACGCGGACCAGCAGTTTGCGTTCTTTGAGTATGCGCAAATCCTTGCGTATCGTAACCTCGGAAACGCCGAATTCCCGGCTGAGCTGAGATACGTTAACAGAAGAGTCTGCGCGGAGCCGCTGCAGTATCGCAGAGCGGCGCCCCTGAGCCGAATCGTAGATATCCATAGCTGTGTTTCGTTTCTGTTTCGCCAAATTTATGAATTATTTTAAATGAAACAAAACGAAATATTATTTTTCTCAGAAGGCGGGATTATTACCGATAATAACTTATATTCGCGATAGATAAACGAAAATCAAATGAAACATTACGACATCGCTGCCATAGGGGAGCTCAACGTGGATATTATCCTCAACAGGATAGAGTCAGAGCCGGAAATCGGCAAGGAGAAATTTGCACAGGACATGACCGTTACGCTGGGCAGCTCCACCGCCATCTTTGCAGCCAACGCAGCGGCGCTTGGCAGCCGCGTATGCTTTGTGGGGATGATTGGCCGCGACTCATTTGGCTCGCTGGTGCGCACCTCGCTTGAAGCTCGCGGCGTGGACACCCGCTATCTGACAGAGGGTGACACCCCGACCGGCGCCTCGATATGCATGAGTTATGGAGAAGACCGCGCCGTGCTCACATATCAGGGGGCGATGGACATCATGGGCTTTAATGATATCGACCAAAAGGTTTTTGAGCAGACGAAGCATATCCACCTGAGTTCCATATTCATGCAGAGTGGCGTGCTGCGCGACCTGGAGAAGATCCTGGATGCCGCTGCCGCCAATGGTGTGACGGTTTCGCTGGACACCCAGTGGGACCCCATGGAAAAATGGGCGTTCGACTACAAAAAGCTCCTCCCCAGGATCACGGTATTCATGCCCAACGAGAAAGAGCTGCAGTGCCTTACCGGCAAAAGCGACCTGGAGAGCGCCATCGCAGAGGTTGAGCCCTACCTGGGTTATGCAATGATGCTCAAGTGCGGCAGCAAAGGCTCCATATTGATTACGAAAGATGGCACCCGCACCACTCTGCCGGCATTCCTGAACAAGGATGTGGTGGATGCAATCGGGGCGGGCGACAGTTGCAACTCCGGCTTCGTAAGCGCCTTTGTAAAGGGGCTTCCGCTGGATGAGTGCCAGCGCACCGGCAACCTCACCGGCGCTGTGAACACCACCGCCGCCGGCGGCACCGGGGCGTTCTCTTCCCTGGAGGCCGTGCGCGAAACCTGCCGCAAACGTTTTGGACAGGAGATAAAACTGTAACCGATGAAAAGATTATCTGTCATAGCGGCTTCGCTGCTGTTTTTAGCCGGTTGTGCGCCCAAGCCCACCGACAGTCTGCTCTGTAGTGGCCGTATCGTTACGGACGGCGTGGAGCGCATCGTCACATATCTGGATGCAGAGGGCTTTGACGGCCTCACCGTCCGCTCAATCGCCTTTGTCAATACCGGTACCAAACCGCTCAAGGTGGATGCCATGGAGACCTCCCGCATACATCTTAAGGGTAAGGAAATATGGTCTTTCCAGCCCTCATCATCTGGCGAGCGGCTGGACTGGGCGATGCCCATCGGCAAGGGATTTTACCAGCGCAACTATCTCGGCATGAACGACTCCGACTATGGCGGCGGCATCCCAATGGTATCTCTCTGGACCCCCGATGCCAACATCAGCGTAGGTCTGGCGGAGCCGGTGTTAAGGCTGGTGTCGATGCCCGTAAGGCGCCGCGGCAACCGTGCGGAAGCGTGCATCCGTCAGGACTTTGAAGAGCCGGTGACGCTGGTGCCGGGCGACACTCTAAAGGCGTACGACCAGTTTATAATGCTCAGCAGCGGCGACTTCTTCAACCCGCTGCGCGAGTTCACGCAGTACATGCAGGAGAGATTCGGGTTCGAACCCCCTGTATCGCCCGCGGCGGCTTTCGAGCCGGTGTGGTGCGCATGGGGCTACGAGCGTACATTTACGGTAGACGAGGTTATCGGCACCCTGCCCAAGGTCGTGGAACTGGGCTTCAAGTGGGTCGATGTAGACGACGGCTACCAGATATGCGAAGGGGACTGGGAGACCAACGACCGCATAGGGCCCGACGGGATGCGCCGTATGACCGATGCGATACACGATGCCGGCCTTATGGCCAAGCTCTGGTGGGCACCCATGTGCGCCGACCCAGGCAGCAGCCTGGCCACAAACCACCCTGAACTGCTTCTGGTCCAGAAGGACGGCACCCACGAAGATATCAGCTGGTGGGATGCATGGTACCTCTCCCCCATCCACAAGGGGACGATGGATTATACCCTGAACCTGGTGGACCGCTTTATGAACGACTGGGGCTTTGACGGATTCAAGCTGGACGGGCAGTATTTGAACCTCTGCGCCCCCGACTACAACCCTGCAAGCGATATCGACTATCCAGAGCAGGCGTGCGAGCGCTATCCGGAATTCGTGAAGGGAATCCGCGACCATGTCGCATCCATCAAATCCGACGCCGTGGTGCAGCTGTGCCCCTGCGGCTGCGCGGTTAACTTCTACTACCTGCCCTATATCAACCAGGCGGTGGCTTCCGACCCGACTTCCAGCGCCCAGATCCGTCTAAAGCGCAAGACCTATGCAGCGATGTGCCCTTCGCTGGCTTATTATGCCGACCATGTCGAACTCAGCGACGGCGGCCTGGACTTCCCCTCGCAGGTGGGTGTGGGCGGTGTTATCGGCACCAAGTTTACCTGGCCCAAACCCAATCCGGACGCTACCGAGTGCGGCGGCAGCCTGCTCACCGCAGAGAAAGAGGCGCTGCTGCGCAAATGGGTCCCGATATATTCAGAGAAGATGCTCTCCAGGGGCAACTACCTCAACCTCTACGACTTTGGCTTTGACAAGCCGGAAGCGCACGTGATAGAGAAGGACGGCGCCGTGTACTATGCATTCTACGCCCCGCAGTGGAACGGGGAGCCCATAGAACTCCGCGGCCTTACAGGCGGCAGGAGATACACCGTAACCGAATACACTTCCGACGAAAAGCGCAGTTATACAGTTGACGGCGATAATCCGGTAATATTTCCTACCTTTGAGAACAATTATCTTATAGAAGTCAAATAATAACAGGATACGACAATGAAGAAACTCTTTTCACTCCTATTGATCTTTCCGCTGGTTTTCGCATGCATAAAGCCCGCAGACGACCCCGAAAAAACCGACCCCGATGATGTGGTCGAGCACACTGGCGAAGCGTATGCAAAAGCGGCCCCGGAGGTCAAGAACGGCGATGTAGTCCAGGCGAACAGCCCTTACTCCTTCAAATTCATCGACGAGGTTACATATCCCGACAAAGACCTTTCGTACACCAAGATATTTGATTATTACGGTGGATTCGACGGCAAGAACCTCACCTGGGACAACTGGGCAAAGAACTGGCCCGACGGCGACAAGCCCAACAGCTACAGCATCCGCTGGGTGCCTCAGGACGAGATAATCTATACCCTCCATCTGGAAGACCGGCTGGGCTGGTCACGCGAGCTTGACACCAAGCCCGGCGTGGCGTTCGTGGATATCACCAACCTTGTCCCCAACGACAAATATACCTACAAGGTGACTGCACAGGACGACAAGGGGACCGTGGTGGCAGAGGGTTCTTTCGAGACTACAGGAAACCTGCACCAGGTATTCTTCAAGGGTAATTGCCGCAATGCCCGCGACCTTGGCGGCTGGAAGACAGAAGACGGCAAGAAGATGGTCAAGTACCGCAAGATATACCGCGGCGGGCGCATGAACGACCGCTGGGAGAACATGCTGACCTCCGCCGGCAAGAAGGAAGTTGTAGCAGAGGGCATTGCCGCAGAGCTGGAGCTGCGCGGCTCCGACGACTATGTCGAGAAGCCCGCAATCAACACTTTTGATTACTGCAAGCCCGTCATAGAAGAGGGGGGCAAGGTGATGCTGGGCGTTGCCAAACCTTCTGCCAAGAACTGCGCAAAATGGCTCAAGTTCGATCAGGGGCGCGAGGATATCGATGATGTCAGCACTTACACCCCTACCGCAGCAGAGTATGACGCCTTCCAGGTAGCATACAAAGCCAAGACCAAAGAGTGCTTTGAGTTTGTCATGAACTGCGTAAAGAACAACAAACCCGTTTACTTCCACTGCTCTCTGGGGCGCGACCGCACCGGCACCATGGGTGTGCTGATACTCGGCGTACTGGGCATACGCGAAGGCGATATCTCAAAGGAGTACGAGTTGACATACTTTGCTCCGGTAGGCTTCAGCGTATCTTCTTCCGACAAGGCCAACAACCCCGAACCGGTCTTCAAGAACGACCGCACCCACTGGGTTTACAGCGACATCGTTCCCTACTTCTGGAAGTTGGCTGGCAGCGGCTCTTTTGCCAGCGGCGTTGAGAGATACCTTGTAGAAGAGGCCGGTGTAAGCAAGGCAGCAATAGATGAATTCCGCAACTTGATGCTGGAGTAAAAACCGATATACCATGAAAAAGATTAATGTAATACTGGCCTGTGTCGCCCTTGTTGCGATAGCTGTATCGTGCTGCCAGGCCGACCCGTACGGTTACAGAGTAAAGGGCAATCAGATTGTATACAACACCCCGGAACGTCCGGCAGACCAGCAGAGCATGCTGGGCTTTGCCGCAGAGCCCATAGAGAATGTCCGCGTGGGCCTCGTCGGCCTTGGCGACCGCGGCACCGGCGCCGTCTGGCGCATGCCTTACCAGGAATTTGCTACCGTGGTGGCACTCTGCGACCTCTATCCGGAGAGGGTAGAGCGGGCTCAGGGCATACTGGAACAGCTGGGTGCCCCCCGTGCACTTTATGAATTCAGCGGAGAGGAGGGCTATAAGCAGATCTGCGAACGCGACGATATCGACCTGGTATACCTGGCCGTGCCTTGGCAACTGCACACCCCCATCGCCATATACGCAATGGAGCATGGCAAGCACGTTGCCATCGAAGTTCCCGCCGCTACCAGCATCCAGGAGTGCTGGGACCTTGTAAACACCTCGGAGCGTACCCGCAAGCACTGCATGATGCTCGAGAACTGCTGCTACGACTTTTTTGAGCTCACCTGCCTCAACATGATCCAGCAGGGGCTCTTTGGCGAGGTGGTGCACGTTGAGGGTTCTTACTGCCACAACCTGGATCCCTACTGGGACGGATATCAGGGCGACTGGCGCATGATTTACAACCGCGCCCACCACGGCGACGTCTATCCCACCCACGGCATCGGCCCCATCTGCCAGGATATCAATATCCACCGCGGCGACAAGATGGATCTCCTTGTAGCTATGGATTCCGACGCGTTTGCCGGCCAGGCAATTGCCGACAAGCGCTATGGCGAGGGGGCATTTGACTATGCCAACGGCGACCATACCACCACCATGATACGCACCCGCAAGGGCAAAACCATACTGGTAGAGCACAACGTAGTTACCCCGCGTCCCTACAGCCGCATGTATCAGGTTACCGGTACCAAGGGATTCGCAAACAAATATCCCAACGAAGGGCTTGCACTGGGCAGCGGAGAAATGACCAATGTGGCTTACGACAATCTGGATGCGGAGCAATATATGAGCGATGCAGAGCGCGATGCCGTTATGCAGGCCTATAAGCACCCCATCATTGCCGACCTGGAAGAGGTTGCACGCAAGGTGGGCGGCCACGGCGGCATGGACTTTATCATGGACTACCGCCTGTTCTACTGCCTTCACTATGGTCTTCCACTGGACCAGGATGTTTACGATGCCGCAGAGTGGAGCAGCCTTGTAGAACTCACCGAGGTCTCCATCAAGCACGGCAGCATGCCGGTGGTTATGCCCGATTTCACCCGCGGCGAGTGGGACAAGACCGACGGCATCACCTTCGCATTTGCTCCGGATTCCGCAGAGGCTGAAGATGCCCCCGCAACCGAGTAAAGCGCCTTGCCTTTACAAAACACCCGCAGCCGCGGGTGTTTTTGTTTTATGAAAGGTTCGTGAAGCATGACGAGGTGTCGGTGCAGATAAACCGGGCGTGGACCTTGCGCCTGTCGGCGGGCGGCAGTTTCATATAATCTCCCCACATATCCTTCAGGCGACGGTCAGGATCGTTTGGGCAGGGAAACATATGCCCTTCGAACTCTATCTCTTTAAGGGGATATATCGCTTCGCGGGGCGATGGATATCCGTAAAGGACCCGGGTCATCGGGGTGAATTCGCACTTCTTTCTGGAGAAAAGGCATATCGTGCGCCATACAATCGTATGGAAGAAGAAAAACGACACCGGGAACACGAACCAGCGGACAATGTTGCCAAAGTTTATCCTCTTGTTGTAATGCATGAAGCCGTGCGCCTTGCTGATCCGCTTTACCAGAAAGGCAAACACCTTTCTGTTTATGGCGGGCGTCGGCACGCTTTCAAAGACATCCACAAAGACACCTTTGCTGTAGGGTTGTGCCAGATCGTCGTGCGGCATCAGGTAGAGGGTGTTTTTCATGCGGACCTTGAACATCCCGTCGCCCTGCTGTGCGCTGGGTTCCGTCTTCTCTGTCTGCAGCACAAAGTTTTTTCCAAGTTCGCCCGGCGCTATCTGCTTGAAGCGCCTGTAATCTGCCGGCGGCATAGAGAGGTCGATGTCATCGTCCCAGGGGATAAAGCCGCCGTGGCGCACCGCCCCCAGCAGCGTCCCAAAGTCTATCCAGTATGTAAGGCCGTTTTTGCGGCACACCCTGTCAAACTCCAGCAGCACCTCCAGAATCTTTTTCTGCGCCTCCCTTAACGGTGTGCCTTCTGCGTTGTATTTAGAAAAATCCTCTTCCATCTTATACGAGCAGGGTGAAGGCCTGCAGGTCTTCTTTGGTGGTTATCTTAAAGTTCTGCTCTGCTCCTGCGATGAATTTTACCCTGAGTCCGGCGCGGAACGCCAGCTCAGAGCAGCCGCGGATACCCGCTATCTCATCTTCAGAAAACTGCGCATGGGCGCTCACGAACCTGCCGTATCGCAGGCACTCGGGGGACTGGCCGGAGTAGAGTTCAGAACGGGGAAGGATATCTTCCAGACAAACGCCGTCTCCGCTGAGGTAGGTTGCATCCTTCACAGAGATAACCGGCAGCGCCACATCGTAATCTTCAATCGCCGCAAGGCCGTCGCCCAGGTTATCCAGGGGGAAAAGCGGGCGTACGGAATCGTGCACAAAGACTGCATCTTCTGCCGCAGCAATGCCCTCCAGCGCCTTAAGGCCGCTGAACACAGAGTGCTGGCGCGATTTTCCGGCCGGGGCAAACAATATCCGCTTGCCGGGCGCCTCCGCCGCAACGCTCTCGCGCGCAAAGCTCTCCCAGGCTTCAGAAACCACCAGCACGATGGCCTCTACCGGATCAAAAGCGGTAAACTTGCGCAGGGAATATACAAACAGCGGCACACCCTTAACCGGCAGGAACTGCTTGGGGACATCGCCCCCCACCCTGCGGCCCTCACCTCCGGCCAGTATGATAGCGTATGCAGACATATCAGGAACAAATTTAGCAAAGATTTTTCTATCTTTACGCTACCATGAAAAAGTACATATTGATTATTGTATGCGCATTGATGGCCCTTAGCGCCACTGCGCAGGAAAAAGACGCGCAGCTGATGGCCGATATCCGCGAGAATCCGTTCCGCTGCAGCATAGTGTTGGACCCCTACGAATTCGGCCCTGTGGCTCAGACACCCGCGCCAAAGGGCTTTAAGCCGTTCTACATCAGCCACTACGGGCGGCACGGCTCGCGCAGCGACTGGCCTGCCGACGGCTACCGCGGCGCCCTGGAGTGTTTCTCCCGCGCCCACGAAGCCGGCCTTCTGAGTGCAGAGGGAGAAAAGGCGTACGGGATGATAGCGGAGATTGTGCGCCGGTACGACGATATGGGCGGGCGGCTCACACCGCTGGGGGCAAAGGAACACAGCGGCATCGCCCATCGCTTGTATCTTCGCGAGAAAAAGCTGCTTCGCGGAAGCCACCGTATCCGCGCCGTCTCCAGCACTTCGCAGCGCTGCATCATATCCATGGCAGCCTTCACCAGCGAACTGCGCGCCCTCAATCCCGCCCTGGATATCAGTTGGGATACGGGAGAAAAGCTGATGCGATATATCAGCGGCGGCGACACCCCGGATATCAGGCGCGACACGGAACCTTTCCTGCGCGCACACGACGAGGCGCATCCGCTCGACACTGCCTATTTCATGGCAAAGGTGTTCACCGACCCCGCGGCAGGTCTCGCACTGGTTGGCTCTGAGCTGGATTTTGCGTGCCGGACCTTTGAGGTGGCCATTGCCAGCGGCGCATACGAGATGGACGATACCCTGCTGCGCATCTTCAACGAAAATGACCTCTACTGGCATGCAGAAAACACCGCGATGAACCTGTATCTGCGCGAGTGCAACTCCGTGGAGTTTGGCGACAGGCGCATGGCGCTGCCGGAGGTACCTGCAGTAATGAAGGATATCGTTGATAAGGCCGACGAGGCGATTGCGGGCGGCGAATATGTTGCCGATTTGCGGTTCGGGCACGACACCCACCTGATGGCCATCCTGGCCCGGCTGGGGATAGAAGGCGTTGGCGAACGGCTCACCGTAGAGCAGAGCGTCCACTGGCGCGGATACCGCTTCTCCCCCTTTGCCGGCAACCTCCAGATGGTATTCTACCGCAACAAAGCTGGCGAAGTGCTCGTGAAATTCTACGTCAACGAACGCGAGGTGCGCCTTGTCACCCTCCCAGGCGGCCCCTATTACCGCTGGGAAGATGTCAAACGCACTATGCTGTAACAGCCTTGCTTATTCGGTGACGGCGTAGGGGTGGACAATGCCTGGGGTTTCGAAACCGATACGGGCATCCTCAACCTTCTCTTCGCCTCCTACATAGGTGATGGTCCACTGGGGCATGGTCATCAGCTCCCAGATGCGCTCTGCGGTAGCGGGAGCGGCAAAGCGGATTTGCAATGCCGGTTTAAGGTTACCGTTGAGCAGGACGTAGGTGCCAATCACCCCCTCTTCCTTAGAGAGATGGTTGCTCAGATATGGCAGCGAACGGGTAATCAGCGGCTTCTCGTAGCGCTCGTCTTCAAACTCCAGGATAAACTGCGGCTGGCCGGCATAAACCTCGGCACGTTTGCGGACCACGGTGGTATCGCCAGAGGGATAACGGCCGTTGTATTCTGCCTTGAAGGGGCTGAACATCCGTTTGAGAAAATCGGGGGTAGAAATGGTATCCACCGCGGGCTCCATACGCACGAATTCCAGACCCATAGGTATCTCGTTAACGCCGCCGTTGGCAAGTTTAATCTCCAGCTTGCGGCGGTTAACAATCTCTTTGAACCAGGCCTCAGACGCCTCCGAAGCGGGATCCATGAACACGCGCACCACAACGGGGCAGTCGTATTCCGACTCCACGCCGTATACCTTCTGCTGCTCGTCGCGGAACTGCAGGCCAAAGTAGTTAAGGTCCATCTTGTCGTGCATCTTCTCTACGCGGAGCGTTACCACCTTCAGCTGCGGTGTCTGCTCCGGGTCGGGAGTTTCAATCTTGAACTTGGACGGGACGAATATCTGCTTCTCTATAGCCTCGGCATTGGTTACGGCCGGGTCGTAAGATACAACAACGGTGTGGCTGCCCACATAAGTTTTAACACCGTGCACGCCGCGAACCTTCTCCATCTTGGCCTTGAACGCCATCGAACTGCCGTAGCACTTAACTGTCTTGAGGCCGGTAACCTTAACGGTTTCAAGCTTCATCCCCTCTTCTACACCCCACTGCTCGTCTATGGTAGGGAGTTCGAACTTGTCACCCACAATGAATGCAGCCGCCAGCAGCAGAGCAGCCAGTACGGGCGCTATAAACTTGCGCCAGCCACCCTTCTTCGCTACGGGCGCCACGCCGATATGGAGCGCCTTGGTGGGGCAGGCAGCCACGCACTCGCCGCACAGAGTGCAGTCGACACTGGTCACCTTCTTTCCGAACGAAGGAACATCAATGTTATACGGGCAATTCTTCTGGCAGGAGTAGCAGGTACGGCCGCAGTGTTCTTCGTCAAGGACGACGTGCAGTATCTGCAGTTTGGGCTTGCGGTGGAATACCTCCAGCGCCCATCCAAGCACGCAGAACGCGCCCAGCAGCCACGCCCAGCTGATGTTCAGCCCCAGCAGAGCAAGCGCCCACCAGAGCAGTACCAGCGCCAGCAGCCATGTCCAGAACTTGAAAGTATTGGATATAGCGCCAAGCGGGCAGATGTATTTGCACCAGAAGCGGTTTATAAAGAAGCCGAGCAGCACCACGATACCCAGCGCCACCAGGCTCATCCAGAGAGTGATCTCTCCCTTGAAACCTGTTGCCACAGCATAATACGGATCCAGATTCTTGCAGAAAAGCTCGCTGGAAGAGACAGTCATATACACTATCCAGAACAGCAGGCCATATTTCACGATGCGGAGCACCTTGTCAAGCCAGTTGCCGTCCTTGACATTGACACCCTTTATCTTGAGGGCTTTGCGCGCCTTGAGCAGCAAATCCTCTACGGTGCCGATAGGGCATATATATGCGCAGAAAAGCTTGCTGAACAGGATTACCGCAACTGCCAGTGCGATACCCATCACAATCTGCATGGTGGTCATCGAGCAGGGCAGCGAGCCGCGCTGGATATATGTAGCCAGCGCCTCCAGGCCACCAAAGGGGCAATAAGCCTCGGGGTTAACGGCGCCTGTCTTGGGGAACAGTTTTGCCGCCAGGCCTGTCAGGAAGAATATCAATGCTGCCAGAGTACCCCACTGCAGCAGATACTTGGGCCAATTGGTCTTCAAAGTGGATTTTTTTGCCATATGTGCTATTTATGTTTGTTACAAATATAAGTATTATTTCAAATCAAAGGCCCATCTCGGCGAGTACCGTGTCCATCTTCCCATAATTGCGAAGTATCCATACCACATAACGTATGTCTACATTGACACTACGGTTATAATCAGGCACATACATGTAATTACAAGATAATGATTCCTTTACGCTATCAAAAACCAAGCCGATAAGTTCACCTCTTTTGTTCAGGACCGGCGAGCCGGAATTGCCACCGGTGATATCACTGTCCGTCAGGAAGTTTATCTTCATTCCGGGTGCCGCTGTTTGTGCGACCTCTTTCCAATCGGGAGTCAGACAAAAATCGTGATCCTGGGGATTATGTTTTGCAAGTAACCCCGCCAGGGTTGTGTAGTAACGACCGTCCAGACCATCCTCCCGGGAGTATCCTTTAACTCTGGCAAAACTGACCCGCATTGTGGAATTTGCATCTGGATATTGCCTGATGCCGGTATCAGCTCTGTACTGATATATGGCACGTATATATTCCTGACACAAATCGTGTATTGTCGGTTTACCCTGTAACCGTAAATAAGCAGAACTGTATTCTGCCAGCCGTATGTCTTTAAAGAATTTTACCAACGGATCTGAGACATATTCTTCCAGATGTGCCTCCACCTCTGCCGGCGAATCAAGCAACACCTTGATACGCTCAGGATCTGTCATCCAACTGCCATCCCAAAGGTACGAACACATTTCATCGTAATTGTTTCCAAAACGTCCTTTAATCTCCTTCTGGTATGCCCCCATACGTTCCGGACTGAGATTATCAAGAAAAAACTCAAGATTGGAACGGAAGATATCCTTCTCCACCCGTAAATCTTCGGTTTCATAACAGAGTTGGCATACCCTGCAAAGACCCTCTAAATCCTCTTGGCTCACCTCCCCATCGAGAGTCATTATGCGTGACGCGATTGTCTGCAACCGAGTCCCGCGCGCAATACACTCCCGATACAACATGATGTCCAGTTGTGAATCCCAGACAGCTTTGATTTTGGTGTCAATATCATTGAGCAGACTGCCCCACTTCGCTTGCCGTTGCGGATCCGCATCTATCCATTCCTGAAAAACCTTCTCTTCTTTCAATCTCTCTTCCATCACTTGGTAGCGCCTGTTACACTGCATCTGCCCGACTGCGAGTTCCTGAAAATTAGATAAATTGAAATATCGGTCTGCATAGCGGAGCCGGATATCAGGATCTTTGGCCATCCAATCTGAAATTATACTCATCTGCCTGCCACGTACGCGACTCACAAGTGGCAACTCGCCTTCTGTGAGATAATTTACTTTGGCAGATGGGATGTAACGGCTGGTGCTGCCCGGGTAGCCAATCACCGTAACAGCATCACCTTCTTTATATCCCCTGGTCGAGATTTTGAACTTTGCAGGAGACTTTAGAGGAATGTTATCACATGAATAGTCCGCAGGGCTGCCATCCGGAGCAGTATATACACGGTACAACGCAAAGTCCCCCTTGTGCTGAGGCCAGGCCCAGTTGTCCACATCTCCGCCAAAAGCCCCTATGCAAGACGGCGGGGCCGCTACAAGGCGGACATCTGAATACTCTTCATACAGACTGATGTAATATTTAATCCCAGACCACACACTGCAAAGGGAAGCTTTCAGCCCTGTTTTTTCCCGATATCGTTCTTCCAGTATCGTACCCAGGGATCGCATCATCATCATTCCTGGTTTTACCCTTCCTGAAGCAAGCAGCGAATCCACCTCGGCCGTTACGTCTATCGTCTCCTTAAGGAGTTGAACCTTTCTTCCAGGAACAGGTATCTCATCAGAACGCTTATCAGCCCAGAAACCATTCTCCAGCAAATTGTTATTCTTCTCACTTAAAGATGATATGTCAGCGAAAGCCACATGATGGTTTGTAATAATCAATCCGTCATCGGACACAAAACACCCTGTCCCCATGAAATCAATTGAAACAACCGACCGGGAATAACCGCGGACTGTGGGCTTTGCCGAATTGATCATCCACATCCCTTCTTCTGCAAGAAGAGACAGATACGGGAACATAAACAGGACAAAGATGACAGAAGTGACTGTACGTAAACGCTTCATATGGCAAAATTAGTCATTATTTTTCGTTGCGTAAAAAATTACACCTATCTTTGCCTTGTTATGAAAAAACTGCTGATATCTGTCGTGCTTTGCCTTATGCTTCCTGCGGTTGCATCCGCGCAAAAGGGGTATACTATTTCCGGCATTGTGATTGACTCATCCAACGGCAATCCCGTAGAATTTGCCACCGTTTTATTGACGGACACTGAGCAGTGGGCCGTGGCCGACATGCAAGGCAAGTTTGTCATTAAAAATGTCCCTGCGGGCAAGAATCACATATCGGTTTCCTGCCTGGGCTATGTGGCCTATAATAACGAGATTCAAATAACAAAGGACATTACTGGTTTCAAGGCTTCACTCAGCCCCGATAACCTGTCTCTGGAAGGCGCCATGGTCACGGCAAAGGAAGACGGGAACTCCACGACTACAGCCCGGACCATCGACCGCACGGCCCTCGACCACGTTCAGATAATGAATCTGGCGGACATATCAAGCCTGCTCCCCGGTGGAGCCACGGTGGACCCTTCCCTTACGACGGAAAAACAGTTCAACATCCGCGCCGGCAGCAGCGAATCGGGCAATGCCTCTTTCGGCACGGCAGTGGAGGTGGACGGAGTCCGTCTTTCCAACAATGCCTCATACGCCACCGCCTCAACCAGCAATACCATAAAAGGTGTCTCCACCAACAGCATTGCCTCGACAAACGTTGAATCGGTGGAGGTCATTACCGGCGTGCCGAGCGTTGAATACGGCGATATGTCCTCCGGTGTCGTAAAGGTTAACCTCAAGAAGGGCAAAACGCCCTGGATGATAACGGCATCCACCAGTCCCAATACCAAACAGACCTCTGTATCCAAAGGATTCGGCCTTGGTTCCGGGCGGTACGGGCGCGCTAGGGGCGTGCTGAACACCAGCATTGAATACACGGAATCCATCTCCAAGCAGATGTCACCTTATACGGCATACCGCAGAGAGCAGATATCGGTGTCGTATATGAACATCTTTAACAACGGCTTCCTTTCCTCTATGCCCCTTCGCCTAAGCTTAGGCGTAACCGGCAACCTGGGCGGGATGGACACCAAAGCCGATCCCGATGCTTTCCAGGGCACCTGGTCCAAAGCCAACGACAATGCCATAAGGGGCAATTTCTCGCTGAACTGGCTGCTTAGCAAGCCCTGGATTACCAGTTTCGAAGTCAACGGCTCCATTGCATATTCCGATGCGACAAGCAAAGAAAGGACATACAATTCTTCTGCCATCAACAAGGATGTGCTACACGGAAAAGAGGCAGGTTATTTCATGTCCGTCCCTTATGCCGAAGATGTCCCGCCGGTGATGTATATTCCAGGCGGCCACTGGTACAACATTATGTGCGACGACAACCGGCCCATGACCACACGCCTTTCTGCCAAGGCCAATCTTGCCCACAACATCGCAAAAGCGAGCAGCAAGCTCAAGATCGGAGCAGAATGGAGCACCGACCGTAACTTTGGAATCGGCGCTTATTCAGAGGATATGTCCACAGCGCCTACTTTCCGCGAATATCGCTACTGCGACAATCCGGTTATGCACAACGTTGCTGTTTACGCAGAAGAAAACCTGATGATACCTGTAGGGAAAGGCCGTATCAATCTGGTAGCCGGCCTGCGCAACGACAACACCATAATCAAAGGCTCTGCATACGGCACCACCTCCAGTTTATCCCCGCGTTTCAATGCCAAGTATACGATTCTCCCTCGGGAAGGAAGAAGCCGCAAGAGCGTACGGGAGCTGGCCGTCAGGGCCAACTGGGGGCAGGCTGTAAAGCTCCCCTCTTTCAGCGTCCTGTTCCCCATGCCGACATACAGGGACATCAGGGTGTTCTCTTCCACTACAAACTCCAACAACGAGTCGTTCTCTGCCTACTACATCATGCCCCGTGACATTGAGTACAACCCGGATTTGAAGTGGCAGCGCAACCGCGTGACTGAAATCGGAATTGAAACCGACCTTTTCGGCAACAAGATATCTCTCACCGGATACTGGAACCGTACCTTTGACGCTTATAAGATTTATACCGCTTACGACCGGGCGCAGTACGCCTACACACCCGATTCATCTCTCGGTGGTGTGTCCATTGCTGCCGACGACCGGGTATTCACGATAGATGCGGTCACCGGTCTTGTTACGGTTTCTGACAAGAATGGCATCCTGCCCTCCCAGACGCTTGCAAACCTTACCTATAAAGAATTGGATACCCGCTACTATCCCGGCAATGAGGCAAATCCCATAGACCGCTACGGACTGGAGTGGGTCATCGACTTTGTTCAAATCAAACCCATACACACCGACGTACGTCTGGACGGATCGTGGTATCACTACAAAGGGCTGTCGTATACATGGGTGCAAAATGCGCCGGTAACCCAGCGCTCTGCCCAGGACGGCATGCCTTACAGGTATATAGGTCACTACCTTGGCGGCAATTCCTATTCAAACGGCTCTGAGTCTACTACGCTGCGCACCAACGTCACACTAACCACCCACATCCCGGACATCAGGATGATTGTTTCAGTCAAGGTCGAGGCCAGTCTGCTGAAGTACTCCAGGACCCTGAGCGAAACCCCCGACGGGCAGGAAATCGCAAAAGTGGTAAGCGACAAGTCAGACATACTGTCGACAGTAGACGGAGCATCGATATACGACGGCAACACTTATGTAATCAGATATCCGGAGTATTACAGCACTTACGACGACCCCACACAAAGAGATTTCCTTGCAGACCTTATTGCAGCCCGCGAAGCGGGAAACGACAAACTCTTCAGCGACCTTAAACTTCTCACCTACGGATCCAATTACCTTTATATTTTCGAGAAGGATTACTACTCTCCTTTTTTGAGCGCCAACTTCAGCGTGACCAAGGAAATCGGTGATTTGGCGTCCATCTCTTTCTATGCGAACAACTTCTTTGTGAACAGGGCGCAGATCTGGTCTACCAAAACGCAAAACTATGTTTCTGCCGCCAGCTATGTTCCAAAGTTCTACTACGGACTCACACTCAGATTAACATTTTAACCAACTAATTCATAACGTGATGAAAAAAATTATTTGCTTGATCACTGTGCTTTTCGCATTCGTGGCAGTTTCCTGCGAGCCTAAAGGCCCAGAAACCCAGGATGTCGATGTGCAGCTCTCTTTCGAAAACAGTCCGATTGCGGAAGAAGGGGTTACAGTGACCCTCTCCAACGGCACTGCAAGTTTCGAAGCTTTGACCAATGCCGACGGAGTCGCAACTTTCAATGTTCCCGTGGGCGTTTACACCGCAACCATTTCTTACAAGAAATCTGTAGACGGTTCCCTGTTCAACTACAACGGCAGCGCAAACTTAGTCGTTGAGGTTGGCGAAAAGCCCACTGTTTCAATTATACTCACCGAGTCCAAGGCCAGCCAGCTCATCATCAAAGAGCTCTACAACGGAGGGTCGACCAATGACGCAGGCAAGACCTACCAGTTGGACAAGTATATTATTATCTACAACAACTCCGACACCGAAGTTGATGCCAGCAGGATGGGACTTGCCATGGCCCAGATTACCGCTCTTCCCGCAACAAACAAATACCCCATCACGGACGGCGTTATCTCTTACGACAGCGAAGGCTGGACACCCGCTTCTTATGCAATCTGGTGGTTCCAAAGCGGCACCGAGGTGAAGATTGCTCCCTATTCCCAGATTGCTATTGCAATTAACGGTGCAATCGACCACACTCAGACTTATCCGCAGTCTGTGGATCTCAGTAATGTGGACTTCTGCCTCTATGACATCGAAACCTCTTTCAACAAAGCAGACAACTATCCGGCACCTTCTGCCAACATTCCCGAGAGTCATCACATGAAGACTTATGTGTTCGGCACCGGTACCGCATGGCCTTTCCCCATCCAGTCCGCATCTCCCTTCATCCTCATTCCCGAGGCTGGCGTCAACCTTTCTGACTACGTAACCAAGGCAGAGAATCAGGACAACACCAATCCTTCAAGCCTTGCCTCCAATTATGTCAAGATTCCTTGCGGATGGGTTCTCGATGCCCTCGAACTCTGGCCTGCAGCAGATGAAACCAAATACTTCTACCGCTTCCCCAGAGTCGTCAACGTGGGTTATCAGGTATACACCAACAAACTGGGTTATTCCACTTACCGGAATGTGGACAAGGCTGCCACCGAGGCTATCGCCGAGAACCAAGGCAAGCTTGTTTACGATTATGCCGGCGCTGTCAGTGAAGAAGACAGCGATCCTTCCGGCATCGATGCCGAAGCTTCAATCGCAGCAGGAGCAAAGATTGTCTTTATGGACACCAACAACTCCTCTACCGACTTCCACCTGAGAAAGGTTGCCACTCTTAAGAAATAAGACATGAAACTCCGAATACCTTTCGTATGCGCAATGGCTCTCTGCCTCGCTGCAACAGCTGCGGGGCAGACACCCCTGCGTGATTTCCAGCACACCCTGGACTCCAATCCTTTGTTGGGCTTCAATAATGCAGCATGCCTGTCAATACTGGACAACGAAGGGTTCTCGGAAGCAGCGACATCATTCACAAAAGAAAACGGCGCTGTCATCCCCATAGAAGGGTCTCCAGACAGCTGGGGCGCAGCGGCGCATGCCAGTTCGTTCAGAAGATTATCCGACAGGATAGTCTTCTGCGGCGGGCTGTCATACTCCCTTTTCCGGGGTCAGAAAATGGGAGGTGCAATTTTGCTTGACCCTTCGGACAATGCCATCAATTTTCTTGAGGAGACCACGGGCACCGTGGGAACAAAGAAGAGAGAAACTTACAGCCTTTATGGCGGCATGTCCTATTCTTTCAGCGAAAAGTTGAGTGCCGGTCTGCGCTTTGATTATATTGCCGCCGACCAGGCCAAATACAAGGATCCGAGATTCCTCAACGTTTTCACAGACCTCGCCCTCTCTCCCGGAGTGATGCTGAAACTCTCGGAAACATCTGAACTCGGAGCCAATCTAATATATCGCCATACTCTGGAGCAGTTGAGCGGCGGCCTTTACGGAACCGTTGACACAGATTATGACGTCCTTGTGGACCAGGGTGCATTCTTTGGCAGCAAAGAAGATTTCGACGGGGATCACGGCTATGTATCCACACAGAATATCCGCCCCCTGACCAACGACCGTTACGGCCTTGCCATCCAGCTCGCATCCGGCAGAGATACCCGTTTCTACGGGCAGCTGACGGCGCTGTGGCGCACCGGTTACTATGGGAGCAAAACCTCCACCTCAGTCGTTTTCTGCGAATTCAAGGGTCCGGAAGCCAAATTAGAAAGCAAGCTGGATATAATCTCCGGAAATAACCTACACCGTTTTGAATTGGACGGTGGACTCAAGATACTGTCCAACTATACCAACTCATACGAGTACAAGGCCACGGCCGGAATGAACACCACCATAGTGTACCACGGTCAGAACAAAACCCTTACCCGCAGCGACATCACTGCCCACCTGGCCTATACCCTGGAAAAGAACAGGACAGGATATCTGCCGGACTGGGTCATTAAGGCCAATGCTGAAGCCTTGCGCAGCGCCAAGAACACTGTCCTTTACCCTGAATATCGCAATCAGTCTTTCCTGAACGTTGCCGCAACACTCTCTGCTGCCCGCAACATCAAATGCAAGGCAGACTGTTTCTCAATAAAGTTGGACTTGACCATCTTCGATGGTTGGGGCAATCCAAAAACTGACGGTTCCTACGGCGGTTCGTCCAAAGCCAAATCGTTTGATGACTGGCTTAACCGCCAGTTCGAATATGACACCGCAGCAAGAGCCGGCGCCGGTTTGGAAGCGAAATGGACTATGCTCCGCTTCAAAAAAATTGCTCCATATATCGCACTGTCAGACCGTTTTGTCAACCTTCTTGTCAATCCTCAATACCTGGAGGGCAGCAACAGAAACATTGCTGAGATTACTGTAGGCTGCACCTTCTGACACATTTTTTTTACGCATGAGAATTAAACGTACCCTGCTCACGCTGTGTGCGCTTTTGGCCGTAACTGCCGCCGGCGCCCAGGAGATTGCTCCCGACCCCGAGATTGTTTGCGGCCGGCTTGCCAACGGCATGACCTATTACCTGTGCCACAACGCCAACCCTGCCGGGACTGCAGAATTCTACATCGCTCACAACGTCGGTGCACTGCAGGAAGAGGACAACCAGAACGGATTGGCGCATTTCCTGGAGCACATGGCCTTTAACGGAACCCGCCACTATCCCGACAAGGAGCTTTTGGAGTTCCTGGCAAAAGAAGGGGTTCGTTTTGGATATAACGTAAACGCATACACCGCAAAGACAGAAACCGTATATAACCTTTCCAAAGTGCCGTTGGTGCGGGAAAGCTTCATAGACAGCGTACTGCTGGTGCTGCGCGACTGGTCGTGCGACATCTCCTGTGAGCAGAAAGCCCTGGACGAAGAGCGCGGCGTTATCAGTGAAGAGTGGCGCCTGGGCGACGAACCCCGCAGCCGCATGGCCCGCAAGCAGACAGCCCTGATATACAAGGACTCCAAGCAGGCAGAGCGCACCGTGATAGGCACCCTGGAGGTGATAAACGGCTTTAAGCGGGACGAGATTCTGGACTTCTACCACAAGTGGTACCGCCCCGACCTGCAGGCGGTGATAATTGTAGGCGACTTTGACTCAGAGGAGATGGCCGCACGCGTAGAGCGCTGCCTTGGGAGCATTCCCGCGCCGGTAAACCCCGAGCCCAAGGGAGAATACATCCCCCCTGCCCAGCCCTCGCCCATGTTTGCCGACATGACCGATCCCGAGATCAAGTATCAGGCATACAAGGCCTTCTACAAGCAGCGCGCAACTGTCACCGACCACGGCAGCAAAGCCTTTTTCAAGGATTTCATGTGCCGGCAGATTATTACCAGTGTGCTTGCCGACCGCTTTACGGAGCGCACCAGGGGCAAGGGGAGCCCGGTGCAAAGTGCCACCGCAGTGCTCAACCCCTACAGCCCCGACATGTATGTCACCATGCTCACCCTTGTGGCAAAGGGAAAGCGGCCCCTGCTGGACTGCGTGGGCTTCGCCGAGACCGAGGTACAAAGGTTGCTCCGATACGGCATAAGCGCCCGCGAACTGGAGGCAGCCAAGCTGCATATCAGCACCAAGATGCATCTCGATGACTCCCGCCAGAAAGAAGAGGTCGCAAACAACGAGATAGTTGGCTGCATTCTGTCCAGCTTTCTTACCGGTTCTCCGCTGGTGCTGCCCACCACCCTGAAAGCTATCCGGCAGGAGGCGCTCGAATCGATAACAGAGGCCGACATCGCCCCCTATCCGGCCTTAATGTTTGAACAGTGCGAGCAGATTTACTCCAACAGTTACAACGATGTAAAGGAGCCCGGTGCCGCCCCCAGTGCAGAGCAGATGCAGCAGGCGATAGCTGCAGCCCGCGAAACCGACATCGCCCCCGATTATCTCGAATACCCGGAATTTGACCTGAACGTTGACGCTATCCCGGGCAAGATTGTAAAGACCGCCCCCGTGAAGGGGATGGATTTTGAAAAGTGGACCCTCTCTAACGGCGTCTCCGTATTCTACAAGCATGCAGCTCCGGCCGAAGGCAGCGACCATCTCTCTATGACCTGGTTGTTTGACACCGGCTACAAGGCACTTGAGCAGGACAATATCACTGCCGGACGCTATGCGGTACATTACAACCGCCGCACCGCCGGCAGCCGCGGCCGCAGCCACGGCGACTGGCGCCACTATCCGGAACTCTCTGGCATTAAACTGATGCTGGGCGGCGGCACCAATTCTGCCAGGATAGATATCACTGCCCGCACCGACCGCACGGAAACGGCCTTCAAACTGGCCTGGCTACAAGTCATGGAGCCCTATTTCGGCACAGATAGCGAACTGGAGAATGCCAAGGCGGCCTCCCTAAAATCGCTGGGCAAAGAGCCGAGTCCCCGGAACCTGTTCGACGACAAGACGCAGGAGATGATATTCGGAGACCATCCCTGGCAGCAGAAGATAGACAGCACATCCATCGAGGCGGTAGACCTGCCCCTGCTGGAGGATGTATACCGCCGCAGCTACAGCGATATCTCTACCCTTAAGGTGATTATCTGCAGCGACCTCGAAGAAGATTTGATACGTGAGATGGTGTGCACCTATGTGGCGAGCCTGGGAGGCGGATATCCCTACAGTAAGGGGAAATATCTCCCAGCAACGCCCACCTTCAAGGGAGAGCTTCGCTACGAAGAGAGCCACACCCCGCTCTCGGAACCGCTCACCGATATCAGCTACAACTTTCTGTCTAATATAGGCAATTCGCCCCGCGAATGCGCCGAGGTTGAATTCCTGGACTACATAATGTCTGCCCGCTACCTAAGCCTGATACGGGAAGAGCGCGGCGGCGCCTACAGCGTGTTCCTCAACACCGTTGTGAGCGACGAAAAGGGTATCCCCACCAAATCGACGGTTCATTTCCAGACCCGGCCCGAGATGAAGGATATCCTGCTGGGCGACATCCAACAAGAGATGGACCGCATGTGCCAGGATGGCCCGTCCGAGAAGGAGATGGAGCTGGCGCTCAAGTATCTTGTAAAGCATCATTACGAGAACGAAGCCCGCATAGCCCGCTCCCTCCCCCAGCAGGAGAACCGGATGGTAGAGTATGTCCGCTGGGGCAAGAAATACGGATACGATGCAGAGAAGCTGTATCGCTCTGTATCTGCAAAGGATGTCCGCCGACTCGCCCGCAAGATAAACTCCGCCCGCAAGTCGATACTTATCTACGAAGAGAAATAGTTTGTCCGTTACGGCTGCTGGGCATACACAGATGCACGCAGCAACGTCCGCAGATCTTCCAGTGTGGCGCATGCAAGCTGTTGCTGCGCTGTGATGATTGGTCCGATGCCCATGCGGATGGTTTTGCCGCGCTTGTTCATCACCTCGTGCGGCAGGCGGGTAACGCGCAGCTTCCAGCCGTGCATCGCCCCCAGCCAGTAGAACAGCGGGGAATTCCCGTCAAAAAAGCGGATCGGCACCACCGGAACGGCGGCCTTGCGTATAAACTTTACGATAGGCATCTGCCACTGCCGGTCGCGCACACGGGGTTCCCGGTACCGCAGCAATCCATCGGCATCGGTATAACATCCCGCCGGAGAATAACCGGTAGCGGGCGGAACTGTCACCTCCGGCCTGCGACCGAATATCAGGTCAGAAACCGCGCCGGAGGGGAAAAGCCCCAGCGGGTGTCCATCCTTTAGGTGCTGCCATGCTATCCGGATACCGTTAATGCTTTCTGCCTTAGCCGCCGTACGCTCTTCCAGCGTAGGGATTACCGATATAAAACTGGGGCGCAGCCCCTCTATCCGCATCAAGAACTGGTTCACCAGAAGCTTGTAGTCGGGGAAAAGATGCCCCATCAAATCCACCAGTATCACTCCGTCCAGACTCCCTATCGGATGGTTGCTGATAGTGATAAACGGCCCTTCGGGCAGATTTTCAAGCTCCTGCAGCCCGCTCACGGTATATTTCAGGTCCAGTCCTTTCACAAGACCGGCGGCGGTGTCTGGACCGTTGCCGCACTCGGCGCCGTCGTACAGCCGCTGCACGGCCGTTATCTCAAACGCATTGAGCAGACCCCGCGCAATGGCATTGCCGCACCTGCCCCTGAACAGGGGAGATGCCTTTTCCAGTTCTGAAACAGGAAACAGTTCTGCTGCCATATTTATTTCTGACGCTTCTTGGGCGGATCTGCCTTGGCGTAATAGCGGATGTCCGAGATTATGGCAGCAACCCAAATTATGCCCAGTACCGCTGTCATGAACAACGCAATGTAGTCGAAAATACCGAATACGTACTCATTGTTCAAAACGGTTACCGGGCGGGCATAATCCCTCACGGCGGGAACGAATATGAACAGCAGGCACACCAGTATCACGACCAGGCGAAATTCGGTAGGACCAAAGCGGGCGTAGGTCAGGCGGAACTCCCCCCGCAGGTAAGTGTCCATGCTCACGTTAAGGGTGAGCGCCAGATAGCAGATAAAGGCGGCCAGCGCAATCTCAAGATGCACCAGGGGCGAAAAACCCAGACCAACAAACATCAATATCTCGTTCACCACATCCATCGTATGGTCCAGATAATAGCCGTAAACCGGCCGCTGGCTGTTGCGCACGCGGGCGATGGTGCCGTCGAGCGAGTCGCCGAACCAGTTGACCACAAGGCCGGCGACAGAGAGCCATAGAAAGTTGATGGAGATGCCGGTCAGAAGAAAACCGACGCATATCATAATCGAGCCCACAAACCCCACAAATGTCATCATATCGCTGGTGACCCACTCGGGAAGGCGCCCGGCCATATATACCAGAGCCCTCTTTTCCAGCGAGTTAAGGATAGAATTCTGAATTCTCTTAGATTCTCTGATTTCCATTGCGAGTATTTTTTGACTGAAACAATATTGCCTTATATGACTACAAAAATTTCGCCGAACGCCATAGTGTGATTATATTTGTGAGGTTACACTTAGTATTGAAAATGTATGGGAGACAACCTTTCTTTTTGGGATAAGATAAAGTTCAACTGGCACAGCGTGACATCCATGGACGACGAGCTGGACACGGTGGCTGCGGCAGCCAAGATACGCAACGGTATCAACGTCCGCGGCACCAACGTCTGGATTCTGGTATGCTCCATAGTAATCGCCTCCGTCGGCCTCAACGTCAACTCCATCCCGGTTATAATCGGTGCGATGCTCATATCGCCGCTCATGGGTCCTATCTTTGGCATGGGCCTGTCGCTGTGCATCAACGACCAGAAGTTGCTCCTTGGCGCGCTCAAGAACTTTCTGGTGATGGTTTCAGTCAGCCTGCTGGCGGCGTTTCTCTACTTCTTGCTCACTCCGCTCAAGATGGCCAATCCCACCGAGCTGCTGGCCCGCACCAGCCCCACGATATACGACGTGTTCATAGCGCTGTTCGGCGGAGTTGCCGGCACCCTCGAGCTATGTCGCAAAGAGCGCGGCACGGTGCTGTCCGGCGTAGCCATCGCCACCGCCCTGATGCCTCCGCTCTGCACCGCCGGCTTCGGCCTGGCCAGCGGCAACATGCACTACTTCTTTGGCGCGCTGTATCTGTTCCTGATAAACACGGTCTTCATTCTGATGGCGACCTATTTCACCACCCGCTACCTCAAGTTCGACAAGGTGGCCGAGAATATCCCGCAGGGCAATCATTTCCGCACCATCTCCAGCCTGATCCTGCTGGCCATAATCATCCCCAGCGTGATAAGTGCGGTGACGATGATACGCACCAACAACACGGAGCGGGAGGTGCGTGCCTTTATTGAAGAGAACAAGATCTTTGGCGATGCGTATATCTACGACTACTCCATCAAGGGCAACAATGCTGTGATATATTTTGCAGGCGAACTATCTGAAGGCGATATAGAATACCTGCACAAGGCGGCAGAACGGCACGGCCTGGACAGCAACGAACTGCAGATAAAGGTCAACTCCTTCGGCACCAAGGCCGACGAACTTCTCAAAGGGGTCTACGAGCGTGCAGAAGAGGCCATTGCGGCCAAGGATGCCCGCATCCGGGAACTGGAAGAGCAGCTGGCCGCCAGCCAGGCGCGCACCATCCCCTACGGCCAGATTGCCAAGGAACTCAGGTATAAATATCCCGCCGTGAGCGGCATGTCGCTCTCGCAGGGTTCGGCAATACGGATTACGGGCGACAGCATCGCAACAGCTCCTGTCACCAACGCGCTCATATTATCTACCGAAGCTCTTTCTGCAGAACAGCTTGCCGAGATTACCAGCTGGCTCAAGCTCCGGCTGGAAGATGACGCTATAGTTGCCAATAACATAGTAGAAAACATTATCGAATCAGAATAAATGAAACAGACTCTCAAGATTTTCGCACTGGCGGCACTTCTGCTGCTGGTCTGCCCCGCAGCTTTTGCGGCCTCCAAGAACATTCAGCTTATGTCGCCCGACGGACACATCGTGGCCAACATCACTGCCGGCAAAACCCTCTCCTGGGCAGTATATTACGATGGGGAGTGCCTGCTGCAGGACTCCCGCGTGGAGATGAAGCTCACCGACGGGACTGTTTACGGCGGCGGCAAACTGCAGAAGTTCTCCCGCCGCAGCGCAGACGAGACCTTTGCCGCAATAGCATACAAGCGGGCCGAGGTACACGACCATTATAACGAGCTTACCCTCTGCTACAAGAACTGCGACGTGATTTTCCGCGCCTACGACGACTGCATCGCATACCGCTTTGTCTCCAAGAGCAAAAAGCCTTTCAAGGTCCAGAGCGAGACCGCGGAGTTCAACTTTGCAGAGGACTGGAACACCTGGGTGGCCTTCTCGTGGAACGGTTTTGAGTCGTCTTTCGAAAATATCTACGAGTATTATCCGCTGAGCCAGATCCATCCGGAGAAGCTGGCCTATCTGCCGCAGATGATAGACGCTCCCAAGGGTCGCAAGATCAACATCATGGAGTCTGCACTCTATAAATATCCCGGCATGTACCTGCAGGGCAACGGCACCAAAAACCTGCACGGCGTGTGGGCACCCCTGCCAAAAGAGATGAAGCAGGGCGGATACAACAACATCCAGGAGGAGATCCTCTCCCGCCACGACTATCTTGCAGAGTGCCTTCCGGGCGAGAAGTTCCCCTGGAGGATATTTGCAATCAGCACCTCCGACATCCAGATGGTGAACAACGACATCGTATACCGTCTGGGCGATGCTCCAGCGAAGGGTTCTGACTTCAGCTGGGTAAAGCCCGGCAAGGTGGCCTGGGACTGGTGGAACAACTTCTACGTGACAGGGGTCGATTTCAAGGTCGGCATCAACAACGATACCTACAAGCACTACATCGATTTCGCGGCAGAGAACGGTATAGAATACATCATCATGGACGATGGCTGGAGCACAGAGGGCAAGGCAGACCTGTTTGATATCGTCCCCGCCATAGATCTTGAGATGCTCACATCATACGCTGCAGAAAAGGGTGTCGGGATCATCCTCTGGGCTGGCTATTACGCCTTTGCCCGCGATATGGAGCATGTCTGCAAGCACTACTCTGCAATGGGCGTCAAGGGCTTCAAGATCGACTTCATGAACCGCGACGACCAGTATATGCTGGAGTTCTACACCAAGGCTGCGCAGGTGGCCGCAAAGTATCATCTGGTACTTGACTTCCACGGAGCATTCAAGCCGCACGGCCTTAACCGCACCTATCCCAATGTCCTGAACTACGAGGGCGTTTACGGCCTGGAGAACATGCGCTGGACCGGCATCGAGATCGATATGCCTTTGAACGATGTGACATTCCCGTATATCCGCATGGCGGCCGGCGTGGTAGACTACACCCAGGGGGCTATGCGAAACGGCAGCCGCAGCACCTACCTCAAGAGCCGCGAGACCATGAGCCAGGGCACCCGCTGCCACCAGCTTGGCGAGTATGTGATTTTTGAATCGCCTCTCTGCATGCTCTGCGACGGCCCCTCTGCATACCGGCGCGAACCCGAGTGCCTCAGCTTCATTTCGCGGATTCCCACCGTGTTCGACGACTCTGTGGGCCTTGGCGGAGAGGTAGGCAAGTATATCCTGATGGCCCGCCGCAGCGGTGATACCTGGTATGTCGGAGGCACCACTAACTGGGATGAGCGCGATGTAACGCTGGATTTGAGTTTCCTGGGCAGCGGAAAGTGGCAAGCAGAGATTTACCGCGACGGCATGAACGCCGACCGCCACGCTACCGATTTCAAACACGAGTTCAAGACAGTTGCTGCCGGCGACAAGCTGGACATCCATATGGCTCCTGGCGGCGGCTTTGCAATCGTGCTCACCAAATAGTTCTGTATGAAGAGATTGCTCCTTATTGCTGTCGCCCTGGTGGCGACTATGGTGGCGGTGCCGACGGTTGGAAATGCGCACGAGTGGAAGGCAGAGAAGCTGGAGAAGTGTGACCCGTATATGACCCTTCAGGGGGGATATGGATATCTGGTGAAACATACCCCAAAAGCCGATGTATGGTGGGCAGAAGGTGTTTACAAGCCAATGAAAGATACGCCGGTGGCTGCGCGACGCGGCCGCAAGGTGCGTCTGTCATCCGCCCGCGGAGAATATGAATCGTTCATTATCGTGCTGAAGCCCCAAAAGGACCTGCAGGGCGTTTCTGTGGCGGTGAGCGGTCTGCCGGCCGGCTATCAGGTCAAGGTCCGCAAAGTTGAATACGTGGATGTCCCCAGCCCCAGCGACTCTTTTGGCTATGCCGGGCTGTGGCCCGACCCGCTGCCGATGCTGGAAGAGCCGTGCGTAGCCCCTGCCGGAGAGAACACATCCTTCTGGATTACCGTCAAGACGCCATACGGCGCCCGCTCAGGTATGCGTCGCGGCCGGGTGACCGTCTCCGACGCCTCCGGCTGGAAGGTTTCCGCCCCGCTGCGGCTCAAGGTGCGCAAGTTCGATTTGCCAAAGACTCCCACAGTGTCCAGCGGCTACGGCCTCTGGTTCGGCTTTGTAAAGCAATACGAGAACCTTAAAACCCGCGAGCAACAGGAGGAGGTCTTCTACAAGTATCTGGACGCATATCGCGATTATAAGATTGCGCCGTACGACCCGTTCCTGTATGCCCCCTTCAAGACCACCATCAATTCAGACGGCACAGTGGACATCGACTTCACCGAGTTCAACAAGGTGGCAGAGAAGTACTTTGGCGAGGGTGGCTTCAACGCCTTCTCTGTGAATGTGGAGGGGCTGGGCAGCTGCGGTCCCACCGGCTATGCCCGCGGAGTGTTTGGCGGCTACGAACTGGGCACCCCGGAGCACGAAAAGCTTATGGCAGACTACCTGCCCAAGCTGGAGGCCGGCCTGCGCGATGCCGGCGTGCTGGACAAGACCTACATCTACTGGGGCGACGAGCCGCTGGAGCCCTCCTACGGCTATATCCGCGAGGTCCACACCCTGATGAAGAGATATGCCCCCGGCATCCGCACATTTATGACGGAGCAGGTCACCTGGCTGGACAAGCCTGTTGACTACGACGTGGCCGATGTCACCGACATAAGCTGCGTTAGCTGGAACTGCTTCGACAACCACCCCAAGGTGGCCGACTACAGCGGTCCCGGCCAGGAGGTCTGGAGCTACCTGTGCTGCGCCACCAAGTACCCCTTCTTTGCCAATTTCACCGACCACAACGGCATCGATTTGCGTCTGTGGCTCTGGGCATCGTATATGTACGGTCTCAAGGGCATCCTTATCTGGAGCTCGACCTACTGGAACTCCGACTTTGCAATAAAGCAGGGCAAGATGATCAACCCCTGGGAGTCCCCGGAGAGCTTCGGCTACGACAAGGAGGGCAACCCGCAGCTCTTTGCCAACGGCGACGGCATAATGTTCTACCCTAATAACCGCCACCCCGGCGTGGATACCACCACCCCTTATACAGGCGACCCGATTCCCAGCATCCGCATGGAGATAAACCGCGACGGTATTGAGGATTACGAGTACTTGAAGATGCTTGAAGACCGCATTCCGAAGATGTCAGAGCGTGATGCCGCTCTGTCCCGCACCCTGCTGGTTCTGCCCGAAGAGGTCTTTATGGACGACGATGCCGACCACCCGGAAAAGTACTATATCCAGGACCCGCAGTTCCTTCTGGAACGCCGCGAACAGATAGCCCGGCTCATAGAAAAATACCGATAAGTGCGAGTAGTGTCCCATATATCTTGTGGTCGGTATATTTTGGGGACACCTCATACGGTAAGGAAATGAAACATACAATTAAAACCATTCTGATGCTGGCCGCGGCGCTGTGTGTGGCACTGTCGGCGGCAGGCCAGAAGAAATTCGTAGCGGAGAAGTTGGATAAATGCGACCCGTACATGACGGCTCAGGGCGGATACGGATACCTGATCAGGAACGATTCAAGGGCGGCCGTCTGGTGGGCAGAAGGGTGCTACAAGGTGATGAAGGATATGCCGGTGGCAAGGCGGCGCGGCGGTACCGTTAAGCTGACGACGGCGAAAAACGAGTGCGAATCGTTCATCGTCGTGGTCAAACCAAAGAAAGAGATGAAAGACCTCAAGGTAGAGCTCAGCGGCCTGCCGGAGGACATCGAGGTTACAATCCGCAAGACGGAATATGTCAATCTGTTCTACAACAGCGACTCGTTCGGATTCCCGGGTTATTGGCCCGACCCGCTGCCGCTCTATGAAGAGCCCCAGGATGCCCCCTCTGGCGAAAACACATCCTTCTGGATTACTCTCAAGACTCCCGCCAGCCATGCTGCAGGCAGCTACGGCGGCCGCGTGACCCTTTCTGATGCATCCGGTTGGAGAGTATCGGCCCCGGTCTGCGTCAAGGTCCGCAGCTTCTCCCTGCCCGACCGTCCCAGCTGCAACGCCGACTTCGGCCTCTGGTTCAACCAGGTCATCCTTTACGAAAACCTCAACACGGCAGAACAGAAACGGGAAGCTTTCGACAATTATATCAAGGCCTTCAACGATTACAAGATACAGACGCGCGACCCGTTCTTCCTTAACCCAATAAAGTACAATGTAACCCAGCCGGAGTGGACAGGCGGCTTTTACGACAGCAGCACCGCCGCAGAGGGCAAGTACTCTTACGTCGTATGTGACGGCTCCACCGGCGGCAACGCAGAAGCGGTGTGGGTTCCCAGATTCATCCCGGTAAAGGGCAATTCACAATACCGCATCTTAGTAAGTGCAAAATCCAGTGAAGAGACCACCACACAGCTGATTATCGACTGCTTTGACGCCAACCGCAACCCGCTCACATTCCGGCGCCGCTTCAAGCATCTGGACATGAATACCGAGTGGCAGGACTTCACTATGGATATCGACCGCCTCGACCCCCGCACGGCATACATCCAGGTTCGGCTCTTCGCGGCCGGCTATCTCGCTTCGGGAGGCGACACCGGCACAACATGGTTCGACGATATCAAGGTAATCGACTCCACCACCGGCGAGAATATATTCCCCCAGGGAAACTTTGAGATAGATCCCGACAAAATCAAGGTAGAGGTCGATTTCACCGAATTCAACAAGGCGGCGGCCAAATACCGCGATGTCGAGGGCATGCGCTACTTCTCCGTAAACATTGCCGGCATCGGGAGCGTAAACTTTGGCAATTCATGGCCGGGCAATATAGGTGGCTTCCGGCAGGGCACCCCAGAGTATGAAAAGCTCATGGCCAGCTGCCTTACACAGCTGCAGGCGGGGCTCAAAAAGGCGGGGATGCTGGACAAGACCCTGGTTTACTGGGGCGACGAGCCCATGCCGCCGGCATATCCCCTGCTCGAAGACACACACAACATGATTAAGAAGTATGCCCCGGGAATCCGCACATTCATGACCGAGCTCATCACATGGCGAGAACGCAGGTATGACACTATGGATATCAGCCCCACAACCGATATCAGCTGCGTGAGCTGGGAGTGCTTCGAGAATCACGACGTCATCAAAAAATATCAGCAGAGGCCGGAGCAGGAGCCCTGGAACTACCTGTGCGCCACCACACACCACCCATACTTCACCGATTTCATAGATGCCAACGCCATAGATATGCGCATCTGGCTCTGGGCATCATATATGTACGGCTTTAAAGGTGTTCTGATGTGGTCCTCCACAGACTGGAACTCCGGGAGCCAGACCTCCGGCGGCAAGCTGCAGAATCCGTGGGAGGAGCCCTACTGCTTTGCAAGCAGCGACCAGCTCACACAGAGGCTGCTGGCCGTGGGCGACGGGATTTTCTTCTACCCCCACAACAGGCATCCGAACGAAGACCGCACCACCGCATACACAGGCTACCCCATCCCCTGCCTCCGACTGGAGACGCTGCGCGACGGCATAGAGGATTATGAATATCTGACGATGCTGGAGGCCGCCATCCCCAGGATGTCCGCCACCGACGCCGCACACGCCCGCGACCTGCTGGTGCTGCCGCCCGAAGTGTTCAAGGACGACAACCTGGAGCAGACAGAGGTATACTTTATCCAGGACCCGCAGTTTTTGTTTGAGCGCCGCGAGCAAATCGCCCGGCTCATTGAAAAGTACAAATAAGTGCAAGTGGTGTCCCATATATCTGTGGTCGGTAATTTTGTGGGACACCACATACAGTAAGAAAATGAAACAGACAATTAAGACTATCCTGCTGCTGGCGGCAGCGCTGTGCGTGACTTATCCCGCAACTGCACAGAAGAAATTCGTTGCGGAAAAACTGGAGAAATGCGACCCGTATATGAAGGCCCAGGGGGGCTACGGGTATCTGGTGAAAACCGATGCCCAGGCTTCAGTATGGTGGGCCGAGGGGTGCTACAAGGTGATGAAGGATACGCCGGTGGCTAATCGCCGCGGCGGCACCGTGAAACTCACGACAGCTAAGAACGAATACGAATCGTTTATCGTGGTTGTCAATCCCAAAAAAGAGTTGAAAGAGCTGAAGGTGGATGTCAGCGGCCTGCCGGGCGACATTGAGGTAGCCGTGCGCAAGACAGAATATGTCAACATCTTCTATAACAGCGATTCGTTCGGGTTCCCAGGCCTGTGGCCCGACCCGCTGCCTCTCTACGAAGAACCGCAGGACGCGCCTGAAGGCGAGAACACATCATTCTGGATTACCCTAAAGACTCCGGCAGGGCATCCGACAGGCAGTTACAGCGGGAAAGTAACCCTCTCCGACGCCGACGGCTGGAAGGTCATCATCCCGGTTAACGTCAAGGTGCGCAACTTCACACTCCCCACCCGCCCCAGCGTAAATGCCGACATGGGGCTATGGTTCTGGGAGGTCGTGATGTATGAGAACCTCAACACGCCCGAGACCAAACAGGCCGCTTACGACAATTACATGCAGGCATTCAAGGACTATCGCATCCAGCCGCGCGACCCGTTCTACCTCACCCCTGTCAGATACTCCGTGACCGAGACAGAGTGGAGCGGCGGCGTTTACGACAGCAACGATCCCGCAGAGGGCAAGTACTGCTATCTGGTAGAGGACAAAAGCATAACCTCCAATGCAGAGGCCTTTTACAGAAGGAAGTTTATACCTGTGGAGCCTGACAAGGCATACAAGGTTACCCTTATGGCCCGCTCCGACACCACATCTTACACCCACTTGCTGGTGGACTGCTACGACAAAGATTTCAAGAAGATTCCCTACCGCAGCAACTTCCAGTGGGTAGACGACGACAAAAACTGGCAGGAGCACACTCTGGAAATCGACCGCCTTGACCCCCGCACAGCATACATCCAGATCCGCCTCTTTGGCCAGGGCGCACTCAAAAGGGGCGAAGATACCGGCCGGGTTTGGTTCGACGATGTCAAGCTGATAGACGTATCCACCGGCGAGAACCTTTTCCCGGAAGGCAATTTTGAGGTCGACCCCACCACAATCGATGTGGATGTCGATTTCACCGAATTCAAGAAGGGGGTAGAGAAATACTATGCCGACGATGCATTCCGCTATTTCACCATCCCAATCGCCGGCATCGGCAGCGTGAACTTTGACAGCTCCTGGCCCGGCGTTATCGGCGGCTTCAAGCAGGGTTCCCCGGAGTATGAGATGATTATGGCAAAAGGGCTCACCAAGCTCCAGGCAGGCCTCAAGGAGGTCGGAATGCTGGATAAAGCCTACGTCTACTGGGGCGACGAACCCAACCCGCCGGCGTATCCGCTGCTTAACGACACCCACCGCATCCTCAAGAAATACGCCCCCGGCATCCGCACGTTCATGACCGAGATGGGCACCTGGCGGGGCCACGCATACGATTCGCTCAGCATCAGCACCACCACCGATATAAGCTGCGTAAGCTGGGACTGCTTCGAGAACCGCGATATCATAAAGGAATACAACCAGCGGCCGGAGCAGGAGGCGTGGAACTACCTCTGCTGCGGCACCAGGTATCCCTACTTCAGCAATTTCACAGACCACAATGCGATTGACATGCGCATCTGGCTGTGGGCATCGTATATGTACGGCTTCAAGGGGATCCTTATCTGGTCCAGCACAGCCTGGAATTCAAGTTCGGTCGCTCCTGCCGGCACGCTGATGAACCAGTGGGAAGAGCCATACTGCTTCAGCAGCACCAGCCAGATGATACAGAAGCTGCTGGCCTGCGGCGACGGCACCCTGTTCTACCCCCACAACCGTCACCCCAACGAGGACAAGACAACCGCCTATACCGGCTACCCCATCCCCTGCGTCCGGCTGGAGATACTGCGCGACGGCATCGAGGATTTTGAATACCTAACGATGCTGGAAGAGCGAATCCCCCGCATGAGCGCATCCGATGCGGCCAAGGCCCGCCAGCTGCTGGTTCTGCCCGAAGAAGCATATAAAGACGACAGTATCGACGACAAGGAGGCCTATACCATCCAGGATCCCCAGTTCCTATTCCAGCGGCGCGAGCAGATAGCCCGCCTTTTGGAGAAATACCGCTGATTTGCTATCTTTGTGCTTCTATCCTGTTGAAAATCCACTTAAAGCCCGAAGGGCGTAGGGTAAGTCCCTTCCCCGAGGGAAGGGATTTAGGGATAGGGATACGTTATAAAAGAATGTGCGTCAGAAAAAAGTTTAGCAAGTTGTTCTAACGTACATATTACCAAGAAAGTAAAACTTGCGAAACTTGAGCGAATGATAACTGAATACCCTCATTACATTGCAAGTTTGCAGGAGAATGTCTGCAAATTCTGGGACAAGAAAGCTCTCAACGACGTTGGAGGCGAAAGTTACAGCTTTGGCCAGATGGCCATCCGTATAGAGAAACTCAGCCTGTTCATGGATGCCGCCGGCATCAGGCCCAAGGACGACAAGGTGGCGATTTGCGCCCACAACTGTGCCCGCTGGGGTATGGTGTTCCTGGCAGTTAATACCTATGGTGCCGTGGCTGTGCCAATCCTGTTTGATTTTACCCCCGATTCTGTCTGCAACCTTGTAGACCATTCAGAGAGCGTCGGCCTGTTTACCACCGGCGCCAAATGGGCCAGGATGGATGCAGCAAAGATGCCCCGCCTGCGCTTTGCGATAAACGTAGAGAACTGGGATCTGCTCTTTGCGGCCGATGATGCCACAAAGAAGGCGTACGACGATATGGAGGCTGCATACGCCGCCAAATATCCGGAAGGATTCGGCCCCGCCGACCTGCACTACGCCACCGACAACATGGACGAGCTGGCCATCATCAACTACACCTCCGGCTCTACCGGCAACCCCAAAGGCGTCATGCTCACCCGCCGCAACATGAGCGCGATGATTGACTTCTGCAACCGCTGGATGCCCATCGCCCCGGACCACAACATGGTAACCATGCTCCCCATGGCCCACATGTACGGCCTTATGATAGAGTTCATGTATCAGGTATGCAACGGCTGCAGCATGTACTGGCTGGGCAAGACCCCTACCCCGGCCGTCCTGCTCAAGGCTTATGCAGATTACAAGCCCCACCTTCTGGTAACCGTGCCGCTGGTGATGGAGAAAATCTACAAGAGCAAGATCAAACCGGTGGTGGATAAGCCCGCAATGAAGGTTCTTACCGCCCTTCCCGGTATCCGCCGGATAATCTTCAAGAAGATAAAGGACGGTCTCTACAACGCCTTTGGCGGCAATGTCACCGAATTCATCATGGGCGGTGCAGCCCTCAACCCCGAGGTGGAGAAGTGGTTCCGCAAGATCAAATTCCCCTACACCGTGGGATACGGCATGACCGAGGCCTGCCCTCTGCTGGCCTATCGCCCTGCTGCAGACGGGTATGTTGCAGGTTCCTGCGGACGTGCCATCGATATTGTTGAAATCCGCATCGATTCCGACGACCCCGAGCACGTAGCCGGAGAGATCCAGGCCCGCGGCCAGAGCGTCTGCATCGGCTATTATAAGAACGACGAGGCCAGCGCCACCCTGTTTACAGACGACGGATGGCTGCGCACCGGCGACCTGGGCACCATGGATGCCGACGGCAACGTATTTATCCGCGGCCGCAGCAAGAGCCTTATACTCTCTGCCAACGGACAGAACATCTATCCGGAGGAGGTCGAGGCGATTGTAAACAACCAGAACGGCGTTGCAGAGAGCGTGGTTGTAGACCGCGCCGGCAAGCTGGTAGCGTTGGTTTATCCCGATCAGGCAACCCTTCCCGAGAGCGGAGAAGAGCAGGCAGATATGGCAGAGGCCATCCGCGTTGGTGCAAACCGCCTGCTGCCCGGCTACAGCCAGCTCACCAAGGTAGAGCTCCAGCAGAAGCCCTTTGAGAAAACTCCCAAGATGAGTATCAAGAGGTTCCTGTATTCGTAAGGAATCACGCTGGTGGAAATACCGCTGTAAATCAGCGCATTACAACAAACAACCCCCTCCGAAAAGAGGGGGTTGTTTTGTACAATTAGCTGAGTATCAGCACATATGGCGCCATCTCAACTACTCCTTGAAGTAACGGTTGTAGAGCCCTTCGAACCCCTTGCCGTGACGGGCCTCGTCTTTTGCCATTTCGTGCACGGTGTCGTGGATAGCATCCAGGTTCTGCTGTTTTGCCAGGGTAGCGATGCGCTTCTTGCCCTCGCAGGCGCCGGCCTCTGCCAGCATGCGCTTTTTGAGGTTTGTCTTGGTATCCCATACCACCTCGCCCAGCAGCTCTGCGAATTTGGCTGCGTGCTCTGCCTCTTCCCATGCATAGCGCTTGAAGGCCTCTGCAATCTCTGGATAACCCTCGCGGTCTGCCTGACGGCTCATTGCCAGATACATGCCCACCTCGGTGCACTCGCCCATGAAGTCGCTGTGCAGACCATTGAGAATCTCGGGATCCTGTACATTCTTGGCCACGCCCAGCACATGCTCGTCTGCAAACTGCAGCGGGCCGTCGCTCTCTTCAAGTTTAATGAATTTCTCTCCGGGAACCTTGCACTGGGGGCATCTCTCGGGAGCGGTGTCACCTTCGTGGATGTATCCGCATACGGGGCATCTGAATTTAGCCATATCGATAAATGTGTTAAGTGTTAATAAAAATCTGAATAGTCAGTTTGTAAAGTTAGTGAGAAAAAATCAAAAAGCACTAATTTAGTATCCGTTTTAAACGACATTATGGACGAGAGCAGGACCATTCTTAGCGAGGCCGACCAACTTCGCCACGAAGAACTCTGGGGACGCGAAGATTATTTCCAGAATGCCCGCAAGCCTGTGGGCGAAGATGGGCGCATTATGATACGCCGCATGAACGGCGGCAGCCACGCCCAACTTGCGGCGTGGGGTTTCTCCCTGCTGGACGGCATAGCCGGAGGCCCGGACAGGTGTTCACCGCAGCCGGAGGCCATCCTGGATGCGGGCTGCGGCGGCGGAGCCAACCTGGCCCGCTGGATGGAGCGCTGCCCTGATGCGCATCTTACCGGTCTGGATTTCTCCCCAGTGAGTATAGACGAGAGCCGCCGCTTCAACAGCGCAGAGATTGCCGCAGGCCGCTGCACGGTGGTCCAGGGCGATGTGATGGACATGCCCTTCGCAGATGACACATTCGATTGCGTGAGCGCCTTTGAAACGGTTTATTTCTGGCCCGACATCGCCCGCGCATTCGACCAGGTGAAGCGGGCACTCAGACCGGGCGGCATCTTTTTTATCTGCAACGAATCTGACGGAAAAGACCAGCCCGCCATTGATGCTTCGCGCATAATCCGGGGGATGAAACTCTACACCGCAGAAGATCTCAGGCACCATCTGCAGCAGGCCGGGTTCCATCAGATAGAGATTCTCACGCTGCCCGGCACTCATTTTCTGGCGGCAATTGCAAAAAAATTACTACCTTCACAAGACTAATATAACATTCACCACATGTTCTTACAGATTCTTACTCTGCTGGGCTCGCTTGGAATGTTCCTCTACGGAATGTCGCTAATGAGCGGAGGCCTGCAGAAAATGGCTGGAAACCGGATGCGGACATTCATGTCCAAGATGACATCCAACACCTTCAAATGCATACTCACCGGTGTCGCAGTCACCGCAATGGTACAGAGCTCTACGGCCACCA
Organism: Bacteroidales bacterium; assembly: GCA_017446775.1. Classification (GTDB taxonomy): domain Bacteria; phylum Bacteroidota; class Bacteroidia; order Bacteroidales; family UBA932; genus Equibacterium. The sequence continues at coordinate 52,424 of JAFSQE010000017.1, read as the reverse complement.
CCCTGATGATTGTGAGCTTTGTGAACGCCGGCCTGCTGGCCCTTGGCAGCGCGATTGCCGTGATTATGGGTGCCAACATCGGTACCACCGTAACTGCCTGGATATTTGCGCTGAGCTTTGGCGGCACCAGCTGGAGCCTTGGGATGATTGCCATCCCGCTGATGTTCTTCGCTTTCCTGTGCATCAGCGTTAAGAAATACAAGAACCTGGGCGAGTTCCTGATGGGTTTTGCGCTGCTGTTCCTGGGTCTTACCACCCTCAAGGAGACATCTACCGTGCTGCTTGACAACGACGGCGTGCGCACATTTCTGGCATCGCTCTCCGGCCATGGATTCGGGAGCATACTGCTGTTCATGCTTGCAGGCGCGATAATCACCCTCATGCTACAGAGCTCCGCCACAGCCACCGCCATAACCATGGTGCTGGTGGCGCAGGGATATATCCCCTTTACGATGGCCACGGCCATGGTGCTGGGTTCCAACCTCGGTACCACCGTCACCTCCAATATCGCTGCGGCGGTGGCAAATATCAGCGCGAAGCGCACCGCCCGGGCACACTTCCTGTTCAACCTGTTTGGCGTAATCCTGACGCTGATACTGTTCAAGCCGTTCCTGCGGCTGGTGGGCATCACCGTAGAGGCGATGGGCTTCCCCAACCCCGTTACGGTGGCCTTTGCCGATGCCGACCCCGCTACGCGGAATGCCCTGGTGGCATCGCTGCCCTACAGCGTGGCTGCGCTGCACACCGTGTTCAACGTAATAACCACCCTCATCCTGGTATGGTTCATCCCGCAACTGGTTAAGATGGTTACCTTTATGGTACCCAGCAAAGGGGAAGAGAAAGAGACCTACAGGCTCAAGTATATCGGCGCCGGCAATATCGGTACCGGCGACCTTGCCCTTAACAGTGCCAAGCTGGAGGTTGTGGAGTTCGGCACCCTGTGCCGACGCGACCTGGCTTATATACGCGCTGCCATAAACGCCACCACACAAGAGGTATTTGAGCAGGCCGACGAGAAGCTGATCCATTACGAAGGTGTTACCGACAATGTAGAGCGCGAAATTGCGGCATACCTCAACGAGGTCACCAAGCACGAAGTCAGCCGCGAGGGTCAGGCGCGCGTGCGTGAGTTCTACCGCATTATCGGCGAGATGGAGTCCCTGGGCGACAGCGGAGAGACCATCGGCAAGGTCGTAGCCCGCGTCTGGGCACACGGCGGCAAGTTTACCGAAGACATGCTCTCCAAGCTCAACCACATGGCCGACCTTATAGACGCGGCATACGAGGCGATGCACCACAATCTGGCAACCCCGCTGGTAGAGCTGAACGACATCACAAATGCAGAGCATGCAGAGGAGGCGATAAACAGTTACCGCGACCACCTGAGGGAAGAACACCTGAGCAATATAGAGAAGGCCTCCTATCCTTACGAGACCGGCTCTTTCTACATGGATCTGGTAAACTGCTTCGAGAAGATGGGCGACTTTATCATCAATATCTCCCAGAGCGTCATCGGAGCCAAGAGGTTGTAGCCAGGCTCCTCAGGGCACAAAAAAAGGCGCCGCGGGGCGCCTTTTTTGTGCATGCATAAGGTTTACTCTGCGGGAACCTCTGCAGGTTTCTCTTCGGTCTCCTGGGGATCGGAATCCTCTGAAGGAACAACCTCGAACTTGAGGGTAGCCTTGATGTCTTTATAGCACTTAACCACTGCCTCGTAGGTACCCAGAGCCTTAACGGTGTCTGCACCTGCAATTTCGACATTCTTGCGGTCTACCTCTATGCCGGCTGCTGCAAGAGCCTCGGCAACCTGGATGTTGTTAACAGAGCCGAATACTTTTCCCTTGGAGCTGACCTTTGCGGGAACTTTGATAGCTGCTGCTGCCAGCTTAGCTGCCAGAGCCTCTGCGTCGCTGCGGAGTTTAGCCTCTTTGTGTGCGCGCTGACGCAGGTTCTCTGCATGTATCTTCTTTGCGGTGGGAGTAGCCATTATGGCCATACCCTGAGGGATAAGATAGTTGGCTGCGTAGCCGTCCTTAACCTTTACCACATCGTCTTTGAATCCGAGATTCTTGACATCCTGTTTGAGTATGATTTCCATAGTGCGCCTCCTTATTTCATTAAGTCAGTTACGTAAGGGAGAAGAGCCAGATGGCGGGCACGCTTAACGGCCTGAGCCACCTTGCGCTGGAACTTCAGGGAAGTACCGGTAATGCGGCGGGGAAGTATCTTACCCTGCTCGTTGAGGAACTTCTTGAGGAATTCGGGATCTTTGTAATCCACATACTTGATACCAGCCTTTTTGAAACGGCAGTATTTCTTTCTCTTGACATCTACTGTCGGGGGGTTGAGAAACCTGATGTTGTTCTGCTGTGCCATAGACTATTCCTCCTTTGATTCTTGGGTTGCAGCTGCCTTTTTGCTGCGGCGACGCTCTGCGTAAGCTACTGCATCCTTGTCCATAGATACAGTCTGGAAACGGATGATACGCTCGTCACGTTTGAACTGTGTCTCAAATTTTGCGATAAATTCGGGCTCAGCCTTGAATTCGATCAGGTGATAGAACCCGGTGGTCTTCTTCTGGATGGGGTAAGCCAGCTTGCGCAGGCCCCAGTCCTCTTCATACACGATCTCGCCACCGTTCTCGGTGACCAGGCTCGAGTACTTAGCAGCCGCTTCCTTCATCTGGCTTTCAGACAAAATGGGAGTTGCAATGAAAACGGTTTCGTACTGTTTAAGCATTGTGTTAATTATTAATAGTGTGTTTAATAAGGGCTGCAAAGATAAAACATTTTCACCAAATAGCAACTTTTATTTATATCTTTACACTCTATGACAGACAAGCGACTATTGGTATTCTCTACCCTGGCCGGCTGCCTCAGCTTCAGCGAGACGGCGCACCGGATGGGCATCAGCCAGCCGGCGGTCACAAAGCACATCGCGACCCTTGAGGCTGAGATCGGGGCGGCGCTGTTTGTGCGCTACGGACGCAGCGTCACCCTTACAGAAAAGGGGCGCGAGTTACAGCGGGCAGCCGACAAGATTCTGGCCGGCTACGCAGAAATCGAGAACATAAAGGGATAAAAAAAAGAGGCGGCTAAAAAGCCGCCTCGATTTTATCAAATGTACTCTAAGATTAAAGGGGTTTAATGCCTTCAGGGAATGTAAACTCCTCAACGCCTGTGCCCAAGAGGTAGTTGTAATACTCAGGCAGATAATAAGATACTGAAACAGTTACCTTACCGTTGTCATACTCAACTTTAGAGGGAGCCATATTTACAGGTCCGTACTGGCCATAGTCGTATCCGCTGTAGAAATCGTCCGGGAATACTATCTTTCCATCAATTACTGAGAACGTAAAATTGGTACCCTTAACCCAGCAGCTGGGAAGGATATAGTAGTCGGGTGCTTCCACAGTGTTGTATACCTCCTGATCCCAAGACTCTTCATACCAATCTGAATAATAAGTACCCGTTCCGAGCAACTTGGGGGTCAGCTTGCGCTGAGCCTGGATGCTAAGCTCGCCGATACCGGAGGGAGATAGCTGCTCCTCTGCAACGGTGAGAACCATCTCATAAATTTCGCCGCCAAAAGCATTGATGTCGGGATAAGTTATATCAACGGTGGCAACAGCTTCTCCATCTGCAAAGTCAAAAGTTGTTTTGGCAGGGGTGAAAACACCATCTGTGCCGTCTGTAAAGGTAAATGGAACGCTTGCCGCACCCTTGGTGTTACCTCTGTTAAGGGAGACGGTTATCTTGTTGCCGTCCTCGCTGAGCATACTGAAGATAGCCACGTCTGAAGTGAACGATACGAGCACCGCGCCATCGGGAATCTCGTACAATGTTCCCCTCTTTTCGCAAGATGCAGTAAAAAGCACTGCAAATGCAATCAATGTAAGAAATAATATCTTTTTCATTTTTCGGTCGTTTAAAGATTAAAGGCCTTTACCCTGTCCGGGATTCTGGTCAGTTTCCTCATTCAGACTCTCATTACCGTCAAATTCGCTATGGGGAATCATCCAGATAAAGTTTGCAGAACCGGGCTTGCTGGTATAAGCAGTGCAGGTTGCTGTGTGGTTTGTTCCCTCCCATGCACGGTCGTAGCAGAGGCCACGACGCTGCAGGTCAAGCAGACGAGGATATTCGCCCCAGAGCTCTACACGGCGCTGGAAGAAGATTTCGTCCATCAGAGTGGAGATAGCACCAACTGTATTGGAGTTAAGAGTCTTGTCATCAAGCTTCTGGGCCAGACGAGCCTCATATCCGCTGTCACGCTTTGTGCCAATTGCTTTCAGATAATTGCGTGCGGCAACGAAGTCACCTTTTTCGCAAGACGCCTCAGCTGCGATGAGATACAGTTCCTCTGTCCGCATCAGGATATGGTCGCCGAGGTTTGAAGCCGCATCTGTAAAGACGAGCTTTTTCTGGCACCATGAACGTTTGGAGCCAGATGCACTACCAGCAGTACCCCATTCAGCCTCGGGCAGAGGTGCTGTCCACCATGCCTTGCGAGCATCGGTGTCGGGTATCTCATCATAGAGCCAGTTGGCGATGAGGTGACGTGCCTTTGAATAAGTATTCTTGCTGTCAGCATCCATGTGGGCAAAGATGCCGGCGTTACCGATAGCCTGGTCGGTCTGGATAGCCAGTCCCCAGAGAACGTTCTTCTTGTTGACATCGTTTACTGTCTTGATATCATCCCAAGAGCCGATACTCTGGCCTTTCATAGCCTCCTGCGCTGCTTCCAGGGCAGTGTCAAAATCCTGCTGAACAAGAGCGTGACGGGCCTTGATACCATAAGCAACCGCAAGGCTGATATGGCTCTTGTGGAGCTGGGTGAGAGATGAAGCAGAGAGATAAGCGATAGCTTTGTCTATGTCTGCATTAGCCTGCTCGTAAACATCCTGAACGGTGCCGCGACCCTTACCCTTGCTACCGGCAACGGTAGGTTCGTTATACAAAGGCACACCGGGCAGAGAACGTGCAGCACTACCCTCAGCACCGCCATTCTGCTGGAAAGACTGCACAAGCATCATGTATGCGAAAGAACGGACTGCATAGGCCTGACCCATTACGTAGTTGTAATAATCAGGATCGCCTTCCAGATTATCTTCGTAAGCGATGATGTAATTGGCGTTGCAGATTACAGTATAGTAGAAATTCCATACGTGATACTGGCGGCCTGCATTAGATGTATAGTCAGCCAGGACACCGAAACGATAGTCCTCATAGAACCAACCGGAGCCATAGGCATCCATCAAATGGTCTTCACCCATAAGATCCTGCGCCAAGATGTATGCGGGCAAACCACCGTTCTCGTGGTCCCAGCCACTGCCCCAACCATTCATGTAGAATTCACGGAACATACCGTTTACGGCGGTCATGGCTTTTTCAGAATCTGCGAAAATCGAAACACCGGATACACTTTGGGTAGAAGTAGTGTCAAGAAAATCCTTGTTGCACCCAGAAAGAGTTATTATTGCAACAAAAGAAAGAAATGCAAATATCTTTTTCATAGTATCCTTTCAATTAGAAGTTAATATCCAGGCCGCAAGAGATTGTCCTGGTAGGAGTGTATGAATAACCGGTACCACCGGTGAAGTTATACTGCGGGTCCATACCCTTAAGGGCAGAGAACATATAGAGATTATCTGCACTCAGGAATATGCGTACTGTCTTCATACTGATTGCGTTCAAGACTTTCGCCGGCAGGGTGTACCCCAGGGTTACGTTCTTGATTGCAAAATAAGAAGCATCGAACAGCTCGTCATCGGTAAGAGCAATCTCATAAATACCGTGCTGGTCAATTCTGGGGATAGTGGTGATGTCACCAGGCTGCTTCCATGCTTTCATACGGTCTACGTGACCGGTTTCACCGGGATAGGTATGATAGAGGAGGCTACGGTAAACGCCATCGTTAATCTTACCACCGATAGAATATGTGGTCATCAGGGAGAAGTCAAAGTTGCCGATGCGAACATCGTTTGACCATGAGCCGTAGAGCTTGGGCAGACGGCTGCCGCATATGCGCTTGCTTGACTCACGTTCTGCTTTGGTATAGTCGTCTGTTATGTACCACTCGTCATAAATCGGCTCGTCGTTATCATCGTACATGGGTTCATTATCTTCACCCACCTTTATATCCCTTACCCAGTACAACTTATTACCTGTTGCAGGGTCAATACCCGCGGATTTAGGAAGATAGAATGAGTAGAGAGTCTCACCCTCCTGGATAATATAGTTGCCGGTAACGATCTTGGGCTTGTCTGCCAGGTGGAGCACTTTGTTCTTCACGGTGCTGCCCATCCAGGTCATTGCCCAACGTGCATTCTGGGTCTTTACAATCTCACCGGTAAGGCTGATTTCAAAACCGCTGTTGGTCATGTTGCCGATGTTCTTGTCATAACCGTCAAAACCAAGAGAAACAGCCATAGGATAGCTCATGAGCATGTCCGTAGTATAGCGGTTATAATACTCTACAGTTGCGGAGAGACGATCGAACAGGCGAGCCTCGATACCTACGTTGATGTTCTGGTTCTTCTCCCAGGTAATCTCTTTGCTTTCGAGCGAAGATACGACTGCACCAGGGTAAGGACCATTGCTGAAGCCCAAATTGTAGAAACTCTGCCAAGCGTAGAGCTTGTCAAGGTTATCATTACCCTGAACACCGTAGGATGCCTTGAGGGTCAGGTTGTTGATCCAGGAGATGTTCTTCATGAAGTTCTCCTGGCTGATACGCCAGCTTGCACCGACGCTCCAGAAGTTACCCCAACGCTTGTCCTGATGGAAACGGGAAGAACCGTCACGACGGAAAGAAGCGGAGAAGTAATACTTGTCTGCAAAGTCGTAGTTCAAGCGGGAGAGCCAGGACTCAACGCGATAATCGCTGGAATAAGAATTGGCATCTTCAAGAGTAGAAGCAGCAGCAAGTTCGAACAGGTCGCCAAACGGGAATCCGCTCTTGTAACCCATCAGATACTGATAGTTGTAAGCGTATGCCTCATGACCTGCCAAAAAGTCGATATGGTGCTGGCCAAATGCGCGGTCGTAGCCGAGCAGTTCGTTGAGGGTGTAGCTGAATGTGCGGCCATCCTCAATCTCTACCAGACCATTTTTGCTCTTGGCATTGCCAAAGAAGGGGTTGTAATAAGTGCGTTCTTTAGTATTACGCACATCAACACCAAGGTTAACAGTAAACCTAAGGCCAGCCAGAGGGCCGCTCTTTAGGTTACCAAGTTCTACGAAAGTACGGCCGCTGACATTGTCGGCACCGAGTTCGTATTTATCGTCGATGAGGTTTGCAACGGGGTTCCAACCAGCATTCGCGCCGGAGGGACGGTCCTCGCCCCAGTCATACTGTTTCTCGCCGTTTGCATCAAGGGCATAGCTGCCGTCGGCATTGCGCAGATACATCGGGTAGATAGGCGCCATCAGCTGGCAGGAATAGAACACGTTGCTGTATTCAGAGCTTGAAGTCTGCGAGTTGCCCAGAGCGGTCATGTTGGACATACTGCGGGCCAGGTTGACATTCAAACCGGTACGGAACCAAGGACGGATTTGATTCTCTACATTGGCACGTGCGCTGATACGATCGAATTTGGTGAGTTTAACCAGACCCTCTTCATTGAGATAACCAATGGAGAACATATATTTATTGTTCTGGTTTCCGCCGGATACTGTCATCTGGTATTCCTGACGCAGCGGGGTGGGATTAGTAGCCTCATCCAGCCAGTCATCGTTCCATTTAAGATTAGCACCATCGGCAACTTTGCCGGTTGACATATCATATACTTTATCCAGAGGGACATCGTAGGGATTATATTGTCCATCTGCGCCAAAGGCCTTGAGTGCACCGGTGGTTATGTATTCAAATGCACTTGCCCTGGCCTCATTGATAGGAAGACCCGCGGCAAGATAATCGTTGGTGTACATATAGAGGATATCCTCCATCCACTGTGCAGTATTGAGAGTCTCATAGCGGGGGATAGAACGGGAAGAAACGCCCACACTTGCCTTAAAGTTTACGTTAGCGGGGCCGTCACCGCCCTTCTTGGTGGTGATGATCACGACGCCGTTTGCACCACGTGCACCGTAGAGAGCACCTGCAGATGCATCCTTGATAACGGTCATCGACTCGATATCATTGGGGTTGATGGCGTTGATTGCACCGTCATAGGGCACACCGTCAACCACATAGAGAGGAGAGGAAGATGCATTGATGGAACCAAAACCGCGGATGATGACAGAAGCGCCTGCACCAGGCTGACCAGAACCGGAAGTGGTCTGGACGCCGGCTGCAAGACCGTCGAGGGCCTTGGTTACATTGGCAACGGATCTCTTCTCAATAGCATCGGACTTGATGGTAGAAGCACTACCGGTGAAGGATTCCTTCTTTGCGGTACCGTAGGCAACGACCAGCACATCTTCCAGATACTCAGCATCGGGAGTGAGCATCACGTCGATCTGCTTGCGGTCGCCAACCTCAACTTCAGCAGTCTTGTAGCCGACGAAGCTGAACAGCAGGGTTGCCTTTTGGGGAACCGACAGCGAGAAAGAACCATCAAAGCCCGTGGACGTACCGATACTTGTACCCTTCACCTGCACGGTGGCAAATGAAACGGGCTCGCCGGTAGTCGCATCAGTTACAGAACCTTTGATCTGGACTTTCTGCGCAAAAGCAGCGACAGAAACCATCATCAAAAGCGCTGCAAAGAGCATTTTCAATCTTTTCATAGACTAATTGGTTTTTGATTAATAATGAATAAGTATTAAATGGTTTTACATTCCAAAAAAAGGAGCGTTATTTTGTAATTGTCGCTACTAAAGCGAAAATTACGGCGCAAGGTCGGTATTTTTTTTGAGATATCCAAATTTGTAATTAAGCCGCCATCTGCATATAAGTAACCATTCGGCTGGTTTTTAACAACTTTTACACCGTTTTCACATTTTTTAGTTACACTTTGAAATCAATTGTCGCGTTTCGCTAACAATTTATAATCAAAAATAAAATCACATTCCCGCCCCACTCAGGCAATCGTTTGATTTCAAATAGTTTACAAGGGTATTCCTGTGTATTCCATATCGCTTCGCGATTGCAGGATAAGAAAATCCCGCCGCCCTGAGCTCAATTATTCTGGGTAAATCCCGCATCACCTCACATCTTCTCTTGTAACTGCCCGCCGGTCGCCCCAGCCTGACTCCGGACGCCTTCAGCTCGGCCAGCGCCTCTCGCGTCCGCTGGGAAATCAGATTGCGTTCAATCTCCGCCGCCAGGGCAAATGCGAACGCAATGATTTTGGAATTGAGGTCGTTGTCAAGCGAGAAATTGTCTTTGATAGTGTGGATGCGGATGCCTTTGGCCGCACAATCGTTAAGTATGCTCATAATCATGAGCATATTGCGCCCAAGGCGCGATATCTCTGTGCACACGATCAGGTCGCCCCGCTTGAGGCGGCGGATCATACGCCCCAGTTTGCGCTTCCCTGGCACAATCGTGCCGGAAACAGATTCACTTTCCCACCGGTCTATCGTCTGCCCGGTGGCGGTTGCCCATTTTCGGATTTCGTACTGTTGGCTGGAGCAGGACTGCTCTGCCGTACTCACACGGATGTATGCGTAAACCATAAATAAACCCTCCTTTTATTGGAAGCTTTTTTAACCAGAAATATTGTTTAACCAAAAGTAATGCCTATGAAAAAAGTAAAGCTTTTTCTGACAGCACTTGTGATGGCCGCAACGACTTTGGTTGCTTCGGCACAGGTTCAGAAAGTGTCCGGTGTAGTAACAGACCGGAATGGTGAGCCGGTAGCCGGAGCTTCTGTAGTTGTTGACGGAACGACCATCGGTGTCGTTACCGGCGCAAACGGCGCTTACACCATCAGTGCTAAACCTGGTCAAACTCTATCTTTCCTGTTTTATGGCATGAAACCCCAGAAACAAGAGGTTACGGGTTCGACAATGAATGTTGTGATGGAAGAGGACTTGATGCTCCTCGATGAAGTTGTGGTAACCGCAATGGGTATCACCCGTAGTGAGAAATCCATCGGTTATGCCGCCACTACCGTCAAGAACGAGGAAATCGCCACCCAGCATGCAACCAATGTCACCAATGCTCTCGCAGGTAAGGTTGCCGGTCTGCAGGTTTCTTCTACCACAACTGACCCGGGTGCAGGTAACACCGTGATTATCCGTGGTTATTCTTCAATCAACTCCAGCAACCAACCCCTCTATGTTGTGGATAACATCATTGTAGGCGGTATGGGCAGCCTCTCCAACGAGGACATCGTCAGCATGACCATCCTCAAGGGTGCTGCAGCAACCGCGCTGTACGGTTCCCGCGCAGCCAACGGTGTGATTCTGATTACCACCAAGCAGGGCAAACGCAGTGCAGACAAGAACTTCACCATCAGCTACAGCGGTGGCCTGGAAGCACGTCAGATTTCAACTCTCCCGGTTTACCAGAACACCTATGGTCAGGGTTGGAACGGTGAGCAGACATTCATCGAAAACGGTTCCTGGGGCCCCAAACTCGACGGTTCTCTCCAGCCTTACGGTCCGATTTGGAATGGTTATCAGCTCTATCACGAGTACACGGCAAAACCCGATAACGTCCGCGACTTCTTTGATATCGGCTGGAGCCACAAGCACAATGTGGCTATCGACGGCATTTCTGATGACGGCAAGATGACCTACTATCTCTCCTATAACAATGCGAGCGATAACGGTATCATCCCCGGCGACAAAGACACGTATAAACGTAATGGATTAGCGTTCCGTAGCTCCTTCGCACCTGTCAAGTGGCTCAAAATCTCTTCCCAGGTCAATTTCTCTACATCAAAAACACAATCCATCAGCATGTTCCAGGGTACGTCCCTCATCGACGGCTTGAACGAATTTGCCCGTGACGTCTCTCTGGTTGACCTCCAGAACCTCCCCACAGCGTTCAACTCTCCCGAGGCATACTTCACCCCCTACAGTATCACCAGCCCCTATTGGGCAATTGAAAACCGTGACAATATCGTTAATCAGAAGCAGATCTTTGGTAAGGTACAGGCAGACGTTATGCCTATAGAACACCTGACTCTGACCTATCGTTACAGCTTCAACTACAGCGACTACGACCAGAAGTACGGCGAGCCGCAGATTGCCCTGGACGATGCGCTCATATACGATAACAAAGGTTATGCTCCCGCCACCCTGAACGCAGCCGGCTATGTATATGCATACTACTATCGCGGATATGAGACCAACCACGATTTCCTGGCACAGTACAACAACTCTTTCGTGGACAACAGATTCTCTGTAAGCGCAATTGCCGGTGTCAATATCAACGAGCGTTTTGGCACATCCATCACCGGCCAAACCGATGACCTGGCAGTATATTCAGGATTCTGGAACCTTAGCAACGGTGCTACCAAAACCACCCTCTCTGACAGCCAGAGCAAGAGACGTCTGCTTGGCCTTTACGGCGACGTAACGTTAGGTTGGGACGACAGCCTCTTTCTGGAGCTGACCGCCCGCAACGACTGGTCTTCTACCCTACCGTTGGCAAACAACCACTACTTCTATCCCGGTGCAACCCTCAGCTGGATTTTTACCAACTACCTGCCCAAGAACAACGTTCTCTCCTTTGGCAAGGTCCGTGCAGCTTACGGTAAGACCGGTAGCGATGCCGGTGTTTATTACACCAACCCCACCTATGCCCAGGCAAGCTACGGCGGCATATACGGTTCCGGTATAGCAAAATTCCCCATGAATGGCAGCAACGCTTTCCGCAGGGGCTCTTCTATTCCAGCTACCGAGCTCCGTCCGGAGATGACCACCGAGTTTGAAGTAGGTGCCAACCTGCGCTTCTTTGATGGTCGCATAGGTATGGACGCTGCTTACTATAACCGTGTAACCACCGACCAGATCTTCCCCATCACCCTTGATCCCGCCACCGGTTACACCTCTATCGTTTATAATGCAGGTACGGTTCGCAACCGCGGTGTCGAGCTGCTCTTTGACTTTGTTCCCGTACAGACCCGCAACTTCCGTTGGGACGTAAGCGTAAACTGGGCAAAGAACTTCAGCAAGGTTCTTGACCTTCCCGACGAGGTTTCCGACGGCAAACTGCTTGTAGACTCTTTCTCTACCAGTGCGGCCAAAGACCGTGTCAACTTCTACATAGAAGAAGGCATGCCTTACGGTACATACTGGACATATGTTCCCCAGCGCGTGGAAGATGAGGAAAGCCCCTATTACGGAGCCTTGATTGTTGACGAATATGGTCAGGCAGAACTCTCGGACAACCTTGAGTATTCCGGCTTTGATGCCAACTACAAATGGACCGGAGGTATCTCCACAAACCTTACCTACAAGAACATCTCATTCAGCGCAGCTGTTGATGCTCGCTACGGTGGCAAGATGTTCTCCCGTTCCAAGGATATCATGCAGTTCACCGGTAACGGTTATGTTACCACCTATAACGACCGCCGACCGTTCGTAATCCCCAACTCTGTCGTTTGGGACGATGCGGCCAACAATGGCGAGGGCGGATATGTAGAGAACACCACTCCTATCCAGCTGAACGATTCCAGTCTCCAGGACTACTGGAGCTGGGGTGCTGAAGAAGGCCGCCTGTTCTACCTGGTTGACCGTACATTCGTAAAACTGCGTAACGTTTCCCTGACCTACAATCTGCCTAAGAAGTGGATTGGTCCTTTCCAGGGTGTAGGTCTCTCTGCTTATGTGAATAACGCTCTGACCTGGACTCCCAGCAGCAACGTCTATATCGATCCCGAGCACACCAACCAAGGCACCGACCGTGACGGTCTCTTTGGTGAAACTTACGTCAATCCTTCCTGCCGTATCTGGGGCCTCAACCTTAACATTAAATTCTAAGGAGGATCCGAATTATGAAAAAGTTTATACTCACAATAGTTATATCAATAGCTACTCTCTCGCTGGTGTCTTGCAACGATTGGCTTGACATTAACTACAGCCCGAATTCTCCCAGCCCCGAAATGGTGAACGACGATCTGATTTTCCCGGCTGCAGAGATGGCGCTCTGCTCTCGTTACGGCGATTACATGAGATTCCTTGGCAGCTACCTCAGCGAGCACTACACACAGTTCTCCGGCGCCAGCAACTATTTGGGCTACAGCCGTTTTACCCTTTCTGCAACCGCTGTCGACGGTGTACACACCATGCTGACCACAGCAATTGCAAATGCCACAATCGTACGCGACAATTCCGAAGCTGCAGGCGAGTGGGGTTCATATCTTGCCGCCACCTGCATCCGCGTGTTTGCATATCAGGCACTTGTAGATGCATTTGGTGAGATTTCCTACACAGAAGCCCAAAAAGGTGCAGAGAACATGCACCCCAAGTTCGACGAAGGTGTAACCGTATATGAAGGCCTCATCGCCGAACTGAACGCTGCCCTTGCCAAGGCAACTGACGGCGACGCAGTTGTCAACAACTTCCTCTTTCCCAACGAGACCGCAGGCAAATGGATTCAGTTTGCAAACGCCCTCAAACTCAAAATCTATATGAGGGAAAGAGCAAAGGTCAGCGTAGACGACAAACTCACCGCTTTAGTGAATGCAGGCAACTTCCCCGCATCTGACGTTGCATGGGCCGGCTGCTGGGCCGACGAAGCCGGCAAGGCAAACCCGTTCTATCAGGAAGAGTTCGCCCTCTACTTCGGTTCCACCCAAATCAATGTTGGTCTGAACGTGGCTCTTTACAGGACAATGACGGCCTCCGGCGACAACCGCCTGAAGTCCTTCTTCTCCGCAAATGAGGCAGGCGAATACTGGGGCAGTATCTCCGGATACAACATGAGCTCCTCTAAGAAGTACAAATCTGCCGCATTCTGCCGTCCTGCCATGAAGTACAACAGCCCGGTTTATCTGATTACCGTTTCTGAAATCAACTTCTTCCTGAGCGAGTACTATCATAAGGTAGCGAAAGATGAAGTTAAGGCCAAAGAGTACTACGAGGCTGCCATCCAGGCATCATTCGCAAGCGCAGGCGCAATTGGCGCAGAGTCCGTGCTGGCCGCATGGCCCTACGACGGCAGCGACAAGAACCTTGGCGTCCAGAAGTGGGTTGCACTCTCCGGCACCAATGGCTTTGAGGCATGGTGCGAGATGCGCCGCCTGAAATATCCCGCCATGGGCGAACTCAAGGCAGAGGATATTTATGACTTTGGCCCCAATGATGTGCTCGATGCATCTGTTCTGACACCTGGTGAGCTCTATACTCCTTATCAGGTCTACACCGAAATCGGAGCCGGCAAGATAGCCCAGCGCTTCCCTTATCCCAAGGGCGCTCAGGACTACAACAAGAACTGCCCCGAAGAGAAGAAAACCACAGTACCGGTATTCTGGGCTGAATAATAAAGAGAATTATTATGAAAAAATACATTTTTACTATTCTTGCTGCGCTTCTCACTGTTTTTACAGTTGGTTGCGAGAAGACCAGTGCGGACAAGACTTATGTCGCAAGCTACTTCCAGATGGTAGGCGCTTCTGCCATGTACCTCGGCGTTGGCGATGACTTCACAGATCCCGGCATTATTGAGCTCGAGGGTGGCGGAAAGGTTTCTACTGTGATTACCGATATGTTCGACGATCCCGTTGATGCCGTATCCACTGAGGAACCCGGCTTTTTCACCATCACCTACTCTACCACGAACGACCAGGGGTTCTATTTCGAAAAATCCCGTAAGGTCTATGTTTACGATGCAACTGTAACTGAGACTCTGGGCACTTTTGTAGTGGATCCTGAGGCTTCTTATAACCTTAGCAACAAGAAGTCATTCTCTACATTGTCTGAAGGTTGGCTGGCTAATCCGACTCAAGCGTATCACCCATATTCAACCACTGATATTGAGATCACCTTCACTCAGGTTGTAGGTAACATATACACCTGCTCCGACCTGATGGGTGGCTGGTACACATCGGTTCAGGGCCGTGGTTATTACTATAAGGAAAAAAACGGCGATTCATATTTTAATTATTTCGATATGACAGGATATGTGACCCTGAATGCCGATATGACCTTGACTCTGATGTCTTCTAATATCCGTCGCTGGGGTGACGGGCTGGATTATATCGCTAATTCAAGTTATGACCCCGAGACCAAGCGGCTCAAATACGATTGGGTATATGCCGGTTCGATTGCTGCTCACGTAGAAATGGTTAAGAAATAATCAATAGGAGGATACAACAATGAAAAAAATATCTGTTATAGTTGCATTCTTGGCTTTAATATTCACCTCCTGCCAGCAGTTGCCAGAAGTTGGCGGCACTGCCGTTCAAGATGCTTCCGGAGACTGGTACGTCAAGAGGTATATGGTATATGAAGATGGTTCTATGGAGGATTACTTTGGCCCCGATTGGATGGAGTACACCGACAAGTTCCACCTCCTCACCTACAACACCGCAGACAACAAGGCCGATGAACTCTTTGTTGACGAGCAGGGTGAGTTCTTTTACAAAAGCTATGCAATGTATCTGGATTTCAAGGTTAAGGCAAAGGTCGACCTAGCTACCTTGAAGATAACCGCTACCGGTGCAAAGAATTTATATGAGGACAACACCGTTGATATCGAAGGTGCCATCATCAAGGACGGTGCCCTGAGTGCCGGCGGCAAGCCTATCGATTCTATCTGGATGACAGTCAAGCTCAGCGACGATGATTATGCCTCTATTATGGACCAGTTGTTTGAAGTGGATCCCGGCTATTTCCCGCAGTGGGATCACTACCTGATTACCGGCGTCCGTTATACAGGCTTCGAGGCAGACATGTAAACCATCTGCTTACAATAAAAGTGGGCGGCCGGGAGTCATTCTCGGCCGCCTCTTTTTATATCTACCTTTTGGGTGCAATGCGAGTTTTTCGGCTAGACACAGACTCCCGTTTGGAGAACATCCTCATACAGGGGAGACGGATGGCTTGCATCGATAAGGACAGGCTCGATAAGAGTATTGACATTCCAGGTAAGAGACCACAGCAAAGCCGAAGCCTTCAAAAAATCATCGTGCACCTCAGGGACGACAACAGCAACATCGATATCGCTGTCAGGGCGCGCTTTCCCCTTACTATAGGATCCGTACAGATAGACGGTTGCTGAGCCGAAATGGTCAAGTACAAGATCCTTATACTGACGTACAACTGCTATAGCTTCTCTTTTACCCATTGCTGTACCTCCTTTGTATTATTGAGAATCTCTTTGCATTTTGCTTCTGACAAAGACTCGCCTATTGCCTGTTTATAAGACGGATAACGTGCCTCTATATTCAATGGCATCATCTGGCTGATAAAAGCCTTCTGATTATCACTAAGTAATTGCCCCAGCCCACAACTCTGCGCCAGGTTAATCAAGTTATGAGAATACGGAGCCGGCTCTGCTTTGCGACTGCACCAATAAGCCTTGAATATTTTTTCGATAGCCTGGTGACACATATAACCGACATACAACCACCTCCCGGTACGAAACATCGCATCGGCAGTATCCAAATCATAATCGGATATCTCTGTCCAGTATTTGACCTTATCCAAGTCCATAACGATTACAAATATACTTTATTTTTAACTAAACGCAAATCTGGGGAAGCGAGGGAAAGGAGGAGGAGAAGGAAGGAGGGGATAGCTGCTTTAGGCAGCGGAAGGGGATACCTCCCCTTCTCCCCTGGGGGTGCAGGGGGATTATGTTTCCCCCGCTACAAAAAAACGCCGGCGCTTAGCCGACGTTTTTTTGTAGCGGGGGAAGGATTCGAACCTCCGACCTCCGGGTTATGAGCCCGACGAGCTACCAGCTGCTCTACCCCGCGGTATTTGGGACTGCAAAGGTATGAAAAAAAATGTAACCGCCAAATTTTACGAAAAATCTGGCTTACCATTCATACTCGAACGACGCCTTGTTGCTCTCGATATCCAGGAGGGTACGGCCTGCCACGGAGAAGGTGTAGCCCGCAAGGCACGATGCGCTCTCGCGGATAACGCGGTCCATGGCTCCGTTAACCGGGGCATACAGGGGGTATGCATTCTTGCGGATCAGGCGAACCGTTAGCAACATATCTCCCTGTCGTACGGTGCAACTGTTGTCTCCGATTTCAACGACTTTGGCTCCGTTATAGGTTGCTATCCGGTATTCTACTCCATCCACAATGATAAATCCGATAATGCCGGTGAAGTGGAAAAGTCCCATCGGAATATCAGCGACACTGAGCATCACCGAACCTGAATCAAGGATGCACTGAGTCCAGATATAGGTAGATGGGAAAGAGTAGCCCCTGTCACCTTCTACATAGCCACTACCACCGTCAAAGATATATTCGCGTCCGTTTATGGAGATGCTGCCATCTACTGTGTGCCATGCGCTCCATACACCGTGGCGGCACTGCATGAACGGGACCAGACGGAACGGGCCCATGATATTGGACCTAAGCGGGAGCCATTTGCCAAAGCTTATATCTCCAACCAGGTCTATCCCTTCCTGGTGTACATCCAGATGGATCCCTTTTTCAGAGAAAGTACATCCATCAAGAGTGATATCGGGATTTATTCCATCGTTGCGTGTGAGCTTTTCGTACGGCAAGCGGATGTTCCACACTTAATCGTCTGTAATGACTTGAAGCGAGCTGAAATTGCCATCGTGCGTCTTATGGAACGACGGTATAAGCGCCAGCGTCTCCCGCTCGGACTGGAGTTTGAAATACCATCCGCAGAAATAACCCTCATCTGCACAAAGCGCAGCCGGGAAAAGAAACGATGTCACTATTGTAAGAAGGAGAGCGCGTATTCTCATAAAATATCCGCCAGGCAGTGGAACAAATCCTCTTTGGCCACGGTCAGCTGCTCTCCGGTAGCCATGTTCTTCACGGTGAACTTACCCTCTGCCATCTCGCTCTCGCCGGCCACGATTACCACTGCGATATTGCCGCGGTTGGCGTAGTCGAACTGTTTCTTGAGCTTTGCGGCATCGGGATAGAGCACGCAGCCGATCCCCTCGCGGCGCAACCGGGCCATAGCATCCAGGCAATACTCTGCCTCTTTATCTCCCATATTGGTAAAGAGCACGCTGGCACCGGAAAGCAGCGCTGCGGGATACTTCTCCAGGCCCAGCAGCACGTCGTAGATGCGGTCGGCGCCAAAGGAGATGCCCACGCCAGAGACGTTCTTGAGGCCGAAGATACCGGTCAGGTCGTCGTAGCGGCCTCCGCCGCAGATGCTGCCGATTTCAAAATCGAGCGCCTTAACCTCGAAGATTGCGCCCGTATAATAATTGAGTCCGCGGGCCAGCGACAGATCCAGCTCCACCTTCTGGCGGATGCCGGCGGCGCCAATCAGCGAGAACAGCTGCGAAATCTCTTTTACACCCTTGAGGCCAACCTCAGAGCCGGCCAGAAGTGTGCGCATAAACTCTATCTTCTCGGAATTGCTGCCGGATAGCGTCAGGACGGGTTCTATAACCGCTATTGCATCATCCCCCACCCCTTTCTCGCGCAGCTCTGCCTTGACTGCGTCCAGGCCAATCTTGTCTATCTTGTCGATAGCCACGGTGATGTCCATCATCCGATCCGGGACGCCGGCCACCTCTGCGATGCCGGCCAGCAACTTGCGGTTATTGATCTTGATGCAGACATTTATACCGAAGCGGCAGAACACCATATCCACAATCTGCACCAGCTCCAGCTCGTTAAGCAGCGATGCGGACCCGATTACATCGGCATCGCACTGATAGAACTCGCGGTAGCGACCCTTCTGCGGACGGTCGGCACGCCACACGGGCTGTATCTGGAAGCGCTTGAACGGGAAGGTGATATCGTTCTGATGCTGGGTAACGAAGCGGGCAAACGGCACCGTAAGGTCGTAGCGCAGCCCCTTCTCGCACACTTTGGAGGTGATGGCGGCAGAAGATGGGGCGGCGGAAAAATCGACAGAAGCGAACGCATCGCCGCTGTTGAGTATGCGATAGATCAGCTTGTCCCCCTCGTCGCCATATTTGCCCAGCAGCGTAGATAGGTTCTCCATTGCCGGTGTCTCTATCTGCTGATAGCCAAAAAGGCCAAAGACGCCCTTTATTGTGTCAAATATGTAGTTGCGGCGCGCCATCTCGACGCATCCGAAGTCCCTTGTGCCTTTCGGGATTGAAGGTGCCTGTGCCATAGGTTATTCTGATAGTTTCTTATGGATTTGAGCTGCCGCCTTGCGCCCTGCGCCCATGGCGAGGATTACGGTGGCGGCACCGGTAACTGCATCGCCGCCGGCATAAATGCCTTCGCGCGTGGTGGCACCGCCTTCGGTGGCTACAAGGCCACCTTTGCGGGTGCGTTCAAGACCCGGTGTGGTCTTGGCAATCAGCGGGTTGGGAGAAGTACCCAGGGCCATTATCACGGTGTCGCACTCCACCTCGAATTCACTGCCCTCTACAGGCACGGGACTGCGGCGGCCGCTCTCGTCGGGCTCCCCGAGCTCCATCCTAATGCACTTGATGGCACGTACATTGCCATTTTCGTCGCCCAGCACCTCAACGGGATTCGTGAGCATACGGAACACTATCCCCTCCTCTTTTGCGTGGTGAACCTCCTCTTTGCGGGCAGGGAGTTCCACCTCTGTGCGGCGGTAGACTATGGTAGTATCGGCGCCCAGACGGAGTGCTGTGCGGGCAGCGTCCATAGCCACGTTGCCACCACCTACAACCACAGCCTTGTGACCGGCGTGGATGGGGGTTGCATAGTCGTCCAGGTAAGCCTTCATAAGGTTGTTGCGGGTCAGGAACTCGTTGGCAGAGAACACTCCGTTAAGGTTCTCGCCGGGGATGCCCATAAAGCGCGGAAGTCCGGCGCCGGTCCCCACAAAGACAGCCTCGAAGCCCTCCTTATCCATAAGGGAATCGATGGTGACGGTGCGGCCGATTATCACATCGGTCTCTATCTTTACACCAAGGGCGGTAACGGCCTCGATCTCTCTGGCAAGCACTTTTTCTTTTGGAAGACGGAACTCGGGAATGCCATAGACCAGTACGCCTCCCGCTTTGTGGAGAGCCTCGAAAATAGTGACATCGTAGCCCCATTTGGCAAGGTCAGCCGCACAGGCCAGGCCTGCCGGGCCGCTTCCGATCACAGCCACCTTATGGCCGTTTGCCGGGGCTTTTTCCACAGTCTGGGACTCCTCCGGATGGGTATGCATATAATCGGCCACAAAGCGTTCCAGCTTGCCGATAGCCACCGGCTCGCCTTTCACCCCCAGAATGCACTGACCTTCACACTGCGTTTCCTGCGGGCAAACGCGGCCGCAGACAGCCGGCAGCAGCGAATCCTGCGCTATCACACCCGATGCGGCAGATATATTGCCTTCTGCCACGTGCGCGATGAATTCCGGAATCTGTATGTTGACAGGGCATCCGCCCACGCAGCGGGGATTCTTGCAATGCAGACAGCGGCTTGCCTCAAGCATAGCCTCCTGAAGGTCATACCCATACGACACTTCTTCAAAATTGTGCGCACGGACCTTGGGATCCTGCTCGCGCACCGCAACTCTGGGAATCTTATTTGCCATAACTTTCCATTGCCGCCGCCTCCTCCGGCTTATACTGACGCGAACGGCGCATTGCTTCGTCCCAGTCCACAAGGGCACCGTCGAACTCAGGCCCGTCCACGCAAGAGAAATATGTCTTTCCGCCAACGCTCACGCGGCAGGCACCGCACATTCCGGTGCCGTCCACCATCAGTGTGTTCATACTTACCTGAATGGGGATATTCAGTTTCATACAGGTGAGGGTGGCGAACTTCATCATTATCATAGGGCCTATGGCCACACAGTTGGTGTAACTCTTGCCTTTGGCGCAAAGATCTTCCAGGCAGGCAGTGCCGACCCCCTTGAAACCCTCGCTGCCATCGTCGGTACAGAGATAAAGATTGTCGCAGGCGGCGGAGAGTTTATCCGTATATATCAGCAGATCCTTGGTCCTGGCGCCTATTATTACATCCACCGGGACGCCGTGCTCGTGCAGCCAGCGGGCCTGGGGATAAACCGGGGCGGTGCCCAGACCGCCGGCAATGAACACATAGCGGCGATTCTTGAGCTCTTGAGCATCGGCGTTCACAAACTCGGACGGGTTGCCCAAAGGTCCCACCACATCGGCAAAGGAGTCTCCCACATTGAATTGTTCCACCATCTTGTGGCTGGAACGGCCGATAAGTTGGATAACCACCGTCACTGTCCCTTTCTCGGCATCGGAGTCGCTCACGGTGAGTGGTATGCGCTCCCCTTTCTCATCGTCGCGGATAATAAGGAACTGGCCCGGCAGGGCAGCCGCGGCCAGTCTCGGGGCCTCGATCTCCATCAGAAAGATCTGAGGAGCGAGCATTTTTTTATCCAGGATCTTGTACATTGCTCAAGTTTCGCAAGTTCCAATAACCTTCTAAAATGTGCTTTAGGTTAACTTGCGAAACTTTTTCCCTAAGCACATTACATTATTACGTATCCCCCACCCTAAATCCCTCCCCTCGGGGGAGGGACTTACCTACGCCCTCCGGGCTTTAATAATCATCAATGCGGCAAATGTAATAATTTATTTGTTCCCTTTATCCGTTTGAACTTCTGAAGCTGAATAACCCAGACGCTCGATGGCCTTTGCAAGTTTCTCCTTGGAGGTTTTCTTTGGGTCGAATTTAAAATAGACGGTCTTGGTTGCCAGATCTATCTTACAATCCTTAATCCCCTTCTCGTAAGGGAGGTTTGCCTGGCACTTCTTCACGCAGTTCTTGCACTCTATGTCGGTCACAAACGTAACCTCCTGATAAGCTGCCTGTTTCTTTTTGTCTGCCGCAAATGCGCCCACCGATACAACCATCAGCAGGGCCATGATGATAATTGATATTCTTGCTTTCATATTGTTATAGCTTGATTATTTCCAAAGTGTATATCTTAATCCGAGATAGTATTTACGTCCCATGAGCGGGCCCCAGACTACCGACGCGTCAAAATTGCTTCCAAAAGGGTTGTCGGCGCCCAGGATTGCATGGTGCTGGCGGAAACCGGTGATATTCTCTACCCCGGCATAGATGTCCAGCGAGCGCATCTTGTGGGTAACCTGGCCGTAGAGCATCGGATATACCGGAGAGTACTCCATCTCCCAGGCCTGTGCCGCATAATCGGGCAGGCGCATGGGGCCGTTGAGCTGCGCCGTAAAATCGAATATCCATTTGCTCAGATTGGTCTTGTACTGCAGGTTCATCACCCCCTTGTACAGGCTGGTCATGGGGCGCACGATATGCCTGTCGCTGCCGTCGTACGATAGCAGCCTCACCCTGGGGTCGGTGTACCGGAAGGTGAGCATCGCATTGAAATGCCGGTTGAAATCGAGCGAAAGATCTGCCTGGACAGTCTGGGTTGCCGACTGCGCCAGCGTGATGCAGGTAGTGCCGGGCTGCCATTCGGTATCGGCATAAACCTGGCGCGAGAAATCGGAACGGAAGTACTCCAGGCTTACAAAGCTCGCATCATCTTCGCCCAGCGGGAGATAATATGTAACGTTGCCGCCCATCGTTACGGCATCTTCTATATCCATATTCAGGCCGCGGCCCTGGGAGGGATGCACCCCGTAATTGTATACAATCCTTCGGTTGGAAGACATCAGGCCATAGTTGTCGGCAAACACGCTGGGAGAGTGTTGCGCCCGCCCGATACTACCACGCAGCACCAGATCGTGTATCGGGACATACTTGAGGGTGAGGCGGGGAGAAACCAGCATCTTCTGGTAATACGAATCCCAGTCCATGCGGAAGCCCGCCACCGCGGTGAACTTCTCGCCATTGCGGTAGGTATACTCTCCCA
Source organism: Bacteroidales bacterium (assembly GCA_017446775.1). Classification (GTDB taxonomy): domain Bacteria; phylum Bacteroidota; class Bacteroidia; order Bacteroidales; family UBA932; genus Equibacterium. The sequence goes on along the minus strand of JAFSQE010000017.1, from coordinate 29,592 downwards.
TCGCCCCTATCAAGGTCTCTTTGCGGGCAGGGACCGGAAGCTCTTCTGAGTTCTCCAGGCCGTACGGGCGTATCTTGTAGTGCTCCACTATGTCGTCGCTCTGGCCGGTGAAGGCAAACTCCACCGTGTTGTGCTCGTTAAAGTCGTTGTGGTATATCAGGTTTGCGAAAAGGCTGCGCTGCAGGCCGCTGTAGTGGTTGCAGCCAAAGTGCGAGTCGGTATCGTAGTAGTTTGCGGTGGTCACAAAGGCGATGCTGCTGCTCTGGTCGTCGTTAAGCGGCATACCCACCTTGAGGTAGGCATTGTAGAGCTGGTTCTGTATCAGCGAACCCCATGCACCCGGGGCGGTCTGCCATGCCATGTCGCGGGTGTAGCCCATCTGGCCGCCGACCCGGTCGTCGTTTACCACCTTGAAGCCGAAGCGAACCTGCAGGCCGCCGGGGGCATAGTAGAGCCAGCGGTTGGATACGTTTATCTGGCGGGTAGTGGGGTCGTCGCGAAAACCGTCGCCGTTATGGTCCATCATGGAGTTGCCGTATGAGAAATAGGTCAGCAGTATCGTGCTCCACCTCTCGCCCAGCTGCAGGGCAGAAATGACACTGCCGTCAAACATCTTGTCGCTGCTGCCGTAAAGGTTCACGAACAGCGGCGTCTCGTCCAGCGGCTTGCGGTGTTCCATGTCTATCTGGCCGGTGATGCCCCCGGCGTCGTTGGCCACGGAGGTCGGGCCTTTGGATATGAGGATACTCTCCAGCCACTGCCCCGGGACATAATTGAAGCCGAAGGTAGATGAGAGGCCGCGCATCACGGGCATCTTTTCGTCCTGCATCTGGGTGTAAACCCCAGAAAGGCCCAGCAGCTTGATCTGGCGCGCCCCGGTAACGGCATCGGAATAGTTCACGCTGACGCTGGCGGTATTCTCGAAACTCTCTGCCAGATTGCAGCAGGCCATCTTGCAGATGCCGGCAGCGGTGATGGCCTCCGTGCGGAACTTGCCGGAACGGGCCAGGCCGCCGCTGCGGGCAGATGCCACCGATTCCTGCAGGGTGTCCTCCTGCGCAAGCTCGCTGCCCGGAACGGGTATGCCGGTATCCTGGGCAGACAACGCCTGGTAAAGGCATAGCAAAAATATGATAAATGTGATTCTTTTTATTTCCATAATATTCTGTCAATTAAAGGTTTATGTGTATCTGGCGCCATTGCTGGCAGGACACACTAAACCCTTCTGACAGAATACAGTGCGAGCGCAGTACGCCCCGTAAGAGGGCTAACGGCCCCGCAAAACGCAGGCGCTCGGTTAGCGGCGACAGGCAGCGGGCCGGCAGGCATCACGCTCATTTGAACCATCGGCAGGCACTTTGCGCCATAGATGTCGTTGCCGCTGTCCGATACGATCTGCGCATCAGAGATGCAGTGGAGGGAGTTGGTGCAGCAATCGGCCTCGCTTATCTGTACGGGAGCCGTATCGGCATCATGTCCCTGGTGGTCTTCTGCACAGTGATGATGGTGATGGCCGCAATGCGCCGCATCGCTGCAGTGATGATGATGGACATCCTCACAAGATTCACCGGCAAGCAGCGGCAACAGCTCTACCGTATGGTCCACAGCACATTCGTGGAGCCGGAACCCCACAAACGCCACGATGTAGGCCATAAGCAGCAGCGCCGCAGCTATCCTGCCAGCAATCTTCATAGGTATTATTTAATCTCTGTGATGTATGGCATGCGAGCATAGAAGGTAGCCTTCTCTGCATTACGCAAAAAGCCGTAAGCCTTCTCGAACTGAGTCGCAATTGCATCCCAACGGGTTGCGGGCTGGATGCCGGAGAACATCGCCTTTACAGAAGCCCCGCCGCCCAGCATCTTCATCAAGCGCTCCATGGTGCTTTTCTGGACAGGATATTCCACCAGCTTGTAATCATCAAGGTTGGCAGCTATGGCAGCGTATTCGATTGCATCGGTAAGGCCGCCCTTCTCGTCGGCCAGACCTATACCAAACGCATCGCAGCCGCACCATACGCGACCCTGTGCAATCTCATCCACAGCCTCTTTGGTCAGGTTGCGGCCTTCTGACACAATGGTCAGGAATTCATCGTAAACATCCTCGATAGAGTTCTGCAGATAATCCTTTTCCGATGCGTCGAGGCTGCGCATAGCGTTCATCATGTCGCCATGCTTGTGAGAGTTCACGCTTTGGACATTGACCTTGAGGGTCTTCTTGGCAGCGTCGCCAAAATTGGGAATCAGCGCAAACACGCCGATAGAGCCGGTCAGGGTGGTATTGTCGCAGAAAATCTTGTCGCAGGCTGCGCTTATCCAGTATCCTCCGGAAGCGGCATAGTCGCCATAGGATGCGATTACCGGTTTCTCTTTCTGCAGCAGCTCTATCTCGCGGCGGACAAACTGTGCAGCCTGCACGCTGCCGCCGGGGGAGTTGACGCGGAACACAACCGCCTTGATGGTGGAGTCCTTGCGGACCTTCTCTACCTCGGCGGCGAATTGTGCACCCACGATAGCCTGCTCTGTGTCGCCTTCGGTCACAATCTCACCCTGGGCATACAGCACGGCGATCTTGTCTTTCGCCTTGGTCTTTGCCACCTGTGCAAGGCGGCCGGGGGCGTAGTCGGTGAGGTTCACGAACCCGATTCTCTCAAACTTATCGGTCTCGGTAAGATTGCACATGTACTCTTTCATCTGGTCGGCATAGTAGATTGTATCCACCATGTTGCGGTCCAGAAGGGTCTGTGCAATGGAAAGTTCCAGGTTAGAGATCCAACCGTCCAGCTGCTCGCGGCTGAAACTGCGGCTGGCGCAAATCTCATCTGCCATGGAATTCCAGATGCCGTCTATCATGGCCTGGGTCTGGATGCGGTTGTCTTCGCTCATGGCGTTTTTGATATACATCTCGCCGGCCGATTTATACTTGCCGTGGCGGATAAGCTGCATCTCGATTCCCAGCTTGTCCAGCAGGTCCTTGACAAAGATCGCCTGGGTAGAGACACCCATGAGCATCGCCTCGCCATTTGTATTGAGCACCATCTTGTCTGCAACAGACGCCAGATAGTAGGATGCGGGAGAGAAGTTCTCTGCGTAGGTTACGATGGCCTTGCCGCTGGCGCGGAAACGTGCCAGGGCGGCACGCAGTTCCTCTGCGTTGGACAGGGAGATTGCCATACCGTCTGTGTTCATGTAGATAAGCTTGATTGCAGGATCTGCGGCAGCTGCATCTATGGCGCGCACGGCGTCAAGCAGCGATATCCTTGAGCCGGATGTCTTGCTGACAAACGCCAGGGCAGAGATATCCTCTGTGGTGCGTTCGCCGATAAGGGTGGTTTTATCTATCCTGAGCACAGAGCCCACCTTGGGCGCCGCGGAAGATGCTTTCATTGAAGAAGAAGCGGCGCTGCCAAGCATCCCGATAAAGATGAACATGCCGATAATCAGCGCTATCAGGCAACCGAGCAGTGAGCCAAAAACTATTTTCCAAAAGGTCTTCATGTGTATCGATGGTTTTGTTTTGCGTTAGAGTACTTCCATTATCAGTGGGAGACGGGTTGCATTGGAACCCTTTATCAGGATGGTTTTGCCCTCCGGCTGCAGCTTGAGGAAGAATTCCTTGAGATGGAGTGAGGTGTCGAACACCAGGTCCCCGTCTGCAGCCACAGCCTTGAATTCGCTGTTGCCCACCAGATATATTTCATTGGTTATCTTTCGGGCCTTGGCCAGGATTTCGGCATGTGCCTCTTTGGAGAACTTGCCCAGCTCCAGCATATCCCCCAGCACAAGCGCCTTGTTGGGGAACGATGTGGCAGCAAAATTATCCAGGGCGGCGTTCATGCTGCTGGCGTTGGCGTTGTATGCATCCAGGATGACGATATTGCGACCAGTATCTATAAGCTGCGACCGGCTGTTGGAGGGGATGTATGCCTCGATTGCAGCCACCGCCGCCTCAAAGTCCACCTCAAAATAGCCGCCCACAGCCAGCGCTGCAGCCACGTTGGTGGCGTTGTAAGAGCCGATAAGGCGGGTGGTGACGCGGGAAACGACATCGGCAACCTCTATCTCCATAGTCAAGTAGGGATTCACCCGTGATGTCTTGAGAACCCTGATACCGGAATACCCCACCCCGTAGGGCATAAGCTGCAGACCGCTGCGCTCACGCACCATCTCGTCCAGATCAGCATTGTCGGCATCGTAGAACGCGATGCCGCCACGTTCTCCAAGCCAGTCGTAAAGCTCGCCCTTGGTTTTCTTGACCCCTTCAAAATTGCCGAACCCTTCAAGATGTGCCTGCCCGACGTTTGTCACCAGACCGCAGGTGGGCATCGCCAGCTCTACGGAAGCTGCGATCTCTCCGGGATGGTTGGCACCCATTTCCACCACTGCAATCTCTGTCTGGGGGGTTATCTCCAGCAGGGTCATCGGCACGCCGATGTGGTTGTTGCGGTTGCCCTGGGTGCAGGTTACGCGGTATTTGGTGCTCAGCACAGCGTTTATCATCTCTTTTGTGGTGGTTTTGCCGTTGGTGCCGGTGATGCCGATCACAGGGATGTCAAAAAGGCTGCGGTGATACTTTGCCAGCGCACGGAAGGCAGTAAGGGTATCGTCTACAACGATAAGTTTGCCGGCAATATCCTCGATACAGTTTTCGTAAACGTGGATATTGTCCACGACACAGCACTTGGCACCCCGTTCAATGGCGTGGGCGGCAAACTCGTTTGCGTCAAAGTTGTCGCCCTTAAGTGCGAAGAACATCTCGCCGCCCGCTATTTCCCGGGTATCGGTGGTGTAGCCTTTACAGCCTTGAAACTGCTTGTAGAGCGCCTCAACATTAAATTTTTCACCTCTTAAGTCCATATATATCAGTTATTTTGTTCCTGTTGAACCAAAGCCGCCCTCGCCGCGCGCACTTTCTTCAAGCGCCTCTACCTGCTCCCACTCTACCCGCTCGTGACGAGCCACCACCATCTGTGCGATACGCTCGCCCGGATTGATGATAAACGGTTCGCGCCCAAGGTTAACCAGCAGCACGCATATCTCGCCGCGATAGTCGGCATCTATGGTACCGGGGGCGTTTGTCACCGTTATCCCATGCTTTGCAGCCAGTCCGCTGCGGGGGCGTACCTGCGCCTCGTATCCTTCCGGAAGCTCTATAAACAGTCCTGTGGGAACCATCGCACGGTCCAGGCTGCCCAGTATTATCGGTTCCTCGATATTGGCCTTAAGGTCCATACCTGCAGAGTATTCCGTAGCATACGCGGGGGCTGCGAACCGGGACTTGTTTACAATCTTTACTTTCATATCTCAGGCATTTCTGGTTTTGTACAAATAAAGGGCCGAAGGGACAAGGTAGAGCAGAATCAAGCCGGTGTGGGCCGCCATCTTAGGCCACAGGCCCATCTGGGGCAGCAGCAGCGAGCCGCCGTAGACCGCCAGCGCGAAGGCTATCAGCAGCAATATCTTTTTCCAGTCGTATGGTATCGGATAATATTTGTTGCCCAGTATCAGCGATATTACCATCATCACCAGATAGCTGGCAATGTGCGCCCACGCCGCCGCGTAGTAAGAGAAGCGGGGCATGAAAACCACGTTGATGACAATCGTGACCAGCAGCCCGGCCAGGGTTATCCACACCGCATAGCCGGTCTTGCCGGATAGCTTGTACCACATGCTTATGTTAAACTGCATCCCCAGCATCACGTAGGCCATCAGCATTATCGGGGTAATCTCAAGGCCGATGCGGAAATCCTTGCCCAGCATCAGGCCTATTACGTCCAGATAGAGCAGCACAAACAGGAAGCCCGCCATGCAGAATGCCACAAAATAGGTCATCACCTGTGCATAGAGCGTCTTGGAATCCTTCTGCTTTTCGCGCTGGAAGAAAAACGGCTCTGCGGCGTAGCGGAACATCTGCACAAAGAGCGACATTATCACCGCTATCTTGACCCCGGCCTGGTAAACGCCAAGGTCGGCACGCCATTCAGCCCCGTCCAGGCCACGCATCAGGATACGGTCCAGCAAATCGTTCATCACCCCCGGCAGACCCGCCAGCATAAGCGGTATGGAATATGCCAGCAGCGCCTTGCCCACCTTTTTGTCGGGCACAAAGCGCAGGCGGAATACCTCCGGAAGAAGCAATATCAGGCACACTATGCAGCTGACCAGGATTGCGAAGATGGCGTAGGTGAAATCTGGAGTTGCGCTTACCAGAGTGGTGATAACCGCGCCGCTGTGCTTTGCCAGATAGAGCGGGAGCACCAGATAGAGCAGCGGGTTGACCCCAAGCTCCGTGAAGATCTTCAAAGTCTTTACCACTGCAAACTTAAGTGCCTTGTGCTCATACCTGAGGCGGGCAAAAAGGATAGCGGTGACGGTGTCTATCAGCAGGATGGCGCCCACATAGACGATGATTTTGCCAAACCCCTCGTAACCCAGCGCACTGGAGATGCTGCCTGAAAAGAGCGACACCCCGGCAAAGAACACCAGGCACAGCCCCAGCACAATCATAAAGGCGTTGGAGAAGATGCGGTTGGGGTCGGCGGTGGCATCGCCGTCGTCTGCGGCGTTTTTCTCTTTCTGAGCGTATTTGAAACACCCGGTCTCCAGCCCCAGCGCCAGCACCACCTGCAAGATGGCGATGTACGCCAGAAATTCCGTCACGATACCATAATTCTCCCGTGAGAGGATGTTGGTATAGAGCGGCACCAGCAAAAAGTTTACGACCCTCGCCAGAATGGTACTGAGGCCGTAGATTGCGGTTTCTCCTGCAAGTTGCTTGAACGGATTTCTAGCCATTATACAATTTTAACTCGTAAAGATAGTAAAAATTGCGGCCGATGTACGATTATTTTTCGCGGGGGCGGGTGCAACCGCGCCTGCGCACACGCACGATGGAGGTGACGGCAAACAGAATCATCGCGCCAAGCATCATTACGATGCACACCATAGAGAAGGCATCGCCGCTGCGGACGCTGTCGGGACGGAACTCAAAGCGGATCGTATGTTTCCCGGCGGGAACATTCATCGCCCTCAGTGTATAATTCGCACGGAAATGTTCTGCGGGAGCATCGTCGATATAGGCTTTCCAGCCAAAGGGATAATATATCTCCGAGAAGACGATTGTGCCGCCGTCAGGGCTGTCGCACCCATATTCCAGACGGTCGGGCTTGTAAAGGGTAAGATTCACCGCGGCATCTTCTCCGGCCGGCTTGAAGCCCTCCGTGAAACCGCCAAAGGCATCGGCATCAACCACCGCGGTGCGGCTTAGATCCACCTCCATAAGCGCCGCGCACTCGGCATCGGCACCGCCCACTAAACGCAGACTGTCCACGAACCAGGCGTTGCCAAGCGCATCGGAATTGAGCATCGGACGTACCTGCCCCCCGTCGTCTACTATGAAATACCTGGTATTGAGCATATTGAACACCGGCAGGTGCATCTGGGTCAGATGCTCGTCTATCAAATCCTGATACCGGCGAAGTTTGGCAGCGCTGTAGCCACCCACCGACTTGAGCCGGTAGCTGGTACGGTTCTCGGCGAACGGATTGCCGCTGGCGACATTGAACACTCTGAAATGGAGCCCGTCATCTTCCAGAACCTCCTTTTCCCAGGGCTGTATGGCAAAGTTGCTCTCGAACTGCCGGGGGCTCTGGAAATAGCTCTCGTTAAAGAACCGGCGGTCAACACCCCACAGATCCACCAGGACAAGTACGCCCAGCAGCGCTGCGGCCCAGCCCTGTTTCAGCTTGCCGGAGGCCATAAGCCAAACCACACCGGCACCAAGGGCGATGAACAGCAGGCTGCGCCAGGCATCGGCAGACAGCAATGCGGCACGCTGATCGACAATCATAGGGAATATCCATTCTATCCCCTGCTGCTTGAAATATGCCACCAACTCTGTGTCACCGGGCCCCACAAACGTCAGCAGAGAGCCTCCGAACAGGGCCAGGACCAGGCAGATGCCGCCGGTGATGCCAGCACTCCAGGCTAGCGCCTTCTCCACCTGTTTGCGGGTGATCGTACCTTCTGCTATCTCTTTCAGCGCCAGAAATCCCAGCAGCGGTACGGTGATTTCTGCCACCACCAGTATAGACGATACCGTACGGAACTTGTCGTACAGCGGGAACCAGTTGAAGAATAGCCTGGTGAAGGGCATAAAGTGATATCCCCACGAGAGCAGTACAGAGAACAGCGTCGCCACCAGCAGGGCCCATTTATACGGCCCCTTTACGATAAACAGCCCCAGGACAAACAGCAGGCAGATAATCGCCCCAAGATACACCGGGCCTGCCGTAAAGGGCTGCTCGCCCCAGTAGGTGGGCACGCTGGCGCAGAAACTTGCTGCCGATTGTGGCTGGACACCCTTGGACACCAGCTGTTTGTACAGTTTGGAATCCCGCCCAAGCTCATAATTGCTGCTGCCGCCCATATAGTTGGGCACCAGGAATGTGAGCGTCTCGTCTATGCCGTAGCTCCACTGGGTGGCATAATATATATCAAGACCTCCGTCAGAAGCTTCTGTGGCCGCATCCTTATGCAAATCGCTGTGGCCACCGCGCATCGTCTGGGTCATATATTCGCGGTTGGCAAAGGTGTTGGCGCTGGTAACCCCCACCCCAATCGCAAAGCTGGCGAAAAAGAGCAGCGTGGCAACGGCCCACTGCTTCATACGCTTCTCCTTGATATGGATATAAAGCTCCGCACACCATACCACCCCCGTCATCAGGCAGACATAGTACGCCATCTGCGGGTGCGGCGTAAGGCCCATCGCGGTAAAGAACATCACCATCGCGCTCCCCCATCCGTACTTTTTCCTGTAGATAAGCAGCATCCCCGCCATCATAAGGGTCATCCATGCCAGGGAACTGGTCTTGCCGCCGTGGTTTGCGCCGATAATTATCAGAAAATACGACGAAAAGGCGATTGCAAATGCACCGGCGGCCGACATCCACCGCCCCACGCCAAAGGAGCGCAGCAGAAGGAAGAACGCAATCAGATAGAAGAAAATGGTCATTATCTGATTGCTGTGCCCCCAATGGAAAAAGCGGTAGAACGGCCTTAAGATATTCTCCGAGAGGTAGTGCGCCCCGCCAATCTGGTAGTTGGGCATACCGGAGAAAAGGGCTCCCGTCCACCACGAGTTGCCCCCCTCTGCATGGCGGTAGTTTAGGCACTCCTGCACCGCCGCGGTGCCGTTGACTCCGTCGGCATTGCCAATCACCTTACCCTGCAGCACCGGGTAGCAATAAGCGGCCGCCACTGCAAAAAACAGTATCGCGATAATGATATATGGCAGGATATCTTTCTTGAAGTTCATGACAGTAGCGTTTTAAAAAGAGAGCTTGATAGCGGCCACCCGTCTGGTAGCAGGTGTTATTTTGTGGCTGTCGGCGATGCGGTAGGGGGCTACGGCGGCGATATGCTCGCCCCGGGCATCTTCCCAATATACGATTCGGGCCCGGGACTTCTGCTCCAGGTCCAGCTTGAGGTCGGTAAAAAAGTCACTTACAAGTCGGCTGCCCTTCATGCCCAGGGGGACAAAGCGGTCGCCGCGACGCCATGGGCGCATCTGCAGCGGCTCTTTAAGCGTGTCGGCATCGGCATAAAGCACTCCGGAGTGTGCCTTGCTGGGGTCGAAACCTGCAGGACGCTCAAAAACCGACACCTCCAGTCGAAAAGCGGCCCCGGCATCCAACGGATATATCTTGAAAAACTCCCGGTCGCGGATAAGGCGGTGGGTAGCGCTTAAAAACTCCCTGCCGCTGCCGGCCGCGATAGTCTCCAGGGCATCAGAAATCTGCGAAGCGGTGAAGCCGTACGGCTCCAGAAGACGGAACATCCAGTAATCCCTGTGCGGTTCTGCGGCCAGAGCGGCGATGGAAATCCGCTCGGCATCGCCATCCCGGGAACATAGCTCCTCTCTTTTGGCATCAAACAGGGCGTCCAGAATCTCCTCTGCCTGCGCAAAATGCTTCGCCTCTGTGGCAAAAGTATTCAGGAAAGAGGGATTGACCTTCCCGAATTCTGCAAAGACGTTATGTCGGATACGGTTGCGGGCGATGGCGGTATCGGCGTTTGTGGCATCCTCCCTGAAGACGATGTTGTTCCTGGCAGCGAACTCCTCTATCTGGCTGCGGGAAAAACCCAGCATAGGGCGCAGAACCGCCCCGTTCGCCTCGCGGATGCCGCACAGCCCGCGCAGCCCTGTGCCGCGCAGCAGGTTGAGCATCATCGTCTCTGCATTGTCGTTTTGGTTGTGGGCTACCAGCAGCCGGCCGAAGCCATGCTCCGACATCAGCTCCGAAAACCATCCGTAGCGCAGTTCGCGCGCCGCCATCTCTATTGAAACGCCCTTGGAACGGGCATAGGCGCGGGTATCAATCTTCTTGGCAAAGAACGGGATGCCGGCAGCGGCGCAGGTTTCGCGCACCAGAAGTTCGTCGGCATCGCAATCACCCGGGCGCAGCAAAAAGTTCATGTGCGCCACCGCGATATCGCGCTTTACAGAAGAGCGAGCCGCCAGAAAGAGCATCACCATAGAATCCACACCGCCGCTGACCGCCAGCAGCAGGGGGCCGTTGTAGCCTGCCAGCAGCCGGTCAAGCTCTCTGTCAAAGGTGCGCTGCACTATTGGAATTTATAAGAGAAGGTGATGCCGGCAATCTCCTGGAACTGCAGGGCGGGGAAAAGCTTGACCTTGCCTTCCTCGTCCAGGATAGGGTGGCCGTCGGGACCGTTAAGCGATTTGAACTTGATCTTATCGTCGTAGATGGCGCGGCAGTTAAGGGAGAACGAGATGAACTTGGTAAGTGGTGCGCTAACCGCAAGAGTCCAGTCCACAGTCATGTTCTGGGGCTTCTTGAGGTAGTTGGAGAAAACGTCGCACGTGGTGCTCACATTCAGCCCCTCCACTGCGGCTACGGCAGAGAGACGGAGCTTGGCACCAAGCTCCCAGCGGGCAAACTGGTCCGCTTCGTTACCGTAGCGGGCACGCAGCCCCTCGTCCGATACAAACTGCACATTGCCGGTGAGCGGGGAGAATGTCGCCGTAAGACCCTTGAATGTCCAGGTAGCACCGGCACCAAGCGACATGGTAGCCGGAGAGAAGAATCTCGACACGATGTCGCTGCCTATGTTACCGGCGTATCCGGGACTTATCTGCGATTTGAAAGAGTAGGCCAGCGTGCCGCTGAACCGCCCCTTCAAGGAATATCCAAGGGTATTGTTGAGGATGATATAGTCGGCGTTTTTCTGGAAACCGACACCGAATGTCTGGGTAAAACCGTATGCCACCTGCAGCCGGTTGGTAAAGGTTATCTTGTCCTTTGCGTAGTTGGCGTTGGCATCTATGGTAGAGCCGAACTGTGCGCTGCCGTTACCTCCGGCCGCCCAGTCGGTGAGAGATGTCTGCTTGAAACTCAGGGTCGTGAGCGCCCAGCTGGTCCAGTTGCTTGCAGGCGCGGCCGAGGCCGCAGGTTCCTGCGCCCTGGCAAAAAGGGTGTTAATGATAACCAGAACTGCTATGACAATGGTCTTTTTCATCTGCAACGGTTGTTAATATGCCTTGGCAAAAATTACCCTGCGGTGAGAAGGCTTGCCGCTGTATACGCACTTGCCCTCCTCTTCGCAGACAAAACTGTCTGTAGGGATGCACCGTATGGTGGCCTTGGTCTCTTCCTGTATGCGGGCTTCGGTTTCGCCGGTACCGTCCCAGTGGCACAACAAGAAGTAACCCTGCTCTATCTTCTCTTTGAATTCTTCCCATGTATCCACTTTGATTGTGTGCTCCGTGCGGAAGTCAAAGGCTTTGCGGTAGATATTCTCCTGAATCGTGTCCATCAGGGCTTTCAGGTACGCTGCGAGGCCCTCCTGGGGCAGGCTCTCCTTGGTGAGAGTATCGCGGCGTGCAACCTCTGCCATACCGGAAGCCAGATCGCGCGGCCCGATGGCCACCCTTGCGGGTACTCCCTTGAGCTCCCACTCTGCAAATTTGAAGCCGGGACGCAAGTTGTCGCGGTCGTCTATCTTTACGGTGAGACCCTCCTTCTCGCACTCTGCCTTGAGAAGGTCCATCTTTGCGAGTATCGCCTCGCGCTCTTCCTGACTCTTGTAAATGGGCACCATAACCACATGGATAGGCGCCAGACGGGGCGGCAGCACAAGGCCGTTATCGTCGCTGTGCGACATTATAAGCGCCCCCATCAGGCGGGTAGAGACACCCCATGAGGTAGCCCATACATACTCCAGCGTACCCTCCTTTGAAGAGAACTGCACGTCAAACGCCTTGGCAAAGTTCTGCCCCAGGAAGTGAGATGTGCCGGCCTGCAGTGCACGTCCGTCCTGCATCATCGCCTCTATGCAGAGGGTGTCGATGGCGCCGGCAAAACGTTCGCTCTCGCTCTTGTGGCCCACCACCACGGGCATCGCCATATACTCGCGGGCAAACTTTGCATATACGTTCACCATCTTCTCTGTCTCTGCTATCGCCTCTGCACTGGTGGCATGGGCTGTATGACCCTCCTGCCACAGGAACTCCGCTGTGCGCAGGAACAGACGGGTGCGCATCTCCCAACGCACGACATTCGCCCACTGGTTAATCAGTATCGGGAGGTCGCGGTAAGAGTTGATCCAGTTCTTATATGTGTTCCAGATGATGGTTTCCGAGGTGGGGCGCACGATAAGTTCCTCTTCAAGTTTGGCGTCGGGGTCTACCACAACGCCGTTGCCGTCGGGAGCGACCTTGAGGCGGTGGTGGGTAACCACTGCGCACTCTTTTGCAAACCCCTCTACGTGCTCTGCCTCACGGCTCAAGAACGACTTGGGGATAAACAGCGGGAAATATGCGTTCTGGTGTCCGGTCTGCTTGAACATACCATCCAGCGCGTCGTGCATCTTCTCCCAAATGGCGTAGCCATAGGGTTTTATCACCATGCAACCGCGCACCGCAGAGTTCTCCGCCAGGTCGGCCTTTATCACTATGTCGTTGTACCACTGCGAGTAGTTCTCGCTCCTTGAAGTCAGTTCTTTTGCCATAAAAATAAGCGTTGGTATAAATATTGCTATATTTGCTTTTGAAAGCGTTTTTAAAACGTTCGCAAAAATACAAAATAAATCATATGGGAGGTAATATTATGAAAAACAGACTTTTTATTTTATCGCTCCTGATGCTGTTCGCGCTGGCTTCCTGCGGTACGACCAGCTATTATTCATCGATTTACGACGACAGCATCTACAGCCGTCCGCAGCGCGCCAAATTAACTGTGGTCCGCAGCGCAGAAGAAGATAATACCGCACTTAAACCCGGCAAGTATTCCGTAGATGTGTATGCCTTGGATGAGGGCGAGACCTATGCAGAACGCCTGCACAGGTTTGACGATACTCCCTATGCCACCTATACGGTTTATGTAGATTATTACGGCTGGGACAACCCCTGGTACAACCCCTGGTGGGGCCCTTGCTACAGATACAGCTGGTATTCACCCTGGCGCTATTCCTATGCATGGTACAACACCTGGTGGTACGACTCCTGGTATGGATGGGGCTGGCGCGACCCTTACTGGTACAGCGGCTGGGCCTGGTACGACCCCTGGTACAGCCCTTGCTGGTATAGCTACAGCCACTGGGGCCCTCACTACGGTCCTTATTATTATGGCTGGAACTATGGGTGGCACCACCACGGATGGGGCAGCAGCTTTGCATGGCACGGCGGCGGGGTACACCGTCATCGCGACTACTTCGGGCCGTACAGCACAGGCCGTCGCAGCACTGCCGGCAACTACGACAACGCCGACAGACGCATACGTCAGGCATCTGCAATCGGTAACAGCGTGAACCGCCGGGCAACGGCCAGCAACATGGTTTCTTCTTCGGCAGCACGTCGCTCCGGCACCGCACTGGCTTCTGCAACGTCCCGCACTTCACGTACAGCCACCGGCAAGATAGACGGCCGTCGTTCCACGGCAGTATCATCCTCTGCAGCACGCAGTGCAACGGCTTCTGCCGCACGCAGCGGATCTTCCTCTGCCCGCAGTTCGTCCTCAACGATAAACCGTGGCGCAGCAGCAAGCGGACGCAGGTCAGAATCTACAGTCAACAGGGGTTCATCCTCCTCTGCCCGCAGTTCGTCTGCAACAGTTAACCGCAGCAGTTCTTCTACCGGTCGCAGCTCGTCTGCAACGGTAAACAGTAACAGCTCCTCTACCAGCCGCAGCTCGTCTGCAACGATAAACCGCAGCGCTGCATCATCTGCACGGAGCGGCTATCGCAGCAACAGCTCTACCCGTCGTGGAACACCCACCGCTTCGAGCTCTTCAAGCAGCAGCCGCAGTTCTTACTCCGGCTCCCGCAACAGCTCTTCCAGTAGCCGCAGCTCCTATTCCGGAAGCAGTTCCCGCAGCAGTTCTTCAAGCAGTCGCAGCAGCTATTCCAGCGGCAGTTCCCGCAGCAGTTCGTCGAACGGCAGTTCCCGCAGCTCTTACTCCGGCAGCAGCAGCTCTTCCCGCAGTTCTTACTCGGGGAGCAGCTCCAGCAGCTCACGCAGCGGCGGCTTCTCCGGCAGCTCCAGCAGCGGGCGCTCGGGCGGCGGCTTCTCTGGCGGCGGACATTCCAGCGGCGGCGGACATTCCAGCGGCGGCGGTCACTCCAGCGGTTCTTCTTCCGGTGGCCGCAGGTAAGCGGTGGGCAGCATCAACATTACTTCAACCAGAAAGAAAAATTCAGTGGGTATGAAAAGGTTTAGTCTGATAGCTATCATCATATTGGCGGCAAACATGGCTGCCAGCGCACAGGGGGTCGCGGATGCCCTGAGGTATTCAGAGCAGTTTTATGTGGGCAGCGCACGCACAATGGCAATGGGTAACGCATTCACCGCACTCGGTGGCGACCTTGGCGCGATGTCCATCAACCCGGCATCGACTGCGGTTTACAATTGCTGCGAGTTTGCAATAACCGGCGGTTTCTCTACCGATAAAAATGCCGCGTCGTTTGAAACCACAGAGGACACATACACCCAGAATGCCAAAAGAAGGCTGTTCAATATCCCCAATATCAGCATGGTTATGTCCCTCCCTACGGGCAGGGATGCGGGTCTGGTGAACTATACCCTGGGGTTCGGGTTCAACAAGATTGCCAGCTTCAACAACCGCGTTTCGTACAGCGGTTACGACAGCGGCAGCAGCCTGCTGGGCAACATTGCTGATAACCTTGAGACAGTTAACGAAAGTTTCCTTAAGGATAAGGATGCATTTGAACTAGGATACTGCACCCCCCAGGAGATACTCGCATACGACACCTTTCTTGTAAATCCATATAACGGCTCCCCTGACGAAGAAGCTGACTCCTATATCGGTGCAACCGAGAATCAGTGGGGCGACCACTTGGGCGTAAACAGTATCCTTGACAAGTCTTACGACCGTATCCGCAGGGGCGGTATCTACGACATGGCGTTCAACTTTGGCCTGAACTTTAACGACCGGCTTTATCTTGGTATCAACGCCAACATCAACATGGTGGATTTTGAAGATGACTGGGCATATTATGAAGATGGCGGCGTTGCCGGCAACTACTTTGACAGCGGGTTCAAATCCATGAGCTACAACTATCTGCAACAGACCAGCGGCGTGGGTGCAAACGTGCAGGTGGGTGCAATCTGGGTGCCTTTCAAATTCCTGCGCCTGGGTGCGACCTACACCACCCCTACCATCTACGACCTCACCGACACATGGCGCGAGACAATGGTATCCTCTTTCGACGGAACTACTACCTGCCGCTCTGCCGAAAGCCAGTCTCCGGTATTCTCTTATGAATATCGCGTACACGCCCCCAGCAGGTATTCGCTTGGCGCAGCGCTGGTGTTTGGCCACAGCGGCCTGATAAGTTTCGACTACGAGACCGTGGATTACAGCGCCACCAAAATGTCCGACTATAATCACAACTACAACACCTTCAAGGAGGCGAACAAAGAGCTTTCTACCTGCTATGGCCGCAGCAATATCTTCCGTATGGGTGCAGAGCTTAACATCTTCAACGATTTTGCGATAAGGGGCGGTTACACCAGCTATCTATATGAGCATCCGCTCTACAGGTATGTCTCATTCGGTATCGGCAAGCGCATCAGCGAAACTTCTTCTATCGACCTGACCTACCGTGCAAGGCTTACCGACACCTACTCTATGCTGCCTTACGACGATTATGCATTCAACGAAGCCGTTGGGGAGTATTCTTGCCTGGCTCCGATGGCCACAATCTCCAACACAGCTAGCGATCTGATGCTCACCTACAGGGTAAAATTCTAAACACCAAGCATATTGCAAAAGGGCGGCCCGAGTGCCGCCTTTTTTGTACCTTTGCATCGTATGCCCGTAATCAAGATATATACCCGGTCGTTCTCGCCGGAACTGTACAAGCTCTCAAAAATGCTCTATCCCAAGGGGGTGGAGACTGTACGGCTCACCGACCGCAGTGCCGACGGCTATTTTTATGCGATGCTGCGCGATACCGGCTGCGACATCGCAATCAATATTGATGAGGATGCGTTCGTTACCGACCCGGAGGCGGTGATGGCTCTGGCGATGCGGGTATATGAGCAGGGATGGGCAAATGCCGGTGCGCCGGACTGCGGCCCGGGCTGCCCCCGCAGCCACAACCCCATTGTGACCAATCCGTTCTTCAATATCCTTAACCTAAATCTGATACGTACCAGGTACACGGGTCCCGGGCAGATCCGTGCCTTTGACTATCACGCCGTAAAGGAGCAGATGACGGCGGCCTATAAGCAGCAGGTGCAGCAGCCGTTGCAGGGCGATTTTGACATTTACGACTTTGAACCTTATTACAGCTTCTATCTGTGGCTGGCGCATAACTTCAAGACACTGTATCTCCCTGCCCGGCGTCACAAAGACGGGCTGTCTACCATCCTTTCAGACGGGGACGGCCACGACCTTTGCATGCACAGCTGGATGGCCCGCAAATACCGTGTCCAGGCAGAGCAGACACACCGTATCGACTCCCTGATAAACGAGGCCTATGACCTGCGAGGCACTCCTCGCCCCGTTTTCTCGCACCGGGACAATCTGGGCTTCGCCCTGGAGATGGGCTTTGGCTACATCAAGAAGGCATTTATCCGCATCTGGCGCTGGCCCGGCAAGATCCGACGCAGCCTGCGTCACCGCCACCAGAGGCGACTATTGCGATAAAGTTGCTACCTTTGTTTTGATATGAGTGAACGAAATCTCAAGACAAAGACGGCTGCGGGGCTGTTCTGGGGCGGGATGAACAACGGCCTGCAGCAACTCATCGGCGCCGTGGTGGGGTTGGTGCTGCTCAGCCGCCTCTCCCCAGGCGACTACGGCATCGTAGGGATGCTGGCCATCTTTACCGCCATCGCCGTCACCATGCAGGAGGGCGGTTTCAAGGCGGCACTTATCAACCGTGGCGAATTCAGGGCGGCAGACCACAATTCCGTGTTCTGGTTCACGACGGCGGTGAGCGCGCTGCTGTACATAATCCTCTTTTTCCTCTCGGGTCCCATCGCCCGCTTTTACAACCAGCCTGAACTGGTAAAGGTGGCGCGGGTGCTGTTTACATCGTTCTTCTTTGTGAGCATATCCATAGCTTCTGACGCTGTGCTGCTGCGCAAGCTTTTGATAAAGCAGCGGGCTGCGATGGACATCACCGGGACCATCGTGGCCGGCATCGTGGCCATCGTTATGGCTGTAAAGGGGTTCGGATACTGGGCTCTGGTGGCCCATTCTGTGTCTCAGTCGCTGGTGACCTCCCTGCTTAAACTCATCTTCACGCCGTGGAAGCCCAGCTTCAAGATAGATTTCAAACCGGTGTGGGAGATGATTCCGTTTGGGTTGAAGCTGGTAGCGGCGCAGTTTGTGATGCAGATCCAGACCAACATCTTCTCTGTGGTGCTGGGGCGCGCCTACACCAAAACCGAGGTCGGTTACTATTCTCAGGGTAGCAAATGGGCCGGGATGGCCAGTCAGGTGTTTGGCGGGATGGTGACCAGCGTGGCACAACCGGTGATGGCAGTTGCAAGGGACGACGGGCAGCGGCGCAAGGCAATCTTCCGCAAGCTGACCCGCTTTGTTGCCTTTGCGGCATCGCCGGCGCTTCTGGGGCTGGGTCTTATCGCACCCGAATTCATCGACCTGATTAATCCGGAATTTGCCCCGTCGGTGCCGATTCTGCGCCTATATTGCGTCTATTTTCTGGCGACACTGATGCAGACGATTTTTGCCCAGGCTGCGATGGCCACCGGGCACAGCGGCCGCTATCTGGCATTTACGCTGATAAATGCAGCCGTGCAGATTGCCTGCGCCCTTATAACCTACCGTTTTGGCCTGGTCACCATGGCCGCCACGGTAACAGTTGCAAACTATATCGCCGTTCTGGTCTGGTTCTTGTTGCTAAAGAATATCATCGGTATCAATTTTATCGAGCTTGTGAAGGACACCGTGCCGTTTTTTGCAATAGCTTTGCTGCCGGTGGTGCTGGCGCACTTTGCCTTGGCAGGAATCGGCAGCGGTCTGTGGCGGATGCTGGCAAAGATAGCATTTGTGGCCTGCATCTACCTGCTGCTGACATCCCGCACGCAAACCTGCCGCGATGCCGTGACTTTTATCAAAAAGAGAGAACTTTAAAACGTTATATATGAACACCAGATTTATAATTGCACTGATGATTATGGGAACTATTCTCACAGGCTGTCCCAAGGGCGGCGGAGGGCGCAAACCGGTAGATAAAGAGACCGACAGTGCCGCAGTTGTACAGACAAATGTAGATCAGGCCAGCCAGAGTGCCGACGAGGCGGCGGCAAAAGCCGTCAAACGGGCCATAGCAGAGGAACCGGTACTGGACATGGTTACAAGCATGGGGAGCATCCGCATCAAGCTATACAAAGAGACCCCCCAGCACCGCGACAACTTTGTCAAGCTTGCACGCAGGGGCTATTACAACGGTCTGCTCTTCCACCGCGTGATAAACGGATTTATGATACAGGCGGGCGACCCGTTTACCCGCGACACCACCAAGGTAGAGCTCTACGGCAGCGGCGGCCCCAACTACACGATTCCCGCAGAGATAGTGCCCGGACTGACCCATAAGAAAGGTGCAATCGCAGCCGCACGCCGCGGCGACAGCGTAAACCCGGAGCGTGCATCCAGCGGTTCCCAGTTTTACATTGTCCAGGACGAAGAGGGGTGCAAACACCTCGACGGGCAATACACGGTGTTTGGAGAGGTGATCGACGGGCTTAACGTCGTTGATAACATTGCTGAGGTTGAGACCAACCCCCGAGGCCTCCCACTCTACCCCATAAAGATTATTTCCATAAAGGAGATCAAATAATTATTTGAGAAAATCATCTTTGGCACGCACCTTGTATTTACTGTAATCGAAGATGATTTTTTCATAGTATTTTTTGGTTAAACAGGAAAAAGCGTCACCCGGGCAAAACCGAGTGACGCTTGATCTTTATATGGCTTTCTCTCTTTAAAGCTTGCCGGCCATCCGCTTGTAAGTATCCAGACGGGCCTTTGCAAACTGCTGGGTCCGCTCGAACAGCTCTGCTGCCTCTGCAGGGAAGGTCTTGAGCAGCGATGCATAGCGAACCTCGCCGCGCAGGAACTCCTGGAACTTATCCCAGTCGGGTTCTTTGCTGTCCAGAATAAACGGATTCTCTCCCTTTGCCTCAAGGTCGGGGCTATAGCGGAACAGCTGCCAGTAGCCGCACTCGACAGCCTTCTGCTCTTCCAGCTGGGAGTGACCCATGCCAGCCTTGAGTCCGTGGTTGATACAAGGTGCGTAGGCTATTATAAGCGAAGGACCGTCGTAGGCCTCTGCCTCTTTGAGAGCCTTGAGCAGCTGGGCCTGGGAAGCGCCCATAGCCACCTGGGCCACATATACATAGCCGTAGCTGATAGCCATCATGCCAAGGTCTTTCTTGCGGACCTTCTTGCCGGAGGTCGCGAATTTGGCAACTGCGCCGGCAGGTGTACTCTTGGAAGACTGTCCGCCGGTGTTGGAATAGACCTCGGTGTCAAGTACCAGCACGTTGACATTGTTGCCCGTCGCCAGCACATGGTCCAGACCGCCGTAACCGATATCGTAGCCCCATCCATCGCCGCCAATTATCCACTGGCTGCGGGCGGGGATAAACTTCTGCAACCTGAGCAGAGACTTGCAGGTGTCGCACTTGCACTTCTCCATAAGCGGAACCAGTTGCTCGTAAACCTCGAGGGTTATCTTGCGGTCGCCGCGATTCTCAAGCCACCTGGTGTAGAGTGCCTTTATCTCGTCTGAGCACTTGGGGCACTCCAACCCCTTGGTCATAATCTCTGCAATGTTGTCGCGCACCTTCTCGCTGCCCAGACGCATACCCAGGCCAAACTCTGCGCAATCCTCAAACAGGGAGTTGTCCCATGCGGGGCCGTGACCCTTGGCATCGGTGCAATATGGAGAAGAGGGGAACGAAGCGCCATAGATAGATGAGCAACCGGTTGCGTTTGCCACCATCATGCTGTCGCCAAAGAGCTGGGTGATGGTCTTCAGGTAAGGGGTCTCGCCGCAACCAGCGCACGCACCGCTGAACTCGAACAGCGGCGGGGCGAATTCCAGGTTCTTCACGCTCTGCTCCTTGGGCAGGATGTTGTCTTTATATCCTACCTTTGAGTGCAGCCAGTTGAAGTTGGCCTGCTCTGCAGCCTGGCTGCCGGCATCAACCATCGCCAGTGCCTTGGCCCCCTTGAAACCGGGGCAGACATCGGCACAGTTGCCGCAACCGGTACAATCGGCCACAGAAACCTGCATCGTGAACTGGTAATCCTTAAGCTGGGCCTTGCCTGCAGCCTTCTTGATGCTTTCGGGTGCCTTGGCGGCCTCTTCTGCAGTCATCAGGAACGGACGGATGGCTGCATGGGGGCAGACGTATGCGCACTGGTTGCACTGTATACAGTTCTCCGGATTCCACTCGGGAACGTTTACTGCAACGCCTCGTTTCTCATAAGCAGCGGTGCCGGACGGGATGGTGCCGTCTACGAATTCCATGTCGGCAAAGGTGCTCACCGGCAGGGTGTCGCCCTCCTGTGCATTCACCACATCGGCCACGTTGCGTATCCACTCGGGAGCCATCCGGTTAAAGCCGGGATGTACAAAACGGCCGGTTGCGCTCTTCCAGGACTCGGGAATCTGGATCTCAGTGTACTCACCGCCGCGGTCTACAGCGGCATAGTTCATGGCTACGACGCTCTCGCCCTTCTTGCCATAAGACTTGTCGATAGCCTTTTTCATGTATTTCACTGCATCTTCGTAAGGGATGATGCCGGTAATCTTGAAGAAGGCAGACTGGAGAATTGTGTTGGTGCGCCCGCCGAGGCCGATTTCTGCCGCGATCTTGGTGGCGTTGATTATAAAGAGCCTGATATTCTTGGCGGCTATCTCTTTTTTCACAAAGTCGGGGATGCGTTCCAGCGTCTCCTCTTCGCTCCACATGCTGTTCAACAGGAATGTGCCGCCCTTCTTTATGCCTTTGAGCACATCGTATTTATTGAGGTAGCTGGGGACGTGGCATGCTACAAAATCGGGGGTGCGCACCAGATACGGGGCGCGGATGGGGCTGTCGCCAAAGCGCAGGTGAGAGCAGGTGTAGCCGCCCGACTTCTTGCTGTCGTAATCGAAATATGCCTGTGCGTATTTGTCGGTATGGTCGCCGATAATCTTGATGGTATTCTTGTTGGCGCCCACGGTGCCGTCGCTGCCAAGGCCAAAGAAACGGCACTCGTAGGTACCTTTCTTAGAGAGCGATATCTCTCCCTTGACGGGAAGCGACTTGTATGTAACATCGTCTACGATGCCTATTGTGAAGTCGTTTTTGGGCTCTTTGAGAGCAAGGTTGTCAAACACGGCAACTATCTGTGCCGGTGTAGTATCCTTGCTGCTGAGGCCGTAGCGGCCGTGGAAAATCTGTATGCCACGGCTGCCGTACAGGGCGTTGCGCACGTCCAGGGCAAGGGGTTCGCCGTTGGCCCCGCTCTCTTTGGTGCGGTCCAGCACTGCGATGC
Organism: Bacteroidales bacterium; assembly: GCA_017446775.1. Lineage (GTDB taxonomy): Bacteria > Bacteroidota > Bacteroidia > Bacteroidales > UBA932 > Equibacterium. Next base: position 7,529 of record JAFSQE010000017.1, on the reverse strand, counting down.
GCTTGGCGCTCTTGGGGAGGGCACGCTTGAAGTACTTCAATGAGAACGGGCGGTAGAGATGAACGCTCACCAGGCCGAGCTTGCGCCCCTGCTTCTGTGCAAGATAATCTATCGTCTCCTTTATCGTGTCGCATACAGAACCCATCGCCACGATTATATCTTCTGCCTCGGGATCTCCGTAATAATCGAACGGCAGATAGTGGCGGCCGGTAATCTCTGCAATCTCGCCCATGTAGCGCGCTACGATATCGGGCACTGCATCGTAATACTGGTTGGATGCCTCTCGCGCCTGGAAGTATACGTCGGGGTTCTGCGCTGTTCCGCGGGTGACCGGCTTGACAGGGTTGAGTGCCCGCTCGCGGAAATGCGCCAGCGCCTTCTCGCTGACAAGCGGACGGAGGTCTTCACCCTCCAGTATCTCTATCTTCTGTATCTCGTGCGAGGTGCGGAATCCGTCAAAGAAATGCACGAACGGCAGACTGCTCTTGATTGCGGCCAGATGGGCCACTGCACCCAGGTCCATCGCCTCCTGAGGGTTGTTGGATACCAGGAAGTTGAAGCCAGTGGCACGGGCGGCCATGACGTCCTGGTGGTCGCCAAAGATAGAGAGGGCGTGAGAAGCCAGGGCGCGTGCCGACACGTGGAACACGCCGGGAAGCATCTCGCCGGCAATCTTGTACATATTCGGAATCATCAGCAGCAAGCCTTGCGACGCCGTAAAGGTAGAGGTTAGGGCACCTGCCTGCAGCGAACCGTGCACAGCACCGGCAGCACCCGCCTCGCTCTGCATCTCGGTTACCGATACCGTATTGCCAAACATGTTCTTTTTCCCGTATGCAGCCCACTCGTCGAAGAGTTCTGCCATAGTAGAGGACGGTGTGATAGGGTAAATCGCGGCATGTTCGCTGAACAGATATGCGGCATGGGCCGCTGCGTAGTTACCGTCACACGTGATAAATTTCTTTGCCATTAGTATGCGTAATTATGTAAAAACGGATATGATTATTTGTCGGGACCTTATAACCCAATTTCGCAAGCAAAACTAATAAAAAAATGGCACAAAATATGATTAGTCTCAAAAGAAAGTTCTACCTTTGAGTAAATATTTGAACTGATGAAAAAGTTATTCCTTGCACTCGCTTTCATGGCCGTTTGTGCGACGTCTTTCGCGCAGGTCGAATCTTGTGGTCTCGATCCCGAGCAGAATGAGAAATTCATGAGGGAACACCTCTATAAACTGGATGAGTTTTCCAAAGGCACCGTTGTGTTTGACCAGGACGCTGCAGTTTATGATGAAGAGGGCGTCCCCATCACCCTTCACCCCTCGCAGGGCATAATCAACATCAACAACCTTTACCAGTGCGTGGTGATGATAAACGGCAACGACACCATCCCCCTGCTCTATGAAGACAATGTGGTAAAGGTGAACACTGGCAAGAATATGTTCCTGAAAATCAAGGGCGTATATTACAGGGTTGTGGAATACAACGAAACCGTGCTGGCCACTATGGAGGTCCTGACCGGTGTCGACGTGGGCAAGAAGGATCTTTACGGATCATCTTCGCAGCTGAGTGCCGTAACCAACATCTCTTCCCTGTCGGCCGAGGGCGGCACCAACGAGCAGCTGAACGCCAATACCGAGATGCGCTACTCCTACGAGAAGCGCCCCGTATTTATCAACGGCAAAAAGGTGGCATTCTTTAACGAGAAGCAGCTCTGCAAGCTGTACAAGAAGAAATCGGCTATCGTAAAGGAATACTTTGCGACCCACAATGTAGATACCTACAACCTCGACCAGGCTCGCGAACTCTACGCCCTGCTGATAAAATAATTCACTTAAGCAAACTGTATATCGATAGCGCCTTCGGGCGCTATCTTTCTTATCAGGCCGGCCAGTACTGTACCGGGGCCCACTTCTGCAAAGGAGGTGGCACCGTCTTTTATCATGTTCTCTACCGACTGTGCCCAGCGCACCGGACTGGTGAGCTGACGGAGCAGGTTCTCGCGTATCTGTGCCGGATCGGTGTGGGGTTTCGCATCCACATTCTGATATACCGGGCAGAATGGTTCGCGGATCCGGGTATTTTCTATCGCCCTGGCCAGGCGCTCGGCTGCCGGTGCCATCAGCGGCGAGTGGAATGCCCCGCCGACCGACAGTTTGAGGGCACGTTTTGCGCCAGCCGCCTTCAGGGCGGCGCAAGCGCGGTCTATGGCATCGTTCTCTCCAGAGATCACCAGTTGGCCGGGGCTGTTGTAGTTTGCAGGGACAACCACGCCATCGATGCCGGCACATATCTCCTCTATGGTTTTGAACTCCAGGCCAAGCACGGCGGCCATAGTGCCCGGAACCGCTTCGCACGCCTTCTGCATGGCATCGGCACGTATCGCCACCAGGCGAAGGGCATCCTCAAAATCCATAGCACCCGCAGCAACCAGGGCAGAAAATTCGCCCAGCGAGTGGCCGGCAGTCATCTCTGGCTTGAAATCCTGAATGCAGGCAGCCGCAATCACAGAGTGCAGGAACACCGCCGGCTGGGTGACCGCCGTGGCGCGCAAATCCTCTGCGCTGCCGGAGAACATCACTGCGGTTATGTCAAAGCCAAGTATCTCGTTGGCACGGGAAAACATCTCCCTTGCCTTTGCGTTTGCCTCGTACAGATCCTTGCCCATTCCGGGGAATTGTGACCCTTGTCCTGGAAATACGTATGCTCTCATTTTGATATTTATTTGTTATGAGTGTAAAGATAGACATTTTTGTGTACTTTTGCACTGCTAAAAGCATACCGGCCTCCGTAGTTTAATGGATAGAATTGAAGATTCCGGTTCTTTAGGTTGGGGTTCGATTCCCCACGGAGGTACAAGAATAGCCAGGCCAAGCCTGGCTATTCTTGTACATTTATGATACAGGGGGCTCTGCCCCCTAATACCCCCGCGGCGCAAGGCGCCGGCCACCTGATGGTGGCTTAGCTATAGCCGAACTGGGGTTCCGATGGTGGGGCCATCGATGACGAGGTTGCCGGAGGCAGAGAAGTGCACCCTGTCTATAAATACCACGCGGGCATCGCCGGTTTCGGCCGTGCGGCCATGATAAACACAGACCATCTTCCCGTTAGGCAGCCGTGTACACATCCCATGTCCCGTCGCAGTAACCGACCCATCTCCTTCCAGGACGGGATTGCCTGCGCACTTGACAAAGGGCCCAAGTGGACTGTCGGACACAGCGCAGCCCATTGCATAGTGGCTCCCGCCAAAGAAATTGCCCGAGTAAATCATATGATAGCGTCCATCGTGTTCTATAAGGAATGACCCCTCAGACCAGCGGCGGTTCACCTCATGCGACAGCACCGAACGGCTTTCCCATTCGGTCTGCGGGTCATCCATCTCAACGGGCGGGCGGAGCAGCATCACCGGAGAGCCAATGGTTCCGGAAAGGTCTGCCTTGAGCTCTATCCCATATATCCAACTCTCCTCAATCTCCTGATAAACACCCTCCAGTCGCATCTTGGCCGACAGTGCGGTTTCAACCGGGTGCTTATAGCAGCAGCGCGAGAAATAAAGGTATGCCCGGCCGGACTTATCGTCAAAAAAGACATTGGCGTCGATAACCGGATAGAGCGGATCGAACAGCGGAGAGTCCGAGACATTGACAAACGGCCCTTCTGGCGAATCAGATTGTGCCACTCCAATCCGGAAAACCTCTTCTTCGCCATCGGGATTCTCCTTCCAGTTGGCGCTATAGAACATGTAGAACTTGCCGTCGCGCTCATATACCTCTGGGGCCCAGTGGCAACTCGTGCCCCAGGCACCTTCCTGAAGCGGATCAAACACCTGCGGTATCTCTTCCCATATCACCAGGTCACGGGAACGGTAGGTCACGAACCCATCGTACTTCTCGCTGGTGCCATAGAGGTAATAACCGCCTGTAGAAGGGCATAGCAGGAACGGGTCTCCCATCTCTACTGACAGCGGATTGCGAATCTGGCTGCCGCAGGATGATAAGGCCGCCAGTGCCATCAGATTAACAATCTTACGAAAACTGCGCATAAGGATTCTTTTTTACTGCACCACGGGGCGGAGGGTGAAGCTGAAGGTGCGGGGAGCGGCGTGTAGGCGGTACGGCTCACGCGGCCAGCGCCCCCAGGAGTCCTCGCCTCCCACACCCATCTGTACCAGGTCTATGTTGACATATGTCTTTCCATCGGGGACGAGGTCCAGAGAGTGGCGGGCTTCGCCGGCCTGGGTGTTGCTCTTGTTCTCGCGCTCCGGAGTACCGTTCTCCATACAGTCAAGCTGACGGATGGAGAATGGCAGGGCCGAGGCGGAAAATTCCCCGGCTGAAGCAATCTCCAGGCCGCAGCCGGCATCGTCCAGAACCTTCAGGTAGCGCATTCCGGTGTGGGTACCGGACTCCTGCGTGCGGACATATCCGTAATGATACTGGTCGGCAACTTTCTGTACATAATGGCCCACCAAAGCCGCCGAATTGCGGTCGCTGTAGTTCTCCCAGGGCCCCTTGCCATAGAAGTCGATGGTGCCGTAACGTCCCGGCATCGCGAACTTCATTCCATAGCGGAACATATCGGGCAGGGTCTCTATGCCGCCTGCATCTTCCATCTTTTCGCTGACATCTATTGTGCCGTCGGGTTTTATAAGATAGCTTATCATAAGGCGGGCAGCGTTGCGGACTGGTTCATAGGTCACCTTCACCAGCCAGCCTTCGGCACTGTTTTCTGCATCAAAACTCTCCGGAATCAAATCGAGATAGCGCCAGAGTCCCATCGCCAGATCCAGTCGGGCACCCATATCGTTCTCTATCTGGGCGCGGCCGAATTCGGGCGTCAGAGGCTCCTCCAGCACGGAACAACCGTTAATGCCGTAGTCAATCAAAGTGCCGTAATCGGGGTTGAATACTGCATACCAGGTGGTCACCTTGCCGTTATTACTGCATATAAACTTACCACGGAAGGCGTATCCGTCGGGAGTCTGCTCGCAAACTGTTTCGCCTATCGCCTGGCGCATTGGCTGTACAGCAGCCTTACCGATATGTACAGGTATCTGGTCGTACGCTACCTCCGTCCCGGCAGGAAGCAACCCGTCGCGCTCCTTGAGGATCCAACTGATGTTGATGAAAACGTCGGCTTCAAGATCATATATCGCCCGGGCCTGCTTTCTGGACAGCGGCAGTATCACTGAGACAGTCTCGCCGGGGCCGGCATTTACGTTATCCACAGTTCCGGTATAGACAGCCTCTTTATCTGCGACCACGGTCCATCGCATGCTGTAGAGCGACAGGTCCCTGAAGAAGAATTCGTTATAGACATTGACCGTCAACGGAAGCTTGCCGGCGGTGGTATGGATGTTCTGATGCTGGTAGCGGATTTCATAAGCGTGGGGATGCCAGCTGCGGTCGGCCGCCACAATGCCGTTGCAGTTGAAAGAGCCGTCGGAGGCATCGTAGCCGTTGAAATCACCGCCAAACACAAACCGCTTGCCACCCTTATTGTCGGTGGGCCAATCCAGCGCCTGGTCGGCAAAATCCCAGATAAAACCGCCCTGATAGCAGGGGTACTTGCGGATGAGGTCCCAATAGTCCTTGAAACCGCCTCCCGAGTTGCCCATAGCGTGGGCGTATTCGCACTGAATCAGCGGACGCGGAGGGTTCTTGGCGCAATAACGGGCGCTGGAATCCACAGTAGCATACATCGGGCACACAATATCTGTGTTTCGCTCTTCCTCTGCCCGCTCGTACTGCACGGGTCGGGTCGGGTCATAACCCTTTATCCAGTCGTAGCAGGCCATAAAGTTGTCGCCGTTGCCAGCTTCGTTGCCCAGACTCCAGATTATGATGCTGGGGTGATTGATGTCGCGATAGACCATCCGCTGGTCGCGGATAAGGTGGGCTGCCCTGTAGTCGGGACGCTTGGCCAGGGTGGCATCTTCATAGCCCATTCCGTGAGATTCGATATTGGCTTCGTCCACCACATAGAGGCCGTACTGGTCGCATAGGTCATACCACATCGGGTCGTTGGGATAGTGGCTGGTGCGCACCGCATTGATATTGAGCTCTTTCATTATGCGGATATCGCGGATCATATCCTCTCTGGAAACTATATAGCCGTTGTGCTCGCTGAGCTCATGGCGGTTGGTGCCTTTTATCAGGATGGGTTTGCCGTTTACCAGCAGCTGGGAGTTCTTGATCTCCACGCTGCGGAAACCAAAGTTGATGGTGGTGGATTCTGCCAGTCCCCTGGCGGTGTATGCGGCAACCTTGAGTTTATACAGATTAGGCGTCTCGGCGCTCCAGAGGACCGGGTTGGTCACGGATCCATTGCTCTGAGCCACTCCGCTGCGGCCTGGCAGCGCACCCTCTGAGGCCACCTCTCTGCCATCGGCATCCAGAATCCTGTATTCCACCTTTCTGATGCCCGGTGTCACCGTAGCCTTGACGGTATAGTTGCCGGACATATCGGCGGTGATATTGACATCCTCAAGTCGCTCTTTGTTACGCGAATAGACATACACGCCGCGGGCGATGCCGCAAAAGCGCCAGAAGTCCTGGTCTTCTATATATGTGCCGTCGCACCAGCGGAATATCTCCAGTGCGATGGTATTCTCCCCAGCCGTAACATATTTGGTAATGTCGAAGCGAGCTTCCAGTTTGCTGTCTTCGCTGTAGCCGACCATCTTGCCGTTTACCCAGACACGCACGTTGGATGTTGCACTGCCGATGCACAGGCATATCTGGCTTCCGATCCAATCCTTTGGAACTTCGAATGTTCGGCGGTACTGCCCCACGTGATTATTTTCGATTGGCGGATACGGAGGATTATTCTTGTAATGACCTCTCCAGGCATAGCCGATGTTTACATACAGCGGCTCGCCGAAGCCATTAAGCTCCCACAGTCCCGGAACCGGCATTATGTCCCAGCCGGAATCGTCGTAACCGACAACTTCGAAGCCTTTGGTGCGGACATCGGGGTTCTCGTTCCACTTGAAATTCCAGATGCCGTTCAGCGAGAGCGTCTGCTGCTGGTCGGGAACGAAGGTGGCCCGCATGGGCATGCGGTTTTCTTCGAACACATTCGGGTCCTGCCAGGGCTCCAGTCTGGTATTCTTTGCTGCAAACGCGGGAATGATGACGGCCGACACGGCCAGAACAGCGAGAAGTCTTTTCATACAGGGCATATTTTTTCAAATATACTCCTTTCCCGCGAAAAACCCAAGCCTCTGCGAGTGGTGTCCCCAAGAATTACCGACTGGTCGCAAAAAAGTCGCAGGCGTACCTCAAGCCCCCTTCCGGGGAAGGGATGAGAAACGCAAACGAGATAAAGCCTTCGGAGGAGGCCGGCGCTTTGCGCCGCGGGGGTGTTAGGGGGCAGAGCCCCCTTATAAATAGGGTTCTCAGAACCCCAACGTGGTCACAAAAAAAGCTTCCCAAAAGGGAAGCTTTGTGACCACGTTGGGGTTCAAACCCAAAACCTCTTGATCCGTAGTCAAGTGCTCTATTCAGTTGAGCTACGCGGCCGTTG
>JAFSQE010000016.1 GCA_017446775.1 Bacteroidales bacterium | reverse complement strand
TGTTGATTTCTGAAATTTCTGTGCTATGCTGCAAAGCGCCTGCAGGCGCTAGCGTAGCGCGTGTGGGAAGATTTGCAGAATAGCCAGCGCGAAGCGGCGGGGTTTGGGGCAGCGCCCCAGTATTATAAGCAGGGAGCAAAACTTTCAAGCGAAGGCATCTGCCCGGAACGACAGAATGCTGGCGATATAACGAAAAACGGCTGGATGAGTGATCCAACCGTTATCGTCGGGAAGAGGTGACTCGAACACCCGACCTCTGCGTCCCGAACGCAGCGCGCTAGCCAACTGCGCCACTTCCCGATTCGGGACGGCAAATATACAAATGTTTTTGAAATTAACAAGGCTACCGATACAGCCAGCTCGCGATGAGTGACTTTATCTCTGACTGCATGGGCTCTTCAAATGTGCTGATACGGGCACGGTGACTGCCTCCTGGTTGTATGAAGATGTGGTTTGTCTCGCTGTGCCTGTCCCCGGCGCGGACCGCGCTCCACGGGTCATACTCCCCATATATAAATAATATGTCGCACTTGTTGTGGCGCAAAAAGCGATCCATCTTTCGCGACAGGCGCTTGTCGAATTTGATGTCTAAAGCATCTTCGGGGAGAAATATCCGCTGCATATACCCCTTGGCTGTGGATATTGAGAGCATATCTTTGAATGGCTCCACATCGTATCCATAGTAACCCAGCTCGCGTGCAGCCATTATGTAGAATGATGTGTGCGGGTTCTCTTTGCTGAAATAATCAGGACCGGCAACTTTATTCAGGTAATCCAGATACTCTTTGTCGGAAGCATTCTTGCCGGGAATGGTCGATACCGGATAGCCCCACTGCCAGAATGCGAACGAAAACTCCAGGGCGCACATATCAAACACCTCACTTATCGGAACCCGGAAAGTGTATCCTTTTGACTTGCAAAACTCCTCGAGCCGGGGCTGCAGGGTCTGCCGGCGGCGGAGGAATTCCTCCTGGAATGCGCGCACCGCGGCACGGTCGCTTTCGCATGAACCGTTAGCGGCTATAAACGGTTCGTGCCGTCCGTCTTCAACACCACGGCAGAACGGACCAACGTAAGACACAGTGAAATCAACGTCATCGGGGAAATAGGCACGGTAAATCACACAGTTCTGACCGCCCTTGCTTATGCCGGTGGATATCCACCTGGCAGGGTATATCGTCTTGAGTTCTGTGATTATCCGGTGCAGGTCGTGCGCCTCGTTCTCTGCCGTAAGGTAGTCCCAGTTAACCTGTTCCGGCACAGAGGGGGCGAAGTAGCGGTGCTCCACAACCACATTGTTAAGATTGAAAAGGCGCGAAATCTCGTCGCGATAGCGATCCCTGGCTGCGTAGTCGGCATTGTATCCTTCTGTGACGAACACCGTTGAACTGTCGCGGCAGATGTTGCCCACAAAGACCCGCTGCAGGAATACCCCCTGCGAACTGTCGGTATAGCATACCGGTTGCTCGAACCATAACAGATACTTCTCCTTGAAAGTGCCTTTGTCAAGAACTTCCACCTTTTTTACAGAGGGGAGGGCTTCAAATTGCTCCGACAGGCTTTGTGCGCTGGAACCGATGGCACAGAATATGCTGGCTACGGCCAGCAGAAAACTCAAACTAATCCGTTTCATAAGGCAAATTTAACAAAAATTGATATCTTTGTAAGATATTCGCATATTGGCGCGTGAAGAGGTTTTTGACGATATTCTGCTTTATGCTCGCGGCAGTTTTTGCCGCCGAGGGGCGTCGGCCTCACTTTCACCGTGCGGAGATGTTCGGTATGCCGATTGTGTCCGATACCGTGGTTTTCAAGACCGATTCCCTTGGTGCAGTGATAAAGGGCCCCGACAACCTGCCGGTTATGGATACCGAGGCGACCTGGCAGCTCCGCTTTCAGCTGGATACCCTTTCGCGTTTTTTCTGGAGCATTGATACCGTTACCCTGCCGCTGTACGACACGCTGATGATGGAATATGCCGATTCCATTGTCCGCAATCTGCCGGGCAAACGCGAATTCAGGCAGTGGACGCGAGAACGCAAGAAGGCCTATCGCGACAGTGTAATCCAGAACACCCCCCGCATCCTGGAGACCTTTGTGCTGCCCGATTCGCTTTATTACGAGCGGGCGTTACGCTGGACCCACGACCAGGGCACCAACAAGATCAAGCTGGAAACGATAGATACATCCTATAACTATCACTTCTTTGACCTGCCGTATTACAAGAACGACGCAGATGCCATTTACCTGGGCACCCCAGGCTCTGCCAGCATGCAGACCAACTATTTCAACCGTCGCGATTTTGACATCGCACCCTTCTTCACCCCGTATATGGATTGTTCATATACCCCGGAGACGATGCCGATGTACAACACAAAGACCCCTTATACGGTTCTGGCATATTGGGGCAACCCTTTCTCTGTGACCACACGTGAAGAGGACGATCTGAACCTGATGACTACCCAGAATATCACCCCGGCCCTCAACTTTACCCTGGCATATCAGCGCTACGGCAGCAACGGCATGCTGATAAACGAGAAGACCGACGACCGCACATTCTCTATCGGCACCAACTATCTGGGCAAGAAATACGAGATGCATTTCGGCTACATGGGTCAGAGTGTCAGCCGTTCAGAAAACGGTGGCGTAAAAGATGTCTTCTGGGTTTGCGATACCACGGTAGATACCAAGTCGATAGAGGTCAATCTCTCGAATGCCAATTCTACCCTCAAGCGCCGGTCGCTCTTTTTGACACAGTCGCTGGCCGTGCCGCTCAACTTCTTCCGCCGCAACGCCGATTCGCTGGCAGTGGGGCAGGGGACTGTGATCTATCTTGGACACAGTTTCGAATGGTCGCAGTACTCCAAGCTCTATACCGACGAGGTCAAATCGTCTGACAAGGCGGGCAGTGCCTTTTACCGGGATCAGTTCAACATCTCTCAGAGTGCAAGTCACGACTCTCTGGCTGTCAGACGACTGGAGAACAGAATTTTCGCCTCACTGCAGCCGTTTGCTCCCGACGCCGTGGTGTCTACCATCCACGCCGGTATAGGTGTGCAGGCGCTCAGGCTCTACAGCTTCCGTCCGTCTGATTTCATAACGGGAGTGCAGCCGAACAACCAGTTCAATACCTATGTGTACGGCGGTGCCGACGGCATGTTCAAGAAATACTTTTCATGGGATGCATCCGGCAAGCTCAACCTTACCGGTTATTATGCAGGGGACATGAGTCTGGCGGGCAATATCCGCCTCTCTATGTATCCGATCAAGGAAGGAATCCACCTCACCGGGCATATAGAGACGGCTGTCAAGAATCCGCACCCTTTCCAGAAAGCGGTCTACTTTAACCATCACGCATGGGATTATGACCTCAAGAAGACCTCCGAGAGCCGGATTACCGGCCAGTTGAGCATCCCCAGGCTGAATTTGACGGCATTCGTGGGGTATGCAATCCTCACCGATATGCTTTATTACGACCAGACGGCGACAATTGCACAGGCAGAATCCGCGACCCACGTGCTGTCGGCCTATGTCACCGAGAATATAAAGCTTGGGCCGCTCCATCTGGACAACCGTATCCTCTATCAGGTGAGCAGCGACCAGAGTGTGCTGCCGCTGCCCAAGCTGACCCTGAACCTGCGATATTACGTGCAGTTCCCGGTGGTGAAAGATGTTATGACGATGCAGATTGGTGCAAACGGCATAATGTATACAAAATATTACCTGCAGGCATACGAGCCCGACCTGGGCGTGTTCTACAATCAGAACGAGAGCGAGTGGGGCAACAGTCCCTACGTAGATGCCTTTGTGAATATCCAGTGGAAGAAGGCTTGCCTGTTTGCCAAATACTGCAATGTGCTGCATCCCTTCACACACGGTGACTATTTCTCTGCATTCAACTATATAAGACCTACCGATCTTTTCAAGTTCGGACTCTACTGGCCGTTCTATGTCAAATAAGTTCAAATGGCCGGTTGCGGGATGCGTGCTGCTCTCGTTGCTATTGCTGATGCTGCCATCCCTGCGTCAGGATGCCCCCGCAGGCAATATGATGGAGACATACAGATATCAATACGATACCCTGCACTGTGCCGTTGCAACCGATAGCCGGCTCAGTTACGATATGCTCCAATACTTTGGCGACCATGTCGATGCCGTGGTGGATATTTCTACCGGATCCAGCGATTTGAAAGACCTGGACAGCCTTGTACATGAAGGTATAGATATCCTGGTTACCGCACAGCCTCTGGACAGCATCATTGCAAGCGACAGCAGCGGATTTCTGGCTTCAAGGCAGATCCGCAACAATATCCACTGGCTGGTGAGCTGCGATGACCGGCAACTGCTGTTTATGATAAACTCGTGGCTGGACGGGTTTATGAACAGCAGCGCGTACGATGTTATGGAAGCCAGGTATTACCCGAGCTACAACTGGCAAGGCGACGGAAATACCGCCGGAAGAATAACTCCATTTGATGATTTGCTGAAGCAATATGCCCAGGCTACAGGTATTGACTGGCTGCTGCTCTCTGCTCTGATGTACAAAGAGAGCCGCTATTATGCCGGTGCTGAATACAAAGAGGCAAAAGGATTGATGCAGGTGAAGGATGTCACTGCGGCGCGTTATGGTGTGAGCGACCTTTTTACCCCGGAGGACAACATCAAGGCGGGGAGTTATCACATGCGTTACCTTATCAAGAAATACAGCAAAGAGGGGCTGGATACACTTAATGTGATCAAGTTCGCCCTTGCGGCATATAACGCCGGCGACAACCGCATAGAACAATGCCGGCAGCATGCAAAACAGGAGGGCAAGAATCCCGACGACTGGGAGGAGGTTGTGACAACATTTGCCACCAACGACAGTTTTGAGGGTGTAACCACAACGGCATATGTCCGTGATATCCTTGCCTCCTGGGAGAAGCTCAAAAGTACCGTATACTGATAGATGAATGTATACAGATACATAGGCGGCAAGATCCGCCGCGGCAGCGACAAGCGCTCCTGTGGCGACAGGATGGGGGCGGTAAGTACCACCATCGGCCTTGTATCGGTGGCACTGAGCATTGCGGTAGTCGTGATATCGATATGCGTCGTTATGGGCTTCAGGGGCGAAATCCGCACCAAGACATCGGCCTATATGGGGTCTTTGGCGCTGGTCGCGCCGGGGCAGTCGCCCATGAACGACAAGTATCCATTTACCGATTCCATATCGTTCCTGTCCAGGCTCGATTCCATTCCCGGTGTGACGTACCACCAGCGTGCGGCCTATTGCTCCGGACTTCTGAAAACCAGCGACAATATCTTCGGGGTCCATTTCAAGGGGGTCGATTCTCTGTACAACTTCTCTTTCTTCAACGATAATCTCACCGCCGGGAGTATACCCTCTTATTCTGGCAGGATATCGTCCGATATCATTCTTGCAGAGCGACTTGCCCGACAGATGGGCTATGGTGTAGGGGACCAGATTACCGCCTACTTTATCGGGGACGAGGTGCGGGTGCGCAAGTTCACCGTTTGCGGCCTGTTCGACGCGCAGCTTGAGAATCTGGACAATGCGCTGGTGCTGTGTGATATACGTCAGGTCCAGCGGCTCAACGGTTGGGAGCCGGACGAGGTCTCTTCCATTGAGATAATGCTTGATAAATCTGCTGATATCGATCTTAAGCACGCGCAGGTGAGCGAACTGGTGTATGAGGCCAGTTGCGAAGAAGATCCGGCGCTTCTGGTGACCAGTGTGCAGCAGGTCTTCCCGAACCTGTTTGACTGGCTCACACTGCTCGATTTCAACGTGGTTGCGATATTGCTGCTGATGATTGTGGTGGCCGGGTTCAATATGATATCTGCGCTGCTGATTATCCTGTTCCGCAACATCTCTTCCATAGGATTGTTCAAGGCAATGGGGATGACCTCCGCCGGGGTAAGCAGGGTTTTCAGGCATATCGCCTTAAACATCGTAGTCCGTGGACTTGTTATCGGTAATGTGCTGGCCCTGGCGCTTTGTGCAGTGCAGAAATACTCCAGGATAATCGCCCTGGACCCGGAGAATTATTTTGTAAAATATGTCCCGATAGAGTTTAACTTTGGGTTGATATTGCTTGCCAATGTGCTGTCGATTGCGGTGATTATGCTGATACTTTCCCTCACCTCCAGGTTTGTGGCGGGTGTCAGCCCAGACAAGACGATGCGTGCGGCATAAATTCTTTTGATATGGAGACGCTAAAGGCATTATTCAGGGATTATTTTGGCGCAGACGCCGTTTCTGTCCAGGCTCTTAAGGGCTCCGGCAGCGACCGCGCCTACTATCGCCTTGCTGCCGCAGATGGCCGTAGCGCAATCGGCACTGTTGGTACCGTTCTAAAAGAGAATCAAGCCTTTATCGCCATAGCTACTCATTTCGCATCAAAGGGGCTTAATGTGCCTCAGGTTCTCTCTGTGAGCGCAAGCGGGATGGAGTATCTGCAAAGCGACCTGGGCGACGATTCCTTGTATGCGGCTTTGGAAAGCGGACGGAGTGAAGGGAATTATGATGATGCCCAGCGGCAGTTGCTGATAAAGACAGTGGCATATCTGCCCAAACTGCAGTTTGCCGGTGGCGATGGGCTGGATTATTCTGTATGCTATCCGCAGAGTGACTTTGACCGCCGCAATATCTTATTTGACCTGAATTATTTCAAATATGACTATCTGAAGCTTACGGCAGCGGTCTTCGACGAGATCGCCCTGCAAATCGATTTCGAACGTCTGGCCGACGACCTTTTGGCGGCTGAATGTCCGACAGGCTTCATGTACCGCGACTTTCAGGCGCGCAATGTAATGCTCTGTGGCGGAGAACCGTACTTTATAGATTTCCAGGGCGGTCGCCGCGGCCCGGTGTGCTACGATCTGGCATCGTTCGTATGGCAGGCTGCTGCCCGGTATCCTGAATCGCTCAAGCAGGAACTGATTCAGACATATATCGATGCCGCCAAAGGGTATGCAGACCTGGATACCGACAGCTTCAAGGCCGCGCTGCGCCTGTTTGTCCTGTTTCGCACACTCCAGGTGCTGGGTGCCTACGGTTTCAGGGGCTATATAGAGAAGAAGGGACATTTTCTATCAAGCATACCGTATGCCCTTTCCAACGCAGCTTCGCTTCTGACAGACGAACTTTGCCGCCGCTATCCCGAACTTTGCAGGGTGCTGGGCAACTTGTGCAGTGGTGCAAAGCAGGTAGAAGATACTTCTGACGGCCGCCTCACGGTAGAGGTCACAAGTTTCTCTTACCGTCAGGGCGTTCCTGCAGATACGAGCGGCAACGGCGGTGGGTATGTCTTTGACTGCCGTTCTTTGGCAAACCCGGGTCGTTATGAACCATACAAGAAGTTCAACGGGCTGGATGCCAATGTGATAGAGTTTCTTGAGAGCGAAGGGGGAATCACCATCTTCCTGGAAAGGGCCAAAGAACTGGTGTTCCCGCACATTGAGAAGTATATAGAGCGGGGTTTTACCCACCTGATGGTGTCGTTCGGATGCACCGGCGGGCAGCATCGTTCTGTATATTCTGCACAGCACTTTGCAGAGGCCGTCGCTGCTGCTTTCGATGTCAATGTGATTGTGCACCATACCGCCATTAACGTTTATAAACGGTTAAGATGAAAGCGCTGATACTTGCCGCAGGCCTTGGCAGCCGGCTCCGTCCGCTGACAGACGACAGGCCAAAAGCGCTTGTCAAAGTGGCAGGTGTCACCATGCTGGAGCGCACCCTGCGCAATCTATCCTGTGCCGGATTCGACACTTTTGTGGTAAACGTCCATCATTTCGGCGATAAGATAATCGATTTTCTCAAGCGTCACGATAACTTCGGGCTGGATATATCTATTTCGGACGAGCGGGATTTGCTCCGCGATACCGGTGGTGCGGTAAAACACGCCGCGCCTTTGCTGGAATCGGAAGAGAAGTTTCTTATCCACAACGTGGATATCGTCTCCAATCTGGATATTCCGTGGTTCGTGGGGCGGTCGCTGGCCTCTGATGCCGATGCAACGCTGCTCGTAAGCGAACGCAAAACCAGCCGTTATCTCCTCTTCAACGACGATGACCTGCTGGTTGGGTGGACCAATGTATCCACCGGAGAGGTAAAGACGCACATCGAGGGGCTGAACGTGGACGGGTGCAAAAAGAGGGCGTTCTCCGGTATCCATATCTTCTCCCGCAGCCTGCTTCCGCTTATGGATAGTTATCCGGAAAAATTCTCCATCATCGATTTTTATCTGGATGCCTGCACCCGTCGTCGCATAGAGGCGGTGGAGTTTCCCTCTTTGCAGATTCAGGACCTTGGCACACCTGCCGCTTTGGCGGATTTTGGCAGTCGAAAATAATTGGCTTTTTTATTGCATTCAGGTGTTTTGCGAAAAGATTTTTTACGTATTTTCGCAAGATGAATCAGCATGCTGAAAATTAAATAAAATATACACAATATGGCACAGATAGATCTTACAAAGTATGGCATCACGGGCTCTACCGTGATAGCACACAACCCCTCTTACGAGTATCTTTTCGCAGAGGAGACCAAAGCCGGGCTTGAAGGCTTCGACAAGGGCGTAGTCACCGAACTGGGTGCGGTAAATGTTATGACCGGTATCTACACCGGCCGCTCGCCCAAAGACAAATACATCGTTCTGGACGCCCAGAGCAAGGATAAGGTTTGGTGGACCAGCGACGAGTACAAGAACGACAACCACCCGATGAGCGAGGAGGTTTGGGCAAAGGTCAAGGAGATCACCATAAAGGAACTCTGCAACAAGAATCTTTATGTGATGGACGCGTTCTGCGGCGCAAACGAGGCTACACGCCTGCGCGTGCGCTTTATCGTGGAGGTTGCATGGCAGGCACACTTTGTAAAGAACATGTTTATCCAGCCCACGGAGCAGGAGCTTGAGAATTTTGAACCCAACTTTGTGATTTACAACGCTTCAAAGGCTAAGGTGGATAACTATAAGGAGCTTGGCCTTAACAGCGAGACATGCGTGGCTTTCAATACAACCTCCCGCGAACAGTGCATCATCAACACCTGGTACGGCGGCGAGATGAAGAAGGGTATGTTCTCTATGATGAACTACTACCTCCCGCTGCAGGGCATCGCTTCTATGCACTGCTCTGCCAACACCGACATGGAGGGTAAGAATACCGCCATCTTCTTCGGCCTCTCCGGTACCGGCAAGACCACCCTTTCTACCGACCCCAAACGTCTGCTTATCGGCGACGACGAGCACGGCTGGGACGACGAGGGCGTCTTCAACTTCGAGGGCGGCTGCTATGCAAAGGTTATCAACCTGAGCAAAGAGAACGAGCCTGATATCTACAACGCCATCAAGCGTGATGCACTGTTGGAGAACGTCACCGTTGATGCAAAGGGCAAGATCGATTTCGCTGACAAGAGCGTTACCGAGAATACCCGCGTAAGCTATCCGATAGAGCATATAGAGAAGATTGCCAAGAAGGTGAACGGCATCAGCGCAGGTCCCGAGGCAAAGAACGTAATCTTCCTTAGCGCCGATGCATTCGGCGTGCTGCCTCCCGTATCTATCCTGACTCCGGAGCAGACCAAGTACTACTTCCTCTCCGGCTTCACCGCTAAGCTGGCAGGTACAGAGCGCGGCATCACAGAGCCGACCCCGACCTTCAGTGCTTGCTTCGGCCAGGCTTTCCTGGAGCTGCATCCTACAAAATATGCAGAGGAACTGGTCAAGAAGATGGAAAAGAGCGGTGCCAAGGCTTATCTGGTGAACACGGGCTGGAACGGTACCGGCAAGCGCATCAGCATCCCCGATACCCGCGGTATCATTGATGCAATCCTTGACGGCAGCATCCTCAAGGCAGACACCAAGAAGATCCCGTTCTTTGACTTTGAAGTGCCCACCGCACTGCCTAACGTCAACCCTGCAATCCTTGACCCTCGCGACACCTATGCAGACCCCAAGACATGGGAAGAGAAAGCAAAGGACCTCGCAGGCCGCTTTATCAAGAACTTCCACAAATACGAAGGCAACGACGCAGGCAAGGCCCTCGTCGCAGCCGGCCCCCAGCTGTAGCGAGTACACTCGTTAATAGAGTCATCAATAAAACCATCCTGCCGTCAGGGTGGTTTTATTGTTTCTAGTTCAAAATATACTACCTTTGATTTCATGCTGGCGACGCTTAAGAAATACTGGGGTTATGACGCTTTCAGGCCAAAGCAGGAGGAGATTATCTCCGAAGCTCTGGCTGGACGGGATGTTCTGGCCCTGATGCCTACTGGAGGCGGAAAGAGCATCTGTTTCCAGCTTCCGGCGATGATGAAGGAGGGGATCTGCATTGTGGTGTCACCCCTGATTGCATTGATGAAAGACCAGGTGGAGAACCTTCGCAGGCGGGGGATTCCTGCGCTGCTGGTATGCGCCGGTATGAGCTATCGCGAGATTGACGCCACCCTGGACAATGCGGTATACGGCGATTACAAGTTTCTGTACGTATCCCCTGAACGGCTTCGCACCGACCTGTTTCTTGCACGCGCTGCAAAGATGAACATCAACTATCTGGTGGTCGACGAGGCGCATTGTATTTCTCAGTGGGGTTATGACTTCCGCCCCGAATACCTGATGATAAGCGAGGTGCGCAGCAAGATTGCCGGCAGTGCATTCCCACAAAAAGTGCCCGTAATAGCCCTGACCGCTACCGCCACCCGCGATGTCGCAGAGGATATCATGGTCCGTCTCGGGTTCGAAAAGCAGAATCTGCTTGTCAGCGGCTTTGAGCGTCCCAATCTCTCTTACAGCGTGCGCAAGTGCGAGGACAAGCTGGGGCAGCTGCTCAAAGTGTGTAACGGCGTGCAGGGTTCAGGCATAGTGTATGTCTCCAGACGTCGCACGGCAGAGGAGGTGACTGCTTTTCTGATGAGTCAGGGTGTGGATGCGGCTGCCTATCATGCCGGCATGAACGCCAAGGTGCGCGCTGCGGTTCAGGATGAGTGGAAAAGAGGGGAGAAGAGGGTGATCGTATCTACAAACGCTTTCGGCATGGGCATAGACAAGGGAGATGTCCGTTTTGTGTGTCATTACGATATGCCGCAGTCGCCGGAGGCGTACTTCCAGGAGGCTGGTCGTGCAGGCCGCGATGGCAAGAAGGCCTATGCACTGCTGGTCTGGAATGCTACCGACAGCAAGCGTCTTGCGCTGATACTGCAGACTACCTATCCTCCGCTGGAATTCATAAAAGATATCTATCAGAAGGTTCATAATTATCTTAAGATTCCCTATGAAACCGGCAAGGAAAAGGGGTATAAGTTTGACCTGCCGGCATTTGCAAAACAGTATAAACTACAGGCATCCAAGGCTTATTATGCGATAAAATACATTGAGATGTCGGGCTACTGGACACTTACGGAAGAGTTGGACATCCCGTCGAAAATATCTGTTACGATGTCGCGCGACGAGCTTTACGGAATCCAGTTGGGCAGTCCCGAGACGGATACCTTCCTGAAGGTTTTGATGCGGATGTACGAAGGCCTCTTCAGCGGATATGTCACGATTGATGAAGAGCGAATAGCCGCCGTCGGCAAGTATTCTGTGCTGGCGGTGGAACGTAAGCTCAAATTCCTGTCAGCCCGAGGCGTGATAAGATATATTCCCAAGGTGAAATCGCCCGTGCTCTATCTTGCAACCGAACGGCTGTATCCGGAAAACCTGCGTCTGGACAAGGCAGAGTATGATGCCCGTGTAGAGCGCAGCGCAAAGCGTCACGAGGCGATGGTAAATTATGTGAGCAGGGAAGACCGATGCCGCAGCCAGATGCTGCTGGAGTATTTTGGCCAGAGGAGTGCCCCGTGTGGCGTGTGTGATTTCTGCCTTTCCAAAAGATAATGCCCGGTGGTGCTTAACTATCTGAATCCCAGCCTTTTCCCAGATGTTGCTTGCGCGTTTTTATACAAGCAACATGTTGTAATGTATTGAGTGACAGGTGAATGTGTGCCACGGGCCTTTAATCGTGATTCGCGGGATACCCCACTGTCTGGACCAGTGTGATGATATGCCCTTCGGGCAGGGCGAGACGTGCGGCAAGCTCTTCTTTCGGAACCAGCGCCCGGGCTACCGTGGCCAGATGTTCTGATGCACAGAACAGGTAGATATTCTGGCAGATGAAGCCGGTATCGGCATATGTGGATTCAATTACCCCCTGCGGCGTCTTGCCGATAATCTTTGTGGTGTCGCTGACCAGGGCGATCTCTACGGGTGCTTGTCCCACGAACGGTTGTGTGCCGGTTGCAGCGCGCATATCCTCTTCAAACAACTGCTCCAGCGCGTGAGCTACCGGGTCGTAGCGATATACTCCGCTTTTTAAGAAGACGTAGAGCGATATCTCCTGCCGGTTGTGTGAGGAGGGTGCGGTGCGCCCTTTGGTGCGGTTGATGCCCCAAGCAGCCCAAAGCAGGTCGGATAGCATCTGAAGGTCCAGGTCGCGGCCGGAGTCGAAATCGCGCGAACTGCGGCGGGCAGCAAGAGCCTCCATCATGGGCATTCCGCCTGTGCGGTGCGCTGCGGGGAGTTGTATCGTTTGCATCTCTTACAGGATATTCATCGATTGTTCTTTGATCTTCTCCAGCTCTGCCTTCATCTTTACCACTATCTTCTGGATTTCTGCGTGGTTGGCCTTACTGCCAAGGGTGTTGATCTCTCGCCCCATCTCCTGCGCGATGAAGCCCAGCTTCTTGCCGGGGAACTGATCGCCATCAAGGGTCTCGCGGAAATAACGGCAATGCTGGCGCAGGCGCACCTTCTCTTCGTTGATGTCGAGCTTGTCTATGTAGAAGATTATCTCCTGCTCCAGGCGGTTGCTGTCTACCTGCAACTTGAGCTCTGACATACGTGTATCTATGCGTTCGCGCACTGCTGCGACGCGCTCTGCCTCAAAACCCTCTACCATCGGGATAAAGCTCTCTATCTTTTCCAGATTGGCCAGCACGTCCCGTCTGAGGGTCGCCCCTTCTGTGGCGCGGAAACTGTCGAGGTGCTCCACAGCCTCCTGAATCGCACCGTAAAGCAGCGTCCACCCCTCGCCGGAGAAGTCCTCGCGTGCTGTTTCGAACACATCGTTCATGCGGAGTACGCCTGCAACAATTGCGGCACTGGAGGGGCCGTCGAGAGCCGCGCGCCAGCCGGTATCCTTCAGGGCATCGTTTATCTGGCCAAGATAAGAGTTGAAAGTGCTCTTGTTAAGGGTAGAGGAGCAGGCGCCTGCTGCCCCCTTCTCTGTGGTGATAAACAGGTCTATGGTTCCGCGGTTAAGGCGTGACGCTATCAGCTGACGCACCTCCATCTCCTTCTCGCGCGGGATGAGCGATGTCTTGAGGGTTATATCGGCAGTCTTGGAATTGAGAGAACGTATCTCTACGATATACTTAACGTCGTTGATTGTGGCCTCGGACTTGCCGTAGCCCGTCATGGATTTGAGCATGTTGGCTTTTTTTGCTTTCTGGTGGCAAAATTATCCTGTTTTTAGTATTTTTGCAAACCTGAAACAAACATCTGCTATGGAAGAGAATTCAAAAGGTGCAACACTTGAACAACGCCCCAATAACTTTCTTGAAGACATAATCGAGGCCGACCTGTCCAGCGGCAAGCATAAAGCTATAATGACCCGCTTCCCGCCGGAGCCCAACGGCTACCTGCATATCGGCCACGCCAAGAGCATCTGCCTTAACTTTGGCCTGGCAAAGAAGTATGGCGGGCGGACAAACCTCCGTTTTGACGATACCAACCCAGTAAAGGAAGATACCGAGTATGTTGATTCCATAAAGGAGGATATCAAGTGGCTGGGTTTTGAATGGGCCAACGAATTCTATGCTTCGGACTATTTTGACCAGCTTTACGAGTGGGCCAAGGTGCTTATCAGAAAAGGCCTAGCGTATGTTGATGACCAGACCCAGGAAGAGATCCGGCTTGGCCGCGGTACCGTGAAAGAACCCGGCAAGGAGAGCCCCTGGCGCAACCGCAGCGTAGAGGAAAACCTCAGGCTGTTCGAAGAGATGAAAGAGGGCAAGTATCCCGACGGAGCAAAGGTGCTTCGCGCCAAGATAGACATGGCACACCCCAACATGCTTTTCCGCGACCCGCTGATGTACCGCATCATCCATGCAGAACACCACCGTACCGGCAACAAATGGTGCATCTATCCGATGTACGATTTTGCCCACGGACAGTGCGACTCCATAGAGCATATCACCCATTCCATCTGCACCCTGGAATTCGATGTGCACCGTCCGCTATACGATTGGTTTATCGAGAATCTGGAGATATTCCCCAGCCATCAGTACGAGTTCGCCCGCCTGAACCTGACATATACCGTGATGAGCAAACGCAAGCTTCTTGAACTTGTTAAGAACGGTTACGTAGAGGGGTGGGACGACCCCCGCATGCCGACCATCTGCGGTATCCGCCGCCGTGGTTACACGCCCGAATCAATCCGCATGTTTGCAGACAAGGTCGGTGTTGCCAAGCGTGACAATATCATTGACCTCTCGCTTATGGAGTGGTGCCTGCGTCAGGACTTGAACGAGCGTGCGAACCGCTATATGGCGGTTATAGACCCCATCAAGCTTGTGATAGACAATTGGGAGGAGGGCAAGGTTGAGTGGTTCGATGCTCCGCTGAATCCGGCCGATCCCGAGGGCGAGAAACGTCGCGTTCCCTTTACCAAAGAACTCTATATAGAGCGTGAAGACTTTATGGAGGATGCTCCCAAGAAGTATTTCCGCCTGAAACCCGACGGCGAGGTGCGCTTGAAATACACCTACATTGTCAAGTGCGTATCTTTCGAGAAAGATGCCCAGGGCAATGTCACCGTTGTTCACTGCGAAGTGGATCCTTCATCAAAGCCGGGAGCAGGTGAATGGCGCAGCGTAAAGGGTACCATCCACTGGGTATCCCAGCAGTATGCCAAACAGATAGAGGCGCGCCTGTTCGACACCCTGTTTACAGAAGAACAGATGGGTGCAATACCGGAGGGTGTGGATTACAAACAGTACCTCAATCCCGATTCGCTTGTGATAAAGAGTGCTTATGCAGAGCCGGCCCTGTTGGAAGACAAGAGCGGCATTGCCGTACAGTTTGAGCGTGTGGGATATTTTTACCACGACCCCAAGAATGGAGCCTGGAACAAGGCGACCGGCCTGAGGGATTCTTTCAAGGTCAAATAGACTGGCGAAGCGCAACGTTTGCGTCCAGGGCGACCACGCTGCGGGCGTTTACCACCACAGGGAAGATATCCATCTTTTCTATTTGCGGCGCGTATGAACACAATGCCGAGAGGCGTCTCAACGTGTCGGAGAAGATATACTCGTTTATCTGCTGGCTGCCTCTGACCCGGCTTAGAATTGCGGATGCTTCTGTTTTTGTGACCGGCAGGGTGCTGCATACAAACCCGGACGGCTTTCTCTCTGGCGAGGTTACTGTGCCGCAAACCACCAGATGCCCCAGAGCGGCTCTGTAGCGGATGCCGAAATAGAAGCCTGCGCCAAACAGAGACGGACGTATCAGTACCCCCTTCGCTCCCGGAGCACGCATCAGGCGGTCGAACTCCAGCCGCATGGTATTTTTGTCGGTGATGTTCTCAATAACCTGTTTTTCATCTCCCTCGTAAAGGGTGATGTTCTCCATATTGATTGGGAAACCGATGTCTGTGGCCGCAACCCGGGCTTCGTCTATCGTGTTTACAATAAGCGTCCTTTCGCGGCTGATGCCGATTGCATCCAGCAGACGCAGCGACTGCTCTTTGTCCAGTACGGCAGATGTGCTGCCCTGGAGGACTTCGTCTATGGTCTCTTTATCGATAGGGGGATTGACGGCCGCTTCGCCGCCGCTCATTATCAGATTCTGCTGTGTCGTTGCCGGAATTCTTATCATAGGTTCAAAATTAATAGAAATTTATTATCTTTGGCAGATACGATTGAAAATAATTATCAAAATACATAATGAGAAGCATTCTCGAATATGATTCGGTAGAGCTGAGTCCCAATGGCAGGGATGTGATTATTCTGGATCAGTCGCTTTTGCCCAACCAGGAGAAGTTTCTGCATCTGACCACGGCAGAACAGGTGTTTTATGCCATTACGCTGCTCAAAGTGCGCGGTGCGCCCGCTATCGGTATTGCCGGAGCCTTTGGCCTGGCGATGTGCATGAATCGCTTCCGTGCCCGTAACATGCAGGCTTTTGACCAGGAGTTCCTGCGCGTAAAGCGCTATCTATACATCTCACGGCCTACGGCGGTGAGCCTGACCTGGACTCTGGACCGCATGGAACGCTGCTATTACGATGCTCTTGAAGAGACAAAAGACCTTAGCAGCGACGCTGCAATGAAGCAGATACGTGAAAGACTTACTGCAGAGGCGAGGGCCATAAAACTGGAGGATGTTGCAAAATGCCTTGCAATATCCGAGGCTGGTTTTTCTCTTCTCAAGCCCGGTGCCGGAGTATTGACATACTGCAACGCCGGTCATCTGGCCGTATCGCGCTACGGAACCGCCCTTGGGCCTATTTATATGGCACAGCAAAAGGGGTTCATGCCCAAGGTGTATTCCTGTGAGACACGGCCGATGTTGCAGGGTGCGCGCCTTACGGCATATGAGCTTTCCAAGGCTGGGGTGGATGTAACCCTTATCTGTGACAACATGGCCTCTGACGTGATGCGCCGCGGCAAGATAGATATAGTATTTTTCGGGTGCGACCGCATTGCGGCCAACGGCGACGTTGCCAACAAGGTGGGCAGCAGCATGATTGCGATACTTGCAAAGCACTATGGTATCCCGTGCTACAGCCTTGGCCCTGTGAACACAATAGATTTTAATACCAAGACAGGTAACGATATAGTTATTGAAGAGCGCCCGGCATTCGAGGTTACAGACCAGTATTTCGACAAGCCGGTGGCTCCCAAGGGTGTTAAGGTTTATAATCCTGCATTTGACGTTACACCGGCTGAACTGCTCACCGGCATTATTACAGAGAAAGGTATAATATCTCCCAAAGAACTGGGCAAGCTCAATGACTAAATTCGTCAGCCTGTCTAGCGGCAGCAACGGCAACTGTTATTACATCGGCAACGATAAGGTATCTCTCCTGATAGATTTCGGGATAGGGGGGCGTACCGTTAACAGGCGGCTGGGTGCTCACGACATCTCACTCTCCAAGGTGGATATGGTGCTCCTTACCCACGAGCACATGGACCATATCCGATATCTTGGCGGATTTACAGAAAGGTTCCATAAGGTGGTGTTTGCCACCACGGCCCTGCACAAGGTGCTTGAACACCATTTCTGTACTGTCGGCAAGCTGAACGGCTGTGTCAGGGAGACTACACCCGGGGTAGAAACAGAGTGCATGGGTGTAAAGTTCACCCCGTTCTCCGTTCCGCACGATGCCAGGGATACCGTTGGCTATTATATCGATTTCGATGGTCAGACCTTTACCTTTGTGACCGACGTGGGGATGGTGACAGACGATGTGGTGAAATACTGCCGCAAGGCGGCGCACATTATAGTGGAGTCGAACTACGACCCTGGGATGCTGGATACCGGCCCATATACTCCGGAACTGAAGAAGCGGATAAAGGAAGAGCACGGCCACTTATCCAACGAACAGACCGCCGACCTGCTGCGCCGCTGCTATCACGACGGACTCAAATCGGTGTTCCTGTGCCATTTGAGCGCGAACAACAATACGCCGTCGCTTGCATTCGACAGCGCCCGCGCCGCACTCAATTCTGTGGGTGGGGAAGAGGTTACGCTGTACGCCCTGCCGCGTCGCGAAGCATCGCCGCTCTTTATCTTTGAGTAGCCCAGCCCTTCAGCTGTGCGATCTCTGCCGGCCAAAGGGTTTCATCCGGAGTTTCAAGTATAAATGGGAAGCCGTTCAGACGGCCGTCTTTCATGAGTTTCTCAAAAAGGTCTGCCCCAATTTCGCCATGTCCGATTGGGCTGTGTCGGTCTACCCGGCTGCCAGCGGGCTTGGTGGCATCATTCAGATGCATCCCGCGAAGATAATCAAGGCCTACTATCCGGTCAAATGCACCGATGATATTCTCGTATCCGGCGGCTATTGAGCTGTTATCTTCTTCAAAAAGCGACGGCTTGCCGTTCCAGTCGTATCCCGCCGCAAAGGCGTGGCAGGTATCTATGCACACCCCGACGCGGGATTTGTCCTCTACAAAGTCTATTATCTCGGCAAGATGCTCAAAGCGGAAGCCCAGGTTGGAGCCCTGGCCGGCGGTGTTCTCCAGCACGGCGGTGACCCCCTCCGTTTTGCTGAGCGCAATGTTGATGGATTCCGCTATGCGCCGCAGGCATTCGTCTGTGCTGATTTCGTTCAAATGGCTGCCGGGGTGGAAGTTAAGCCGGTCCAGCCCCAGCGCCTGGCAGCGCGCCATCTCGTCGCAGAACGATTGGCGGGAGCGCTCCAGGGCTTCTGCCTGCGGATGGCCGAGATTTATCAGATAACTGTCGTGGGCAAGTATCGCGCAGGGTGGATATCCCAGATCCTGGCACCGCTGCCTGAAGAGCTCTATGTTCTTGGCAGTCAGGGGTGGCGCACTCCACTGCTTCTGGTTCTTGGTGAAAAGTGCAAAGGCGGTGGCGCCAATCTCGTGTGCCCTTAGCGGGGCGTTCTCTACGCCGCCCGCGGCAGAAACGTGTGCTCCGATGTATTTCATTCGCTACGCTATTAAATTTATACAAAATCAACCGTGCTCTACGCCCTTCGGGCTTTATAACATCTACGATATCTTCGAATAGTCTACCACTTGTTTGTTGATACGCATGAGATTATCTGTGAGCAATTTATTCTTTGGGTGTTCTAAAGCCGGGTCATCAGTAAGGATGTCTATTGCCGCACTGCGGGCATCCTCCAGCATGGGGGAGTCTTTGGCAAGGTTGGCAATATGCAGATCCAGCGCGAGGCCGCTCTGCCGCGTCCCTTCAAAATCGCCGGGTCCGCGCATCTTCAAATCGGCCTCTGCCAGCTCAAATCCATCGTTGGTGGCGCACATCATATCTATGCGCTCCCGCGACTCTTTGCTCAGCTTGTAGCTGGTCATCAGTATGCAGTACGACTTCTCCGCTCCGCGTCCCACGCGTCCGCGGAGTTGGTGGAGCTGTGCCAGTCCGAACCGTTCTGCACTCTCGATCACCATCACGGAGGCGTTGGGGACATCCACGCCCACTTCGATGACCGATGTGGATACCAGTATGTCGGCTTTGCCGCTCACAAACAGGTTCATGTCAAACGCCTTGTTCTCCGGCGTCTGCTTGCCGTGAACCACGGCAGTTATGTAGTCGGGTTGCCTGAAGTACTCCGTGATATCCATATAGCCCTGCTCCAGGTTTTCGTAGTCCATCTTTTCCGACTCTTTTATAAGCGGATAAACCACGAATACCTGCCTGCCGGCATCTATCTCCTTCTTCATGAACTCATACACCCTGCGCCGCTGGTTATCGCCCACGTGGGTGGTGATTATCGGCTTGCGGCCCGGTGGCAGTTCGTCTATCACCGATACGTCCAGGTCGCCGTAAAGGGTCATGGCCAGAGTGCGGGGGATGGGGGTGGCGGTCATCACCAGGATGTGCGGCGTAATGTCCGATTTGGACCAGAGCCGTGAACGCTGGTCCACCCCGAAGCGATGCTGTTCGTCTATCACCGCAAGACCCAGATTAGCGAACTGCACCTTGTCTTCTATCAGGGCATGGGTGCCAAATACCAGGTTGATGGTGCCGCTGGCCAGCCCCTCGTAGATTTCTCGCCTCTCTTTGGCTTTGGTGTTGCCGGTAAGCAGGGCGACCTTGACCTGCTGCGGGTCGATATAGCGGAAGATGCCGTTGTAATGCTGGGTGGCCAGAACCTCTGTGGGGGCCATGATGCATGCCTGATAGCCGTTGTCTATCGCCTGCAGTGCAGAGAATATCGCCACCAGGGTCTTGCCGCTCCCCACATCGCCCTGCAGCAGACGGTTCATCTGGCGGCCGCTGGTAACATCGGCACGAATCTCTTTAAGAACCTTTTTCTGCGCATTGGTCAGGGGGAAGGGGAGGTGCGACCAGGTATAGTTGAAGGCATCGCCAAGCCTGGGGAACATTACACCCCTGGCCTCTTGCATCTTGATGAATTTCTGCTTTACCAGGGACAGTTGCAGATAGAACAGCTCTTCGTACTTGAGGCGGCGTCGGGCTTGCTCCAGGGAGTACATGTCGGGCGGGAAGTGTACGTCGTGCAGAGCTTTCTCCAGAGGTATCAGCTTTTTCTGCTGCCTGAAATACTCCGGCAGGGTTTCTGTTACCTTGCCGGCAACCATCGCCAGCAACTTCTGCTCAAGAGCGGTGAATATCTTGTTTGAGATACCTCCGCCCTGTAGTTTCTCTGTGCTGGAATATACGCCCGTGATGGCAGAGCGTCCGCCGGCGGTGGCTGTTGACACCGGCTCGATCTCCGGATGGACAAAGTTGTAACGGTCGTTGAAGAGCGACGGTTTGCCAAACACGATATATTCCTGACCCGGTTGCAGTTTCTCCTGTATCCACTTTATCCCTTTGAAGAATACCAGTTCAATATATCCGGTGCCGTCGCCAAGCACGGCAATCAGCCGGGAGGCCTTGCCGGCACCCGCCATCGATATGCTCTTAATGCTCCCGCGTATCTGGATGTATGCGCTCGCAGAATCGATCTCGCTGATTGCGTAGAACTTGCTGCGGTCTACATAACGGAAGGGGAAGGTGTACAGCATGTCCCTGAAGGTACGTATGCCAAGTTCCTTGGCCAGCAGCAGTGCCCGCTTGGGCCCGACTCCCGGCAGGAACTTGATTTCGCTGTCCAATATATACCCGCCCATAGTAATCCCAAAGTTAAAAAATAATAGCTATATTTGCCCTGATACAGAAGTGAAATTATGTCAAAGATGCTCATTATAGGTATTACCCAGGGTGATACCAACGGTATAGGATACGAAGTTATAATTAAGGCGCTAAGCGATCCGCGGATACTGGATTCCATGATTCCGGTGGTGTACGGTTCATCCAAGCTTTTCGGCTACAACAAGAAGCTTGTGGCAGAGGCAGAACAGATCAGCACCAACGTGATTGCGTCGGTGGCCGATGCAAAGGCGAAGCGGGTCAACATTATCAACTGTGTGCCCGACAGCTATAACGCAGAGTTTGGACAGGCCACAAAAGATGGAGCTGCTGCAGCCCTGGCATCACTCAAGGCGGCCGTCGCCGATCTTAAAAGCGGAGCGCTGGATGCTCTTGTAACCGCCCCTTTCAACAAGCACTCCGTCTCAGAGGCTGGTTTTGATTTCCCGGGCCATACAGAATTCCTGGAGAGTCAGTTTGCCGGTTCACAGAGCCTGATGTTCATGTGCAGCGACCGTCTTAAGATTGGAGTTGCCACAAATCACACTCCGCTGGCAAAGGTATCCGAGGTTCTCTCTTCCGATCTGATTGTCAACAAGCTGGAGGTGATGAACCGCTCCCTGAAGCAGGATTTCTGCATAGAGATGCCCAAGATTGCCCTTCTGGGGCTGAATCCTCACGCCGGGGATGGCGGAACACTTGGCAAAGAGGAGGCTCAGATAATAGCCCCTGCGATAGAGATGGCCAGCCAGCGCGGCATCCTTGCCTTTGGCCCCTATCCGGCAGACGGCTTTTTTGGCAGCGACCTCTATCGCAAGTTTGATGCAGTGCTGGCGATGTATCACGACCAGGGGCTGATACCGTTCAAGACAATTGCGTTTGACGAGGGGGTAAACTATACCGCCGGGCTGCCGGTTGTGCGCACATCGCCCGACCACGGCACCGGATACGACATCGCCGGCAAGAATATGGCAAGTGCGCAGTCGATGCTCTCTGCGATCTATCTGGCGCAGGATATCTGCCGCAACCGCCGTACGTTCTCTGAGATAACGTCCAATCCGCTGCAGATAAAGGTGTTCGAGACAAAGAACGCCCCCGACAGGACATTCCTACCCGAATAACGATGTCGCGGCCTGTAATATACCTTTATACCGACGGGGCCTGTTCCGGAAATCCCGGTCCGGGCGGATACGGTGTGGTGTTGCGTTGCGGCGATTACGAGAAGGAGATGTCCCAGGGTTTTGAGAATACCACCAATAACCGCATGGAACTGTTGGCTGTGATTGTAGGGCTTGAGGCGATAAAGTGGGAGAATGCCGATGTGCAGGTCTATAGCGACTCATCTTACGTTGTGAATGCCATCACCAAGGGGTGGCTATGGGACTGGGTCCGCAAAGATTTCGCAAAGAAGGCCAATCCGGACCTGTGGAAACGCTTCCTGGAGATTTACAACAAGCACCATGTCACATTCAATTGGATAAAGGGGCATGCCGGCCATCCGGAAAACGAGCGTTGCGATGCACTTGCGGTGGCGGCTTACCAGCAATTCTTAAAGTAGTATTCCGTTATGAAAAAGATAATCAATAAGATTGGTGTTTTGACATCGGGTGGGGATGCCCCCGGTATGAATGCTGCCCTGCGTGCGGTAGTTCGCACCGCAATCTTCTACAAGCTTGAGGTAGTGGGCATCATGCGCGGCTATCAAGGTCTTATAGAGGGAGATTTTGTGCCGATGGAGTCCAAGTCTGTATCAAAGATCATCAACCTTGGCGGCACAATCCTCCACACCTCCCGCTGCCCCGAATTCAAGGATATCGAAGTGCGTCGCAAGGCAATCCAGGGGCTGGAGGCTGCCGGAATCGACGCGTTGGTGGTTATTGGCGGCGACGGCAGCTTCCGCGGTGCCAATGCCATCTTCAAGGACTTTGGCTATCCTGTGGTAGGTATTCCCGCAACCATAGACAACGACATCTTCGGTACCGATTTCACTATCGGGTTCGACACTGCCATAAACACCGCGATGGAGGCGATAGACAAGATCCGCGACACCGCCCACAGCCACGACATGGTGTTCTTTGTGGAGGTGATGGGGCGCGACGCCGGCTTTATCGCCCTGCATACCGGTATAGCTACCGGTTCCGAGGTGACCCTTATCCCCGAGATAGAGAAGGATATTGATTCGCTGGTGGATTACCTCAAGATAGGCCGTCGCAAGAACAAGACCAGCGGCATCGTGGTAGTGGCAGAGGGTGGACATCTGGGTTCTGCAGCAGAGGTTGCAAAGGCCGTCAAGGAGCGCATCCCCAGCTATGAGGTACGCGTCACCACGCTTGGACATATCCAGCGCGGCGGCTCGCCCAGCTGCTCAGACCGCGTTCTGGCCAGCATCTACGGGTATGAATCGGTATGTGCCCTTCTGGATGGACAGAGTGGTGTGATGATAGGTCGCGTGAACGGCAAAACCGTCTACACCCCTTTCGACGAAGCTATCAGCGGGCACAATGCCATCGACCGCAGCTGGTACGAAATCACCAAGAT
Source organism: Bacteroidales bacterium (assembly GCA_017446775.1). GTDB lineage: Bacteria > Bacteroidota > Bacteroidia > Bacteroidales > UBA932 > Equibacterium. The sequence goes on along the minus strand of JAFSQE010000016.1, from coordinate 27,610 downwards.
ACTGAGCGTTTAAGCTTTAGCGGCGGCGGCGCCGGCGCGGAAGGCGGCGAGGTTGGCCTCTACGACAGAGGCACCTTTGCGGGAGAATATGTCGCTGATACCAGCTTCCAGTTTATCGGCCTCTATGCCCAGGATGCCACTGCAAGCCCCCAGCAGTGCGATATTGCTGCCGCGAGGATTGCCGGCAGCCTTGGCGGCAGCGTCCACGTCGAGCAGAATCACGTTCTTGCGCGATTTCAACTCAGAAAGAAGCGCCTCTGAATCGGGATAGTTGGGGATATTCACAAACGGGGTCGTATTGGTCACAATCCAGCCGTCGGGAGCCAGGAACGGAAGGTAGCGAAGAGCCTCCATCGGCTCCAGCGAGATGATGATATCGGCGCGGCCGCGGGCAATCAGATCGGAGGCAATCGGCTCGCTGCTAAGGCGCAGATGGCTCTGTACATCGCCTCCGCGCTGGCTCATGCCGTGCACTTCTGCCTGTTTGATATAGAGGTTCTCTTTTATGGCGGCGTGGCCTATTACAGCGGCAATGGAGAGGATTCCCTGTCCGCCCACACCAGCAAGTATGATATCTTTTTTCATGATGGTCTACTGTTTGTTTTCTGCTGCACGGCGTGCGGCGGCGTGACGCTTGGCCGTTTGCATGCATTCGCGGCGTGAGATAATCACAGAGGGGCCGTGGTAGGCAATCTCCTCGTCTATCATCTGGCGGATCAGTTCCATGTTTTTGGGGAGCGGCACCACTACTCGCACGTGGGCGGGGTCGATGCCAACTGCGGTGCATATCTGCTCTATCTTGCCAGTGCCGGCAGCTTCCTGGCCGCCGGTCATGCCGGTGGCTTCGTTATCAGAGATGATTATAACGACATCGGCATTGCAGTTGGCAACGTCCAGCAGGCCGGTGATGCCAGAATGAGCGAACGTCGAATCGCCGATGACACCGATGGCGGGATAGTAACCGGCGTCTGCAGCACCCTTGGCCAGGGTGATGGCGCTGCCCATATCCACGCATGAGCATATCGACTTGAACGGTGGCAGATAGCCGAGTGTGTAGCATCCTACGTCGCTGAAGACGCGGTGGTTGTCCCAGCGCTCCATAGCCTCGTTAAGGGCATTGAAAAGGTCGCGGTGACCGCACCCCTGGCAGAATGCCGGAGGACGCGGTACGACGTTCTGCGAAGGTGCATTCACTTTAAGTGGCTCCAGGCCCAGGGCGGCGCGGACGCAGTCAGGGTTAAGCTCACCCACGCGGGGCAGCGCACCCGTCAGGCGGCCTGTAACTTCGCATCCGGACGGCAGGATGCCCGCTACCTGCTCCTCTATGAACGGCTGGCCCTCTTCCAGAACCAGTATCTTCCTGCATTTGGAAGCCAGACTGCGTATCCTATCCTTGGGAAGCGGATACTGCGTTATCTTCAGTATCGGATACCGGCAATTGTTGCCAACGTTTTCGCGAAGGTAATTATATGCGATGCCGCTGGCTATTATGCCCATCGAGTTGTCCGGGCCGGGGTATAAGCTGTTGTTGTCTGTCTGCTCTGAAAGTTTCTCCAGACGTGCGTACTTGTCCAGCAGTATGGGGTATGCCTGGCGTGCATTAACCGGCAGCAGTATCCAGGTGTTGGAGGGCTCTGGGTAGGAGAGCGGCTTGCGTGGCTCTATCTTGTCTTCAAACTCTACAACTGCGCGGGAGTGCGCCATTCGGGTGGTCACGCGCAGCAGCACCGGGATACGGTATTCTTCGCTCAGGCGGAATCCGTATTCCATCATATCGTAAGCTTCCTGCTGGTTTGCGGGTTCCAGGGTGGGGCAGAAAGCAAACTTTGCATAAAAGCGGGTGTCCTGCTCGCCCTGTGAAGAGTGCATGCTGGGGTCGTCGGCCACCACTACCACCAGACCGCCGTTGGGACCGGCCATGGCACCGTTTATAAATGCGTCGGCTGCTACATTCATCCCCACGTGCTTCATGCAAACTATGGAGCGGCGGCCAACGTACGATACGCCAAGAGCTGTCTCCATGGCAGTTTTCTCGTTAGCGCACCACTTGCAAAAGACGCCGTTGGCCTTTGCCTGCGGACTGTTCTGTATGAATTCTGTTATCTCTGTAGAGGGGGTCCCGGGATAGGCATAGACGCCCACGATTCCGGCGTTTATCGCTCCCATGGCTATCGCTTCGTCACCCAGCAGCAGCTCTTTTCTCTTCATCTGAATAATGGTTAATACGCCGCTAAGGTACAAAAACAAGTATAAAATGCTATGCAGTTATATTGAATTTGCTATGGCGATGCCGTCCAGGGCGCTGGAGACTATGCCTCCGGCGTAGCCGGCTCCTTCTCCGCAGGGATAGATGCCGGGCAGCGAGGCGTGTTGGAGGGTATTGGGGTCGCGTGGGATGCGCACTGGCGATGATGTGCGGGACTCGCAGGCGAGCAGCAGCGCATCGCCCGTGTAATACCCTTTCATCTTGCGGTCGAACAGTACGAATGCCTTGCGAAGGCTATCTGCTACAAACGGCGGCAGGATTTCGTGCAGCGGTGCCGATACAGTTCCGGCGGCGTATGAACTTTTTGGCAAGGATGCCGATTCTCGGCCGCGGCAGAAATCTACCATACGCTGGGCGGGGGAGCGGAGCGAATTGCTGCAGGCAAACATCTTCTGTTCCAATTCGCGTTGGAACTCCAGCAGGGCGAAGGTGCCGTAGCGGCTGTACTGGGGTACATCAGCGGCGGAAACCTGCACCACTATGCCGGCATTTGCCAGCGGACCGTTGCGCTGCGAATTGGACATTCCATTGAGTACGAGTGAGCCGTATTCTGTGGTAGACGGTACCAGAATCCCTCCCGGACACATGCAGAAAGAGAACACGCCCCGCCCGTCTGCCTGTTCTGCCAGATAGTATTCTGCAGGCGGAATGCCGGGTTGCCAGCGGCCGTGGTACTGGATATGGTTGATGAGGCTTTGCGGGTGCTCTGCCCGTACGCCAAGTGCAAAGTCCTTGGCCTCGAGCGCCCAGCCATGGGTGTCGAACAGCTTGTATATGTCGCGGGCAGAATGGCCTGTTGCCAGTATCACATCGTTCGCGCAGAAGGTGAGGCCTCCGTCGCAGATGACCGCCCATCGTTCTTTGCCGGAGGATGGTTTGATATCGGTAACGCGCGCCTCAAAATGATATTCCCCGCCGTGAGAGGTGATGCACTCTCTGATGGCCTCCACCATCCTTGGCAGGATGTCGCTGCCTATATGCGGCCGGGCATCGGTAAGGATGCTCTCCGGGGCGCCGAACGCCGCCATCTGGTGCAGTACCTCGTATACGTCGCCCCGCTTGTTGCTGCGGGTGTAAAGCTTGCCGTCTGAGAAAGTCCCGGCGCCACCCTCGCCAAAGCAGTAGTTCGACTCCGGGTTGACGAGCCCTTTGACGCTTATTGCGGCTATGTCCCGCTTGCGGTTGTGGACATCCTTGCCCCGCTCCAGAATTACCGGTTTGAGGCCTCGTTCAAGCAGCCTGAGCGCCGCAAACATCCCGGCCGGACCGCCGCCCACTATTATCACCGGCCTTGCCGATGCTACATTTTTATATTCGAAACGATATTCCTTGGGCGGCTGATCGCCCCCGGTGAGTGCCCGCACTTGATATCGGTATACCAGCTGGCCGCGGGCGTCCATAGAACGGCGGATGATGTAGCACCGCACTATCTTTTGCCTTGGCACGCCACATGCCCTGGCAGCTGCATCGACCATCTCTTCTGCCGTTGGCTTGTGGTTTACGGGGTATGCGACCTCGAACAGTTTCATAAGTTATAATCGGCGGCGCGTGAGATAGGCGCTGCATCAAGCGGACAGAACAATCCTTTCTGGAACTTATAATAACCGACGATGGAAATCATCGCGGCATTGTCGGTGGTAAAACGCAACTCCGGGAGGAAGGTGCGCCAGCCGCGGCGTTCCCCTTCTGCTGTTATAGCCCCGCGCAGGGCGCTGTTGGCCGCTACGCCACCGCCGGCCACGATATCCTTGATTCCGGTGATCTCAGTTGCGCGTATCAGCTTCTTCATCAGAATGTCTATAAGGTCTTTCTGGAAGCTGGCGCAGATATCGTTCTTATTCTTCTCTATGAATTCCGGGTCCTGCCTAAGGGCGTCGCGCAGATAATATAATAAAGATGTTTTAATGCCGCTGAAGCTGAAGTTTAACCCATCAATATGTGGTTTGGCAAAGCGGAAACGGTGCGGGTCGCCATCCTTTGCAAGACGGTCGATTATCGGACCGCCCGGATAACCCAGATCCAGCATCTTGGCGCATTTGTCAAAGGCTTCGCCCACGGCATCGTCTATGGTCTGGCCCAGCACCGTGAAATCGAGATAGTCGTCTACCCGTACTATCTGGGTGTGACCGCCCGATACCAGCAGTGCCAGGAAGGGGAAGTCTGGCTGGGAATTGTCGCGCCCTTCTATCTTTATAAAGTGGGAGAGGATATGCCCCTGAAGGTGGTTGACCTCTATCATCGGCTTGCCGGCAGCCAGTGCCAGCCCCTTTGCGAACGAGGTGCCTACGATAAGGCTGCCCAGAAGGCCGGGGCCGCGGGTGTAGGCTATGGCATCAACATCTTCCATATTGATGCCCGACTGCTCCAGCGCCTGTTGGACTACCGGGAGGATGTTTTGCTGATGGGCGCGGGAGGCGAGCTCCGGAATCACTCCGCCATATTTGCGGTGCACCTCCTGCGAAGCCATCACGTTAGACAGCAACCAGCCATCCTTAAGAACGGCCGCAGAGGTGTCGTCGCAGCTGGATTCTATGCCTAAGATTATGGTTTTGCCCTCTTTCATTCCAACACCCGTCCGGGATATGCCTCGAGGGCTTTCTGGAGCACGACAAGAGCCTTCTTAAGGTCTTCTGTCTTTAGTACGTAGGCAAGTCGCACCTCGTTGCGCCCAACGCCCTCTGTTGTGTAGAAGCCGCTGGCCGGGGCCATCATCACCGTTGCACCATCGTATTCGAAACTCTCCAGGCACCATTGGCAGAACTTGTCGCTGTCGTCTACCGGGAGCTTTGCCACAGTGTAGAAGGCGCCCATAGGAATGGGTGAATATACGCCGGGAATCTTGTTGAGGCCGTCGATAAGGCATTTGCGCCGTTCCAGATACTCTTCGTACACCTCGTTGGTATAATCTTCCGGGGCGTCGAGGGATGCTTCTGCAGCAATCTGACCTACCAGCGGCGGACTCAGGCGTGCCTGGCAGAACTTCATCACCGTTTTGCGGAGCGCTTTGTTTTTTGTGATAAGGGCGCCGATGCGGATTCCGCACTCTGAATAACGCTTGGATACGGAATCGATAAGCACCACATTCTGCTCTATTCCCTTGAGGTGGCAGGCACTGATATAGGGTGTGCCGGCATAAACGAACTCGCGGTAAACCTCGTCGCTGAACAGGTAGAGGTCGTATTTCTTAACCAGCTGACGTATCTGCTCCATCTCCTTTCGGGTGTAAAGATAGCCGGTGGGGTTGTTGGGATTGCAGATAAGTATGGCTTTTGTGCGCGAATTGATAAGCTCTTCGAATTTGTCGACCTTGGGCAGGCAGAAACCCTCATCTATGGTGGTGGTAACGGTGCGTATCACTGCTCCGGCAGATATGGCGAACGCCATGTAATTAGCATACGCCGGTTCGGGGACTATAATCTCGTCTCCGGGGTTCAGACAGCTCAGGAAGGCAAAAAGCACCGCCTCGCTGCCGCCTGTGGTGATAATTATATCGTCTGCAGTAACGTCGATATTGAATTTCTTGTAGTAACCGACCAGTTTCTCGCGGTAGCTTCGGTATCCCTGGCTGGGGCTGTACTCCAGTATTTTGCGGTCGATATTGCGTATGGCGTCTATTGCCACTTGCGGTGTGGGGAGGTCCGGCTGGCCGATATTGAGGTGGTATACGTGGATCCCGCGTGCTTTGGCTGCGTCAGCAAGCGGTGCCAGCCTGCGAATAGGGGAGGCGGGCATCAGTTCACCGCGGGTGGAAATTACTGGCATGAGAGTTGATACTGAAGTTTTTTGCTAAATCGCGGCTAAGGTACTAAAAATTGATATATTTGCGCCATAATACTAAACCATTTTAGAAATGAAAAGAATTAGCTTACTATTTCTGATGATTCTCTTCGCCATGGTTTCGTGCAATAAATACGAAACATACAAAGGCGACCCTCTGAACACCAAGATCTACACTTTGGAAAATGGTCTGAAGGTCTATATGACTGTCAATAAGGATGAACCGCGTATGCAGACCGCTATATGCGTGCGTGTCGGCGGCAAGAACGACCCTGCCGAAACCACTGGTATGGCGCATTACTTTGAGCATCTGATGTTCAAGGGCACACAGCAGTTCGGTACCAGCGACTTCGAGGCAGAGAAACCCCTGCTCGATTCCATTGCCAGCCTGTTTGAGGTATACCGCGTAACAAAGGATGAGGCACAGCGCACCGCTATTTACAAGGTGATCGACTCTCTCAGCTACGAGGCATCCAAGATCTCCATCCCCAACGAGTACGACAAGCTCATGTCGGCCATCGGCGCATCCGGCACCAACGCTTTCACTTCTCAGGATATGACCTGCTACATAGAGGATATCCCTGCAAACCAGATAGAAAATTGGGCAAGGATCCAGGCCGACCGCTTTGAGAACTCGGTTATCCGTGGCTTCCACACCGAGCTTGAGACTATCTATGAAGAGAAGAACATGTCGCTGACCCAGGACAACCGCAAGGTAAGCGAGGCGCTGGACGCATCACTCTTCCCTCATCATCCTTACGGCACCCAGACCGTTCTGGGTACCCAGGAACACCTTAAGAACCCCTCTATCCGTCTGGTCCAGCAGTATCACGACACCTACTATGTTCCCAACAACATGGCAATCTGCGTGAGCGGCGACTTTGATCCCGACAACTTTGTCAAGATCGTAAAGAAATACTTTGGCGGGATGAAACCTGGCGAGATCCCTGCACTCGAGTTCGAGCCCGAGGCTGAGATTACAGCGCCCATCGTAAAGGATGTGTACGGCCTCGAATCCGAGAGTGTGAATATGGCATGGCGTCTCCCCGGCGTTGCCAGCAACGTAGAACTTGAGCCGCTTGCCGATATTGCATCTTCTGTCCTTTACAACGGTACAGCCGGCCTTATTGACCTGGATGTAAACCAGCAGCAGAAAGCGCTCGGTGTATATGCCTATGCAGGTATGCAGCCCGATTACGGCACCATGGTGGCGGCCGGTCGTCCCAAACAGGGCCAGACTCTTGAGCAGGTACGCGACATAATCCTTGCGGAGATAGAGAAACTCTGCAACGGTGAATTCACAGAAGAGGATGTCCAGGCCTGCATAAACAATTATCGTCTGCAGCAGCAGAGCCAGATTACAAACAATTACAACCGCGCCCTTGTTTATGCCATGAGCTTTGCATATAACGAGCCTTGGAAGGATGTCGTAGCAAACTTCAAGGCAGTGGAGAACATCACCAAAGAGGATGTCGTGAACTTTGCAAACAAATACCTCGGCCAGAACAACTACGCCATAGTTTACAAGCGCGTGGGTGAAGATACCAACGTGCAGAAGATATCTGCTCCTGCTATCACCCCTATCTTCATGAACCGCGACGCTTCCAGCGACTTTTTGAAAGAGATTGTCGCTAACGTGCCCAAGCCCATCGAGCCTGTCTTCGTGGATTTCTCCAAGGATCTCTCTGTAAGTGATGTGGCTGCTAATGTGGACATGCTTTACAAGAAGAACGAGCAGAACGATATCTTCACCGTTCAGTTCGTTTACAACTGCGGTGCAAACGATAACCCGATACTTGCCTATGCCGGCGATTATCTCAGCTATCTGGGCACAGATACCATGAGTGCAGAGGATATTGCCCGCAAGATGTATGCGCTTGCATGTGATTACAACTTTATGTGCGGTGACAACACCTTCACCATCTCGATTACCGGCCTCAAGGAGAACATGGGCGAGGCGATTGCTTTGGTAGAGAATCTTGTCTCTAATGCCCAGCCTGACGAAAACATCCTTATGAACCTCAAATTTGACGTTCTCAAGAGTCGTCAGAACCGCAAGATGAACCAGAGGGCCAATTTTGGCGCTCTTACAACTTATCTTGCAGTTGGTCCCGAGAAGATTGCCAAGATAAACCTTACCAACGATCAGGCGATGGCTCTTACCTCAGACCAGATTCTGGGTTCCATCCGCGATCTGACCTGCAAGCAGCACGAGATCTACTACTATGGTCCCGATAAAGAGGCCGATGTCAAGGCTTGCCTGGCAGAGAACCACACCATTGCCGAGAATCCCGAGCCGCTGGTTAAGCAATTCGACGATTATCTTACTGTAGACGACAGCAAGGTATTCTTCGCCCAGTACGATGCCCGTCAGCTCTATTATTATCAGATTTCTGTGGACGACCGCAAGTTTGATGTAGAGAGCAACCCTGCACGCGTGCTTTACAACGAGTATTTTGGTGGTAACATGAACGCCGTGGTATTCCAGGAGATGCGCGAGGCCCGCGGTTTGGCTTACTCTGCACAGGCTACCATGTCCAACCCTCATTACAGCGACGGCAAGTACATGTACGGCGCATTCATTGCAACCCAGAACGACAAGTTGCAGCAGGCAGTTGAGGCTTTTGACGATATCATCAACAATATGCCCGTAAGCGAGAACGCCTTTGCAATTGCCAAGGACGCCATCATCACCCGCCTGCGCACAGAGCGCACCACCGGGATGGATGTAATCCACTCTTATGTCCGTTGCCGCGACATGGGTCTCGACGAGCCTATGGATAAAGCCCTGTTCGAGAAGGTTCAGGATATGACCATAGATGATGTTGTGGCTTACCAGCAGGATTGGGTTAAGGGCCGCAAGTATTTCTACGGAATCCTGGGTGACAGGAACGATATCGACATCGATTTCCTCAAGACCCTCGGCCCTGTGAAATTCCTCACCAGCGAAGAGATTTTCGGTTACTAATCTCTTCCTGATAGCTTCTGGCGTGCAAGGTCTCCAGCAATCCCGGGGATCTTGCACGCTTTGTTTTTATAACGGCCTATATATTTGGGCGTTACCTTTTTGAAGTGTGTAAGGTCTGCCAATTATGGGAAGACCTTGCACATTATTCGTGACGGTAGGCTTGCTATATGCCGCCAAAGGAGTATCTTTGCGGCAAATATCTTAGATATGACACCGATTACTCTTTCTACTGCGATAATACGGATGCTGGTGAGCGTTGCGCTAGGGGCTATGATTGGGGTGGAACGGCAGATCCATCACCATCCGGCCGGGTTCCGTACATTTACCCTGATATGCGCTGCGTCTACGCTGGCAATGCTGGTATCTGTTTATGTATGCCAGACCAACACTGACTTGCTTAATGGCGACCCGGGCCGTATTGCTGCCCAGGTCCTCACCGGCATAGGTTTTATCGGCGCGGGATTGATTCTGAAAGGTAACGACGGCGTCTCAGGCCTTACTACCGCCGCTTGTATATTCGTATGCGCTGTAATAGGTCTCGCCGTAGGAGCTGGCATGTTGCTGCTCTCCGCGATAATCACAGTGGTGGTCGTGATTATACTCTGGTCGGCCTACTTCGTAAGGAAGAGGGACAAGGAGTTTAAGAAGCCGGAATAACAATCCTGTACGCTTTGCCGGAAGGGTTGGGCAGTTTATCGCTCCTCAGCCAACGGTTGGCGCGTTTAAGAGCATAGTAGCTCACGCCATGTGCCTTGGCAAAATCCACCAGGGAGGGTATCGCAGAAGTAACCGTAATTATCTCGGCCGGTTCGTCACAGGGGTAATACTCTTCTGGTGATATGTCATATCCAAACTCTTTCGGATGCTCTATGAACATCTTTGCCGCAAGGACCCGGAACATGTAGCGCGAGGTCTCTTCAGGCAGGAGCAGGTCCATAGCACGCTTCTCCTTCTGGTCCGAAAGACGTTTGGAGACGGCTGCCTGGCCGGCATTGTAGCTAGCCGCTACTGTCATCCAGTCGCCATACTTTGCAAAGGCCTCCTTAAGATATCGGCAGGCCGCCGTGGTCGCTTTTTCTGTGTTATAGCGTTCATCCACATCGGCGTTGACCTCCAGCCCGTATTGCTGCGCCGTTGCCTTTGTGAACTGCCACAACCCGGCAGCGCCGGTAACAGAAACAGCGGTCGGATCCAGATTGCTCTCTATAACCATGATATATTTGAGGTCTTCCGGCAGGCCGTTGACAGAAAGGATTGGCAGCACGGCAGAGAAATAGCGTTGCGAGCGTTTTAGCATCAGCGAAGAGGTCGTGTGCATGTAAGTAAAGGCCATAAGCTCACGGTCCATGCGCTCGTGCCTGTCGTCCCGCTCCAGCGAAACCGGTTGCCCGGCAAATACCACCTCAGAGGGCACGGCAGGTGCTTTGGGATGCTGCACTGCCTGCGAAAAAACCGGACATGAAAGGGCAAGCATCACCAGCAGGGAGAATAGCTTCTTCCTGATATCTGCAGCCCGTATTTTGAATACTTTTCCGTTCTTCGAAAAAGCCAGCCTCTCACCGCTTTGTGACTTTTGGTCAACCAGCTTTTGAAACGACCGCCCCATCCCCTCCATCAGGCAATTTCGAACCCGGCGGGTCTCCAGTTCGTTCATAATTTTGCAATAAGTTATATAAGTTTTTGTTATGTATCTTGGTAACGATGTCCTTGCCGCCTTCTGCAATCATTGAGGCGGGAGTGCCGGAATTGTCGAGTATCATCCAGAAATCCACCACCGGAATGTAACGGTTGGAAAGATTGATGATTCCCTGGACATAACGGCGGCGGATAGTTGCTTCGGGGACGTCGTGTCCACCGGAGGCAACCCTGAGCCGGACCCGCTCGACAGCCAGATCGGGCATGTTTAGCCAAAAGAAAATCAGCATGATGACGTACCCGTATCCTTTGGCCTGCTCAATGACCTGCAGCAGCGTACGTGTAGCAAGCGTTGTCTCTACTCCAAAGTCGGACCCTTTTTCTATGAGTTCGTTTATCCGTTCAAGCATGATGCGGCTGGCGCGGATTGCGGCCACTTCTGGCTTGTTGGGGGAAAGGCGCTTGGCGATTTCGTCGGCATTGACAAACTCCTTGCAGTCGAACATCTCCGGCAATACGGTATACGATGCGGTGGTTTTACCCGCACCGTTGCAACCCGCTATGATATACATCTTTGGCATAGATACCTTGCCACAGGATGGCCCGCTGGACACCGTATGGTATCCACAAATATAGCAAAAAGAATTATTAAGGGGTTATGATTTTCTGGTTACGCCATAACCGAAGAGGGCAAAATCGCCCAGACATGGGTCGCCGGGAAAAATCTCAGAGAGCTCCGATGTAATCTCCATGGCAGTGGTCAGGTCAGCGCTCTTGCGGCTGGTAAGGCCCATCTCAAGGGCAACTGTGTGCACATGTACGTCCAGCGGGATGATAAGGTCTGCGGGCGAAGAGTCGCGCCACAGCCCCAGGTCGACTTTGCCGTCGCATCGCACCATCCAGCGGCGAAGCATGTTTATCTTTTTGTTTGCAGCGCGCGGGTCGCTCTTGCGGCAATATATCCGTGTACGGAAATCATCGGCAGAGAGGTGTTCCAGAGACGGGGAGTTTTCGTAATAACGTTTCAACGCAGCACAGATATCGGCAAATTCGCTCCACATAACAGTACGATGCAGAGAGCAGGAGTCGCACCGGTAGGCACCTCGCATTACATAATCGTACGGCTTGTTCCCCATTTCGTCCAGCGCCCGGGAGCAGTCGCGCACAATCATGGCCCGCCGCCCCCAGGCCAGATGCGCCGAAATCACCGCCGCTATCTCCACGTCGTGAAGCGAACACTCCCCACGCGCATAAAGCTCCGCAAAGTGTTTGGGAAAGATTATCGGGTCTTCCCGGAAATAGACGGGGTCGTTGTATCGAGCTGCGTATTCACGCAAAATGGCGGCATTGGGATTCATTTGTCGGTGGGCTTTTTGTCACAGGAAGAACAGTACGGACAGCCGTCGCAACCGGACTCGCAGCAGTTGCCCTGCCCGCCCTTCTTAAAGAAAAGCAGATAAGCGAGAGCTGCAACCGCCAGGGCGATGATAATGTATGCTATAACAGACTGAATCATACCAGTAAGAGTGCAAGATGATATACCCCGAAAGCGGCAATCCACGCCACGGCCAGAGTGTAGAAAACCACAAACCAGGCCCATTTGCGGCCAGCCTCCTTCGCCACCGCACTCACTGCCGCCACGCACGGGAAGTAGAGAAGCACGAATATCAGAAACGACCACACTACCGGCATCGGAAATACCGGTTCGCCCGCTTCATTAACCGCCTGTTGCAGGGCGCCGCCCACAGAGGCCTCTCCCAACTCACTGCCGTCGGCAGAGTAAAGCACGCCCAGAGATGAGACCACCACCTCTTTCGCTGCGAAGCCGGTGAGCAGGCTCACGCTCATTTTCCAGTCGAAACCAAGCGGGGCGAATGCCGGCTGGATGGCTTTGCCAATCTGGCCGATGTATGAGCTTGCCGTGTGCTCCGCCTCGCACTGTCCCTCTTTTGCACGTGGGAAGTATCCCAGCGCCCAGATAATCACAGATGCCGCCAGAATCACCGTGCCCATCTTCTTGAGATACTGCGCACTCTTGTCCCACATGTGGCGCAGGGTGTTACGGGCGGTGGGGAAACGGTACGGCGGCAGTTCCATAACAAACTGGTCGGAGACGTTCTTGAACACCAGTTTGTTCATCAAAAGTGAAGTTAGCACCGCTACCAGAACGCCAATAATGTAGAGGCCGATAAGAACCAGCGCTTGATTTTTCTTAAAGAATGCCGACACGAACAGCAGGAACACCGGCAGCCGTGCAGAGCATGACATGAACGGGATTGTGATTATCGTGAGGATCCGGTCTTTGCGGCTTTCCAAAGTGCGGGTGGCCATGATTGCCGGAACGCTGCAGCCGAAGCCGATGATATACGGGATGAACGATTTGCCGTGCAGTCCGATGCGGTGCATTAACTTATCCACGATAAAAGCCACGCGGGCCATATAGCCGCTGTCTTCGAAGAACGATATGAACAGGAACAGGATCAGGATGTTTGGCAGGAACACCAGTACCCCGCCGACGCCGGCGATTATGCCGTCTACGATAAGGTCGCGCAGCATCCCGTCGGGCATTATGCTGCCCACCCAGCTTCCCAGTGCGGCGATGCCGGCCTCCAGCCACTGCTGCGGATATGCCCCCAGCGAGAAGGTCGCCTTGAACATGAGCCACAGAAAAAGTATCAGTATCGGGATTCCCAGCCAGCGATGCGTAAGGATTGCGTCCAGAGAGTATTTTATCTTCTTGTTGTCCTTTTCTGCCGGGGTGAGGGTTTCGCTGAGCGCTCCCTTGATAAAGCCGTATTTCAGGCCCGAGACGATGCTTGTGATGTCGTCGCGATACTCCTTTTGGAGCTCTTCGCGGGCCATGTCACAGGTTTGTTTTATATTCTTATAATTAGGATACTTACGCAGCATAGCGTGAGTAACGCTATCGTTCTCCAGCAGTTTGAGCGCCACATATCGGCCATGATAACTGTCGCGCACCTGCTGGTTTTCATCCACCAGTTTTTTGATCTGACGGATGGCTCTTTCTACATTGTCGCCGTAGTTGATATGGATATGCTTGCTGCCGGCGGTATCGCAGTAGACCTCCACTATCTTTGCCAGCACATCTTCTATGCCTTGCCCTGTACGTGCCACAACCGGGACAATCGGGAAGCCTAGCATCCTCGCCAGACTCTCATGGTCCAGCTTGTCGCCGCTGGCAAGCAGTTCGTCGTACATGTTGAGCGCCATCACCATACGCGGGTTCATGTCAATCAGCTGGGTGGTCAGAAACAGGTTGCGCTCCAGGTTGCCGGCATCCACTATGTTAAGCACTACGTCGGGCTTCTGCTCTACGATATAGTTGCGTACGTAAATCTCTTCCGGAGAATACTCCGTGAGTGAATATGTGCCGGGCAAATCAACAAGATCAATGGTATAGCCGCCATGGAAGAAGGTCCCCACCTTGGATTCTACCGTGACGCCGCTGTAGTTGCCCACCTTTTCGTGAAGGCCGGTGGCAAAGTTGAAGAACGATGTCTTGCCGCAGTTGGGATTGCCAACCAGAGCCACCCTGATGTGCCTGGTGATCTGCTCCACCTCGGATGCGACGTGCTCTTCTATGGTACCGTTAAAGTTGAAGTCGGGGTGACTGCTTTCATCCAGAGATACTACCTCTATGTTTGCCGCTTCGCTGTGCCTGAGAGAGATATGGCTGCCCAGTATCTCATACTCCACAGGATCCTTGAGTGGCGCTTTCTTCAGCACCGTAACCGTCTGGCCCTTTACAAAACCCAGCTCCATTATCCTGTTGCGGAAACCTCCATGGCCGTGAATCTTGGCTATCACGCACCTCCCTTTCTCGGGAATGTCAGCTAATGTGAGGATTTTCTCTTCTATCATAATCAGGCGTACAAAAATAATCAAAAATATCTACCGCAGTGCGCGCATGGCGTTGAGTATCGCCAGCACTGTGACCCCGACATCAGCGAATACAGCCATCCACATGGTGGCGATGCCGGCTGCGGCAAGTATCAGCACCAGAAGCTTTATGCCTATGGCGAACCACGTGTTTTCACGGGCTATGAGCAGGGTACGGCGGGCGATTTTTACCGCCAGTGCCACCTTTGATGGCTTGTCGTCCATCAGCACGACGTCAGCTGCCTCTATCGCGGCATCGCTCCCAAGGGCGCCCATCGCAATCCCGATATCGGCCCGTGCCAGCACAGGCGCGTCGTTGATGCCGTCTCCCACGAAAGCGAGGGTGCGGCCATTGCGGCGCCGGTCAATGAGTTCCTCTACCTTGGCAACCTTGTCAGCGGGTAGCAGCCCGGCATAGAATTCATCCAGCCTGAGCTCGGTTGCAACCGCATTTGCAACCGCTTTCTGGTCACCGGTCAGCATCACTGTGCGTGTCACTCCGGCCGACTTGAGGTTGCGGACCGCCTCTGCAGAATCGGCCTTGATGCGGTCTGAAATAACGATGTGGCCCATATATTCACCTTCCATCGCAACATGTACAATGGTGCCGGTCTTGCTGCAGCGATGCCACCTGGCACCAACCATCTCCATCATGGCGTCGTTGCCAACGCACACCGTGCGACCGTTTACGGTGGCGCGCACTCCCTTACCGGAGATTTCCTCTATATCCTCCACCGTACAGTCATCTGCTTCGTCTGGATAAGCCACACGCAGGGATGCGGCAATCGGATGGGTGCTGAAGCGCTCTACATGGGCAGCCAGATGCAGCAGTTCGCGATCTTCTATAATCTCGGGATGGACGGCGGTGACTTCAAACACCCCTTCTGTTAGAGTGCCGGTCTTGTCAAAGACCACCGTGTCCAGTTTGGAGAGAGCCTCCAGATAGTTGGATCCTTTAACAAGTATACCTTTGCGGGAGGCGCCTCCGATACCGCCAAAGAAACTGAGCGGGACGCTGATTACCAGCGCGCATGGACAGGAAACCACCAGGAACATCAGCGCACGGTATATCCAGGTGGCAAAGTTGCCGCCAAACAGGGGCGGAATAACGGCCAGAAGAACCGCTGCTGCCACGACTATCGGGGTGTATACTTTCGCAAAGCGGGTGATGAAGCCTTCGCTGCGGGACTTGTTATCTGCGGCGTTCTCCACCAGATCCAGTATGCGGCTGGCGGTAGACTGCCCGAACTCTTTGTTTGTACGGACACGAAGCACCCCGCTGAGGTTTACGCAGCCGGAGAATATCTCGTCGCCGGCTGCCACGCCGCGGGGAACGCTCTCGCCAGAGAGAGCTACAGTATCGAGAGAAGAGGTTCCCTCTATGATTACTCCATCCACGGGCACCTTTTCACCAGGCTTGATAACGATAATGTCGCCGACTTTAAGGGTATCGGGATTTACCACAACCACTTCGCCCTCTTTTTCAAGATTGGCGGTGTCGGGGCGGATATCCATCAGATGGGCAATGCTGCGGCGGCTGCGCCCCTCTGCCATATGCTCGAAGAGTTCCCCGACCTGGAAAAAGAGCATCACGAACACCGCTTCTGTAAACTGCGCCTCGGCTCCGGGCAGGAATCCGATACCCAGCGCACCAAGCGTGGCGATGCTCATAAGAAAGTTCTCGTCCATAGCCTCGCAGTGGGCAATGCTCTCTGCCGCCTCTTTCAATGAGTCAAATCCAGCCACAAGGTAAGGAACCATATATACGAGCAGCAACTGCCAGGTTGCCAGGTTGCATTTGTGCTCTATGAAGACAGCTGCGATAAGCAGCACCGACGCAGTTATGATGCGAATCAGCGACTCTTTAATGCCACCTTCGTGGTGATGTTCTTCGTGGGTGTGTCCGTGTGCCATAACTTTTGCCTTTCAGATTCAGAAGCAAAGGTATGGCACGCTACGTGCAACTCAGTTGCATTTTTTACGGCATCCGGGGCAGAGGCCGGTAACCATATAATTCGAGGACTCCTCTTCGTAGCCCGTCGGCAGGGAAACTGTCGGAATCGGAATGTTCTCCAGACAGAATGTTTTCCCGCAGCAGCGGCACCAGAAATGGATGTGGGTGTCCTGGTCTTCGCCTTCGCTATGGCTGTGGCAGAGTTCGTAGCATATCTCATCACCCCCGCCGTGGATGGTGTGCACCAGATGCCGTTCGCGGAAAAGCGCCAGCGTACGGGATATCACGCTTTTATCTACACTCCCAAGCATCGCCTCCAGTTCTCCCATGGATACCGGCCGACCTGCATTGTCCATAGCCCCGCAAATCATAATGCGGTTGGCCGTGGGCTTGATGCCGTGGTGCATCATCAAATCTATGATGTCGTGCTCTGCCATACCGTTGCAAAGATACTCCTTTGGCGGCATATAGCAAGCCTACCGTCACGAATAATGTGCAAGGTCTTCCCATAATTGGCAGACCTTACACACTTCAAAAAGGTAACGCCCAAATATATGGGCCGTTATAAAAACAAAGCGTGCAAGATCCCCGGGATTGCTGGAGACCTTGCACACTGATGGGGACATATTGGCAGCAAAAGATGACAAAATGGCCATTATATGCAGCTGGCATTGTGTTTGATTATATTATGATCGACTCCGCAAGGGGTCCCGGGAATAAGGCTCGCGAGGGCTTCCGAAACCGGAACGATTAAAGTTTTTGAACTATGTTACCTATTAGAAGAACGCAAGATGGTTGGTTGCCGGACATTTTCAATGACTTTTTCGACAACAGCTGGATGACCAGGGCTAATTATACCGCACCCGCCATCAATGTAATTGAAAATGAAAAAGAGTACGAGGTAGAGCTCGCTGCTCCGGGACTCGACAAGGAGGATTTCAATGTCCGCGTGGATAACGAGGGTTACCTCCATATCAACATGGAAAAGAAATCCGAGTATAAAGAGGAAAAGAAGAAGGGTCGCTACCTGCGCCGCGAGTTCTCTTACGAGAAGTTCCAGCAGACCCTGCTGCTTCCAGACGATGTCGACTGTGACAAGATAGAGGCAAAGGTGGAGAAAGGCGTTCTGAACGTTCATCTGCCTAAGAAAGAGGTTATTGTACAGCCTGCTGCAACCAAACAGATTGACATACAATAGGCTTATGCCTATGCTTACGGATAAAGAGGCGCAGCCGCAACGGGCCGCGCCTCTTTATTTCTATTTTTTCCCTATCTTTGCACGAACCAGAATGAAACAATTATGAATATCAGCGACAACAAAGTAGTAAGTTTAGTATACGAACTTGAGGTGGAGGGAAAGATTGCGGACAGCTGCGATGCTTCCCGTCCTCTGGAATTTATTTTCGGTATAGGCCATCTGCTGCCTAAATTCGAAGCTAATATCAAGGACAAGATCGTAGGCGACAAATTTGACTTCCGCCTGACTGCGGCCGAAGGGTATGGCGAGCGCGACCCCCGTGCCGTGATTGACCTGCCCAAGACCATCTTCATGCGCGACGGACAGCTGGCAGAGGAGATTCTTTTTGAAGGGAGTGTGATTCCGATGATGAATGCCGATGGCGGCGTGATGCCCGGCACCGTGGTTAAGGTGGGCGAGCAGCATGTGACAATGGATTTCAACCACCAGATGGCAGGTAAGGACCTGCACTTCACCGGCGAGATACTCTCTGTTCGCGATGCTACCGAAGATGAACTCAAGAACGGACTTAAACGCAATTGTGGCGGCTGCCAGGGCGGTGGCTGCGGCGAAGGAGGATGTGGCTCTGACTGCGGATGTAATTAAATAATTGAAGTTCCTGATATGACCAAGACCAAAAAGATGGAGCAGATACTGATCCGTATCACCGGCAAGGACCGCACCGGCCTTACCGCATCGGTAATGGATATCCTTTCCCGCTACGATGCCCAGATACTGGACATCGGACAGGCCGATATCCATAGCAGTCTCTCCCTGGGCATATTGATCCGCATCTCTGCCCGCAGCTCCGGTCAGGTTCTGAAGGAACTCCTGTTCAAAGCTACTGAGCTTGGGGTCGCAATCGGTTTCGAGCCGGTCAGTGACGATGATTATGAGGAGTGGGTCGGCCGTCAGGGCAAGAACCGTTATATCCTCACCATAATCGCCCGCAGTCTGTCGGCCAAGCAGATCGCCGCCGCCGCACGGGTCATTTCAAATCACGGTCTTAATATCGACTCAATCAAACGTCTTACCGGCCGTCAGAGCCTGCAGCAGACCAGCGCGTCGGTGCGCAGCTGCATAGAGTTCTCTATCCGCGGTGTGCCTGACGACCGCGATGCTCTCCAGGCAGAGTTGATGCACATGTCGTCCCAGATGGGCATCGACTTCTCTTTCCAGCGGGATAACATGTTTAGAAGGATGCGTCGCCTGATATGCTTTGATATGGATTCTACTCTTGTCCAGACGGAGTGCATCAACGAGCTTGCGGCACGCGCAGGAGTGGGGGAACAGGTGGCTGCCATCACAGAGAGCGCGATGCGTGGGGAAATAGATTTCAAGGAGAGTTTCCGCCGCAGAGTGGCTCTGCTCAAGGGGCTCGATGCTTCGGTAATGCAGGAGATTGCAGAGAATATGCCTATCACGGAGGGTGTCGACCGGCTGATGGAGGTCCTCAAGCGTGCCGGATACAAGATTGCGATTCTGAGCGGAGGGTTCACCTACTTTGGCGAATTCCTCCAGCGAAAATACGGCATCGACTATGTCTATGCCAACGAACTTGAAATCGGCGAAGACGGATGCCTTACAGGTCGATATGTGGGAGACATTGTGGACGGACGACGCAAGGCTGACCTGCTTAGGCTCATTGCCCAGATGGAGAAGGTAAATCTGGAACAGACCATCGCAGTTGGTGATGGTGCAAACGACCTCCCGATGCTCTCCGCAGCAGGCCTTGGTATTGCCTTCCACGCCAAGCCGCGTGTGGCAGAGAGTGCCCGACAGAGCATAAACACCATCGGTCTGGATGGTGTACTCTATTTCTTAGGCTTCAAAGACAGCTATCTTGGAAAGCACGGAAAGATGCAATAGCTACTCCATCAACTTTTTATACTTGAAGCGCTTGGGCTCGATATCGCCCAGGCGTTTCTTTTTGTTCTCTTCGTATTCAGAGTAGTTGCCGTCGAAGAAGATGACCTGGCTGTCACCTTCAAAAGCGAGGATGTGGGTGGCGATGCGGTCCAGGAACCAGCGGTCGTGGGATACCACTACTGCACAGCCGGCAAAGCCGTCGAGACCTTCTTCAAGGGCGCGGATGGTGTTTACATCGACGTCGTTGGTGGGTTCGTCGAGCAGCAGAACGTTTCCTTCGTCTTTAAGAGTGAGGGCCAGATGCAGGCGGTTGCGCTCGCCGCCGGAGAGTATGCCGCACTTCTTTTCCTGGTCTGCTCCGGAGAAGTTGAATCGGGATATCCATGCACGGGCGTTGATTTCACGGCCGCCCATCCGCACCCATTCGGAATCGCCAGCCACTGTCTGGTAGACGGTTTTTTCGGGATCGATGGATTTATGCTGCTGGTCTACATAGGCCAGTTTCACCGTTTCGCCAATCTCTATGCTGCCGGTGTTGGGCTTCTCGATGCCCATAATCAGGCGGAAGAGGGTGGTTTTGCCGGCGCCGTTTGGGCCGATTACACCCACGATGCCTGCCGGCGGCAACTCGAAGTTCAGATGCTCGAAAAGCACGCGGCCATCGTATGCCTTTGATACATCGTTGAAACGGATGACTTTGTTGCCAAGGTGCGGTCCGTTGGGGATATAGATCTCCAGATTCTCTTCTTTCTGTTTGACATCGGCACTGGCAAGCTTCTCGTATGCGCCCAGACGGGCTTTCTGCTTGGCCTGGCGGGCGCGGGGTGCCATGCGCACCCATTCCAGCTCGCGCTCCAGTGTCTTGCGGCGTTTGCTCTCCTGCTTCTCTTCCTGCGCCAGACGTTTGGTCTTCTGGTCCAGCCAGGATGAATAGTTGCCTTTCCAGGGTATCCCTTCGCCGCGGTCCAGTTCCAGTATCCAGCCCGCCACATTGTCCAGGAAGTAGCGGTCGTGGGTCACGGCAATCACGGTACCCTTGTACTGCTGCAGGTGCGCCTCCAGCCACTGGATACTCTCTGTGTCAAGGTGGTTGGTGGGCTCGTCCAGAAGCAGGACGTCGGGTTGCTGGAGCAGCAGACGGCAGAGCGCCACGCGGCGGCGTTCGCCACCGGAGAGATTCTTCACAATCGCATCGGAAGGCGGGCACTGAAGGGCATCCATAGCGCGTTCCAGTTTCGAATCTATCTCCCAGCCGCCGTGGTGGTCGATAAGTTCCGTTAGCTCGCCCTGCCGCTCGATGAGACGGTTCATTTGCTCATCATCCATAGGCTCGGCAAACTTCATTCCGAGTTCGTTGTATTCATTAAGCAGGTCCATCACCTCCTGCACACCTTCCTGAACCACTTCCAGAACACTCTTCTCGGGATCCATCTCGGGTTCCTGGGCAAGATAGCCCACGCTGTAGCCGGGCGCCCAAACGACCTCGCCGCGGATCGATTTCTCTATCCCGGCGATAATCTTCAGCAGCGTAGACTTACCGCTGCCGTTGAGTCCGATGATGCCGATTTTTGCTCCGTAAAAGAAGCTCAGGTAGATATCCTTCAGTATAACCTTGTTGTTGTGCGGCAACACCTTGCCGACACCGTTCATCGAGAATATGATTTTTTCGTCTGCCATGGGATGTTATTCTTCTATAAGTTTATAGCCTTTGGGAAGCTTGATTGTCTTGTTGAACTCTCCGCCGGTGCATGTCCAGTCGAGCCTGATTTCTCCGCCGGGGACGGGGAGGATGGCGTGGCACTCTTTAAGGCCGGTGTCGCGCAGGCGCAGCGTAACGGTCTTGCCTACACGGTCAACTGAATAGATGCCGGCGGCGTCGCGGTAGAGTACGTGCGCTACATGGGCGGCGAAGCCGTGGTTACAGCTGTCGCTGAAGGTCATGTTCTCCCAGAGGGTGCCAGTTGCCTTAGCCATCGGGAGGTAGAAGTCGCCGAACTCCTTCAAAGATTGGGCACCGAGTCCGTTCTCTGAGAGCAATTCCATACGCATATAATTGCCGAACAGGGCATTTGCCTTGGGTACGTCGGGGTATTTGTCCTCCTTCTCGCGTATCGGGCCGAATTCGGTGGCCATGCGCTGCCAGAGTTCGGGATAGGTCTCGGGGGTGGCGGTGCCAAAAAAGAAGGCATAATACTGACAAGTCTCGGTGTGGTTGTCTGTGCGAACCAGGCTGCCGTCCTGCTGCCGCATTGCGTTGTCGCAGAAGAAGCGGCCGTCGAAGCACTGGTTGCGGATGGTCTCGCGCATCGCCTCTGCGCGTTCATGCAGAGCTGGGTCATTGTACATGCGCGCAATGGCGTCCAGCATGCCTGCATACTGCATGTTGGAAGGATAGTTCACATCCCACACGAAATGATTGGCTGCAGACCACTCGATAAACACCCAGCTGCCCAGACGCTCCAGCAGACCGTCGGAATTCAGGTATCCATCAAAGAATTCAACCAGACCATAGACGCGGTTGCGGAAGGCGTCAACCATCTCACGGTCGCCGCTACGGGCCAGATACTCTTCAAGCTGGAGCACGAACCACATCGCGTAGTTGGGGATATAAGTGCCTCCCTCGAAGTTGTCGGCAGGGTAGCACATGGGTACCATTCCCTCCGGGATAGTTTTGAAGTGATCCGGGAGGAGGTAGTTCTCCAGAAAGTTCTTCTCTACATCGGTTGCGCCGGAGAGGTCACACTCCACTCGGGAAGAGAAGAAGCTGTCGCCCAGCCAGCCGGCACGCTCACGCGAAGGGCAGTCCATAAAGATGTCGAGGGCGCACTGGCGGATTGTCTCGCGCGCTGCATCAAAGATTATGTTTAGCGTGTCGTTGTCGCAGCAGAACTGGCCCGCCTGAACTGCAGAATTGCAGTAATCGCGCAGATAGATGCGCTCTATGGTGGCATCGCCGGTGATGCCCACCTGTGCGAACTGCATGGTGTAGGGCTCTATGCTCTCCAGTGTGTAATGCCCCGGCTCAAGCTCCCATGCAACATAACCGCGGAAAGGCATGCGGCGGGTAATCTTGCCGTCTATTAGAATCTCGTCGAAGTCTATCGTAAAGAGAGTCTTTTCGCGCACCAGGATCTCGCATCCAACAAAACCGCTGTATTCGCGGCCAAATGAGTACATGGTGCCATCGCCGGGCATCTGTGAGGCTTCGTGCACGGTATAGTCGGGGTAGGGGACGCGACGCACGATTGTGGTCTTTGCCTTTTGAGGCGCCAGACAGACCTGGCGGTCAGAAGTGAAATCTGGATCTTTCTGCCAGGCATCATATCCTTCTGATAGTTTCCAAAGCTCCATCTGTGTGCGCTGATAGCTGAACTTGGGGACATCCTGAACACGCTGTCCCAGATCATAAGCTTTGAAGTCCTTACCGGTTGCTGCCACGACCTTCCCCCTGGAAACTATCTCTGCCTGAAGGAAAGATGGCTGGTTAAGCAGATAGAAAGATTCTGTGTTGTAACCCGTTACCTCTATTGATACCACGTTGCTACCCGGGTGCAGGTACGGCGCTATGTCGTAACAGTCTATGCGATAGTAATCGTGCGCTGCCACGCACGGTCCGTGACCCACAAACTCACCGTTGACTTTCAGCCGGTAGATGGTTGATGCCGCAATGCGGATGTCGGCATCCTTGCGATAATCTATAACCTCGCGAAAGGCCAGCGTAAGGTTGACCTCATTTTCACGGTTCTCTGCCCACACCGGAACGGCAGAGATGAAAGAGTCTATATTCTGGCGGGCTGCAGGCGTAGCACAGCCCGCCAGGGCAGCCGCTACAAACAGTGTCGCCAACAAGCGTATGTGTTTCATATATGTCTATTTGTACAGTTTAATCGCGTCGGGGGCGCCCACCAGCCAGACGATGTCGCCTGGACGGAGTATCATGTCGGGCTCCGGGTTCATGTAGGTCTCTTCGCCGCGCCCGATGCCTATCAGCATGCAGCCGGAGTTGCGCATATCCACCATCTGCAGCGATTTGCCGGCCAAAAGCGAACTTTCGTCCAGGACAAACGATTCCACCTCTACCGCTGCGGTGTCCCTTCTGGCTAGCGAAACATCTTCACTCAACGCCTTCTTGAAGGCCTCGACACTATCCAAAGACCCCACCACAAGAATCTCATCGGCAGGGAAAAGATATTCAGATGCAGACGGAATGTTTATGATGCTCTTACCGCGGGTGATTTTTACAATATTCACGCCGTAATCGCGCCTGAGCGGTATATCCCGCAACTGCTTGCCCACATACCTGAAATCGGAAGAGACCTTAAGGTTCTCTACACAGATATCGTGGCCGCTCATCTTCTCGCGGATGGTGGTCGTTACCGGAGCAGCCTTGCGCATGAATTCGTCTTTCTGATGCATGTTGGCCACAAACCTGCTTTCCAGAGAGCTGGAGCGTTTGTTGAACAGGCGCAGCAGGATGAACGCCGCCGCTGCCAATGCCGCCACCAGGATAATTATGCCGATGCCGGGCTTGAAGTAGTGCGACACCACCGCCATCACGTATGCCACTGCCAGGAATATCTTAAGGGCGCTCATGGCAATCAGCGGTCCTCGGCCGGCGGCAGAGGAACCTCGCCAGATACTGTCGTAAAGCGCCTTGTATTTGCCGGCGGCAATCACCATCCCGTACAGCAACGGGGACATCACCATAAGCGTTACCACGGCGCACACCAGATTTATAACGCCGCCGCTGATGCGTACAAAACGCTCGTTGGCGAACGGGTCAAGCAACATGTTGGAGGCCAGCAGCACCGCTACCAGCATCACGTTGTAGGGTATCATCCTTACAAGGTAAGCCTTGATAAGTTTGCGCCACTGGCTTTCCCGTGCCTGGGAACGGTTGGACGCCCGCACTTCGCTAAGGGTAGAGAAGAGTCTGGGTGGCAGTTTGCGGCTAAGCATCCCGTAGAACGGCTCGGAAAGTTTGATAAAATAGGGCGTGGTGAATGTGGTGATCACAGAAACTGCCACTATCACCGGGTAGATATAGTCTGCCATTACCCCCAGGCTGCGCCCGAGGCTGGCAATGATAAAGGCGAATTCGCCTATCTGCGCCATTGAAAAGCCGCTGCGCACGGCACTGTGCAATCCCTGCCCGGCCATAAGCACGCCGCTGGTTGCGAACAGCGGAATGCCGATTACCACAACCACGATAAGAATGAGAATCGGCTGCCAGTACTGCACGATTATCAACGGATCCACCATCATACCTACAGATACGAAGAAGATGGCGCCGAACAGGTCTTTGATATTCTTGATGGAGTGGGAGATATGCTCGCCCTCAAGCGTTTCGGCCAGCAGGGAACCCATCACGAACGCCCCCAGCGCAGAAGAGAAACCGGCAGCGGTGGCCAGCGCCACCATGCCGAAGCACAAGCCCACGGATAGTATCACCAGCATCTCTTCGTTCATCACCTGCCGACCCTTCTTGAACAGGGTCGGTATCAGGAACATCCCCACAACGAACCAGAGAATCAGGAAGAAGAGGAGCTTAAGCAGTGCGCGCACCATTTCGCCGCCGGCAAACTGCTGGCTCACCGCCATTGTGCTCAGCAGCACCATCAGCACTACCGCCAGCAGGTCTTCGACCACAAGCGTGCCGAATACAACGCCCGTAAATGGCATTCCCTTCAACCCGAGGTCGTCGAACGCCTTTATGATGATGGTTGTGGATGACATGGAGAGCATCCCGCCAAGGAAGATACGTTCCATGTGGCTGAAGCCCATCGCGCCGCCTACCGCCATGCCGGTGACAAACATCCCTGCGAATATTGTCCCTGCGGTGATAAGGGCGCTGCTGCCCACCTTGAGAAGCTTCTTGAAACTGAATTCGAGGCCGAGGGCAAAGAGCAGAAATATGATACCGATCTCCGACCACTGCTCTATGGTCTCTGGTTTGGTTAGGCCGGGAAAGAGGCCGAAGTGCGGCCCCACAAGGAATCCGGCCACTATGTAACCGAGTATTAGCGGCTGCTTTAAAGCTCTGAAAATGAGTGTGATGATACCTGCGGAGATAAAAATCAGTGCCAGGTCCTTAACAAGGTTCAAGCTCTCGTCCATATATCTCGGTGGTTAACGGGCTAGCCGGTGAACGTTAATCTTTCTGATGCGCAGTAAAAACAGGCAGACAATAAGCAGCGTAAATACCCCGGACACAATGTAGCCGGCGGTTACGGGAAGGTTCAGGCCACCCGACTTTACCGGAGCAACCATAAAGTAGCAACTGCACACATAGGTCAGGAAGGTGGCGGGAATGGCCGTGAACAACGGACTCTTGCCTCTCTTGTAGAGATATGTGGATACGGTCCAGAGAATAATGGCTGCAAGTATCTGGTTGGAGATGCCTACATAGTTCCAGATGGTAGAGAAGTCGAATGTGCATACCAGCACTGCGATAACGAATATCGGCAGTGCTGTGATGATGCGGTTTACTATAGGTTTCTGGTTGATGTGCAGCGCCTCGGACAGGATAAGGCGGATGCTGCGGAACGCCGTATCGCCAGAAGTGATTGGGCATGCAATCACACCAAGGATGGCTATTATCGCCCCGACCTTGCCAAGCCAGTCACGGCAGATGGCATCCACCAGTATTGCAGGGGTCATGCCGGCAGCTGCCGCCGCATTGAGGCCATCGGGCCCGCCTGTGTATGCCATTGCCGCAGTGGCCCAGATGCAGGCTACTATACCTTCGCAGATCATCGCCCCGTAGAAAATCTTGCGGCCATACTTTTCGTTGCCGAGGCAGCGTGCCATAATAGGGCTCTGTGTGCTGTGGAATCCCGATATCGCCCCGCACGAAATCACTATGAACAGCATCGGGAACAGGATATTGCTCTGTGGGTTGCTGTGATAGTTCCGCATAGTAGCAGGGGTCAGTTCTGTAAGTGTAACGCTTCCGTTAAATCCCTTGATAACCAGGGCAAAACCAACGGCTATCGCCATAAACAGCAGAGTTGCGCCCAGGTATGGATATATGCGACCGATAATCTTGTCGATAGGCACCAGCGTGGCCAGGATGTAGTAGGTAAAAATAACCACAATCCAGAACAGTTTGCTAACCGGCGCCATGTTGTTCAGCAGGTCGGCAGGTCCGGTTACAAAAGAGCAACCTATGCCAATCAGCATAAGCGCTATGAATATGTTCAGCACCTTTTTGACATTCTTGCCAAGGTAAAAGCCAATCAGCGAAGGGGTGCTGCGACCGCCGCAACGCATCGATATCATCCCGGTGAAATAGTCGTGCACCGCACCCATGAACACACAGCCGATAATTATCCAAAGATAGGCCAGCGGACCGTATGCTGCGCCAAGGATTGCTCCGAATATGGGGCCCAGCCCGGCAATGTTGAGGAACTGGATCACAAATACGCGCCAGGGTTTAATCTCTTTGTAATCTACGCCATCGGCATGGCTGTGAGCTGGTACGGGGCGGGACGGGTCTGCGCAGAACAACTTTTTCTCCACGAAATTCCCGTAGAAGAAATAACCGAGCACCAGGAAAGAAATACAAGCTAAAAAGGTTATCATAACAAGTGGCAAATGTAGGCAAAAATGCTCTATTATTGTACGCAAATATTGCTATCTTTGGCACGCTTAGTATAATTGACTTTTGCATATAAATGAAACGACTTCTTTTCACAATTGCCACGTGCCTGCTGCTGGCGGGCTGTACGCCAAAGGCGAGCATCAAACCGATAGATCTCACCACAGAATATCATGCCGATGCATTTACCGATGCTGTGAGTCCCCGCTTCAGCTGGATAAATGACGGGAGCAGGAACGGTGCCGCCCAGACATCGTACCATATCCGTGTGTTCAAGGATCCTGCGCATCCCGAGAAGACCTGCTGGGATTCCGGCATCAAGATCAGCAAAGAGTCGGTGCTGATACCGTACCGCGGCAGCGCGATAGAGCCCTGCACCGATTATTACTGGCAGGTGCAGGTGC
>JAFSQE010000003.1 GCA_017446775.1 Bacteroidales bacterium | reverse complement strand
TGGCGCAAATATGGAATTTGGCAGAAGGTCAAGGCTGCGACTGCACTTTCTTTCCTGAAAAGAATATCGTTTTTTCCATAAATGGCCTGACCCCTCCGGAACTCGTTTCATATTCCGGCAAAAACAATAAGGAATACCGGAGGTTTTACCGCAATATGGAGAAGGTGATCGGCCCCAGGCAGGATTCTCTTGATGCGGCAATGTCCGCACTGGAGCAAAACCCGTCTTTGAGACTGAGTCCCGAAGCTAATGAGCTATACGTAAAAGCCAACAATCCTGACACCTCAGACGACGAGCGACATGCTTGTTATGAGGCTTTGGGGGAGTTGGCGCAGAAAGGTTTGGCCTATTCCCAGGAATACAAGGATGTGCTGGAAGGGATGACCCAACTGGGACATGATTATCACGATTACGCGATAAACTATATCCGGCCTCATCGTTCGTTGGTATCATTCTGTATGTTGGCCAGAGAATGTCTGGTATTATATACTTACGCCAAGGACCGACCGGATGATGAATATAATTACAAGACACTGTCCGAATTGTTCGATATCTATGAGACAGATTTTGCCGACAGATTCCCCGGTCATCCTTTCCACGATAAGATTGCCCAGCTTCAGGAAAATGCAACGATGCTTGCGGGTCAAAGCCATTATGTGGATTTCACTTTGCCGGATGCAGATGGCGTAAGCCATTCATTGTCGGAGCTGATTGACGGAAAGATTGCCGTATTGGACTTGTGGGCGTCGTGGTGCGGTGGCTGTCGCAGGCACTCAAAGGCTTTGATACCGTTATACGACAGGTACAAAGACAAGGGCTTCACCATAGTCGGGGTTGCCCGCGAGCTTAAAGACGACCTTGCCTGGAGGGCTGCGCTGGAGAAAGACGGCTACCCCTGGGTCAACCTGCTGGCGATGGAGCCTGACCATTGGGTATGGTCCAAGTATGGCGTAGGAAATGGTGGTGGCGGCATCTTCCTGATTGGCCGTGACGGCATCGTGGTTGCTGTCAATCCCACGGTGGAGGAGATTGAGGAGTATTTCAAGAAGAGTCTTGATAAGTAATGCGATATATGAAACGTTCAATAATACCGATGACCATTGCCGCCTTTACAGTGTTGCTGGCGGCGTGTGAGCAGAAGCCAAGTAGCGTCACCAAGATATCCGGCACGGTACCGGAAGGCGATACGATAGAGAATGTTGAAATTATGACTTGGGTGGAGATAACACCCGACAGCGTGGCGCAACGGGCCGTGTTCGTTCCTGTTGTGGACGGACGGTTCGAAGCGGAAATACCGACCTGTATATCGGAGATTTCCAGCATCCGCGGAAGCATGCGCTCAATTCCTTTTGTCGCCGACGGTACTACGCTGACTGCTGACCTGGGAGCCCCTCTGATTACATCTTCATCCAAGAAGGGCGTACACTCCAGATATACGGACTATATTAAGGCGGGAGAAGCAATTATCGATGATATGGATGAGAAGGCTGCACCCCTCAAGCCCCGCCACGAGGCCGGGGAAGATGTGCGTCAGGAGGCTTTGACCCTTCAGGAGGAATACATACAGCGTTACACTGATATGATAATGAAAACAATAAAGGCCAATCACGACAATGCCGTGGGGGCTGAGGCATTATCCGACCTGAATGATTTTTGCAAGGATTTCGATATGCTGCGCAGAGCGGCCGAAATGCTTTCTTACAGGATTCAGAAGAATTCAACGGCCTCGCGCACGATAAGCTCCATAGAAAGGCATGCGGCAAGCGCGGTAGGCAACAAGTTCATTGACTTTGAAGTAGTCCAGGATCCGGAACACCCCGAGACTTCAACCGTACGGCTCTCCGACTATGTCGGCCATGGCAAGTATATCCTGGTTGATTTCTGGGCTTCGTGGTGCGGCCCCTGCAGGGCAAGTATTCCCGCGCTTCAGAATATTTACAAGAAATACCGGGGCGACCGATTCGATATTCTTGGAATAACCGTCAGTGACAGGCCCGAAGCATCGCTCAAAGCTGCCGAAGAACTGGGTGTTGAATGGCCGCTGATACTCAATGTCGATTTTTCACTTATAATGAAGTTGTACGGCATCACTGGCATCCCTCACACTATACTTTTCGCTCCGGACGGAACAATCCTTGCCCGCGACCTTCACGGTCTCGCCCTGGATGCGTTTATTGAGAATGTGCTTAAAGCAGGACATTACCATGGGAACTGAAAAACAAATCAAGTTGTCTCTACTGCTCGTAGTATTTCTTTTCTCCGCATCTTCACTATTTGCTCAGAATGGGAATGCTGAGCAGGAGCGTGCCAAGACGCTGTCCGAGGCCAAGTATCTCAAGAGCATCTACAAGACGGACGAAGCGATAGAGAAACTCTCGTCACTCGTCAGGCCGGACTCCTTTGATGAAGAAGTGATGTCGGAACTGGCGGATTGTCATTTCCAGAGCGGTGATTATGAAACCGCCGCCGGTACATATTTCCTACTCTCTTCCCGCGTGCCGGACAACATCCTTTACAAAATACGTCAGATGCAGACTTTCTCGAGGATGGAGGCCTGGTCGCAGAGCATTCAGGCTGGCAGGGAAGTATTGAGGCTCGACTCCATCCCGGCGGTTTTAAGTTCGATGGGCGATTCTTTCCAGCGGATGAATCAGCCCGATTCGGCTCTGTTGTATTACAGGCAGTCGCTTGCGCTCAAGCCCAAGAACGCCAATGTCGTTTCGAAGGCCGCCAATGTGCTGCTCGGCAAAGAGGATTTTGACGGCGCAATCGCCCTGACAGATGCTTTTCTGGCCAACGATCCGGATAACATGGCCATCGCCCCCGTCAAGGGGCTTGCGCTCTATCGAAAAAACGATTTTGACGCGGCCATCGATGTGTTTCAGCGGCAGGAAGATATCGGCAACGATACTTACCCAATCCATTATTATCTGGGACAATGTTACTGGCAGACAAAGGTGATTTACAGGGCAGATCAGGAGCTCCTGAAGGCTTGGCAGATAGATTCCAGCGACGTCAAGCTGGCGTATTCAATCGCTGCCGTCAAACAGGAAGCTCGCCGTTCTTTCGAGGATGAGGTGATTCCCTGGCTGGATAAAGCTCTGGATATGCTTCAGCCCGATGCCGGAATGATGTCACGCATACATCAGCAGTATGCGGTGGGATATTACGGCAGAAGAGACACCTGGAACAAAGCCATCGCGCATTACAAAGAAGCCTATCGCTATAATCCTAAGTTCATATCTGCCCTTCAGATGATAGCTTACTGCTATGAGCAGCAGAAAGACTACAAGCACGCCCTGGAGTATTACGAGAAGTTCCTGAAGGTCGCCAAGCCTGGTACCAGCAACTATGAGTTTGCCACCAAGAGCATCGCTTTCCTAAAGAGCGAACTGTTTATGGAAGGGAAGGAGTAGTAGCGACGTATTTTTATGAGCATACTTCCGGCATAAGGGGATGAAGGCTGTAGGGGATATTGTGCTTTTTAGCTGTGCGTCAGCTTCTGAGCTCCGGTTAGGGGCGGATGCGCAGCAGACGGCACTAATTGAGCTCGTCAACGACGTTACAGGTGACGGTTAGGCGCCTGTAAAAGGAGGCGTCGCAGCGAAAAGGAGTGATGAAGCGGTTAAGCGTGCAGCGTAAAGAAAAGCACCATCCCCGGCAGCCTTCACCTCTGCGCCGGACTGCTCCCAATGGGGGTTAGATAACTTCCATTGGGCGTATTTTTGACTATTTTTGCTCCCAGTGGCAGGTTTTTTGCTCCATTGGGAGCACTGTTGATTAGTGTACAGATGACCCTTCTCTCGAAAATCAGATTGTCGGCAAAGTTTGGCGGATCGATATACCTGGTATCGGCCATCATAACTCTGACGGCAGCCGGTATGGTTATCGCCAATCTGAAACTCTTGCCTGTCGGCATCATAATCAAGCTGATAAGCATCCCGCTCATCTTCATACTGAACAATTCTCTGACCCGGCAGCAGAATATGTACTTCTACCTCAATCTCGGCATCAGCCGGAATGAGTACTACGCAATCCCGTATGCAGTGGACCTTGCTGCTTTCATCATCCTAATGATTATCTCCTCCGCCATCGGCAATGCAATCTGAAAACACACTCCTGGTCGACAGCGTCAACCTCAGTTTCGGGACCAAACAGGTCCTGAGCGGCGCGTACATCACCGCCCAAACAGGACGCGTGACGGGTGTGCTGGGCCGCAACGGATGTGGGAAATCGTGCCTTTTCAAGTGCATTATGGGAGGCATAAAACCTCAGAACATATTCATCCGGTTCAACGAAGAACTGGAAACGGACTATGGTCATATCGGGAAAAGGATCAAGTATCTGCCTCAACAAGTATTCATCCCCTCAAGTATGACCCTCGGCGAAGCATTCAGTCTATACGGCGTGGGTTACGAAGGACTGATAGGCTTCGACACCAAGTTCTATTCTTACAAGAACCGGCCGCTGTACGAACTCTCCGGCGGCGCCATCCGAATTGCAGAAACATACCTCATCCTGAACGCCAAGGCGGAATTCTGCATCCTGGACGAACCTTTCTCAAACATAGCCCCTAAATATGTCGAGAAGATGCAACGGCTCATAGATGAAAAGAAGGCAGCCAAGGGCATTATCATCTCCGATCACCTGTACGAATCGGTGATGGAAGCTACCAACGAACTATTTTTACTAAGCGACGGTTACACCTTCCCCGTCAAAGAGCGGGAAGACCTGATCAGGTTGGGTTATCTTCTTAGGTAAGAGTATTCAGAGCCGCTCCCAATGGCGCCAAAAATCTTCCATTGGCGTCATTTTCGGGCCATTTTGCCCCCAATGGCGGGAAAATCTTTCCATTGGGAGCACTCTATTCCATCCCCAGCGGCTTCACCCCCGTGCCGGCCGGCTACGGAATATTGACCTCGCGGACTTCGGAGAAGTTGTAGCGGCGTTCGCCGCCGACGGGGGTGGCGTAGTTGATGCGGGCGGCGGCGCGGATAAAGACCTTGCGGTTTGGCTTGATGGTACCGCGGGAAGAGATGGTGAGCACCTCGCCCAGATAGGGCTCGAAGGCGGAGCCCTCGTATTCCAGCGCGTTGCTCCACGCCTCGTATTTATTGTCGCCGTTGCACGTGGAAGAATAGCCCACGTACAGCCGCACATCTGTCACATTGATAAAGGCTGGGTCGTAGCCGCCCATCGGCTCTATCGCCTCGCGGAAGTCCTGCTCCGGCACGCCTCGTGTCACGCGCACCTGCGCGGTGATCTTGCCCCCGCTGACCTCAGGCTCCCCCACTATCTCTACACGCAGGAACGGCTGCACCCGGAAGTGAACTTCGGTAACCCCGGCGATATCACAGTTGACGCTGCCGTTGAACAGGGTGTCGCCCTGGGGGTCTTCCCTTACGATGGGGACGAACGGCCCGTCTATGCGGACATTGTAAAAACCCTTGAACAGCTTGGTGTTCTGGTATGTACCGTTGTCGCGGGCGTAGAAGTCGGGATTGTGCTCTACGTTTGGACCGTAGCTGAGCTCTGTGAGGCGGACCCTGATGCCTCGCGAGTTCTGCTCCGTCTGAATCAACTCGCCGGTATAGGCATCTACGATGTTGCCGCAGATGGTTTCTTCCGGCTGCTCGTAATTGTCTATCTCAAACACAGAGCACGAGGCCGCCAATATGATTGTAAGAATAAGTATTAAGTATCGTTTCATATTGATTATGCGTTTTATGGAGATGTTTTGAGCGATTTTTCCGTCCCGACGAGGGAGCATAGTGGTGCTATGTGACCGAGAAGGGATGGGGAAAGTGCCAAAACAGAACATAAAAACTACCGGTTGGGTTGCTGATCTATGTATTTACTCTTGGTTACCTCCCCGGAGGGGATTGCAAAGTAGTAGTTCACAGGGGAGTAGCTAAAGGTTCTGCGGTTCTCGAAACAGATGTCGAAGAACCACTTGCCAGCCTGGGTGGAATAGAATGGATAGAGCCCCCTGAATGCGAAGCGGCTGCCGTCGCTCCACGAGCTGCGGTCGCGCTGTTCGCCCCAGAAGCCGTCGCGGTTGGCCTCGTCTATTACCCTCCAGCGGCGGATATCCCACTTGGACTTCTGTTCAAACGCCAGCTCCTTGCGACGCTCTTTGCGTACGATGTCGCGGCTGGCAAGGGTGCCGGTAAGTTTCTTTGAAATCTCTATTGCGCCGGCGCGGTTCTGGATGTCGCGGATAGCGTCGGTAGCCACCTGCAGCATATCGTCGCCGGTGGGCGACGGCTGACCCGCGATGGAAAGTTCCACAGCGGCCTCTGCGGCAGCCAGCAACACCTCTGCGTAGCGCATCAGGATGAACGGCTGGTCGCTCTTACCCTCGCCGATATCCTTGAGCTCCCGGTTGGGGTCGAGATACTTACGCAGATAGAGGCCGGTCATGGTAGCCTCGGCGTTGGAGAAGAACGGTCCGTTCGCCCCTGCAGCCCAGCAAGTCACCTCCTCGCCGGTGTTCACGTCGGTATATGTCACGGGACCGGTGTCCACATTGGGACTCAGGTAGAGGGTACGGTTACTCTCGTCGGTGTACTGCGACATATGCTGATAGAAGCGGCCGCGCTGGGAGAAATCGTAGTTGTCCCGCAGCGGGGCGATGGGGAGCGGCCCGGTGTAGATACCCATGCGCACCTCTATCGGGGTCTTCTTGAACACGTCACCGGGGAAAATCACGTATGCCCTCAGGCGCGGCTCGACTCCGTCGAAGAAGTCCATCGGTTTGTCGTACATCAGATATGTACCCAGTGTATGGTCGGCCCCGTCGGTCACGCGGATGGTACCATCGGCATAGCGGTCAAAGCCGTCGTAGAGCTCCAGCAGGTCCTCTGTGGGACAGGTGCCCGCTGAAAGCGGCATACGATATATCCACGGCGAAGAATATGCGTCCAGACCGTGCGACAGTATCGGATAGGAGTATTCCCGCACCAGAATATTCTCCGGCGATGTAAGATCGCGCCACATGTCGTTCATATTCTGATACTGCGCCTGCGGATCGTCCGCCGCCCAGGACTTCCTGTACAGAGAGTAAGCTCCCGATTCCATCACCTCGCGGGCCGCCTTGTAGGCCTCCGAGAAGTATCTGTTGGAACACTCCCACCACTCATCTTCTTCAAAACCGATTACGCGGATGCGGGTCTTCTCTCCCAGACCAGTCAAGCGCCCGGTGACATTCTCGTTGTACTTGGCAACGCTGCCGGCATAGAGCATTGCCTCTGACTTGAAGGCCAGCGCCGCATAGCGGTTGGGAGTATCGGCAAAGGTCACGTTCACCGGCAGGTGCTCCACCGCCAGGTCCCAGTCCTCCAGGATAGCATCCCAGGTGTCGCGCTCGCTGGAGCGGGGCACCTCTATCTCCCCCTCGAAGGGGTATGATATCTCGTGCTTTACGATGGGGACGCCTCCAAAGCGGCGGGCCATCTGGGTGTATGCATAGGCCCTTACAAAATAGCCCTGCCCGAGGAACTCTTTGTAGGTTATTTCCGGGAAGTTGTCCTTATACTTTGGCAGAGTCTCTATCAAGTGGTTGGCATCATGTATCAGGGTGTAGGCCCTGCCCCACCAGGAGGCACTCTCGCCCGTGAATGAGGCGCAGATATTGTCGCGGGTCACCGCCTCTCCGGTTCCCTCCACGCCCAGGCAGCCCAGCCACGAGTTGCCGTCAAAACCCCTCTGGGCGATATATTTGAAATCCTCCCACGGCATCTGGCTGTACAGGCGCGCCAGATATACCTGCAGACCGCTCTGGCTGCTCATCAAATCGTCGTCGGAGACTATGTTCTTGGGCGGGATGTCCAGATTGACGCAGCCCGCAAGAGCCGCCGCTGCAAAGAGTATGTATATGAATATCTTTTTCATCTTCTGAATCTTTTAAAAGGACATCGTCAGGCCAAACGTATAGGATTTGTTCAGAGGATAGAGACGCCCGTAGTTGTCGGCCGGGTGCTCCGGGTCGATATACTTCACCTTTGTGAAGGTAAGCGGGTTGTAGGCCGCCGCGTAGAGCCTGAAGGCAAGCCCCTTCAAGGACGACGGCATAGGGAGCGTATACCCCACCTCAACCGCCTTGACGCGCAGGTAGTCGATGGGCTGCACGTTGAAGTCGCTGTTCTCGTCGGCAGAGGCACCGCCGTAGGCGTAAGTGCCGGCAATCCAGGTAAGGGTCTGGTCATAGACGTCGTTGGTCTCCTGAGCAGGATGCCAGCGGTCGGCAAACTGCTCCAGCATACCGCCACCGTGCTGTCCCCATATACTGAGCTGCGGCTCGCCAAACTTGACGCTGCCCAGCGCCGCACCCTGCATCAGGATGCTGAAGTCCAGCCGCTTCCAATCACCCTCGATGGAGAGCGAATAGTTGAGCCAGGGACTGCCGGAATATGTAAACGGGTGGGCGTCCTGGCTGTTGAACTGACCGTCGCCGTTCCAGTCGAGGTACTTGAAGTCGCCCGGCTTGATTCCGTTGCCCTTGTTAAGGTCGTAGCTCCAGATATCCTCCCAATCTTCATAACGCCCCACGACCTCGTAGCCGAACTTGATCCCCTGGTAGCGGTTGTTCATGGAGTTGTTGCGCCAGTTGTCGTAGGAATTGGCATATTTGGTGCTCTGGGCGTAGGAGAGATACTTGTTGCGGGTGATAGACATCATGGACTTGACCCTGTAGTGGAAATCGCCCACCGTGCGGGCATGGCTGAGTTCCGTCTCAAAGCCAAAGTGACAGTCGTCGTTGATGTTCTCCAACGGAGCGGTGGCACCCACGATGGTGGGGAAATCGGAGGAGTTGCGGGCCATCAGGCCGCTGCGGTGGCGGTAGAACCAGTCAAAGGTGATGCCCAGCAGGCCATTCCAGGCCTCAAAGTCGATGCCGGCGTCAAAGGTGCGGTTCGTGTACCAGGTAATCTCCTCGTTGGGCATAGCCTTGGGGTCGGCACGCATCACCCAGCTGCCCAGATAATATACCGGGGCATTGGTATTGTAATAACCGTTATTTGAAAGGGTCGAGGCCGGATATGTATAACCGGTAGCCCACTCATAGTCGCTGCCGTCGGTGCCCAGGATACCGTAGCTTGTACGCAGTTTGAGCTGGTTGATAAAGCCCAGCGCGCCATCCTTGAACCACGGTTCGCGGCTGATGCGCCATCCGGCCGAAACCGATGGGAAAAAGCCCCAGCGGTGCCCTTCGTAGAAGCGGGAGCTGCCATCGTAGCGGAACTGGCCTTCAAGCAGATAGCGTTCGTCGTAGTTATAGTTCAGACGGCCGATGGCAGAATTGTAGGCATATTCGTACAGGTCGCCCTGGCTAACCTGATGCCCCTCCACCGTCAGCGCCGTGAAATATGGCGACGAGAATGCCAGGTCGCCGAAGGCTCTGAAACCGTTGCCAAACTTCTTCTGGATTTCCCAGCCGAGGGTCGCCCCTACATGGTGTTTGTCAAAGGTGCGGTCGAAAGCAAGCAGCGCCTGTGCCACCCACGCCCTGTTGTGTGTATCCTGACGGGTCAGCTGGCTGGGCGAGGAGGCCGCGTAGAGCTTCTGCTCATACTCCCCGGTGAGTTCGTTGTACGCGTACTGGTAATACTCCTTGCGATATGTCTCGTTCTCTGACACGCGGTAGTCGTAGCTGTACATAGCCTTTGCCGTAAGGCCCTTGAGAACATCGGTCAGGGTTCCGAAATCGTAGCTTAGCGAGAGGTTGGCGTTGATGTTCCTGCGCTGGGTCGTGCGGTGGCCGGAGATGTCGGAATAGATGCGGGCTACGCTGTTCCAATCAAGCTCCAGGTCCTTATAGTTGAGCATTGTCTGCTCCGGGTCGGCATAGGCGTCCCAGATGGTGCTCTGCTTCCACCAGTAGCGGATAATCAGTTCCGGGTCGTCCAGCGGATTGTGCAAATCTTCTATATAACCCGATATGTTGGCGCCAAACTTGAGGCCGCGGGCTATCTCTGCGGTGATGTTGCTGCGCAGGTTATACTTGTTGTAGTTGGTGTCGCCGCTCTTCCAGAATCCCTCCTGGTAAAAATAGCCCATACCAAAGTAGAACTGCATCTTGTCGGTACCGCCGCTGATAGAGAGGTCGTGGCTGCTCTGCGGAGCGATATCCTGGATTATCAGGCTGTTCCAGTCGGTTCCCGTGCGGGTGCCGTTGCGGTAGAGTTCCAGGATATCTTCTGTAAACTCTCCCGCTCCGCCCTCTATGCCGCCACGGGCCGCCTCGTTCACCAGCAGCATCGATGTAAGCGCATCCATCTGGCGCGGCAGGCTGGCCGGGGTCTGGATGGTATAGTTGCCGTTGTAGCTGACCTTGGTCTCGCCCGCCTTGCCGGCCTTGGTTGTAACCAGGATCACACCGTTGCCGCCGCGCAAGCCGTAGATGGCCGCAGCCGCATCCTTCAGCACCGATACGTTCTCTATATCAGACGGTGCCAGGCGCTGGAAGTCGCTCATGTCGCGCGGCACACCGTCGATGACAACCAGCGGAGCGCCCATACCGCGGATATCCATCGATGCCGAATACTGACCCGGCTCGGCAGTCTTCTGCCATACGCGGACGCCGGAGACGCGGCCGGTTAACATATTCTGGGGATTCTCTGTCTTGGTGCGTATCATCTCCTCGCCACCCACGGCCACCACAGCCCCGGTGATGGAGCCCTTCTTCTGGGCCCCGTAGCCCACCACCACAGAGGTCTCGAGAAAGTTGCTGTCGGCTTCCAGTACTACATTGAGTTTAGTCTGGCCGCCTATTGCCACCGTCCGGGTGGCAAGTCCCACGCATGAGAATTCCAGCGAGGCGTTTGCAGCAGCCTTTATGGTATAGCGGCCGTCCAGGTCGGTAGTGGTTCCGGTGCGGGTCCCCTTGATAACCACTCCGGCCCCTGCCACAGGTTCGCCCTGGGTGTCGGTCACGACTCCGCTTACGGTAATCTGCGCCTGCGCGTAAGCTGCGATTGATGCCAGCAGCCAAAACGCGATGCATATCATTCTGTAAAACTGTCTCATTCTCTCATCCTCCCTTTAATCCATTTCGATTTTACAGAAACAAAGCTTCTGCTCTGCGGCCTTGCTGCTCCCCTTGTGGATACCCACGGCGATGACAACATCCCCGCCGGTATAGGCAGACAAATCATATACGAATTCGGCATATTCGGCAGGGTTGCCGTTGCCCCGTTCGTGCACAAAGCTCCAGCATCCGTTAGAGGCGGGAACCGCAGTGTCGGCGGTGTTGGAGACGGGGGCCAGCGCCTCTGCCCGGCAGGTTTCCAGCGGCACCGCAGTGACCCTGAACACCGTAGGATTGGCACTGGAGAAGGTGCGAAGGTACAGGTGCACGCGGTCGTTGGCACCGGTGATGTGGAAGCGGCTGTAGATATACGACTCGGGTGTATAATAGTCGCTGTCGACGCCCGAGCGGGTTTTAAGGGTGTAGCCCTGCTCGTTTACCGGCTCGACCTCCTTGCTGATATACTGCAGCGCCCAGCTCATCATCATGTGGTTGGTACCAGTCCACAGGCTGAAACCCTGGTCGCCGCCGGGGTTGTGTACGCGGCGGGCGCCGTGGTCGCCGTCGGTGTTGTTAAGCGTAAAGTTGCTTCCGGAGAACACCGTGCCGGGGTTGGGCATCATACTGGTGAGGTTTTCGCGGGTAAAGCCGCGCCACTCGGCTCCGGCAATGGGGGTGCCCGGGAGGGCATCATCGCCCTTGACCGCCGCCGGCGCAAAGCAGAACCGGCGGGACACCTGATGGTACATGTACCCGGTCCAGTAGATGCCAAAGGCGACAATCACCTCTTTGCCCACAAATTTGCCAAGGTCGAACGAGAAGGAGGAATATTCGCTGCCGGCGTAGGTGTACCGTCCGGCATCCTCCATAGTGGTGGCACCGTCGGTGAGGTTGAGCACCTTGACGCCGAAGTGTGCAGGTTCTGCCGTGGTGGCGTAGTGGGTACGGGTATTCACGCTGAAAATCCTGTTCCCCTCGTCGATAAATTTGCGACCGTAGGTATAGCAGATGAACTGGTCCGGGTCGGGATTGTCGTATTCTTCGAAAATGTTGACCAGTGCGCACCCTTCCGCTTCGTAGCGGTAGTCGCCGTACCACAGAAAGGAGCTCATATAGCCCACCGACCAGTGGTTGATTCCGCTAAAGCCGGTAGAGCCGCGGTAGTTGTTGGCCAGCCACAGCGGGGCGTCGGCCAGTTGCTGCCACTTCATGCCGGGAAGGATATCGGCACCTCCCAGGCGGACGGTCGGCATTATGACGGCACTGTCGACAAAGTCGTCCATTGCTATCTCACGACGGTAGATGGAGCCGTCGGCAATAGTGTAGGTCAGGGTGTAGTCCTTGAGCGTCAGTGAAGTTATCTCAAAGTTGCCGTCGGCATCGGTGGTGGAGGCCTGCACCCCGCAGTCTACCCTCACGCCGGAAAGTGGAGTGCCGTCTACAGCGCTCAGCACCCGGCCGCGGATAACCGCGTTGGAGAACTCCAGCACGGGGTTGAGCACGATCTCCTCCCCTTTTGCAAAGCGCCTGGGGTCTATGGTATAGGCCACAGTGGCATAACCGGGCAGTGAAAAAGTAACGTAGCGGGCGTTGGAGGGGACGTTCTCCTTACGGAAAGATCCGTCCCAGTCGGAGAAGGTCTCCAGACGCACCTCCCGCTTCATGTTTGTCCCGATAAAGCACACCTCGACATCCTCCAGAAACTGCCCGAAGGTATCGGTGACCACGCCAGAGACGGTGGCGGTGCCGACGCTGCTGTCGTCCCAGTATCCCCGGGAAGACTCCTGCGCACAGGCTGCCGCAATAACCACCAGCGCCGCGGTCAACAATACAGAAAGATGATTTTTCATAGGCGGCGCTTATTTGATGGTTGAAAGGTATTGCAGAGTCTGCTCCGGCCGCTCCTGCATACGGAGCCGCCAGATGAGTTCCTGCATGGATATGCACTTGAAATTCTCCGGGAGGTTCTGCGTACACTGGGCCACGGCATCGGAGGCCTTAAGTCCGTTCCACGTGCTCCAGGCGTGCACCGCAATGGTGTTGAACGACAGGCTTGTCTGATTCTCCTTTACGATTGTTTTGGCCATACTCTCCGGTGTGTTGAAGCCGGACCACATCTTATAGCTGGCGGTGATGCAGGGGATGTCGTACCCCTGCCTGTTGGTAAACCAGAAAACCTTGCCGTGGGCGGCATCGTAGGGGTCGCGGCACACGGCGGTGATGCCCTCCAGCTGATCGTTGGCATCCACAAAGGCCTGCAGCACCTGCCGGGCCTTGGCCGATGTAAAATCGCCTGCCATCACATGCAGCACCTTGATGCCGTGCTGACGCATGTGGGCAGCGGTGCGCTCTGCCAGCAACTTTATGCCGGCATCCCTGTCCTGGGCCGCCTTGCCTGCGGTAGAGAACAGGTCCGCATAATAGTATCCGCCGCCAAAGGTCTCCATAATGGTGCATTCTGCCGACGGCTGGCGACTGAGGATATACTGCAGGCGTGTCGGAGCCAGCTGCGTGAGCGACTGTCCCCCCAGTTCGAAGGCCATTTTCACCTCTTTTGCAGAGAGCTGCGAATAATAGTTGGTTACAAAGTTGTCGGTGATGAGCCACTGGTAGTTGTCTCCGTCGGTCAGGAAAAAGCCCAGGTAGTTGGCCTTGGCGTTGTAGTCTATCGTGCGGGGGTTGATTGACTTGGCAAGCGCGGCGCCCTGCCGGTCGCTGTAGTGGCGGGAGGTGACCCCCATGTTGTAGCTCCAGTCGGCAGCCAGCATCAAGTGGCCGTGCCTGGATATTGGTTCTACAAAGACGTGCTCGCCTACCCCCTGCTCCCATCCGATTACCTGGCTGTGGGGCTTGAGCCACTCCAGTATCTCCTCTAACAGGGTGAGGTTCTGCCCGCCCGCGGTGGTATTGTATTTCTTGTTGAGATTCACAAGGAACAGCCCGTTCTGGATCACGAAGTCGCGATTCTCGCCCGTATTCACCGGCATCAGCACCAGGGCAGAGTTATCGCACTTGTCCTTGAATGCATCCCAGGCATCCCTGGTGGACATCCTGGTACAATCGTACTTTTTGGTATAGCCGCTGCGGATAAAGAACTCCTCGTCGCGCACATCCACTATGATGGCGTTATACACATGGCTGGCAACCGTGGCGGCGATGGCACTTTCCGGGTTGTTCATAAGGTCGGTGAGCACATAGCCGGAGAAGAGTGTGCGCACCGTAACGTCATACCCGTCCACCTTTCCGTATGTCTTGGTGGCCAGGTCCACCGCGCTCTGGTGGTTTGGAATCTGACGGCCAAAATCGGCCCGCTCCATATCATAGCCCGTCCCGCTCTGTTCTGTCCAAATCCCGACGCTGGTCTTCCCCTGTGCGCAGGCGCGATTCACCAGCCCTGCCACCGACTGCATCAGCAGGTAGTTCTGCAGACCGCTGTTCACGTCGCCGTTGCTGTTGGGCTCGTCCCGGTGGGGATAGTCGGTATAGGTCATATACCAGAACACCTCGGGCTGCAGGTCGCTCTCCGGGATAAAGAACTGGCCGGCGTTGTGAAGCTGATCGTGCAGTGAAGAGTACTCCACCGCATCGGGCGCAGATTCGGGAATGCCCGGGGCATCCGGCTTCTGTTCCGATGGCATTTCCATCTCTTCTACCCCGCCCCAGAAGACGCTGTGCGGCTTGTCCTTCTCGCAGCAGAGGAGCAGCGGGAGGGCCAGGACGGCGAAGAATGTCGTTTTAAGTATTTTCATTTTACTCCTTGTAGAAGAACTTATATGTCCGTGTCAACACCGTCTCGCTGCCGTTACGGTCG
Organism: Bacteroidales bacterium; assembly: GCA_017446775.1. Taxonomy (GTDB): domain Bacteria; phylum Bacteroidota; class Bacteroidia; order Bacteroidales; family UBA932; genus Equibacterium. The sequence goes on along the minus strand of JAFSQE010000003.1, from coordinate 26,924 downwards.
GTGCGGACGACGGAGTCGATATTTCCTGCAGCATTGAAAGAATACTCCAACGCAGTGGTTTCGGGCGCCTGGATGGTACCGGTAAAACTGCTGATACCTGTGATGAGGGTCTTGTTGCCGGGTAATCCGGAGGCAATCCATACGGGGAAATAGTCTGGCATGAGATAGGCCGCAAAGTTCTGGCGGTCGGCCTGATCCCCTTTCGAATAGATGGTTTTCAGGGTCGAGGAATTGGCCGTCCGGGTGGATTTGCTGCTCTTTGCGTTTATCCCGGTGCCTATGACCGATTCCGTAACGGTACCCTCTGCGACTGTATAAAGTTCGCTGTAATCCATGTTGGAGGTGTAATATCCCTCTGATGATGCGAAGTTACTCTGGCAGACAGTAGACGAAATGACTCCGGAAGAGCCTACGGTAGTGGTATAACTCCATGCGCCGCTCCAGCTGCCGGTGTAGGAGATTGTGCCGGAGTCGGGATTGCAGGATACGTCGATATACCGATTGGTCTTTATGGGGAAAAAGGTCCCCTGCACCTTCATCTGGTTTTCGCCGGGATATGTGTACGAAAGATCCAGCATAACGACATTGGACAGATGGTCGGTCCTGACCAGGGTCAGCATCCTCCCCTGTTCATCGTAGGTATATTCGTATGTCTCTATCACGTTGTCTCCGCTGCTGATCTCGACCATAGCCACCTGAGGTTTTTCATGAACCCACATCTGGCCGCCGGTCTTTTTGCCGTCGTTCTCTCCGATTCCGTTGCAGGCAGTTGCAAGAGCCGCCGCAAGGATTGTTGCAAATATGTGGTATGATTTCATATCCGGCTTATTTATACAGAGTTATGTGCTCACCGTTATCCATTATCACAACCGAAGGATACTTCCGGCCGGTATTATTCAACGCGCCGTTGTGATTGTAAAGGTACTCATAGGAGATACGGCCGTGGATTTCGTGATGCCACTCGTTTTCGTGGATATTCACGTATACCTGCTCTATGTTGCCCGGATTGGGAGCCGCCAGCGTGCTGTTGAACAGATACACCACGCCTTGGAACACCGGGGCAAAAACCACGTCCGCCTTGGGGAAGAGAGGATAAATCAGCTCCTCGTTTTCGTGGTGGGAATTATCACCTACGTGCACTATGCGCCAGTCGCCTATCTGGATAAGATAGAGCAGGCAGGGTTCGTCGCCCTGGCCCGACATATAGGCCTGGGTGGTCGCCACTCCGCCTATCAGTTGCGGTTCCAGCTGGCTGTCGCGCCAGAAATGCTTGTCGCCGACATCCTTGGAAAAGTACCGCTCTTCCATAGTGAACGGTCCCACAACCGGCTTGCCCCTGGCCATCATCATCCTGAATAACTCCAGGTCATAGTGGTCGCCGTGGGCATGCGTCACATAAAGCACATCCAGCATATCGGCCAGTTCTTCTTTGTAAAGCGCGTCGTAAAGACCCTCCCCGTAGCAGATATCTATGCCTATGCAGGCGTCTTTGGTACGGAGCACGACTCCCGAGCTGTATAACTTTGCAATCTGGAGCTCATCTGCGCTCGGGCGGGGGCCCCGCAGGGACCTAAAGAACTCCTCCCGCTTGTTATGCAGCCACTGTCTGTTGGCGGCGGTAAAGGCCTCTGCCTGGCCGCTTGCGGGGGGCGGTGTCTCGTAAGAGATCGTCACCTCGTGCATCGGGAAGTCGCGCAGACGGGTGATGCCCCGGCGCAGCTTGTCGTATCGGTCTTCATAGGCCCTGGAGACTTTGGGATGACTTAGCGAAGGGGGATAGATCGCTTCCAGCTTGTTGCAGAAGTTGTGCATCTGCGTCATCCATATGTATGGGTCGCTTTTGTGGGCCGCCTCCAGCTCCACCACCAGGTTTTGGGCCATATAATAGGCCTGTTCTCCCACAAGGTCGGTCTGGAATGTCTTCAGGTAAGAGAGCATTTCATTGTACAGGGTCTCGTTGCTGGCAGCAGCCCAGATATACTGGGCCTTTGCGGTCACGGTGGACATTAGCAGCGAGGCGGCAACTGCCATTAAAAACCTGTTATATATCCTTTTAATCACCATAGGCTATGTTGGCATTTTTGGTTGCACAGAGGTCGCCGCCGGGGCCCGACCAGCCCTTTGCCCGCTCCGCATCCACGCAACGCACCAGCAGGCGGTTGACGGTGCTGCTTCCGCCACCGCCAATCAGACAGCCTCCGCCAAAGTTAAAGAAGCCCTGGGGGAAGTCGTTCTGTTTGCCGATGGTGGCTATAACCTCCGGTACGAACCGTTCGCCGGCGGCACTGATGCGGAAGAACGTGTTGTTGCCGGCACCGTCTTCCCTTATGAAGAAATAGGCGTTGCCCTCTGTATCGCAGGCCACAGAGGTGAAGTTGAGCATACTGGAAGAGCTGCCGGAGTAATCCACAAACGGCACGGGGGAGCCGGAAATGGTGCCGGGATCTATCCTGCACACCGTACTGTTTACCTGCGAGGCGAAGTACATCCAGTTACCGTCCGGGGTGAGGCAGGGTTGCATGTTGTAACCGTCGCCGATCTTGGGCGATGCGGTGACTTTTTTGGCGGTAAGGTCCACCTCCACCATCACTCCGGCGGCGCATGGGAACCAGCACCGGGTCTGGCCACGGTTGATTGCGGGGGTGGTGATGTCGGTGCCGTCCTTGCTGGGGGAGTCAATCCTGGTGATTTGTCCAAAGCGTCCGCCGCTGAACTTTACGAAACCTATAGCCCCGACGCCATCTGCAGAATTGGAGTGGTAGACTATCTCGTTGTCGCCATAAACTGCAAACTGGAAATGGTCGTGATTGATGGCAAAGGAATCGAGAATCTCTCCGGAGTCAGCTTTCACGGCGATGAACCGTTTATCTGTAAGCGAAGCGAACAGCACCGTGCAGTCGTTGCTCAGGCCGGGACCGCAGCCAGAGAACGCAGAGGGAGTTCTGCCTTCCGGCACCGGAATTTCCCACCTGACACTTCCGTCGGCAGCCAGGCAGAATATCCTGGTCTGGTTGGAACAGTAGATATCTCCGCTTACGGGGTTGACGCAGATGTCGCCTCCATTGTCCTGCTTCTCCGCCTCCATGGCGAACATCCAGCCCAGGGTGCCATCCTCGAGGTTAAGCTCGTACAGGCGGCGGGGCTGGCGGGTCACGAAGTAGGCCCGGGTCGCCTGTTTGTTGAACACGGGATAGGTGTTGCGGGGATTGGTTCCGTTCAGGGCTATGTTAACCAGCCACTCCTGTGCCTCGAACTCCTCTGCAAAGGTTATCTGCTCTCCGCCGTAATTGGCCGATACGCTCACGGTACTCTCGCCCCCATCGGTGGCGGCAAAGGCCACGCTTGCCCCTTCGTACTGCTTTCCGCCCGCTATCCACTTGATATCGGTAGCTTCGCCGTAGGCGGCGGTATTGAAGCTCCAGGTGGCCTTGCGGCCGGCATACAGAATACCGTCCGGCCGGATAACCAGCGGCTCGGCGCCCTTGACAAAGAACTGCTGCACCGCGCATCGCTCAGGATTACCTGCAGCGGCGGTAACTTTCACCACCCCGGCCTTATCCTGGGCAAAGTTCACTATGGCCTGCCCGGCGGCACTCTGGCTTATGGTGGCAAGGCTCTCGTCGGAGGATGTCCATACCAGATCGCGGTCGGAAGTATTCTCCGGAGTATATTTCACTATCAGGGTGTATGTGCTGCCGCCGTCGGCGACTATGGTGAGGTCGCTGCCATTTGAGAACAAGAGTGACTCCACGGGGATTGCGCGAACTATCACGTGGCATACATCTCTAAAGCCGCCGTCGGCGCTGGTGGCAGTTATGTCGCACTCTCCGTCGCCGATGGCGGTAACGACACCGCCGCTGACGGTGGCAACCGATTCGTCTGAAGATGTCCATATAACCTCCCTGTTCACCGCCTCGGCCGGCTCTATTGTGGCGATAAGGGTTTCAGTGGAGCCTATACCCATGGTTATGGAGGGGCTGCCCAGGTGGATTCCGCTCACGGGTGTGACATTCTCTGCCACAGTCACGCTGCAGGTTCCCGTAACACCGTCCAGCGCGGCAGTGATGGTAGCGCTGCCCGGGGCAATGGCCTTGAGCGTGCCCGCCTTGTTGATTTTGGCCACCGACTCGTTGCTGGAAGACCATGTCACGTAGAGATAATGGGCGTCTGACGGGGTTACATTAACCTTCAGGGAGAGTTTCTCCCCCTCTGTCAACGATACGGTGCCAGGATCGACCTCCAGGGCCGTAATCTTCTGCTGCCCGTCTTCTTCTGGTGTGCAGGCAAAGGCTGCAAGCATCACACACAGCGTGACGACTGCCAAAGTTAAGTGACCGGAGAGTTTCATATCCATACTCCTTTGCTTATTCAAACAGGTCTTTAGGGATATCTATGCGGCTTGCCGTGCGGGTGGCTTCGTCGCCCAGCAGTGCCAGCAGGGTAGACCAGCAAGCCTCTTCCACAATCTCTGCGGGCTGCACACCGGTTATTACCGCCAATGCGTAGGCGTGCATCAGCTCCACAGAACCATCGCCGGAAAAGCCGACGCTGCTTGCGCCGTCCACCACGGAGACGTTATCCACAAAGCGGATCCCTTTGTCTGTGCCGGGAGCCTCGGTAACCCACGAAGATCCGGCAAAGGCAGCGTTGGATAGTATCCCCTGCTCTATCTGCTCCAGCATCTGCCTAAGGCCGGCGCGGCGGCGGGGCTGCTCGCTGTACATGACGCCGCGTACCAGGTCAATTGTCCCTTCACTGCCCAGGATCTGCTCTCCCATGGCAAAATGCTTGTTGGCGATTATACTGTCGAAGGTCATGTGGACCCCGTTGGGATACTGGTATATAGCGGCGACATTGTCAAAGACTTCGCGGCCATCCTTGTAGAACATTATGCTGCCGGTACCCGAAACGTAATCGGGTCGGAGGCCTCCCATGGCCCACGAGCCGTTCTGCAGCTGATGGCAGGCAAGCTCTGCCATAAGGCCGCGGGAATACTGCTGGTAGAGGCGCCAGTTGATACGGCGCTCCTGACTGGGATCGTCCACCGGCCGCCGCCAGTCGTTGTTGCGGTACCAGTAGTTGCGGATGCCCACCACCTGACCTATCGCACCGCCCGCCACTAGTTCCATCGCCTTGACGTACTTGGGATCGTAGAGGCGCTGCTGTCCAACCATCAGGACTTTGCCGGAAGCCTTCCATGCAGAGTACATGTCGGTGAGCTGCTGCACACTCCAGGCCAGCGCCTTCTCGCAAAAGACGTGCTTGCCTGCAGCAAAAGAATCGATGGTCATCTGCGAATGCATGCTCAACGGGGTGCAGATAACCACTCCGTCCACCTCGCTGTCCTCCAGAAGGGCGTGGTAGTCGCTATACAGACGCGCACCGGGGCACATCGCCGCCGCCTCGTCCAGATGTGGCCTGTAGTCGTCGCAGATCGCCACCACCTGCACCAGATCGTCTTCCAGCAGGTTTGCCAGATGGAAGCGGCCGCGGCTGCCGGTGCCTATTATTCCAAGACGGGCCTTGCCTCCGGCAGCATCCTTCTGCTTTTCCGGGGTGCAGGCAGTCAGCCACGGGAAAAGCATTGCCCCCGCGGCCAGCGCACCCATATTTGTCAAAAATTCTTTTCGGTTCATAAGCGGTTGACTTTTGCGCCGCCGGTTGCCAGCGGCAGTAATTCCCACGCCTGGTAGCCAGTAAAGGCTGCGAGTATCTCCGCACGGTCGCTCTCCGGGGCCAGCCACATCGCAGTGGAGAGAACCTCCGTTACCAGCGGCGAGGCTCCGCAGGCTGCCACCATCGCCTCCTTTGAGACGATATTGCCGGTCGTGGGGTCTATGATATGTCCCCTTCCGGAGGGGTCCTTGCCCGATACCGAGAGGGAGTTGTTTTCAAGGTTGAATGTATTCAGCGGCCTGTCCGCATAGAACGGATGGGCCACAGACACCGGCCAGGGGGCGCCCATCGGATGGGAACCGACAGCCGCGGTGGAACTGCCACCAAACGAAATCAGCGCCGCAGAGGTGGCACCGGACACCATTTTGACCGTCTTTTCCAGGACGAAACCCTTGGCGATGCCGCCCATGTCCAGACTGATGCCGTCGGAAAAGAAGCGCACCGTGTGTCTGGCAGCATCCAGTTCCAGATGCCTGTCACTCAGGCGCGAGGCGGCATTGGCGGTGATGTCGAACCAGCCGAGGGTGCTTTTACGGAATGTTTCTGATAGTTCCAGCAGCAGGAACATCTCGTCGTCTACCTCAACCGCCTCGCGGGCCGCATTGCGGTTTATGACAGACAGGGGGCTGCCGTTTCTGAAGCGGTTGTAGGCTGCATCTGCCGCAGCCACCATCGCCCAAATGTCATTTACCAGCGCACGAGCATCCCCCTCTGCCATATTCGGCAGCAGAATCTCGCACTGCGTATGCATCGCATTGCAGCGCGAGTACGCCACGGGGACCTGAGGGTTGCGTGTGCTGTAAATGAACTCGGACATAATATCAGCGTTTCTTGAACAGCCTGCCCAGCAGCCTTAAAAGAATCCACACCAGATAGAGTACAAGGGTTATCACCAGAGTGTAGCCCATCTGGGTAAATATCTCATAGAAAGTGGTTTTATAGTATATAATACAGCCGATGTTTATCAACACCGCAAGTGCAAAGCAGACTGAGATAGAGATAATCTCAGTCCGCTTACGCTTTGCCGTTATTATGGTATCTTTCATCCGCTACAGCTCCTTGATCTTGATGTTCCTGAAGAATACCTGATGGCCGTGGTCCTGCAGCAGGATGTAACCCTGCTCGTAGTTGCCAAAGTTTGGCCAGTCGCGGTATTTGCTGTAGTCTACCAGTGCATCCCACATCTGGCTGTTACGCATATACTCCACAACCTTTTCGCCGTCCAGCCAGTGCTCCACGTGGCACCCGTCCACTACAATCATGGCGGTATGCCAGTCAAATTTGGATGCCGCCTCCAGCGGGGTGTGTTTTGAGGGAATAAGGTCGTAAAGCGATGCCAGGGTGCGGTTGCCGTTCACGCCCAGCTTGGCATCGGGATGGTTGTCATCGTCCAGAATCTGGAACTCGCAGCCTATCGCGCTGCCGGCACCGGTATTGAGGAACGGGTCCACAAAGTACTTGATGCCGCTGTTGGCCCCTTCTGTCATCTTGAAATCGACCTTGAGGACAAAGTTGCCGAACTTGCGTTTGGTGATGATGTCGCCGCCGTTCGCACTCTCTGCGCCGTCACCGGCAAAGACATACAGCAGGCCGTCTTCTGTTATGCCCCAGCCCCCTTCGGGGAACTTGCCCATATTGGCAGGGCGGGCACTCTGCCACCCCTCTGTGGTATTGCCGTCAAACAGCAGCTGCCATCCGTCGGCCTCCTCTTCCTCTGTGAGGGTATTGGGCTCTGCTGCGACTTCCATGGCAGCAAACTTGCCCCAGCAGGGCTTCTCGCATTCGCAGGTCTTTTTCTGATTGCAGCAGCATGAAGTCGCAGTCACCGCCACAATGGCGAGTATAGTGATTATCTTTTTCATATTTTACATTTTGTAGTATTCATCCCATCCTTTACGCGGCAGACGGTCTGCGAGCAGGCTGTTTGCAAACGGGTCGTTAAGGATGGTGTTGGAGACCTTGTCGAAGGTAATCTTGCGACCGGTGCGCACGGCTATGATACCCAGCGCAAAGGTCTGGCACATAGGGCCGAACACCTCGAACGGCGAGCGGGTCTTCTCCTTGCCCATGCATGCGTTCAAGAAGTTTGCAAAGTGGTTGGAAGGGGTTCCGGGCACCTCGGGAAGGTAGGGAGCCATCTCCTCTGCCTTCTCCTTGGGGATGATCTGCAGGGTAGAGCCGTGGCTGCCGCCGCGGAAGATGAGGTCCTTGCTGTAGATAACCTTGCCGGGGCTGAGTGAAGACGGGGTAAAGGTGCCGTCCATATTGGTGGCGGGCACGTCGGCGGCATCGTTGGATGTGGGGCCGTAACCAGCCGGCAGAGGCGGGAAGTTCTTCTCGCCGTCGTACCAGGTGAGCTCTACGGGAGGCATGCTGCCGCGGCTTGCGAACTTGAACTTGAGGGTTGTCTCCTTGGGGAAGAAATAGTCGTTGCCATCGGTAATCTTCACGGGATCGACCTCATAGGGCAGACCCAGCTGCAGGAACTCGTGGCAGGTGTCTATAATGTGCGCAGCCCAGTCGCCGATTGCGCCAAGGCCAAAGTCAAACCAGCCGCGCCAGTTGCCCGGGTGGTACTTGCCGTTATAGTCGTGCCATGCGGCTGTGGTGAGCCAGGTGTCCCAGTCCATCCCTTCCGGAACGGGCTCTGCCTCGGGATAGCGGGTGATTGAAGGGTCATACGGATACCAGCGGCGCCAGCTGTTGAAATGGGCGTCGATACGGTATACATCCTTGATGATGCCGGCTTCGTACCAGGTCTTGAACTGCCAGTAATTGGCCTCGGAGTGCCCCTGGTTGCCTACCTGGGTCACCAGTTCCGGGTGACGGCGGGCAGCATCCATCATCAGCTGACACTCGTAGAAGGTGCGGGCCATAGGTTTCTCTACATACACATGCTTGCCCTGGTTAAGCGCCAGCATTGCCACGGGGAAATGGGCAAAGTCCGGAATCGCGATGCAGACAGCATCAAACTCCTTTCCGTATTCGTCAAACAGCTTGCGGAAATCGGTAAAGAGCTTTGCATTGGGGTGCTCTGCAATGGTCATCTGGCTCTCCTTGCTCTTTGGATCCACGTCGCAGAGGGCCACGAATTCGCACAGGCCGGTGGCATCGAATTCCTGGATAATCTGACGGCCGCGGTTGGCGATACCTACAGCTGCCATCTTAACCTTCTCCGGCTTGGGAGCGGGGGCGGGTTCTTTTTTCTTCTTGCGAGGATCCATTGCCTCCATTGCGTTGAGGCCGGTAGTGGCGGCCAGGGCACCGGCTGCACCTACTGCACCGACCTTTATGAATTTGCGTCTGGAAATGTTATTCATAAGATGATGTATTATATTTTAACAAATTTCAATCTTTTTTGACAAAAATGCAACCCTATCGGGCCGCCGCTTCGCGCATCATCCGGTTGGCTTTGAACAGGACGCCTGCCGTACCGCGATAGGTGCCGCTCCCCACGGGAGATCCGTCCAGATGATACCATTCGTAAAAGCCCACTTCTGCGCTTCTTTGCAGCATCGGTTTCGCCTCGCAATAGGCCTCTTTCAAAAAGCCGTACTTTACCAGCGCCTGTATCCAGCGGGCGCCAAACCAGGTCCAGTCGCCTCCGTTCTGATATTGGTATGCCCCCATCATGGGGTTGGCAAAAAAGCCGTCGGGATATGCCGGATACATCGTAAGGCCGATGCTCTGCGCCCCCGCCGCTTTCATGTTGGCCAGCATCCTCTTGTTGGCCCGGGCCACCTCTTTCTTTGTGAGGATGCCCGCCAGAGCCGCCACGGCCGTACCGCCGTGGTAGTAAATCTCTTCTTCTTTGAACTCCACGGGGAACGGAGAACCGTCAAGGTAGATGTGAGGGCGGAACTTCTGGTTTTCTGCATCCCAGAGGTGGGCACGGACATTATGCGACACGCTGTCCCTGAGAGCATGCCACCGGGTCGCCTTCTCTGTTTCTCCTGCCTTTTCGCAGAGGGCCGCCAGATCGCCCAGCGCAAGGGCGAACATCGCATTGTCGTAGATATCGATGGTGTAGTGAGTGTTCTCGTCAATCTCCACGCCCCAGCCATGTTCCGGCTGCACGTCACCCCAGTCGGCGGTGGTGGCGCCGGTAATCAGGCCATAAGTATCGTTCCACTTATAGCGGCGCAGGAAAAGCATCGCATCTTCCAGATGCTCCAGCACGGTTTTGCCGGCACGGTTGACACTAAGATAATCTTTATCGCCGGTCAGGGTCACATACTGCGCCACCGCCTGCACAAAAGAGCTCTCCTGATCGGTCTCCACAGTGTTTTTGTGGGCCGCCATACCGGGACGGGCATCACAGAAGCGGTATTTATAGCCAAGCCCCTCAGTATCGGCCACCTCCACGAATGCATCGGGGATGTTGCCGTCAGCCGCCTTGAAATCGATAAAGGTATCCAGCACTTCGCGAATCTCCTCTACCGGCATAACCTCCAGCGAAAGCTCGATGAAGGTGTTGAAGTCGCGGATCCATATCTCTTTGTACACGCTGCCGGCGTTGAAGCCGGTTGCGGCCAGCGCGCGGGCCATACTGTCTACCTGCGTCATGAGAGTATCCTCTGCTATGGCGCGTTTGAGCGTCGTCTGGCCGCACGATACGGTCAGCAACGCCAGCAAAAGTATGGTCAGTAGTCGTCTCATTTAACCTCTACGGTAAAGCGCTGCTCGCTCTGGCGGAAACCGCCCACAACCAGGGTGTATTTGCCTGCCGGCAAATCTTTAGTCAGGTTGTTGATACTGATGGTGCGGCTTTCGCCCGGCATCATGCAGAAGAAGTTGTCGCTGTAGAACGACGGGCGCACGCTTTTTCCGTCGGGTCCCAGCCACTGCAGGCGGGTAAAGAACGCCACCGTCCTGGCAGTATTCTTAAGTGTAACGGTTGTCACATGTTCACCGGCCGCGTCATGACCTTGAGAAACCTTTGCCCGCAACTTGATCATGGGCAGGTTATTGATGGCCTGGAAGCCGGCTGTGCAAGGGCCGCTCACGGTGTTGGCACCCTTGTACTCATCGGTAGAACGCCAGTAGAAGCAGCTGCCGGTCTCCTTGCCCTCTGCATTGTACAGGCGCAGCTTGATGAAATGTACCGGATAGATGTTCTCCGGGAAGTCGAGTTTTATCACGTCGCATGCCGTGCCCTCTGCGGGGACATCCACCCTGGCCTCTTGCTTTAGGACGCGGCGTCCGGGGACGTCGATCACCTCGGCGGTGAGCCTGCAGCCGGGAAGCGCCTCCACCAAATCGTTTGCAACCGATACGGTGTTCTTTATGTAGTCGAATATCGGATGGACGGGCTCGCTGGCATTGGCCATGGCGTAAAGGGCCGCAGTGGGCTCCAGGCTCCAGTGCCACATGCGGCTGGGGGTCTGGGGAATCGGGCTGTTGTGGAACCAGAACAGGTAGCCGCTGCAGAAACGGTCACCGCTGCCAAGCTGGTTGTAGCGCCATACGTCGCTGATGCCGCGGTACATCATCGCTCCCACTATCTGGGCGCGCTCTGCATATTCGTCTATGTTGTTCGACTCGCCAAACTGGTCGGTCATATCCTTGTAGAGGGTGGTCATCTTGTAAAAGCCGTTGCCCTCCATATAGTTCCACACCGGGCCGCCGATGGGCCACCAGTCCTTTTCATCCATCATCTCCTTTATGCACTCTGCCGTGGGGAGACAGGGGGCGCCGTACTCCGGGTTGAAGCCGTCCACCCGGCTGCCACGCTCCGATGCGGTGTTCTCGTAATAACTCATGGGATTCACCGTCTTGTAGGGGCTGCCGTCGTGCACGCCGTCGCACTCGCTCTGCATCTGATAAGGGAGCGTGCCGTCCAGCATCTTTACCAGCTCGGGAACGCCCTGGGTGTAGGTAGACTCGTTGGAGCATACGTAAAATGCCAGGCACGGATGGGTGCGGGTGCGCCTTATGGCAGATGCCACGTTCTTAAGGTAGACGCCCTGGTCCACGGGGTGCTTGGTATCTCCCGTCATCCAGAACTCCTCCCACACCAGGATACCCAGTTCGTCGCACAGGGAGTAGAAGTAGTCGCTCTCGGTAATGCCGCCTCCCCACAGGCGCAGCAGGTTGATGCCGGTCTGGGCGGTGTAGCGCAGCTGGGCGTAGATACGCGCATCATCTGCACGGCACATCGCCTCCGGAATCCAGTTGGTGCCCTGGATGAATATCTGCCGGCCGTTCACATAGAAGGTCTTGGACTTGTCGGGGGTATTGCGGTCGGCACGTACCTCTCGGATACCAAAGCGGATCTTAGCCTCGTCGACCCTGGTGCCGCGGATCACCGCCCTCACCTTTAGGTTATACAGATTCTGGGGACCTTTGTTTACGGGCCACCAGAGTTTGGGGTTCTTGATTACCAGCTGCGGGAACTCCTCCGGGGTGAAGGTCACCTCCCGCTTCTCGCAGCGGAGCAGTTTTACCGGTTTCGAGACCACGATGCCGGTGCCCTCTATCTCCGCCTCCACATCAAGGTTAAGCTCGCCCATAGTGTTGTTGAGCACCTCTACGGAGATAGTCTCGCGGGCCTGGTCGTAGTTGGGATGGGAAAGTTCTGATTTTATGAACGGGTTGAAGACGCTCGCCTCGCGGGTCTGATAAATCTTGATATCCTTCCAGATGCCGGTGTTGCGGTCGCGCACACCGTCGTAGAATGTAAAGTCCCAGCCAGCGCTCATAAGCATGGTCACGTTGCGGCCTATCCAGCCGTCGCCACCGTTGTGGAACTCCTTGCCGGCGCCCCATGTGCGGCCCGCCAGCGTACCGGGGCTGTCAATCGGGGTCACCTTTATGGCCAGCACGTTCTCCCCTTTCAGCCGGATAAACTCGCTTATCTCTACCCTCTCCTCCCAGAACATTCCGGTCCAGGTGGTGAGCAGGCGGCCGTTGAGCCACACCTCGGCGTGGTAGTTCACACCGTTCAGCTGCATCCAGATACGGCGGCCGGGGTCCGTTTCGTAAGGAAACTCCAGCTTTGTGCGGAACCAATAGGTATATTCGTCGCGGCCGGCGTGCGCCAGGTCGGGAATCAGGTTCTTCTCGATATCGTTATTGTCGGCATAATACGGGTCGGGGTAGACGCCGTTCTCTACCAGCGAATGCAGCACCGTGCCCGGCACAATCGCCTCCATCCAGTCTGTATCATCAAAGCCCGGCAGCGAGAGCTTCTCTGCAGGCACACCCACATCTGAAGCCTTCTTCATCTTCCAGACATAATCGCCGCCATGTTCTTTCTGCGATTTGAGGATATGGGTATAGGGGCGCTCCGCAGGCGCTATGCGACTAAGGGCAGAAGAGGCTGCGCTTGTTACCGGAACGTCTGTGGCTGTTTGCCTGGCGTTTACGACTGTGGGTGAAGCGATGTAAGCGACCGCCAGGGCCATCGTCGCCAATGCGATTTTAAAAACGGATTTAATCATACTTTACAGGCAAGTCATTCGATTGACTTCTCTGCCAAAGGTAAGTATTATTCCCGAGAAAATATTGGCAGATTATGTGATTTTATTGTTAAATTTGCATTTACCATCTGCATAACAACCTATTGGATATGAAGACAAAAGCTTTTATCGTATATATCGCGCTTGGTGTTGCATTTGCAGCGGTTTCGCTATGGGTTTTACTTTGCAGGGGGAAAAATGCCAGGGCCATCCGCACCAAGTACCGCCTCGGCGGGGCAATGATTGCCGCGTGGGCGATGCTTTCTGCCGCAAGCTGTAACGGTCCAGGTCTTTTTGTTACCTGCTACGATGCTGCGTCGCCTCTCAATATGGTGTATATAACGCCCAAGGATACCGAAGATCCCGCGTTGAACAGCGGCGATATCCTCTTAATCCAGATTTCCGATCCGACATACGACAAATTTACGGTCAGACTTTACACCATTGACGACCAGCCGCAACTTTTGCAGAGCGAATCCTTCGATTTTGCCGACAAAAGCCAGGCTGTAGCAACTTTTGAGCTACAGATTGCAGATAATGGTTACAAAGGGGTTGCGATACTCAAAGTCTTTGGCGTAGCCACTGAAAACGATGTCGAGACCGAGACTTATATCGGTGGCGATGCCATCACTATCATCTGATAAGTTTATGCTATGAAAACAAAAGCCCTTCTGGTCTATATAACCCTTGGTGCTGCATTTGCAGCCGTTTCCCTTTGGGTGTTCTTCTCGCACGGCAAGAACGCTAAGGCAATCCGTACCAAATATAAGCTCGGAGGCGCGATGATAGCCGCCTGGGCCCTGCTCTCTGCAAGCGGACAGGCACCGCCGCCACCGGAGGTAACCTGCTACGAGCCCCCGTCTCCACCCAACGAGATCAATGTCCGGCCCAAGAAGGGCGGCGACTGCCAGCTGCACATCGGGGACACCCTTCTGGTGCGCATCTACGACCCCGCATACGAGATATACCGCGTAAAAGTCCTCTCTGCAGAAGATGAGTCGCAGGTTATTCAGAGCAATGTCTTCGAGATTGCGGACAAGAATCTGTCCGTCGCAAACTTTGACCTCGAGATTGTTGAGACCGGATTCCGGGGAGAAGCTCTGGTAGAGATTTCGGGTGTAAAAACAGAAGATGAGCAGCAGACCGACGATTTTGTCGGCTCCAGATCCATCTCGATTCTTTGATGAAAGGCGGCTTTCAGATTGGCAATATAGTTTACGAACTTACAGGAGCCTGCAACCAGTGTTGCAGGTTCTGTTATAATTACTGGCGCGACGGGAGCAGCCCGATAGCCGCGCCCGACCCCTCCACCGCACGCCGCACCCTGCGCAAACTGCTCTCCCAGGCCTCCGTAGGCACGATATCATTCTCCGGCGGCGAGCCGATGCTGCTTAAAAACATCCACGATATGGCCATGTACGCCCGCATGCGCGGCAGCCACGTCAATATACTCACCAACGGGACGCTGCTTGGCGAAGATGCCGTCGCCAACTTTGTGAGCCTGGGCGTTGGGGCCATACAGATTCCGCTGCTGAGCGCAGAAAGCAGCATCCACGACCATCTCACCTCGCTCCCCGGCTCGTGGGAAAAGGCGCGGGCGGCGCTCTCCCGCGTGGTTTCAGCGCTTCCGCAGGGAGCCTACGCCGTGCTGGTCATCACCAAAGTCAACGCGCCCGGCGTTACCGCCACCCTGAAGATGATCCGCGAAACGGGCGTCCATAACGTAATGGTAAACCGCTTCAACATAGGCGGCATGGGCATCCGGAACCTGGATGAACTGTCGATGGATTTAGATACACTGAAGCGGGCTTTTGCCGATGTGGAGGCCTTCGCTGCCGCGGCCGGCGACATGCACATCGTGAGCGGCGTGTGCACCCCCGCCTGCCTGCTTGACCAGGCCGAATATCCACACATCCTGTCGTCGTGGTGCAGCACAGACTTCAGCCGCCGCCCCGTGGCGGTGAGCTGGACCGGCGACGTGCGCTTCTGCAACCACTCGCCCCATGTGCTGGGAAATATCCACAAGCGCCCCATCGGAGAAATCCTTACAGACCCTGAAGTTACCGCCCGCTACGCCGCGATTCCGGAGAAATGCAGCGGCTGCGACCGCCTGTCCAAATGTAATGGCGGTTGCCGCGCCGCCAGCGAACAACTCTACGGCACCTTCTCCCTCCCCGACCCGATCCTGGGAAAATAAACCGCTAGTCCAGAGCCTCGAGATAGAAGCTCACCGGACGGAAGCCGTCGTTGCAGCTGACCATCGCGCTAAAGGGGTTGCGCATCCATCCGTCGTAGAAATTCCCCTCGCCGCGGGCGAGCGCCTCCACAAAGGGTCGCATCGACTCCCAGGCAGACACACAGAGCCCCTCCGGCTTGCCACCGTCCACCGATATCCACTCCCGCCCCACCGATACATCGCATGCATACTCGATTGGATTCTCGTAAATCTTCATCAAATCGGGATACTCCGTCCGCCGCATGGCGGTGATTTTAACGTTCTTCATAATAACTGCAATGCGATATGGGCGCAGGCCTCGGCATCGGCAAGCGCGTGGTGATGATTGGTAAGGTCAAAGCCGCAGGCCGCCGCCACCGTATGCAGCTGATGGTTGGGCAGCAATCTGCCAAAGTGGCGCCGTGATGCCGCCAGCGTATCGTAAAACCGATAATCGGGATAGTCCATCTGATAGACGCGGTGCACCGCCTTCAGGCATCCTTCGTCGAAACGGGCGTTGTGCGCAACAAGCGGCAGAGACTCTATAAGCGGAGCGACCTTTTCCCAGACGAACGGGAACACCGGCGCGGTTTCGGTATCCTCCGGGCAAATCCCGTGCACCTGCTGGCAGAACCACTTGTAATACTCCGGCTCTGGGTGGATCAGGCTGTAAAAAGTATCCGTAATGAGCCCGCCGCGCACGACCACCACCCCCACGCTGCACACGCTGCTGGGGCACTCGTTCGCAGTCTCGAAATCTATCGCGGCAAAGTCTGTCATATCGTTACAAATATATCCCTTTTTGTAATAACGCTCAAAAATGAATAGCTTTGGGGTATGATTGACAAAATTCTTCTTTTCAACAAACGTTTTGTAGAGCAGAAGGGCTTCGAGCCCTATGTGACCGATAAGTACCCAGCCATGAAGCTGGCGGTGCTCACTTGCATGGATACCAGGCTGACGGAGTTGCTCCCTAAGGCGCTGGGGCTTAAAAACGGCGATGCCAAAATAATAAAGAACGCCGGCGGGCTGGTGCTTTCCCAGACAGATTCTGCAATCCGTTCCCTGCTGGTGGCCATTTATGAGCTTGGCGTGCAGCAGGTAATGGTGGTGCACCATTCCGGCTGCGGCGCATGCCACATGAGTTACAAAGAGTTCCGGCCGCATATGACAGAGCGAGGCATTGCCGCAGATACTCTGACCCAATGGGAGAGGCGCGGCATCACAGAGTGGCTTGAGGGCTTCCACGACACCGAGGCCTCTGTCCGCAAGACAGTCGCAAGCATCGTAAACCACCCCCTAATGCCCAAAGACGTGACCGTACGCGGCTTTATTATCGATTCTGTAACAGGACAATTAACGGAAATAAAATGATGAAAAAACTGATATTGTTTATGGCTATGATGTTGGCCGGCGTGACGGTTAGCGCGCAGGCGACACAGGCGGCGCAACCCCAGCAGGAGCAACAGCCTCAGGAGGAGGACCTGGATGCGAAGTACGCCACGGAACTGTTGAAGGCGGGGACGGTGGCGTCCGGCTTTATTTTGAAAGACCTGGACGGAAACACGGTAAGGCTGAGCGAATTCAAGGGGAAACGCGTGGTGCTGGTGTTCTGGGCATCGTGGTGCCCCGACTGTCGTGCGGAGGTACCTGAACTCAAGGAGATGTATGCTGCAGCCGACCATGCAAAGGTGGCCTTTGTCTCGGTCTCTTACGACCGCGATTTTGACACGCTCAAGAAGTTTGCCTCAGAGAACGACCTGCCGGGAATACAGCTGTTCGACCCTGCCGGCAAGAAGGAATCCAAGGTTGGCGAAGCATATCATGTAAAGTGGATACCGTCTCTGTATCTTATCGATGCCAAAGGACGTATAGAACTGGGCACGGTGGTGGCCTCCAAGGTTGCCGACGCACTCCGGCGATAGTTTCAGATTACAAACGTTTAAACACGAATATCATGCTTAAAATTGGCGACAGCATGCCTGCGTTCGAGGTAATGGACCAGGACGGCAAAATGGTGAACAGTAAGGAGTTCATCGGCAACGGCCGCAAGACCATCATCTATTTTTATCCGAAAGACAACACCAGCGGCTGCACTGCAGAGGCTTGCAGCTTCCGCGACAATTATGCAGAACTCACCGCTGCCGGCTACAATGTGGTTGGCGTTAGCAAGGACAGCGCCAAGAGCCACAGCGGCTTCCGTGCCAAATATGAGCTGCCCTTCCGTCTGCTGGCCGACACCTCACTGCAGATGCTGCAGGACTTTGGCGCCTGGGGCGAGAAGAAGCTGTACGGCAAAACCACTATGGGCACCCTGCGCCGCACATTCATTTTTGACGAAAACGGCATCCTGGAGCGCATCATAGAGAAGGTCGACACCAAAAACGCCGCCGGCCAGATACTGGAGGGATAGGGCGATGGTTGGCGGTGCTGAAAAGAGGACGGCGCTGCTGACGGGCGCCTCCCGCGGCATCGGGCTCGCGATTGCCCGCGAACTGGCCGATGTTGGCTACAACCTGGCGCTGGTGGCGCGCGGAGAAGATGCGCTGAAACAGGTGGCAGCGGAGATTGAAGCCGCGCACGGCGTCCGCGTAAAGACGATTGCCGCCGACCTGGCGCAGGAAGAAGCCTACAGTCGCATCGTGGCCCAGACAGTGGCGGAGTTTGGCGGCATCGACCTGCTGGTGAACTGTGCCGGGCTGGCGCAGCAGGGCAGCTTTACCGATGTGGAACCCGCCGAATGGGATAGAATCTTTGCCGTGAATGCCAAGGCTCCTTTTTTCATCTGCAAGGAGGCGCTACCCTATCTAAAGCAGTCGCAGAAGCCGGTTATCATCAATATCGCATCGGTGGTGGGCTTCAAAGGATATATCAATCAGTCGGTTTATTCATCCAGCAAGCATGCGCTCACCGGTTTCACCAAAGTTCTCGCCAAAGAGGTCCAGCCATTCGGCATCCGCGTCCACCTGATTTCTCCCGGCGGCGTCGCCACCGATATGGTGAAGGAGATGCGCCCCGACATCAAACCGGATGAACTCCTCCAGCCAGAAGAGATTGCAGAAATCGTCCGCTTCCTTGTGACCCGCAAGGGCCGCGGCACCATAGACCAGTTCTACCTCCGCCGCTATTCCTCTTTGGCGTTTGATTAGAACCCTGGGGCGTAAACCGTTTATAGTTAAGTTTTTAGATAAGCCAACCCACACGAATCCGTGCGGGTTGGTTTGCGTAAATTACTTACTTAATGGTGATTATAAACCAGTCCTAAACAAAGGAATCTCGCTATTGCCAACTACTGAAACGATGGTTATTCATCTTTAATGCAGCGTACACTGCCCGCGAACGGACGGGAGGAGGTGGAGTTACTCATCATACCCACATCGGCGGTGTTTGCTGCCCTGTTGAAGACAAGGGCATACCACATCGAAGAGAAATATACGGTTGAGCAGAAAATATAGTTGTTGACGATATATCCCATGGAGGCTAGATAACCCCGAATGTCACCATTTGCCTCGAAGCCTTTGCCCTTACCCTGCACGTAACCAGCCATGGTAGTATTGAAACCAGCTTCGTCCAGTATGGAGAGGGAACCGTGGCCGCAAGCTGGATCGTAGTAAGGAGCCTCGGTATTTACCTCAAGATTAGAGTTTGTGCTCTTACCCACAAGAGCCATAAACTCTGATAGAGTTGGGATGTGCCAACCTGATGGACAGATACCTTGAGCGCCTTCCAACCTTTTAGCTGTGGTACTGGTAATGTGACAATTGAACGCAAACTCATCAGAATAAAGAAGACCCTTCGAGATAATGCCTTCCTCACTTGTGTCAAATTCAAGTGCGGTATCGCTGCAAGGATACCAGATGCCACATTGTCCATCACCAATTGTAACGCCCTCGGGCACGTAGTGAAGGTTTTCTACCATCCACCATCTGCCATCTAACATCTTTTTTATTTTATACTTATAATCACCTATCGTAAGAGAAAGCGATGTTTGGATAATTCGAATATCACCCATCGTAGCAGCATCTCCTTCTCCGATGGTATAATGAAGGACAAACTCACGATCTTCGTCTCCATCGTTTTCTTCAATGACTAAGGTGGCAATACTGGTTTCGCCATTACTGGATTCCGGTTGCACAACAACACCGCCATCGCCGCCAATAATAGTCCACGGAGTCCCTTCTGGTAAGATCAAATCAAAACCGCCACCAAAACAATCGCACAACAGTGGGTCATCTAATGACTGCAAATCATGACAGCCAAGATAATATTTAACGACCCAGCCTTCTGGAATCCCCGAGTCCCCTACAGGCCACATATATGAATTAGGGCCTCTTAAGAACACCCCTCTCTCTCCGACACCTAACACCCAATCATAAGTATTGTTCCCATTGTATGCTTCAATGGCAAGGCATTTTACATTCTTTAAATCAGTGCAGCCTTTAAACATATCACAATAGCAGTTAGGTTCAAGTTTACTGGCTGGTAATAACGGAGAATATGATAAACTTGTACAGCCACTGAACATGCCGAAATAGCACCCATTAGCCAGTTTATTAGCTGGTAAAGCAGGAGCAGCAAGTAAACTTGAACAACCTTCAAACATTCTTTGATAACACCCATCCGCGAGCGCCGTGGCCGATAACTCTGGGGCAGATATCAAACCCGTACAATCTTTGAACATACACTGACAACACCAATCAGCGAGCGCTGTGGCCGATAACTCTGGGGCAGATGTTAAACTTGTACAATGCCCGAACATATAACAATAGCAACCTACTGCCAGTTTTGTAGCAGGGAGTTGGGGCGCTGATGCCAAGTCGGTGCAACTCAAAAACATATACTGATAACAGTATGGAGCAAGTTCCTTGGCAGGTAGTTGCGGCGGCGAAGTCAAGCCAATGCCGCTAAACATATAGGCATAGCAATATTGCGACATGCACGAAAGCACCAGACCGTTGGCTTTCTTCAAACCTCTGCAACCATAGAACAAACCAAAGAAACATCCCGGGGAAGGAGCTTCGTCAATACGTTCATAACCATCCAACAACGAACAGATATCTCCTGTTATCTCAAATTGGTCTCCGTCTTGAACAAAATAGCTATAATAGTATGGATAACCGCTGCCGGGAAAATAGTTGAACCCGGCATTATTATCTCCGTAAATGTATACCGGGCTTTCTTTTGTGAATGTTAACTCCGAGTAATCCCATAAATTCCAATTCTTTGTATCTCTTGAGTAATACAGGATAGGGTCTTTAACATCTATATCAAGGCCCAGACTCTTTAGGGCAATTGTACTACTCCCTTCAGAGATAAACGTCAGATACCTCAATGGCGTTTCTGGAATGCCATCTTGGATTACAGTAATATCTATTGTTCGATCTCCACATTGGATAGTAATGACGACAGAGCGGGGCTCCTGGCTAGTGTTGGGGTCAACAGTGATTGTAATCGTGGCATCACCTGCGTCGCCGCTCTCCGGAGAAACTGTAATCCAGGCTGCGGACTCTGTCTCAGTTATTATGGTTGTCCACTTGTCTGTCGCTGTGAACTGTATGGTTTGGGATTGTGTCAGCGATTCAGACGGAGTCTGTTCTGGAGCGGAGCTTCCAGTATCAGAAGTAGAAGCAGCATCAAATCTGACACCTTTATCAAATATTTCTTGAAATTCTTCAGGTATTATTATCTCAGTCTTGACCTCTTCTTGATGGTCGCATGAAAAGAAGATAAAACATACATATAGCGCAATTATCAATCTGATTGCATTTCTCATAGGGAATTCACTCTCTTGGTTAAACTCTAAATGGTATTAACGAAAAGAATAATCGTATCTTCTTCTCGCAAGCAGAATTATTTACTCTGCTTTATCGCGGGATATACAAATGTAAATAATTTCTATTCAAGATGAAAGGGCGATATGAAGATACTTTGCTATCTTGGCAAAGCTGGCGCCTGTTTCCATTGACATCCAATAAAGACAATCCCGCCTCTGCTCCGGCGGCAGTTTCAACAACTCTTCTACACTGGATATGATACCTCTGCGCAGGAGTGCCGATGTTAATGTTGCATATATCTGGTCAGAACCGGAAGAAAACACTTCCCTTATATCGTATTCACTCCCTTTGGCAGTATTTACAGCAGTTATCATACTGTCGTATGTACCGAAATAACTGATTGTCTTTTGATAATCGATGGCGTTGTATCTTGTAATGATGTAATCGGTTATTTGAAGATGCTCTTGCCTTTCCAGTTTTTCAGTAATCCTGCCCAGAAGGGTGTACCCAAGCGGCCGGTCATGCCGATACGCTGAATCTACAAGGTTAAGTGCTTTTCTGAATACGGTTCTGGCGCTGGCTTTTTTGATTGGTTCAGAAAAGGGACTTCGACCTGATCCATATGCCAGAAAATTCCAACGTGCATGCTCTGGCCGGGAACACAGCTTTTTTTCTACAGGATTATTGAACAGATATGCAATAGCACTGCGGATGGATTTGTCATTGTCTTTGGAGGCGAACCCAAACTGTCTGGCAAAAAGAGAACCGGACTGGCCGTGATGCCGATTCCACTCCTGCGAGAACCATGTGGTGTAATGTTGTACAAACGAAGAGAGGGTTTCTCTGGAATCAACCTCCACCAGAAGATGTATGTGATCTACCATAAAGCATAACCCCAAGATATTGACTTTGTGTTGTCTGGCAACGGTCATGATGATTGTGAAGAACACAAGATAGTCCCTCACTGAATAGAAAACCAGAAAACCATGGTTTGTCCTTTGGTAAATGTGCTGAACAGCACCAGCCTTAAAAGAAATCCTTCCCTTCATATCCGTCTAGTTAGTCGTAGCAAAGGTACCACGCATCTAGTAAAAAAGCAAACTGGTAGGTATCTTGTTGATGATTAGGTAAATACGCGAACCAACCCACACGGATTCGTGCGGGTTGGTTGTCGTAAAATATTGAATGGGTGGCATTTACACACCAGCCCTTTCTGCCGACGGAGTACTAGCGCATCTTGAGGACCTTGCTCTCGAACGGGATGGGATAGGCAGAGAGCCAGACGGTGGGTTGGATGTCGGCTGAGGTGGCGGAAACGGCCCAGACTTCGATGGTCTTGCCCTTGAGGTCTTCTGTGAGAGGATAGTAGTAGGTATAATTACCCTCGGTATCGTTGAGCCAGACCTCCCAGCCCCAGGGGTTGCAACTGTATGAAGGTGCACGATCGGGACAGCCCCTCCACTCACCGTCTATCTTGAGAGCGGCCCAAGCCCCCTCTCGGGGGAACTTGCCGTCTATGGCAATGCACAAATATGCACCCTGAGGTATCTCGTCGAGCGTGATTTCTTTCGTGAAGCAGTAGCCTTTCCATTCGACAAACTCACCTTTCTTCATCCAGTAGGTCGGGAAGAGATTCGTTGCGTGCCACAAGGTGCGGTCCACCGGCCGCCCGTCCTTCCAGCCACTGATTTCGGTAATCCGCAGCGGAGTAAAATCAAGATGGAAATAGCGGAATGGCCCGGCATCACCCAGATCGACTTCCATCTTGGTATCGCTCAGGAAAGTGACTGTTTTCCAGCTTTTCAAATCCTTGGAAACATACGCGGTTGCGCCTTCTTCTATGTAATACGGCAGCAGCGAGTACTCATCGTAGGTATCAATCACCAGTTTGTCCATAGTAGTTATCTCACCCAAATCCAGATTGAGGGCTGTGGTGAACGGTTTGAAGAATCCATCGCGGATGGCTACAGAGAAAGAGGTGTTGGAATCGTCATCAAACATGAAGCGATCCCAGCAGTCGCGTATGGCGAACGAGCGCTGGCCGAACAAGGCATCACGGGCAGCCTGCACTTGAGGGATGGTGGTAGGGCCGGAGCGCTTCAAAGAGCGAAGCTCTAGGGCATTGTTGTCCGCAGCGTACGTCATAGCATCGTAAATACACTGACCTTCGCGAGGATATTCCGTGCGCTGTAACTCGGCCAGCCGCCGGTGATAAGCCTGCTTGAGAGGCTCGCCGGGGAACTTAACTTTAAACGAAGCACCACGCGCGAGCGAAGGACGGCTCTTTCCTTCCAGAGTGGCTCCGGTGAACCTGACAGCCCCCTTCTCTACCCTGGCGGTGTAACTTGTGCCGGGCATACCCAGCAGTTTCACCTCAACTTCGTCGCCAACCTTATCGTTTATAATCTGGTACGGAATGCCGCTTAGCGCCACCTTGTCCTGCTCCGGGACGGTAGTGAGCTTGATCAGAGCAGCGCGGAACGGCAGCACCTCCACCTCTATCCTTGAGCCGTACTTGTGGCTGCCGAGGTCGTATATATAAGGATGATATTGGCGCACCTTCACGCGGGAGGCGGGCTCCAGGCCGGTGGATTCATCCAGATTGATGGTGTATTTCACCGGTTCCCAACTAAGGTTGCGCAGCGTTAAAAAGCGGGTAGCCCCGTCGCCGCGGCTGAGCGCCTCAGGGCCGTACTGCTCTTCAGGCAAGCGGAAGCCGTCCACCAAAATGTCGCGGTACTGGCGGTGGAGGTTATATATGAACGCCAGCGTGGGGTACTCGTCGTCGCGAAGCAGCCAGGGGTTGGCGTAAATCTGCGGCGCCATTATCAGTTCGCGGCCGAATGCCTGCAGAATCAGGTCGTCCTCCCAGTAATCCAGGCAAGAGCTAAGACACACTCCGTGGTCTTCCGTAAGTCGGGTCAGGTTCTCCGGTGCCTTGCGGGCGATGGCCTGGGCGCGGTGATGCGGGGCTGTCATAGTGTTTGTCATAAAGACATCTATGTAGGTCTCATCGCCACCCAGCAGATATGTGGTGGAGTGCTTCATCCCGGGTCCGAGGTTCAGCCTGTGGTTGAGCAGTACAAAATCGGGGCGGATCTCCCGCACACGGGTCATCATCTCGTTGAAATAATCGTACTTGGAGCTGCGCAGCTGGCCGCAGACGCCGTCCATCTTGAACAGGCCAAGATTGTAGTCGCGTACGAATTCAACAACCATGTCCATGCGCTCAGCAGCCTCTTCCGGCGTGTCGCCAAAGCCGTCGGGGCCGCCCCAGACGCCAAGGCTCGCACCAAATCCCGCCGCCTTGTCGCGGATGGGAGCCAGGCCGTGCGGATACTGGTTATGGAATCGCTCGGAGCGGGTCGAGCCGTAGAAATGGCGACCGTCCAGCATTCCGGCGTCAAACGCAAAGATGTCCAGCTCCATGCCGTAAGTGTCGTGCAGCCATTGGAAAAATTCCAGCTCAGCATAAGTCTGCGCCTCGGAAGGCCCCTCGTTAGTATGGCTCATCCATGTGAAATACTCTGCCTTGGAAGGGGTCTTTTCATCTGCGCCCGCAACGGGGTAAGGCTGTGCATTTACGGCTGTGAACGCCGCCAGAAGGGCTATAACGGCAAGAAGATGGTATTTCATGGTTCAATCTATATATGCCAAAGGTAGTGAGAATGCGTCATTATCCACTAAAGTTTTTTGGATACGCAGGAAAAAAGTTACCTTTGTGGGAAAATTCTAACTTTTACCACAAATGCAAGAGAAAGACGGCAAATACATCTTCGGTGTTGTGAAGGTGGGCGACAAGGGGCAGATCGTGATTCCGCGCGATGCCCGCAAGCTTTATGATATCAAACCGGGCGATGCCCTGCTGGTGCTGGGCGACCAGAAAGGGATGGCCATCCTCAAGACAGAGGTGTTCCAAACCGCTATAGACCAGGCCATGGAGGGGCTCCAGTAATGAGAAAGCATTGGATTGACAACCTGCGTTGGGTTACAGTGTTGCTGGTGTTGTTTTACCATGTTATCTACTTCTATAACAACAAAGAGGTATTCGGCGGCATAGGAGGCTTCGGAGAGTGGCCGCAGTACAAGCAGTACCAGGATATCGTGATGTATATCCTCTACCCCTGGTTCATGCCGCTGCTGTTCTTGCTGGCGGGAATCAGCGCCAGGTATGCATTGGAGAAAAAACCTGCCAAGGAGTGGTTCCGTTCCCGCACGCTCAAGTTACTGGTACCGGCCACTATAGGCCTGTTCGTATTCCAGTGGCTGACCGGCTACTTTAATACTGCCGTATCCGGCTATGTACAGGGGCAGGACCTGCTGGGGGCCGTCCCGGACACCGTTCCCGCTCCGGTGAGGGGCGTAATCAAGTGGTTCGCCTGGTCGCTTTCCGGCATTGGCCCGCTGTGGTTCATCCAGCTTCTGTGGCTGCTTTGCATAGTGCTGCTTATTGTGCGCGCAATAGACAAAAAAGATAAGTTCTGGAGCCTGTGCGGCAAGTCCAACATCGTGGTAATCATACTGCTGGGCGTTCTGTTCTGGCTTGGGGAGCAGACTCTGATAAAGGAGCCCCGTCCAGAATCGGCAGACGGCCTCCTGAACCTTTACAAGCCGCTCTTCTACCTGATTCCCTTCCTGATGGGATACTTCGTGTTCTCTCACAACGAGGTTCAGGAACGTGTAAAGAAGGCGTGGATTCCGCTGCTCAGCGCCGCATGCGCAGCCGGCATCGTGCTCATAGCCACCACCTTTGGCCAGGACAACACCTCGCCGCAGTATCTGGGCAGCCCGCTGAACTGCATCTACGGCTGGCTGGCATGCCTGGGGCTGATGGGCTGGTTCAGTGCCAAATTCGACCGCACCTGTCCCTTCGCAAGCTATATGACCCGCAGCAGCTACGGCATCTACATAATCCACTATCTGGTAATCGCCAGCCTGGGCTATATGATGAAAGTGTACACCAACCTGCCGCCCGTGGCCATGTACATTATCCTCACGGTGGCCGTGTTCGCCCTCTCGCCGCTGCTGTACGAGATCCTGCGCCGCATCCCGTTTATCCGCTGGTGCGTTTTCGGAGAAAAGAAGAAGTAGCGAGATAAACCATTGACATCGTCTACCAATAGTGCTATCTTTGTAGCATTCCGAAAGTGTCACCATGAAAGCAAAGAAACTGATAGTATTCCTTCTGCTGGCTTACCTGCCGATGATGGCGGTGGGGCTGGTAATCAAGCACCAGTCCGGCGGTATAGATATGACCGCTGCTGACTCCAACGCTCTGTTTGCATTTATTTTCAGCGCCGGCTCTATGCTGATACCGATGCTGGCTGTAATCTTCACGCAGCTGATCTTCAAAGAGAAGGTGTTAAGCGGATGCGGCGTATCGTTGCGCTTCAACCGCTGGTGGTGGATCGGCTGGCTGCTGATGCCGGTTATAGCTCTGGCCACCCTGGGCGTGAGTCTGCTGATGCCAGGCGAGGCTCTTGCCACAGAAAGCGAGGTCGTTAAGCAGGCTTCCGCACAGATGGGCGGCGCCGGACTCTGGGGCTTTATAGCCTTGAGCACCTTCAGCGGAATGCTTGCCGGAGCCACCATCAATTCCTTTTTTGCCTTTGGAGAAGAGGTCGCCTGGCGCGGCTTCCTGTATAAGGAATTCAAGGGCCGCAAATTCCTCACCGTGGCACTGATAATAGGCGTCATCTGGGGTTTCTGGCACTTCCCGCTGATACTCAACGGCCACAATTACCCCCAGCACCCCGTTCTGGGCGTGTTCCTGATGGTGTTGATGTGCATCCTGCTGAC
>JAFSQE010000015.1 GCA_017446775.1 Bacteroidales bacterium | reverse complement strand
TGGTACTAAAAATCTCGAAAGAGCCTCCGAGGGTGTCGAAGGCTCTTTTTCGTCTTTATACTGACTATCAATTATTTATGCAAAAATGCTTTCGAAAGGACGGGGAGAATTTTCGCAAAATGCGGTCTCGTCCGCACCGCTAAAACAGAGCAGCGAATAATCGCTGCTCTTTGTTTTTGCTGTGCTATCGCACAATTATCTGCATCTTTTTTCGGTTTTTGAGGAATTATTTTACTTTTGCGCCGGAATCGAGGTATCTGTTGATTCAGATTTAAAAGGGAACACGGGTGAGAATCCCGGACAGTCCCGCTGCTGTATTTCTCAGATATCCGGATTCGGATGAGCAGGTGTATCGCGAGCCCTGCAACAAACGCCACTGGCCGTCCATGGCCGGGAAGGTTCCGAATCCGGGAGATAAGCCAGAAGACCTGCCCCGGTTCAAAGTTTTATTTTACCCCGTGGGATGGGTGAGTAATACGGAAAAGACATGTTAAAAACTTTTTTGGGATTTGAGCTGGTCCAGCTGAAGGATCAGCAGAAAAAACTGCGGAAACAATCTCTTCCACATGTGTACAACTACCTCAAGGTTATTACGGGACTTCTGGCTGCACTGATAGTGCTATGCATGCCGCTGTCGGCCTTTAGAATAGAGGGGCTGACGATAGTGGAAAGGCGCGTGATAGCCCTGTTCTGCTTTGCGGCCATAATGTGGATTACAGAGGGCATCCCCTCCTGGGGCACATCTGTGGCGATAATCGTTGTTCTGTTGTTTATCACAAGCGACAACAGCTTAAGTTTTCTTATCCACAGGGATAATCCACTGTTCGGGTCTTTGATATCCAGCCGCAAGATAATGGCTTGTTTTGCCGACCCTATCATAATGCTCTTTATCGGCGGCTTTTTGCTGGCGCTAGCTGCCACCAAATCGGGTCTGGACATCAAGTTGGCTAAGATCCTTCTGAAACCGTTCGGCACCAAATCTGAGAATGTGCTTCTGGGCTTTATTCTGGTTACCGGCCTGTTCTCTATGTTCCTCTCCAACACGGCCACCGCGGCAATGATGCTCACCATTCTGACTCCGGTGCTGCGGTCGCTGCCGGCAAACGGAAAGGGCAAGATGGCGCTGGCGATGGCAATCCCGGTGGGCGCCAACCTGGGCGGAATCGCCACCCCTATCGGCACGCCCCCAAATGCCATTGCCCTCAAGTTTCTGAACGACCCCGACGGAATGAACCTGGGCATAACCTTTGGCGACTGGATGATGCTGATGCTGCCGTTTACCCTGGTGCTGCTGTTCATCTCTTGGCTGGTTCTCAAGCAGATATTCCCGTTCACGCAGAAACGCATCGAGCTCAAGATAGAGCACGAACACAAGCAGGAACTTAAGCACTGGCAGGAAATCACCGTCTATGTGACTTTTGCCGTAACTGTGCTTCTGTGGATGACAGACCAGTGGACAGGCGTGGATGCCAACGTTGTGGCTATGCTCCCCGTGGGCGTATTCTGCGTTACCGGCATAGTGAACCGTTATGATCTATCTGAAATAAACTGGTCGGTGCTCTGGATGGTGGCGGGTGGTTTTGCCCTGGGCGTGGCGCTCCAGGATTCGGGGCTTGCAAAGCACCTGGTTGAGTCGATTCCCTTCAATGAGTGGTCTCCTGTGCTGATGATTGTCGGTTCCGGACTGATATGCTACATCCTTGCAAACTTCATATCCCACACCGCAACCGCCAACCTGCTGCTCCCCATTCTTGCACTGGCGGGCATGTCGGCAGCGGCAAACCTGGCGCCGTATGGCGGCGTCTCCACCCTGCTTATCGGTGTTGCCCTGGGCTCATCACTTGCAATGATCCTGCCCATTTCGACACCGCCAAATGCTCTGGCACACGCCACTGGCTTTATCGCGCAGAAAGATATGATTAAAGTTGGTCTCATTATGGGAGTGATTGGGTTGGTGTTCGGCTATTGTGTGCTTATCCTTGCAGGAAAGTTTGGATTGATTTAAACGATGCGAAGGTTATCGGCTTTTATGATGATAGTGGCGGCGGCCGTGCTGTTTTATCCCGATACGGCTTATGCCCAGGATAACAGGTCCAAGACACCAGCTTATCTGACAATCGGCGGTTTCATTGACGGTCAGTATACCCTGGACGCAGATCAGAACACCTTTTTTGTGCGACGCGCCAGGCTGAGCATCAGCGGAGATGTCACGGAGCATCTGGAGTATAAGCTCCAGACGGAGATGGCTGGTGGAGTGAGGATGATAGATGCGTTTGTAAAGTGCAAGTTCTGCAACTGGCTTAACCTGGAGCTCGGGCAGTTCAAGACTCCGTTCACACTGGAAAGCCAGTACATCCTCCTGAACAAAGAGGGCATCGACTACGCTCAGGCCATCAACCGGCTCTCTGGTTATAATGACCCCCTGCCTGGCAACCGCACCAACGGACGCGACATCGGAGTAATGGTGTACGGCGGGTTGATGAAACTTGACGGCGGCTATTCGCTGCTCAACTATAATGTGGGTGTTTTCAACGGCAGCGGCATCAACAGAAAAGATGATAATCTTACCAAGGATATCATTGCCCGCCTTGACGTCCATCCGTTTTTGAAGGATCTTGTACTTTCGGCATCGCTGATACGGGGAACTTATGCCGATGCCGGCAATCCGGATGCGGCCAACAACCGTTATTCTTTTGGCGGAGAGTATAAAAACGATGCGCTCACCATTCGCAGCGAATATGTCCGGGCCGATATAGAAACCGGCGGTGAACTGCTCACCACAGACGGTTACTATCTTGTGGCCGGATGGTGGCTGCCGCTGGAATCGTCGTTCAGACTGAGGCCTGTGCAGCGTTACGACAGGCTGAATTCAGCCGGAACTTCTTCCGTGCTGTATATGGCCGGACTGGACTGCTGGCCGCTGAGCCACCTGCGGCTCCAGGCGGGCTACACCATCTGCACAGAAATCCCTTCTGCCACGCCCCATCACCTGTTCCAGGCAATGGCTTCGGTGAAGTTCTGACGTTTAAATCGAATTAGAGAATATAACCATCTGACCGGGGGCCAGCTTGCCGGCGGCATCCTTTACAGTGACCTTGCCAAAGCGGGGCACGGCACTCTCGTTTACGCCAAACTTGAAGTCCAGCGTGCCGGAGGAGATGGCCATGGTCTGCACAAGTGATACCCAACCTTCGCAGGCAGGGTCAATCACAACCGAATAGTCTTTATTGTAACTGATTGGTACAGGGCAGTAGCCTCCCTCCCATGGGATGGTTGACGTCTCGCCAAGGTCTATGGCCGGTTGCGCCGTCCTCTGTGAAAGATACGCTTTGAGGATCAACCGACAGCGCAGGTTCAACTTTTGGATTACAGGCGCTAAGCGATGCAATAATGCACATCAGCGCCAAGAGTGTCTTTCTCATACGAGCACTATGCGATATTGTCAATTCTGTTACCTGGCGGCGATGCACTCTATCTCCACCAGAGCACCTTTGGGGAGGGTCTTGACGGCGACGGCGCTGCGAGCCGGGAACGGTGAAGCAAAGAACTGGGCGTAGACCTCGTTCATGGCGGCAAAGTCGGCCATATCTGCCAGGAAAACCGTGGTCTTTACAACATTCTGCAAGCCAAGTCCTGCCGCCGCCAGAATAGCCGCAGCATTGCTGAGACTCTGGCGGGTCTGTTCTGCCACGCCCCCTGCGGGGAAAGCACCCGTAACCGGGTCAATGGGGAGCTGACCGGATACAAAAACCAGCCCCGCACCGCTGTCTATCGCCTGGCTGTAGGGGCCGATGGCAGCAGGCGCCTTGTCTGTGTGTATTGCATTCATATCATTTGTTATTATCTGTTGGCTAAGTTAGTGATTCCCGACAATAATCCAGCAGCGCTGCGCAACCCACCGCCAGATCCCGGTATGTTTTCTCAAAATCGCCCGTATACCAGGGGTCGGCCACGTCGCGGTTGATACCGGCCCAGGACATCATAAGCGATACTTTCCCTTCTGTATCTGCAGGTATGACTGTCCGCAGCCAGCGCAGATTTGAGGTATCCATGCACACTATCATATCGAACCGCCCATAATCCGCTGCCGTGATCCTGCGGGCGCGCTTTGCCACATCAAACCAGATGCCGTGAGCGCTAAGGCAGCGCTTTGCCGGGGGATAGATCGGATTACCCATCTCTTCATCCGACACCGCCGCAGACTCTATGTAGAAACTATTTTCCAGGCCCTCTCTCCTTACCATATCCTTAAACATAAACTCCGCCATGGGGCTGCGGCAGATATTTCCGTGGCAAACGAACAATACTCTTATCATAGCGGAGCAAAGATACAATTCTTGCCGCTGTTTTTTTGATTATATTTGTCCATAGTTTAATTGTATATCCCATGAAACAAAGATTGACGGTTATCGCACTGCTGCTGTTTGTATCGCTTAACGCATTTGGCTGGGAGCGGGAATATATCTGGCCCAAGGGCAAGATGCCCGATGCACAGCCGGCTCAGGTGGCGACAATGACAGACGAACTCTTCAAACCCGTTTTTGACCCCGACACCCACCGTGAACCCTATCTGGAGTGGTTCGACGCCCCGGCGCCGGAGGTGCGCAACGGCGGCTGCATGATACTCACATCGGGCGGCGGATACGAAACCTGCTGCGACATCCATCATATCAAGCGGTGGCGCGAAGCCTACACCGCACTCGGTTTCCAGTGCGTCAACTTTGTGTACCGCACCCCGCGTCCGGAAGGGCTTCCGGTATACCAGAGCGCCTGGGAAGACGGGCAACGTGCGGTGCGCGTGGTTCGTTCCGAGGCGGCAAAGCGCGGCTATGACCCGGAAAAGATAGGGGCGATAGGGATGTCGGCCGGCTCGCATATGATACTGCTGCTGGCCACCAGCTCCCAGACCCCGGCATACAAGCCCATAGACAAGATCGACAGGATATCCTGCCACCTGAACTGGGCGGTGGTGAATTCCCCGGCATACGTGACCTCGGACGGCGAAAACGGCACCGAGGCACAATTCCAGGGATTCGGCCCGGAGGTTACCCTGTCCAAGGTTTTCAAGTTCGACGAGAAGACCTGCCCCATGACGCTGCATCACGGCGGCGCGGACCCCTACTCTCCCAACGGCTCTACCATGATTTACCGCAAGCTGCACGAGATGGGGATCCCTGCAGAACTGCACCTTTACCCCAACAAACCCCACATGGAACTGGGGGCAGAACGGGCTCACGAGTTCCTGCGTCAGCTGGGGCTGCTGGAGCCGCTGCAGCCGGAGGTGTTGCTTTCCGAGCGCTACAACAGCGACGAAGCCCGCAGCCGCTACATCAAGGAACCCGTCTGGCCCGAAGGGAAGATCCCGGACTTACAGGAGCACCAGTGGGAGCCATACATTGAATGGCACTTCCCCAAGAAGCTGAAAACCAAAGCCATACAGATAGTCTACTCCGGCGGCAGCTACATAAACAACGACCCCGACAGCTACGAGGCCGCGCCCGCACGCCGCTACCTCAACGAGATGGGAATGACTGTGGTTACACTCAAATACCGCTGCCCCCGCCCCAATGGGATGGACAAGTATATCACCGCATGGCAGGATCTGCAGCGTACTGTGCGCCTGGTGCGCAGCAAAGCGGCAGATTATGGCCTGGATCCGAACCAGATAGGTATAATGGGATGCTCTGCCGGCGGACACCTCACCATGATGGGGGTAGCATCTTCACAGCATCAGTCTTATCTCCCGATAGATGAAATAGACACTCTCCCGTGCAACGTGCAGTGGGCCGTGGGCATTTATGTAGCATACACACTGAGCGACGACGATGGCGAAGGATACAACCTTACCAGGGGATGCGGACAGGGGGTTACCCTGAACCCGGAACTGATATTTGACAAGGGCACCTGCCCCATGTTCCTGATTCACGGCGATGCAGATGAGGTATCCTCCATGGCTTCAGTCTATATCTGGGAAAGGCTGCGGGCAATGGGGCTGCAGAGCGAACTGCACACCCTGGCGCTGCGCGACCACGGCTTCCAGAAAACAGCATCGCCCGGAACCGGGAGCTACAATTTCCTGGACCGCATCGGCGAGTGGCTGCGCACTATGGTTAGCTTTGAACAGTAGCGCCTAAGGTGTGTTCTCTGCTGCCTGCCGGAACGACGGCGGGGCAACAGGCACAAGGTTAAGCACCAGGTATTCGCTCCGTGAACCAATGCGGAAGCGTCCGCCCCATATTCCGATTCCTGAAGAAACGTAGAACCGCGTACCGTCTTTCTCTTTATAGCCGTGCGCGAGTTCGTCCTGAATGCTCACCAGCCATGTAACAGGCCATATCTGGCCGCCGTGGGTATGCCCGCTAAGCTGGAGGTCAACCCCGGCCCGACACGCCTGCGAGAGGGTATCGGGCTTGTGCGTAAGCAGGATCCGGTAGCTTGTGGGATCGGTGTGCCGGGTTAGATCTTCTGCGCTGCACCGCTCTTCGTTCACAGAGTCGTCGCGCCCGATAATGGTGATGCCGCACACCGTAACCGCAGAATCTATCAACAGATTGATACCCGCTTCGCGGTAGAACTGTATGGATGAATCCCGTCCCGCATAATACTCGTGATTGCCAAGGCAGGCATATACGGGGGCATTGAGCCGATGGAATTCGGCAGCATCGCCTTCGTCGTAAACCGCCCTGGCGCTGCGGTCTATAATATCACCCGCAATCAGAAAGATATCGGGCTTTTCTGCATTCACCATATCTATCCAGCGGGCGAGCTCTGCGCGACGGTTATGGTAGCCGATATGCAGGTCGCTCATCATCACTATCTTGACCGGACGTTCTACCTTAACTGTGCTGATTGATATCTCCTCGCGGTATTTATGCCGGTAATTTATCGCGCCGCAGATCATCAGCGCAGCTATGATGCCAAAGATTACGGCGCTGCCGACAACGTTGCGGCGCATCACCTCCTTTTTCAGAATGCCAAAAAAGCGCAGAACCTCCATCGTCAGAAAGATAATCAGCGCATAGAAAAAGAAGATGAACCAGGAATTGCCAAAGATGTAGATAAAACTTGCCAGAGATAACGGCAACAGGTCCAGGCAGCCTGTCACAGAGAGGGTGAAGAACACCGCTGCAACCGAATAAACCACCGTAAGGGTCGTTTTAAGCCACTTTTGTACCGGTAGAATACGGTATATCCGTATGGCGACATATACGATTGCCGCAACCAGTAACAATGTGAAACCTGCCGAAGAAAAGTAATTCATGTCGGCAAAAATACTATATTTGCAGCGAGAAACGGAAATAATCCGTTTCAAGTGTAACAGGCACCACTATAAAAACTGCACAAATGAAACAGAAATTCTCAGCTACATTCCTGCTGATGACGGTAGCGCTGGTCGTCTGCCTGATCTCATCCAACTTATTTGCCACCAAGGTATTCCATATCTTCGGCAACATCAATCTGCCGGGAGCCGTGCTCATATTTCCTATCTCCTACATCCTCAACGACTGCATAGCCGAGGTATGGGGATTCCGCCGCGCCCGCATGGTAATCTGGCTGGCCTTTATGGCCAACCTGTTCGTTGTGATTATGGGTCAGGTTGTGGTTTGGCTGCCGGCAGCTTCTTTCTGGGACGGCGGCGAACATTTCAACTTCGTATTCAATATGGCTCCCCGCGTATTCGTGGCATCGATGCTGGCATTCCTTGCCGGATCTACAATGAATGCGTTGGTACTGAGCAAGATGAAGATAGCTTCCGAGGGGCGAAGATTCGGGGTACGCGCCATTGTATCGTCGCTGGCGGGAGAGATGCTGGACTCACTGATATTTATGCCGATAGCGTTCTGGGGGACACCTTTAGGCGCGCTGCTTACGATGATGGCGGCACAGGTTAGTTTCAAGGTACTCTACGAGATAGTGATTCTCCCCGTGACAACGTTGGTGGTACGCCGCGTCAAGGAGCATGAAGGGGTGGACACCTTCGACCGTGGCATCAATTACAATCCGTTTAAAATCAAAGACATACAATAATCCATGAAAGACCGCAAAGAAGAGGGCCTGCAGTCGCTTGGCCGCATGACAAAATACGCCGATTCCTACGCTCCCCAGGTGTTGGAAGCATTTGAGAACCAGCATCAGGAGAACGACTACTGGGTGCGCTTCAACTGCCCCGAGTTCACCTCGCTGTGTCCCATCACCGGGCAGCCCGATTATGCAGAGATACGTATCTGCTACATCCCGGACGTAAAGATGGTAGAGAGCAAGAGCCTCAAGCTCTACCTGTTCAGCTTCCGCAACGAGGGTGCCTTCCACGAGGACTGCGTCAACATCATCATGAAGGACCTCATCAAGCTGATGAATCCCCGCTACATAGAGGTCACCGGCCTGTTTACCCCACGCGGCGGCATAAGCATCTATCCTTACGCCAACTGGGGCCGTCCAGGCACCAAATACGAGAAACTGGCAGAGCAGAGGCTCGCCACACGGGAATAGCTGCGCGCTACGCCAGGCCGGGAGGGCATTCGCGGCCGGCAGCGCGGCAGTGTGCAAAATAGAGTTCTTCTGTAGCCAGGGCCATCTTTGTAACGGCGAAAGGCCTTCCGCCGGGATAGATATACCACGTATCATCCAGGGTATTGAGATCGATCAGTCGCCGTATTTGCCCAGATATTCATATTCTATATGGCAGGAATACTGAGCCGCCACCGGTATATCCATATCGAAGCGCTCCCCGTCAGGCTCGACGCCATGCACATGGAATCCGTTCATATCGTGTAACAGCGTGCCATTTCCCAGGAACCTGAACTTCAATGCGTTGGGCAGCGTATTGACATACACCGGCAGTGTGCCCGACGAGTAGGTCCCAGCCTCCACCTCGCGGCGGACATTGGCCCTCTCCCACTCGTACCAGTCGGGGATGTGGCTGAACTCGGTCTCCCCTTCAACGGCTTCCAGCTCTCCCAGCTCTGTCATGTTCCACCGCTTGCCGCAGTGCTTGCAGATAAGCTGTGTCCCTTCTGAGGTCATCTCGAACTCGGTGCCGCATGCCGGACATTGATACAGCACCTTGTGCAGCCCCTCGGCGCGTTTGGCGTAGGGCGTACGGATACCACGCTCTTTCTGCCATGCGAAATCGTCGTATTGGAAAGCCTCCACAATGCGGGAATTGACCTCCTGTATAGAGGCATCCTTGAGCTGTTCCGGGGTAAAGAGCAAAGTCATCTCCGCCTCGGTCGGCATTACACCGCGCTCGCGCAGGTTCCAGAACGGCGATGTTACATGATGTCCGTGGCATATCAGCGATACGACCGGCACCTTCAAGAGCTTGCAGAGCTTGCCCAGCGATTCGGGCAGTACGGCTGTGGTGCCGCACAGCGAATAACGCGCCTCGGGATATATCACCGCAATGTCTCCGTGTTCTATGGTCTTGCGCAGCTGACGCACCAGTCGGATATCGGAGGTAAACTAGCGCTTGCAGATGCAACCGACCTGCTGGAGCAGCCACTTGCGGCCTATAAAGCCGTCGATAGCCACCACATAGTTGGCTCGCCTGGGAAATATCGCCCTTGTGGCAACCTTGAAATCAAGGAACGAATTATGGTTGCAAAGCAGCACATACGGGGGTTTAATCCCCTCCATCCCTATCTTTTTAAGCTTAGCCTTGTGCTTTATCACAGATGGGAAACTAAGCAGCAGGGTTATCGGCCAAAGGTACCAACGCGTACGCACTGGCGGTTTGTTCATGTCAAACCGTTTGTAAGATGCGTTCATATAAACAGATTACCAGATATGTACTCGTTCCTCTTCCGCGCGGAACATCGGGTCGCCTTCCTTGATATCGAATGCATCAAAGAAGGTCTGGAAGTTGCGCAGGGAGACGTTCACGCGGTTCTCTGCCAGCGAGTGCGGGTCCATGTTGGTCAGACGGGCCTTCTCCTGGTCGGTTATGTTCTGAGCCCAGATGATACCGTATGAGAGGTAGAAACGCTGGTCGGGAGTAAAACCGTCGATAAGGTCCTGCGGATGCTTCTTGAGGGCATTCTGCATGGCAGAGTATGCAATGGAGAGGCCGCCGTGGTCGCCGATATTCTCACCCAGGGTATAGCGGCCATTGGCCTTTACGCCGGGGAGAATCTCAATCTCGTCGAACTGCTTTACAAGGACTTCGCCCTTGGCGGTGAATTTCTCCTTATCCTCCTCTGTCCACCAGTTTGCCATATTGCCCTTGGCATCGAACATGCTGCCCTGGTCGTCAAAGCCGTGCGACATCTCGTGGCCGATTACCACGCCGATACCGCCGTAGTTGACGGGAGCGTCCGCATCAGGATCGAAGAAAGGTTTCTGAAGGATACCTGCCGGGAAGCAAATCTCGTTGGTGGTGGGGTTGTAATATGCGTTCACCGTCTGCGGAGTCATACCCCACTCTGTCTTGTCGGTTGGCTTGCCCAACTTGGAGAGGTTATCCTGCACATACCAGGCGCTGGCATTGCGCAGATTCTCATAGTAGGTGTTGTCGGGATTGATATCCAGGGTAGAATAATCTTTCCATTTGTCGGGATAACCGATCTTCACCGTGAAGGCATCTAACTTCTCGTGCGCGCGCATCTTGGTAGAATCGCTCATCCAGTCCAGGGCATCGATATGCTCGTTCCAGGCAGCGCGAAGGTTCTCTACCAGCTCCAGCATCTGTTTCTTTGACGATGCGGGGAAATAGCGCTCTACGTACATCTTGCCCACCGCCTCGCCAAGCAGGCTGTTGGGCACCTGCATTGCACGTTTCCAGCGCGGTTTCTGCTCCTGTGCACCAGCCATCTGATGGCTGAAGAACTCCCAGCTTGCGGTATAGAAATCATCGCTCAGCGCGCCGCATGATCCGTGTACGAAACTGCAGAGCAGATAGTTTCGGAGTTGCTCCAGCGGCATCTGTGCAAAGATCTGGTCAAGCCCGTCGAAGTAGCTGGGCTGCTCTACTATTATCTTCTGCTGATCCGGCACGCCGGCAGCGCCGAACACCTTGTCCAGCATCAGGTTGGGCCAGCGTTCATAGATATCGGCAGATGACATCGGGTTGTAGATTGCAGCCATATTGCGGTTCTGCTCACGGCTCCAGAATATCGGAGCCATAGCATCCTCTACCGCCATATCGTCGGCAGCAACCTTCTCTGCATCCAAAATCCCGGCAAGGGTGAGCGCCTTAACCAGGAAAGCCTTATATCCCGCCTTGAGTTCTGCATTCTTCTCCAGCAGATAGTAGTCGCGGTCGCCCATTCCAAGGCCGCCCTGTCCCATGTAGAGCACCTGGATGTCGCTGTCCGCAAGGTCGGCCTCTACGCCAAAGCCATAAAAACCGCCCTCGCTCACAAGGTACATCTTGCCCAACAGCTCTGCCAAAGCCTCTTTGGAATCCACCGCCAGAATCTCTGCAATATATGGTTTGATGGGTTCTGCACCCAGGCTGTTGCGGGTGGTAGAATCAAGCGCCATCTTGTACAGGTCAGATATCTTCTGGTCTACGCTGCCTCGCTTTGCCTTCATATCCACCATCGATTCGAACAGCTCGTTGAGCTGTTTCTGGTTGTTCTCTGCAATGACGTCGAAGGCGCCAAAGCGGGAGAATTCAGCTCGGAGCGGGTTCTTCTCTTTCCAGCCGCCGGTGGCGTAGCGATAAAAGTCAACCTTGGGGCTGACGGTCGTATCCAGGTTGGAAAGATCAAGGGCCGGTGCCTTTTCTGGCTGAGGGCCGCAGGAAGCAAGCGCTAAAAACGATAACATAAGTGCAAATACCTTTTTCATTGATGTATTGATTTTTATTTTTGATACACGGCTGGAACTTTACCGGGGCATCTGCGCGCCGTAGTTCTCTACCTTTCCAAAAAGGTCTTTTGCCTTTTCCCAGGGATATTTGTTGCAATACATGCTGGGACGCACAATCTCGCTGCCCTGCTGGTTGAGGCCAAAAGCCCTGTTGACCTGGTTTGCGGCAGAATTGGCGTTATAACTCTGGGACTGTATGATTTTAAGACTCATGAAGCCCTCAAGGTAGGCCTGGTCTATGGCATTCAAAAAGGCATCGTTGCCCTCCGGCATCTCTACGTTGCCCTCGTACTTAGGGCCGATCTGCTCTGCCTCTTCTATCCTGGCTGCCGGAACCGATATCGTTGCCGCCCCCTGTGCAGCCAGCTCCAGGTCCCTCTTGTTGGCAAAGAAATAATTGTCGTACAGGTTGCTTATCTTGGCCTTCTCCATAGCTGCGTTGGACTCGTAGTATACCCTTTCAACAGCGCAGTTGCTGTTACAGCCAAAGATATTGTTGTGCACATCTATGGTGCGGATACCGTTCATGAAACGGAAACCCTGCCCCATGTCTTCGAAGGCCTTGGTGCGGGTCCATGTAAACAGAACGGTATTGTGATGGAACTCGAACGATACCTCCGGTATGTCAGCATCCTTCACATTACCCTTGACCTGGCATGCAGCATAGCGGCAGGCGATAAAGATATTGTTGCTGACCTCTATGTGTCCCTTGCCCATAAGCGCCTGGATACCATAGTCACGGCAATTGACAAAGATGCAGTTGGATATGCGAACATTGCCCTCCACATCCATATGAAGGCCATATTCGTCGCCGTTCGCAAAACCGATCTTGGGGCAACTTGGCTTTGCATCCGGCTCTATGAAGCGACCGGTAAGTACCCTGTCGTTTGGCGTGCCGGTAATCTCGTTGTTCACGTCGGGCGCGCAGTACAGGTTGTTCTCTCCAAGGTCGAATACAAGGCCGTCGATAACCACCGTCCCGACGGGGCCGGTGTAGCCGTAAGGCCGCCTTGCGTTAACATTCATCAGCGGCGCAGTGAACTGCTGGTTTGTGGGCTGGAGCTTTGTGACATACTTGATGATGTCACGCTCGCTGAAATCGGGAGAATAGCCCCCGTATATGCTTATGAACTTGCCAAGGTCGTGGGTGGCATCGCCAAACTTACCGTTCTGGATATATCCGCGGTCCAGGTTGCCAAGGTAATTGCCTTCGGCAACAAGAATCTCGTCGTTGTCCTCTGCAGCATCGATAGCTTTCTGCAAATCTTTCATCGCAGTAGTGGCAGAAAGACCGTCGGCACGCGCACTTCCGGTGGTTGCACTCACATAATAGGTCTTGCCCTTTGCCGCGGGTGTGGCAGCAATCGTCCTCGTGCCCACATCAGTTGCCGCCTGTGTGGCATTCCCTTTCACATCGTTCACCTTATCCTCTACCGCCTTCTTGGCTGCGTTGCCGAGTCCTCTTAAAAAATTGTTCTGCGCCTGGGCGCTGACGCCGAATGACAGTACAGCCACCACGGACACGGCCAGGACTTTGATAAAATATTTTTTCATAGTCGTATTGGTTAAGTATCTGCAAATATAACAATTATCCTCTATCAAGAGTTAAAGTCCGATATTCATACCCAGCTGCAGGATGCCGCGATAGCCGATGCCCAGCTCCGCTACAAAGGCGGCCTTTTCGCTGCCCAGGCGCATACCGATGGGATTTATCTGTACAAGCGGCAGCGGTGACGCCCCGTCGGAAGCGAGCAGCCCCACACCCAGATTGAGCCCGCCGTAAAGCTTGCAGATTCCCGCGCGTTTGTAATACAGTTTTCCATTTGCTGCGAGAGTCAGGAAATGGATATGCTGATAACTCTCACTGGTTTCCAGCCCGTAATGCCAGTATCCCAGCTCCGGGCCAAGCGACCACCGGGTATCGGGGAAATGATATTCGTATCCGGCAGAAAGCAGAGGTGTCCATCCTTTAAGCTGCGGGGAATCTATGGTTGCGTTACCGTTGGTAAGAGCGGCAGCTATGCCTGCGCCCAATGCGTAACCCAGTACAACCACCAGCGATGTAGCGACAGTAGGCACCAGCGCATCGGATGCCTGCACGTTAAGGCTGTGAACCGGAATACCGTAACTGTCTACCGTCTGTGCCTGCATTGCGACCGTGCAGGGCAGCAGCAAGAAAGCAAGAATCGTCTTCTTCATACCCAAAAATAGCACAAAAACCGCCGATATCAAAAAATTATCTACCTTTGACCTGTTCAGAAAACACCAGATTAAGATGTTACATTGCATTCTGACGACATTCCTGTCGCTTGTTATCGCGCAGGCCAATCCCACTGTATTGTGGAAGGCGGCCGTGAACCATACCCAAGATAATAACTACCAACTGGTGGTCACCGGCCAGGTCGCCGAGGGCTATTATGTCCACCCCATGGCAGATGAATATGTGGGTACGCGCATTACGGTGAACCAGACCGACGGCGTGGCCACGGTTGGCGACCCGACGGAAGAGTTTACCCCGTCTGATTACAAGGGAGAGAGCGTGGTGACCGGGACTTACGTGCTGCGTCAGGCTCTGGAGATTACGCGTTCTGCCACCGTTGGAGGCACCGTTACCTGGTGCGCCTGCAGCGGCGACATGTGCAGCATGCCGGAGGATTTCGATTTCTCCGTGCCGGTGGAGATTGCCGGCAGTTCTGCGGCAGGCGATGCCGCAGCAGTTGCAGGCTCCGGCGAGGCGGTCGTGGCCGGCTCCGAGCGGGCATCAGCATCCGGTAGCATCTGGGCCCTGATTCTGGAAGCTATCCTCTGGGGCTTTCTGATGCTGCTTACCCCCTGCGTGTTCCCGATGGTGCCTATGACGGTATCCTTCTTTTTAAAGCGTTCCGGCAGCGCAGCAAAAGGTCGCTTCAACGCGGCTATGTACGGTCTTTTCATTGTGCTGATATATACCGTACCCATCTGCCTGATAATCGGCCTCACGTGGGCGTTTGGCGGCGCTACCGTAACTGCAGACATCTTCAACTGGCTCTCTACGCACTGGCTGCCAAACATTATCTTCTTTGTGATTTTCATGCTGTTCGCGGCATCGTTCTTCGGGGCGTTTGAGATAACGCTGCCGTCAAAATGGACAAACAAGGCCGACAGCGGTGCCGACCGCGGCGGTCTTCTGGGTGTCTTTTTCCTGGCGCTGACGCTGGTGCTGGTAAGTTTCAGCTGCACCGGTCCGATTGTGGGCACCGTGCTGATAAAGAGCACCCAGGGCGAATTCTGGTCACCGATGGTCACCATGCTCGCCTTCAGCATCGCCTTCGCCCTCCCCTTCACCCTGCTGGCGTTCTTCCCCGCCATCCTCACCCGGCTCCCAAAGAGCGGCGGGTGGCTCAACAGCGTCAAGGTGGTGCTGGGCTTCATAGAGATAGCCCTCGGCCTCAAGTTCCTCTCGGTTGCAGACCAGACATACCACTGGCACCTGCTGGACCGCGAGGTCTATCTGGCCATCTGGATTGTATGCTTCACCCTGCTGGGGCTCTATCTGATGGGCAAGATCCGCTTCAAACACGACACTCCGCTGGAATATATATCGGTAGGCCGCCTGGCCCTGATAATCATAGACTTCGCATTTGTTGTGTACATGATACCGGGGATGTGGGGCGCGCCTCTGAAGGCCCTCAGCGGATATCTGCCGCCCATCCAGACGCAGGACTTCGTGCTGGGGCGATACGTTCCGGAAGCACCCGCAGCGGGGCCTGCAACTTTTGATGCCGGCAATACGGTAGCCCTCCCCCACGGCCTTATCGGCTACGACAATCTCGACGATGCCATCGCCGCTGCCGCCGCCCAGGGCAAGAAGGTGTTTGTGGACATCTCCGGCCACGGCTGCGTGAACTGCCGCGAGATGGAGGCCCGTGTCTGGAGCAACCCCGAGGTGCTGCGCCGCCTGCGCGACAACTTTGTGATAGCCACACTTTATGTCGACGACAAGACCCCGCTCCCCAGGCAGCAGTGGGTCACCAACGACAAGGGCAAGACGCTCAAGGATGTGGGACGCGTCAACTCCGATATGGTGATGAAGCGCTTTGGCGTAAACTCGCAGCCCAACTACTTTATCCTTGACGAGGCCGGCAACACCCTCGCCGGCCCCCGCGGCTACAACCTCGACCCCGAAGGCTTCGCCCGGTTCCTGGATTTGGACTAATACGGCAGCGCTGCCACTCCACATAACAAAATAGCAGCCTTGTGGCTGCTATTTTGTTATGTGGAGATGGGCGGACTCGAACCGCCGTCCAAACAACGTCCCCGCAAGCTTTCTACA
This sequence comes from Bacteroidales bacterium, assembly GCA_017446775.1. Classification (GTDB taxonomy): domain Bacteria; phylum Bacteroidota; class Bacteroidia; order Bacteroidales; family UBA932; genus Equibacterium. Next base: position 114,229 of record JAFSQE010000015.1, on the reverse strand, counting down.
CGCTTATCCACCCTTTGATTGTCGGACGGGCCAATTCTGACCTCGTGATGAAGCGTTTCGGGGTTAACTCCCCGCCCAACTATTTCATACTGGACGCCGGCGAGTTTGTCAGATTCCTTGACCTATAGCACTGCGCAAACATAGGCAGCGTCGGTTATGAAAGCCACCGACCGGATGATCCTGGACATAATGCTCTGCAAATAGCTTTTCAGGCGGCTAATTCTGGAATACCTCGGGATATTTGAAGATGAAATAGGTGGGAGTGCAGCTCCAGGCGTGGCAGTAGCTGTTCAGCGGATAAAAGCCGTACGGGGCGCGGAAATCGTCGGCGGGGTCATAGACCTCCCAGAAGGTATCGGCCCCTTTGCGGACCATTCCACCCCAATAGTCTATCATTGTACTGCGGGCGGCATCGTACATTCCGCAACGCAACATCGCCTCCAGCAGATAGTGCATAGCATAGGGTGAAGCTGGACGGACCGCATCTTCTTTCTTAAGCACAGCCTCCAGCGCGCGGGCGCCCTCTTTTGGCGAAAGGATACCGCCGATTATGGCCCAGACCTGGGCGTGTACCGATGCCGGGGCGCCGCCGGGACTCAGCATCAGATGCTCCCGGGAATTGTAATAACGCTTTCTGGCTCCCTTGCGGATCTTTGCCCGCAGTTTGCTCCACTGCTCCACCTGGTCGCCATAGCCGATCTTCCCGGCCAGCTCGCAGGTCTGCTCCAGCGCAAAGAGCACTGCTCCCTGGAAGGGGACCTCCGCATCCAGCACGGCGTGGTCAAAGAACAGCCAGGCGCGGCTGGCATCCACCCAGCCATCGTCCCTGACGCGCCCCACGGCGTCTTCCATCTGCACCTTTACCACCGGCCAGAGGTCGCGGGCGGTGTCGATATCGCCTGTATCGTTAAGATACTCCAGCAGTATTGAAGAATACAGCAGGCTGTAAGTAAAACAGTATGTACCCCACTGCGGATGCGGCTCAGGATGCTCGAAAAGGTCTGCCAACAGCCGTCCGTTATTGTCGGTAAGGGCGGCGAAAAGATACAGGCAGTGCCTGGTAAGCTGGTGATTCTGATACGAGTATCGCCCGGCCAGCGACTCCAGATAGAGGTCGCCTATCCACAGCCGGCGGTCACGCTTGGGGCCGTCTTCATACACGGTCTGCATACACTCGGCGAGGGTCGCCAGGCTGACATCGTTGATATCGCGGATAATCTTGGGGCAGTTATCGTCAAGGGCGGTCTTGAGCTCCCCGGCAGATGTGGTCGCCAGGCAGCGTACGCCGTCCAGAGCAAAATCGAAGTTGCCGCCGAAAAGTTCTATGCGCAGGTAGCGGAAGGCCATACGACGATCCAGGAGGACATCGCAGTCGGCCACGTCCACGGTGAGCATCTCATCCTGCATCCAGCCCCTGGAGAGGCTTCCGCGCCAGGGGTCAAAAGCTTCGGCCAACTCGCCGGGAGTCTCGCCAAACACGAATTTCAGCTTCACCGGAGCGTCCATCACGTCGCCCAGAGTCTTGAGGCGGAACTTTAGACGGCCGGTAAGGTGACGGCCAAAGTCCAGCGTCACGCTCCGCATCTTTCTGAAATTAGTCTCGGAGAGGGTGTCCAGCCCCGCTTTGGGGATGCACCGCCAACTCTGGAACGCCGCAGTGTCGGCCACCACCTCCACCACCGAGACAGGGCTGACCTCGGTCACAGTCAGAGCAGGAGTGGTCTGCTCTGCGATTTCCATCCACCGTCCGCGGCAGTCGCCAAACACATCCTGAGCGGCAGCGGACACGAAACCGGACAGGCATAATATGGCACTTAGGTATAGTCTATAGATCATTTTCATATCTTTCTCAAAGTTATAATTATTTTCTCTTCCGGGCTTAAAAACGTAACTCGCAGATACAATTTTGTATTTGCACAATGAACGTAAAGAATAATCGCTGGATTCTACTCTGAAGTGCAACGCTTTGAAGCACGACGGTAGAACTATACTTGTCCACGTATGGTGGAGGCTGCTATGACGGGCTCGCCCTTTATGACGTCATCGAAGCATCGCAGACGCCTATCGAGGTGGTCTGCACTGGGAAGATAATGTCGATGGGCATCATCGTCGCACTTGGCGCGAAAGTCCGGAAAGGCTACCGCAATACCACTTTCATGATTCATCAGGTATCCGGTGTTTCCTTTGGAACGCTTCGAGACATGGAAGAGACTGTAGCTGAGGTGAGCCGAATAAACGATATGCTTTTCAAGGTAATCAAATCGAAAACCAAGGTTACGGAAGAACGTCTCAAGCAGGTAATCCAGCAGAAACAGGATTGGTTCATCCCAGCTGAAGAGGCCCTGGAACTTGGTATTCTGACAGAAATAATCTAAATTCTTATCATTAATATGAGTATACAATCCACAGCCCCTTTAGGGGCCGGCGCTTTGCGCCGCAGGGGTTTTAGGGGGCAGAGCCCCCTAGTAAAATAGGAGCGTCAGCGCCTTGCGCTGACGTCTCCACATAATAATAGCCGGCTGTGCCGGCTATTATTATGTGGAGATGGGCGGGCTCGAACCGCCGTCCAAACAACGTCCCCGCAAGCTTTCTACACGCTTATCCACCCTTTGATTGTCGGGGAGAATCCGCCGGGCGGCGGGCTAACGCTCCCTTAGCCTCTGAATCTTTTCGCACCGACAGAGGCGATAGGTGCGAGCAGGAATTGTTCTGCCTACGCCCCGATTTCCGGACCGAACTTCCATAAAATCCGGCGGGACGCTCGTCGGCCCGTCCTTGACGGGCGGATTAAGGTATCAGGCTTGGCCCGATTACGCAGCGAGACGATAGTTGTTGTTGCCAGTTATGGCGTGAGGTCTGAGATTTACGAGAGGGGCCACGACTCTCGGCGTGCTTACCTGTAGAAATCGATTGCTGTCAAAACCAAAACATCCCCATAATCACGATTTCGACTGCAAAGGTGATAAAAAATTTTCAAAACTCATTACCTTTGAGATATGAAAGGTAAGATTTGGCTCTGCGTGCTGCTTTTTGCAACACTTGCCTCGGTTCCGTTTTTAGTGCCCCACTGCGGCTGGGTTGCACTTTTTGCTTTTGTTCCACTGCTTAAGTTTGCCGATCTGTGCACAGAGGGTCAGGTGAAGCACGGCGGCTGGATGCTATATCTGGCATTCGTGCTGTTCAACGCCGTCACCACCTTCTGGATAGGTTGGATAACTGTGCTGGGTGCAATCGCCGCCATCGCCCTTAACGCCCTGCAGATGTGGGTTATACTCCGCATCTTCCTATACAGCAGGAAGTATTTCAAGGGCGGCATGGCTTACCTGCTTCTGATAACGATGTGGGTCGCATGGGAACGGGTATATCAAAACGTAGAGATATCCTGGCCCTGGCTGATTCTGGGCAACAGTCTTGCCACCAGCCCCCGTCTGGCGCAGTGGTACGAATTTACCGGCTTTCTGGGAGGCAGCCTCTGGATATGGCTCAGCAACATCTTTGTCTACGAGACAGCCAAAGCCCTCAGGCGCAGGAGCCAGACCAGATACGACACCCGCGGCAAGATAGCCCTTGTGATAATCACCGCCGCCTTTCTGATAGTACCGCCCGCAATATCATTAAGTATTTACCACAACTATCAGGAAACCGACAATCCGGTAGAGGTGGTGGCAGTACAGCCAAACATAGACTCCTACACAGAGAAGCACGGCGGCCTCAGTCAGCAGGTGCAGGACAGCCGTATGCTGGCCCTGGTCAGGGAGCAGATTACCGACAGCACGGCTTTTGTAATCACCCCTGAGACCTACACATACAAGTTTAACCTTGACCAGCCTCAGACCAACATCACCTACGTAGGGATATACAACCTGCTGCAGGACTATCCCCGCGCCAACTTCCTGCTGGGCGCCATCACACACCGCTTTTTCCCGACCAGGGCTGCGGCGCCCTATAGCTCACGACCCCTTGGCGACAGATGGTATTGCTCTTACAACTCCGCGCTTATGATAGACACCACCGGAGTGGTAAGCCATTACCATAAATCCAAGCTTGTCCCGGCGGTGGAGATTATCCCCTACCAGCGTTATCTGGGATTCCTTGGACGCATCTTCGAACTCTTTGGCGGCTCCATGAACAGCTACGGCGTGAGCGACGATGTAAACAACCTCAGCTGCAAAGACAATATCGATGTCGGGGCGATGATATGCTACGAATCGGTATACGGAGAGTATTACCGCCGCACCGCGCTCTACGGAGCGCAATTCACCGCCGTGATTACAAACGACGGGTGGTGGGGCAACACCCCCGGCTACCGGCAGCACTTCCGCTTTGCCAAGCTAAGGGCGATAGAGAACCGTCGCGACGTGGTACACGTGGCCAACACCGGCATCAGCGGCTTCATAAACCAGCGGGGCGATGTGCTCCAGCGTACCGGTTGGTGGGAGCCCGTGGCCATCCGCGGCACAGTAAACCTCAACGATAAAAAAACCTGTTATACCACCTATGGCGATATAACAGGTCGTATATGCAGTTTTATGTTTCTACTTCTGATGATTGCGCTTCTGGTGCGCAGGCTTACCTCAAAGTAGCCCCAAACTTGCTCTCAAAGGTCTTGAGCAGCTTGTCCATGATGCGTTCTACCGCCTCGTCGGTAAGGGTCTGCTCCGGATTCTGAAGCACGAAGCTCAGGGCATACTGCTTCTTGTCGGCAGCAATCTTCACTCCGCGATATACATCAAACAGCGTCACGCTCTTAAGCAGCGCCTTCTCTGCGCGGAATGCTTCGCGGCGGATATCGGCAAACGTAACCTTCTCGTCCAGCATCAGCGCCAGGTCGCGTTTCACCTCGGGATACCTGGGCAGCTCGCGGTATTTCACCTTGTTGCGGCGGATCACCTGCATAAGAGTCTTGAACGATACCTCTGCCACAAAGACAGGCTGCTTGATATCGAACATCTTGAGCATTGCCTTTGACACCGTGCCGATGGTTGCAAACGGCTTGCCCTGCAGCGAGAATGTAAGACCTTCGCTAAAGATGTCAGACGGTGCCGGAGCCGCCTCCATATCGTAGAGATTCATGCCGTAGCGACGCACCAGCAGCTCCAGATAGCCCTTGAGCTCGAAATAAGAGCCGGCGCCAATCTCGCTGCGCCATGCCTTGGATGCAGGGGCATTCACCACGATCGAGAGCTTGAGCTCTTCGCTGTAGTTCTTGAGGTTGGCAGCGCCCAGGGCATCATCTGCATCAGCGCTGTAGCTGTATACATTGCCTATCTCATAGAGTCGGAGCGAGAGGTTCTGATGCTTGATATTGTAAGAAACGGTCTCGAGCGCGGCCGGAATCAGACTCTGGCGCATACAGTCCAAATCGGAGCTGAGCGGGTTGAGCAGGCGCACGCAGTTTGCAGCGGGGAAGGTCTCCAGCTTCTCGTAATATGCGCTGCGGGTAAGCGAGTTGTTCATTATCTCGCAGAAACCGCGTCCTGAGAGCAGTTCACTAACCTGACGGCGTATCACCTCGGGATCGGGGTTGGGGTCGGGCTGGATGCTGGCCTTCATGCCGGTGGGGAGTTCTATGTTGTTGTAGCCGTAGATGCGGAGCAACTCCTCAACCACGTCGCACTCCCGGGTTACATCCACATAATATGCAGGGACAGCCACACGGCAGCCTGCCTCGTTCTCAGACAGTATCTTATAATCGAGATATCCCAGGATATCCTTCACAGTCTGGACGCCGATATTCTTGCCCATAAGCGAGAACATGCGTGCATAGTCCAGGTCGACCTCTGCGCGGGTGAACTCCTTTGCGCAGAACTCCTGGGGTTCGCCCACTACCCTGGCGCCGGAGAGTTCGCAAATAAGCTGTGCGGCACGGCGTGCCACGTTCATGGTATTGGTAGGGTCTATGCCGCGCTCGTAGCGGAACGATGCATCGGTCTTGAGCCCCAGACGCTTGCTGGTCTTGCGGATGGTCACGGGGTTGAAGTATGCTATCTCCAGGAATACATCGGTGGTAGCCTCACTCACGCCCGACTTTTCTCCGCCAAACACACCGGCGATGCACATCGGCTCGCGGGTGTTTGCAATCACCAGGTCGCGGTCAGAAAGGGTGCGCTCTACGCCGTCCAGAGTCACCATCTTCTCTCCTTCTGCAGCGCGACGCACAATCACCTTGCCCCCCTCAATCTGATTGAGGTCGAAGCAGTGCAGCGGCTGGCAGTATTCGTTAAGGATAAAGTTGGTGATATCCACGATATTGTTGATGGGACGCTGACCCACGGAGTTCAGGCGGTCGCGCAGCCACTCGGGTGACGGGCCGACCTTGACATCCTTGAAGGTGATGCCGATGTATCGAGGGGCATCTTCGGGCGCCAGAACCTCAACCGGAACGGCCTGGCCCTCACCCTTGAGAGCGAGGGAGGGCTGCGGCAGGGTCCACTCTACCGGCACGCCGTTCAGGCGGCACCATGCGTAAAGGTCGCGAGCCACACCGATATGAGAAGCGCCATCGATGCGGTTGGGGGTGAGACCTATCTCGTATACAGTATCGCATGCAAGCTTGAGATAATCCTTCGCAGGGGTCCCGGGTACTGCGGCGGCATCCAACACCATGATGCCGGAGTGGTCTTCGCCGATACCCAGTTCGTCCTGGGCGCAAATCATACCAAGGCTCTCCACGCCGCGTATCTTGGACCTCTTGAGTTTGAGCTCCTCACCGCTTATGGAAACCAGCTTTGTCCCCACGGTGGCCAGCAGCACCTTCTGCCCTGCAGCCACGTTGGGAGCACCGCACACAACCTGCAGCGGCTCGCCCTGGCCGATATCGCACCTGGTGATATGCAGGTGGTCGCTGTCGGGATGCATCTCGCAGGATAGCACCTCTGCCACAAAGACGCCGGCAAGGCCGCCGGGAATCTGCTCTACCGTCTCTACATGCTCCACCTCCAGGCCGGTGAACGTGAGCACTTCTGCCACTTTCTCCGGGGTAAGGTCAAACTTCAGATAATCTTTAAGCCAATTATACGAAACTGTCATTTCTGTATCTATTTAAACAATGATTCTACGTAATCTTTCTTATTGAAAAGGCGCAGGTCCTCTATCTTCTCTCCCACGCCGATAAATTTCACCGGGATGTTGAACTGGTCACTGATGCCTATCACCACGCCACCCTTGGCGGTACCGTCCAGCTTGGTGACTGCCAGCGCTGTGACATCGGTGGCACGGGTAAACTCGCGCGCCTGCATGAAGCCGTTCTGACCGGTGGAGCCGTCTATAACCAGCAGCACCTCGTGCGGGGCGTCGGGCACCACCTTGCGCATCACGTTGCGGATTTTGGTGAGCTCGTTCATCAGGTTGACTTTGTTGTGCAGGCGGCCGGCGGTGTCTATTATAACCACGTCGGCACCTTTGGCCACGGCGCTCTTGACGCTGTCGTACGCCACGCTGGCGGGGTCACTCCCCATCTCCTGCTTGATGATGTCAACTCCGGCGCGTTCTGCCCAGATAACCAGCTGCTCCACCGCAGCCGCACGGAAAGTATCGGCGGCGCCAAGCACCACCTTCTTCCCCTCTGCCCTGAGCTGTGCGGCGAGTTTGCCGATGGTGGTGGTTTTGCCCACTCCGTTCACTCCGACAACCATGATGACATAGGGCTTCCTGCTGAAGTCAAAGGGCTCCTGCTCCACTGCATCACCCGCAATAAGATTCTCTATCTCTTCGCAGAGGATGCGGTTCAGATCTGATGTATTGAGATATTTGTCGCGACGTACGCGCTCTTCCAGACGCTCGATAATCTTAACCGTGGTATCCACCCCGACATCGGAAGCTATCAGCGCCTCCTCTATCGAATCCAGCACCTCGTCGTCTACCACGCTACGCCCCATCACCGCATACTGCAGCCTTTCCAGCAGGCTCTGTTTGGTCTTGCCCAGGCCGGCCGCCAGAGCGGCCTTGTCTTCTGCCTGAGCGGCAGAATCGGTATTGCGTTTTTTGAAGAATATACCCATGGAGCGCGAAGTTACAAAAAAAGGTGTTTTATCCGTTTATTTTGACATTAAATCCCTCTGCTGCCAGGGGCGCCGCGGCAGAGGCCAAGTCTGCGGCCGGTACCTTCTCTATTCCAGACACAGGGGTGTCGCGGTCTACGCTGTAGAGCATTATCTCGCGGGGATGCACCTGCCGCACCACATCGTACCATGCGGCAAGCGCCGCCGGCGTTGTGTTGTCTACCACCGGGCCGCGCACAAGCATCGTCTGCATCACAAAATCGCCGCCAAAGGCCTTCATCCCCTCTATCGCTTTGGCAACACTGTAGCCGCCGCGGGGGCGGTTCATCACGGCCGCCATATCGTCCAGGGCGCAGTCCAGCTTGAGTATCGGGTTATCGACCTTCTTAAGGGCGGCGACAACCTCCGCCCGGTCGAGCATGGAGGCGTTGCTGAACACGCTCACCACCGCCTCCGGGAACCAGCGGCTGCGGACAGAGAGCGTAACATCTATTATCGCAGCAAAATCGGGATGGAGCGTCGGCTCGCCGTTGCCGGTAAACGATATGGAATCAACCCCCTGCCCCGCTGCGGCCAGCGCTTCGAACTTGCCGCAAATGGCATCGCGGACCTCGGAGAAGGTTGGCAGCGGATGTTTCCCTGCCCCCCGTTTGAGGCCACCGCACTCGCAATACACACAGTCAAAAGTGCACACCTTGGCCTCGCGGGGCAGCAGATTGATGCCCAGCGAACGGCCAACCCTGCGGCTTATGATTGGCCCGAAGACTATTTCTTCCCAAAGGAATGTTGCCATACCGGTGCTATTAAAACGATAGAGACGAAGCCTGCCGCCCCGTCTCTATCGGTATTGCGTATTGCAAGGCTCGGATTAGTTCTGAGTCTTTGCAAAAAACTCTTTAACCTTCTCGGTAGGTACCAGCTCCTCTTTGAAAATGTAGGAACCTGTACGTCCGTTCTTATCCATACGGATGCACTTTACAACGCTTTTCTGGTCTTTTCTGTCACCGCCGAATGTTGCGACCGCTTTCTTTGCCATAGTATTATGATATTAATGCGTTACTTACTTAATCTCCTTGTGAAGAGTCATCTTGCGCAGATACGGGTTGTATTTCATGCGCTCCAACTTGTCGGGAGTGTTCTTTTTGTTCTTGGTGGTGATGTAGCGGGACATTCCGGGAACGCCGCTAGCCTTCTGCTCTGTGCACTCGAGAATAACCTGCACTCTGTTGCCTTTCTTTGCCATAACCTTTCGTTTTAAGCTATTTTAATCAAACCTTTGGCCTCGGCTTTCTTGAGCGTTTCGGCAAGGCCGTTCTTGTAGATGGTCTTCATACCGTTGCAAGAGACCTTCAATGTGATAAACCTGCCCTCTTCCTCAGACCAGAATCTCTTGGTCTTGAGGTTGGGAGCGAACTCGCGTTTGGTACGTCTGCGGGAGTGGGAAACATTGTTTCCAATCATCCTCTTCTTACCTGTTACCTGACAAACTCGTGACATAATATGCTATTTTTATTTTTTTGCTTTTTTGGGGCTGCAAATATCTTGATTTTAAATCAAAAAACCAAATCTTTTTAACTGTTCAGCACAAACTTGCAGATTCTGCGCCATCTGACCTTCCCCAGTGGCTCACGGGAGAACCAGATCACGCACGGCGTCCCCACTATATGGTCTTCCGGGACGAAGCCCCAATAGCGTGAATCCAGCGAGTTGTGCCGATTGTCGCCCATCATGAAAAAATAGTCCTGCTTGAACGTGTACTCCGTAACCTGCTCCCCGTCGATATAGAACTTTCCGTCCCTCTGCTCAAAATCGTTGTGTTCATAGACATCGATTATCCTGCGGTAAAAGGCTATGTTGTCGTTGTCAAGGGCAACGGTGGTTCCTTTTGCAGGAATCCATATCGGACCGTAGTTGTCGCGGGTGAAACCACGGTCGTCAAAGGGGAAAATCATCTTGTACGAATCAAAATAGTCGCCGGGATAATCCTCCAGATTCATCGTGACGCTTTTCACATGAGCCATTGCCTTTACCCTTTTCAGAGCAGCTGCGGTGAGGGGCAGGCTGTAGTAGCCAGGCAACTGGGCGTCGTAACGGATCTGCGTGCGGTCTACCCCGAGCTTGTCCAATGTCACCCGGTTGATGGGGGTCCCGTCCGTTACCACCTTGTAGGTATACTGGATTCCCTCGTATATCTCCTGCTGCTCGCCGTTGATATACACCAGGCCGTCTTTGACGCTGAGGGTATCCCCAGGCATGCCCACCAGGCGCTTCACATAGTGGTCGGCCTTATCTGCAGGACGCACAATCACCGGCCCGAGCGCTTTCTGGGTGTACTCGCGGCCGTTGATACGTACATGTGCATAGTAGTCTTCTGCCGGTACGCGGGCCAGCACTGTGTCCCCGTGGGGGAAGTTGAACACCACGCAATCGCCACGGCGGATGCCCCGTCCCAGCGGTTTGAGCCTGCGATAGTCCCACTTTACAGCCTCGGAATAAGACTTACGGCCGCCAATCCACGTATTGTGGGTAAACGGTATCGTGAGCGGGGTCTCGGGGATGCGGGGACCAAAGCGCATCTTGTCCACGAAGAGAAAATCACCCGTCATCAGGGTGTTCTCCATCGAGGATGAAGGTATCCTGAACGACTGGAAGAAGAAGATGTTGATAAAGGTCACCGCAATCACCGCATAGATGATTGCATCCACCCATTCCGTGAGCGCATTGGGCTTCTTCCCCTTACCCTCGCGGGGCTTCCAGAAGGTCCAGTTGACTATCTTGGTTACGTAGAGGTCAAAAACAACAATAAGGCCAAGGAACCACCAGGGGTTTTGAAGCCATATTACCCAAAGGCAATACAGGATACCCCAAAAGGCGAACTTGACCCACTTGTTGCGGATGAAGTCTCTTAAAGTCAAGACTATTTGACAGAGTTGATAATTGCTTCGAATGCCTGCGGATTATTCATCGCCAGGTCTGCCAGCACCTTGCGGTTGAGGCCGACGTTCTGTGCGTGAATTGCCCCCATGAACTGGGAGTAGGTCATACCGTGCTGGCGTGCAGCGGCATTGATACGGGCAATCCAAAGGGCGCGGAAGTTGCGCTTTTTGGTTTTGCGGTCGCGGTACGCATAGGTCAAACCTTTCTCATAGGTGTTCTTTGCAACCGTCCAGACGTTTTTCCTGGAGAGGAAATTACCGCGGGTCTGTTTGAGGACTTTCTTGCGGCGAGCTCTTGAAGCTACCGAGTTTACCGATCTTGGCATAATTCAATGTTTTTTGACAGTCAGCGCCCCGCCTGTGCGGGAACTTTATTGGGCTGAACTTTCGGTTAATAAATGTTTACTTGACCAACAACTCCTTGATTCTCTTCACGTCAACCGAATCAACGATTGCAAAGTGATCGAGATTGCGTTTCTGTTTTTTGGTCTTCTTGGTGAGAATGTGGCTGTGGTAAGCGTGTCTTCTCTTGATTTTACCCGATCCGGTGAGCGTAAAACGCTTCTTGGAACCGGAATTGGTCTTCATTTTAGGCATTTTGATCTATTTTAAAAGTTCATTAAACTCTATTTCTTCTTTACGGGGGCAATCATCATTAACATCCTCTTGCCCTCCAGCTTAGGCATCTGTTCTGCCTTGCCATAGTCTTCCAGCTCTACTGCAAACCTGAGCAGCAACTTTTCCCCCTGCTCCGAGAAGAGAATGGAACGGCCGCGGAAAAAGACGTAAGCCTTTACTTTGCACCCCTCCTGCAAGAAGCTCTGCGCATGCTTGAGCTTGAAGTTAAAGTCGTGCTCGTCTGTCTGCGGGCCGAAGCGTATCTCTTTGATGACCACCTTGGAGGCATTTGCCTTCTGCTCCTTGAGCTTCTTGCGCTGCTGATATTTGAACTTCTGATAGTCAATTATCTTGCAGACGGGCGGGACGGCCGTGGGGGCTATCTCCACCAGATCGAGCTCAAGCTCGGCAGCCATATCGAGAGCCTTGGCCAGGGGATATACACCCTGTTCGGGAACATTGTCCCCCACTACTCTCACTTGCGGCGCAGTAATTTGCTCATTTACCCGATGGTCGTCATCGTCTCTGGTCTGACGACCCTGCTGGGGCTTCCGCGGAGCCGGTTTCGGCTTGGGCGGGCGGTAATTTGAGTTTGCTATAGTTGTGTCCTCCTAATTAAGTTCTTCTTTTACTGCGCTGCTTATGTAGTTTGCAAAATCCTCGATCGACATCACTCCGAGATTCTCGCCACCCTGCTTGCGCACAGCCACACTGCCGCTCGCCTCTTCTTTCTCTCCAACCACCAGAATGAACGGTATATGCTTGAGTTCATTCTCGCGTATCTTCTTGCCAATCGTCTCGTTACGGTCGTCGATTAGGGCGCGAATTTCGTAATTTTCAAGTAATTCGCAAACTTTTTTTGCAAAATCGTTGTATTTCTCGCTAAGCGGGAGAATGGCCACCTGGTCGGGAGCCAGCCAGAGCGGGAACTTGCCGCCGGTGTGCTCCAGCAGCACTGCCACAAAGCGCTCCAGGCTTCCGAACGGGGCACGGTGAATCATCACGGGACGTGACTTGGAGTTGTTGCTGTCGACATATTCCAGCTCGAAACGCTCCGGGAGGTTGTAGTCGACCTGGATAGTACCCAGCTGCCAGCTGCGGCCCAGGGCATCCTTCACCATAAAGTCGAGCTTGGGACCGTAGAAGGCTGCCTCGCCGGTCTCTACAACGGTGGGGAGGTTCTTCTCTGCAGCGGCCTCTATGATAGCCTGTTCTGCCTTGGCCCAGTTCTCGTCGCTGCCGATATACTTGGTCTTGTTATTGGGGTCGCGCAACGATACCTGTGCGGTAAATTCCGTGAACTTGAGGGTCTTGAAGACATATAATATAATGTCTATAACCTTGCAGAACTCCTCTTTGATCTGGTCGGGACGGCAGAAGAGGTGGGCGTCGTCCTGTGTGAAGCCGCGCACGCGGGTGAGGCCGTGCAGTTCGCCGCTCTGCTCATAACGGTACACTGTACCGAACTCTGCAAAGCGCAGCGGCAGGTCCTTGTAGCTGCGGGGCTTGCTGCGGTATATCTCGCAGTGGTGGGGGCAGTTCATCGGCTTGAGCAGGTACTCCTCACCCTCCTGCGGAGTGGTGATGGGGCGGAAGCTGTCGGCGCCGTAGTGTGCCCAGTGACCGCTGGTTACATAGAGGTCTTTGCTGCCGATATGCGGGGTGATGACGGGCAGATAGCCGTACTTCTTCTGAACCTTCTGGAGGAACTCCTGCAGACGGCCGCGCAGGTCAGCGCCCTTGGGGAGCCAGAGCGGCAGCCCCTGTCCGACCCTGTTGGAGAATGTGAACAGCTCCATCTCGCGCCCCAGCTTGCGGTGGTCACGCTTTTTGGCCTCTTCCAGCATGGCAAGGTATTCATCCAGCATGCTCTTCTTGGGGAAGGTGATGCCATAGATACGGGTCAGCATCTTGTTGTGCTCGTCGCCGCGCCAGTATGCACCGGCAATGCTCAGAAGCTTGATGGCCTTTATCATGGAGGTGTCACGCAGGTGCGGGCCGCGGCACAGGTCGGTAAAGTTGCCGTTGGTATAGAAGGATATCGTGCCGTCTTCCAGGCCGCCGATAAGCTCGCATTTGTACTGGTCACCCTTCTCGGTAAAACGCTTCAGCGCCTCTGCCTTGGGGACGTCGGTGCGCACGAAGCTCTCTTTGCTGCGCGCCAGCTCCATCATCTTGGCCTCTATCCTGGGCAGGTCCTCGTCAGAGATGGTAGTTTCGCCCAGATCCACATCATAATAGAAGCCGTTGTCTATTGCAGGTCCGATTCCGAACTTGATGCCGGGATAGAGCGCCTCCAGCGCCTCGGCCATAAGGTGGCTGGAAGAGTGCCAGAAGGCCTTTTTGGCCTCTTTGTCTTCCCATTTGTGCAGCTTGAAATCCGCATCGGTATCGATGGGGCGGTCAAGGTCGTAAATCTCGCCGTTGACGCTTGCCACAATAACATCCGCAGCCAGCCTGGGGCTGATACCCATGGCGATTTCATACCCGGTAATACCCTTTTCGTATTCCTTTACGGCACCGTCCGGAAAAGTGATTTTAATCATATCTGTGTCGTTTTTTGTTACCAATAATAAACGTGCAAAGTTAAAACATTTTATTACATTTGCGTAATTATAGACCTTAAGAATCGATGAGCGAATACACAAACGGCTACAAATGGAGTCAGGCCGCCGTCAAGGCCCTGCTGCTGGCAGCAGTAACCATTGTTTGCAACACCATTACATATCTGTTACCGGACAGCACCTTCTTAAGCCTCCTGGTATGGGTTGTCCGCACCGTAGCCTCCGTCTGGCTGCTGGTTATCTTTATGAAACAGTTCTCTGCCGCCACAGGGGAGGGTGCGATGGGCTTTGCGCTGTGCACGGTGCTGCTCTCTTCCCTGGTGTGCGCATTCTACGACGCTGCGGCTATCGCATGGCTGTTCCCGGATATGCTGGACACGGTTACCGAAGCCCTGACCCAGTCCATGAACACCATCCCTGCAGAGGGGCAGAGCATTTTGGAGCGGTTCATAGACCACTACCCCCGTTTCCACTTCTTTGCAGCTTTCATAAAGAACTTCCTCTTTGGCCTGATTGTGGCGGCGATAGCCAACTCCTCGTCCCGTAAGAAAGATATCTTTACCGACGGCGCAGCATCAGAAGCAGAAGAGGACGAACTGGCATAGCGATGGACCTTTCGATAATCATCCCCCTTTATAACGAAGCGGAATCGCTGGGCGAACTGTCGGAGCGCATATCAGAAGCGCTGCGCGGACACGTATCCGACTACGAAATCATCTTTATAGACGATGGCAGCACAGATTCGTCGTGGCAGGTGATACAGCAGCTGCGCTCAGATAGCAGCAACATCCACGGCATCCGGTTCCGTCGCAACTACGGCAAGTCCGCAGCCCTTTTCTGCGGCTTCGAGGCGGCCCAGGGCGATATTGTGGTTACCATGGACGCCGACCTGCAGGACGACCCCTCAGAACTGCCGGAAATGATGCGCATGATACGCGAAGATGGCTGTGATCTGGTATCGGGCTGGAAGAAGAAGCGCTATGACAACCGCCTAACAAAGAATATCCCCTCCAAGATTTATAACTGGGCCGCCCGCCGCGTCACCGGGATAAAGCTGCACGACATGAACTGCGGCCTTAAGGCCTATCGCAACGAGGTTGTAAAATCCATCGAGGTGTACGGCGAGATGCACCGCTTTATCCCTTATCTGGCAAAGAATGCCGGCTACGACCGCATAGCAGAGAAGGTGGTAAAGCACCAGGCGCGCAAATACGGCACCAGCAAGTTCGGGATGGAACGTTTCATGAACGGCTTCCTGGACCTTGTAACCATCGCCTTCCTGCAGAAGTTTGGCCGCAAGCCGATGCACCTGTTCGGGGTGGTGGGCACGCTTATGTTCCTGGCCGGCTTCATCTGCGCGGTATGGCTCATCGTAGAGAAGTTAATCCGCCAGAGCCACGGCATGGTATTCCGTCAGGTTGCCGACCAGCCGCTGTTCTACGCAGCGATCGTATGCCTTATGATCGGCATCATGTTGTTCCTTACCGGTTTCGTTGCAGAACTGATATCCCGCAACTCCGCCGGCCGCAACACCTACAACGTCAAGGACAGGATTTAAAGCCCGCAGAAATAGAGGGCATAAGCAGCGATGGCAGCCACCAGCGCATTTATCGCCTTTGCCTTTACAAAGCCCGCCTTGGTCTCTGCCAGAAGCGGCAGGCTGGCATGTCCGTCTTGTGAAATGCTGCTTGCCAGCAGCACAGAGAACGGCACCATCCCACCGGCAAACAGGGTCACGAACACCAGATGCGGCCCCGATTCCGGAATCAAGCCGATAAGTACCGCAAGCAGAATCATAAACGGGATGTTGCCCTTTACCAGAGATTCCAGGTCGAAGAAGTGCATGAGCAACTCTATCAGCAATATTGCCCCGAAACTCCAGAGGAAGATGCGCAGCAGATGCTTTTTTACGACATGGCCCCAGAGATGTTCCTGTACAAAATGGTTGCTGCTTACAGCCGTGAACCACAGTACGAACAGAGAGCAGACGGCAAACAGCAGGTTGATCCAATACTCGTCGAAGATATTGAAATGAGCACCGGCAGATGGTTCGTGCTCGTGCTCCAGCATGCCAAGGGCAAGCGCCACGATAAAGGCGGCGATACCCGCCAGCAGCACCACCCGCTGCCATATGGGGTGGCGGAGATTCTTCCAACTGCGCTCTACGCCGTGACCGTCGCTGCCGTGCACCTCAAAATGGGCGTCACAAGCCGTGTGGGGAGCTTTTTTATCGTGGGAGAGAGTGTCAACCACCAGTCCCGCCACCACCGCTATTGCAAACAACGCCGCAAACAGGATCAACGCCTTGCCGGGAAACATCGCCAGCATAACAAAGGCCTCGTCGCCGGAAGATGCTATCAGCATGGCTATCAGCGCCCCGAAGGATATCATCCCGTGGGAATAAAGCGACACGCAGGCAAATCCGCCCACACAGCCGGGCAGCACGCCCAGCAGGCCGCCAAGCAGCACCTGGCCTAAACGGGAACGGCGCAGAGTGGTACCCATGCGCCCTGCCGAAGTAACGTTGATATACTCCAGCAGCATCATCATTATTATCACCAGCCCGGTAATCAGGACTGCCGACAGCAGTGCATCCAGAAAAATCTCCATCGGGTCAGCTGTTGTACTTGTCTACCAATTCTTCTGCCGCGGCAAACGAATCCAGTTTGCCTTCAAGCACCGCCTGTTCGTAATCAGGGAGCAGGCGGGTTATCACATCGCTCTCGTAAAACATATTCTTGAGCGATTCATTTATGCTCTCGTACATCCAGTAGCGGGATTGTTCCCGACGCCGCTTGATATAGAACCCGTTGGCGGTGACAAGGGCAAAATACTCCTCTATCTTCTGCATGATATCGTCCAGCCCCTCTTTGGTAACGGCCGACGATGTGACGGCGGTGGGGACCCAGCCCGATTCTGTCGGGGGGAAAAGGTGCAGGGCGCTCGCATAGAGCGCCCGTGCCACCTTGGCCTTCTCTATATTCGTACCGTCGGCTTTGGTAATGGCTATCAGGTCAGACATCTCCATTATGCCGCGCTTGATGCCCTGCAGTTCGTCGCCGGCACCGGAGAGCATCAGCAACAGGAAAAAGTCACTCATGGAATGTACCGCAGTCTCGCTCTGCCCGACCCCGACGGTCTCTATGAAAATCACGTCGTAGCCGGCCGCCTCGCACAGAAGTATCGTCTCGCGGGTGCGTCGCGCCACTCCTCCAAGGCTCCCCGCACTGGGGCTGGGACGGATAAAGACCTTGGGGTCGCGCACAAGGGTCTCCATACGGGTCTTGTCGCCAAGTATGGAGCCTTTGGTCTTCTCGCTGGAGGGGTCTATGGCCAGCACCGCAAGCTTGTGCCCCTTGCCGGTAATGTGGCTGCCGAAGGCCTCGATAAATGTGCTTTTGCCCACGCCCGGCACGCCGGTTATTCCGATTCGCATCGTCTGACGGCCGGAGGCTATCTTCTGGCAGCGGGCGATAATCTCGCCGGCCACCTTGCGATGCTCTGCAGAGAGACTTTCCACCAGGGTTATGGCCTGGCTCAGGATGGTATTGTCACCCGCCTCGATGCCAGCCATGTATTCGTCCACGCTCTTTATCCGGGGGCGCCGCAGGGGGCGGTTGGCAAGGTATGGGTTAATCAGCGGCGGCTGCTTGATGCCGTCGTTGACCTTCAGGGCAGAAGAGTCGTTTTTATAATCGTCAAAAAAGTCGCCTTGCTTGTCCATACGCTACTTGATTGCTCCGTTGATAAAGAAGTCCAGACGAGGCCGCAGCGGAGAGTTGGTGGTCAGGGTAACTATGCTCACAAACTCGCCCGTCTGGGTCGCGGTGCTGTATTTGATTTTGATCTCTGCGCTCTTGCCCGGCGCCACCTTCAAGGGGGTCGGGGTCAGAATATCAGTGCGGGAATCGTCGGAATCGGCCTTGTAGATTGTAAGAGGGGTCTTGCCGGTATTCTTCACAACTATGGTGTGGCTTACCTCAACCCCCTTCTCCACCTCGCCAATATCCAGGTATCCCTTCTCGAAGCCAGGCACGGGCGCCTTGTCGCGCATTGCCTGGGTGTAACCGTCAAAGTCGTCTGCAATATTGGCCACAACCCTGACCGTCTCCTCTGCCTTGACGCCGTCAACAACGAAATGACCGGTATATTCCGTACGTCCCCACTGCTTCTGACCCACTGCGGTGTTCACCGTATATGTCAGAGATGCCTTTTCCCCCGCCGGAACGGGATTGGGAGTTACCGCAAAGGTTAGCGCAGGGTTGTCGCTCACCACTTCTACCTTTACCGGTTTCTTGCCAAGGTTCGCGATTGACGTGGCATCGCTGCGGGTTTTGCCCTGATACATGTTCCCAAGCATAAGGGTGCCCTCCCGAATACCAAGTGCAGTTCCTATCCTGTTGGTATATATCTCTTTGAGCGTCATTTTGCGGCTGTACACCACACCCTTTATGTGCAACACTACGGGGCGGTTGATGCCGGAGATATATGCAGTTATGGATTTGTTGAAGGGGTACGCCCCCTGGTCGTTCTTGTAAGTAACCTCTATGGCCCCCTTTGCGCCCGGTTTTATCGGTTCGCGGGTCCACTCCGGCACCGTACATCCGCAGCTGGAAACCACATTGTGCACTACCACCGGTGTGGAGCTGACGTTTGTAAAGAGAAACTTGCAGCTGACGCTCTTGTCGCTTACCAGAATGTCGCCAAAATCGTGCACCTTCTCTTCAAAAACCACCACCTCCTCTTCCGGACGGGCTTCGCCGCTCTGCGCCGCAAGGGGAAGTGCGGCAAAGAGTGCCATAAGCACAGAACAGGCCACAGTGATATTTTTCAACAACATCTGTCAACAATTTTTCTGGACAAATATACTATTAATTGGCAATATTTTTGAGAAAATGCTTTTCTTTGTATAATCTAACGAAACTATAAAACAAACATTATGGCTTACAAAATTACTGATGATTGCGCTGCTTGCGGAACTTGTATCGATGAATGCGCTGTTGGCGCAATTTCTGCTGGTGACAAGTACAGCATCGATGCTGACCTGTGCGCAGAGTGCGGTGCATGCGCCGATGTATGTCCTATGGGCGCAATTGTGAAGGACGAGTAAAGTAAAGGTGGCGCATTCTGACAATGTGTCACCTTTATTTGTAAACCTTTAATCATTATGGCAAATTTTCTCAAGTCGCTGTTCGGGTCAAAGGCAGACAGAGACCTCAAACAGCTTACCCCCATACTTAACAGGATTCTGGCCGAGTACGACACGCTTGACCGCCTTAGCGACGACGACCTTCGCCAGGCGTGCCAGCAGCTCAAGGCCCAGATTGCTTCGCGCACTGCTGCTCAGGAGTCGGAGGCTGCCACCATACGCGAGCAGCTGGCCGACGTCGAGATCAGCGTAAGCAAGAAGGAGAGCCTGGCCACCCGGCTCGACAAACTGGTAAAAGAGATTGACGAGGAGCTGGAGAAGGCGCTGGACGACGCCCTGCCAAAGGCGTTCGCAATCATGAAATCCACCGCCCGACGCTTCAAGGAGAATGCGACCATCCGCGTAAAGGCCACCGATGCCGACCGTGAGCTGAGCACCCGGTGCGACTTTGTAAACATAGACGGGGAGTACGCCATCTGGAAGAACACCTGGATGGCCGGCGGCAACCCCACCACATGGGACATGGTGCACTACAACGTGCAGCTCATTGGCGGTATCGTGCTGCATCAGGGCAAGATTGCAGAGATGGCTACAGGTGAAGGTAAGACGCTGGTTGCAACCCTGCCGGTGTTCCTCAACGCCCTGGGCGGCAAAGGTGTGCACGTGGTCACCGTGAACGACTACCTGGCAAAGCGCGACTGCGAGTGGATGGGTCCGCTGTATCAGTTCCACGGCCTTAAGGTAGACTGCATAGACAAGCACGAACCCAACAGCGAAGGGCGCAAGAAAGCATATCAGTCAGATATCACCTTCGGTACCAACAACGAGTTTGGCTTCGACTACCTGCGCGACAACATGGCCATCAACCCCGATGACCTGGTTCAGCGCAAGCACCACTTCGCAATTGTGGATGAGGTCGACTCCGTGCTGATAGACGATGCCCGTACCCCGCTGATCATCGCCGGTCCGGTACAACGCACCACAGACCAGACTTTCATTGAATACAAGCCCTACGTAGAGAAGCTCTACGCCGCTCAGCGCCAGCTTGTGAACCAGTTCCTCAATGAAGCAAAGAAGCTCATAGCAGAGGGGCGGATAAAGGACGAGGGAGAAATAAAGCTGCTCAAGGCGTACAAGGGTCTTCCCAAGTACGGTCCGCTTATCAAGTATCTGAGCGAACCTGGCATAAAGGTCATCCTGCAGGACGCACAGAGCAAGATTATCCGCGAAGCCTTCACAGAGAAGGATATCGAGCAGCGCATCGTCACAAACGACCTCTTCTTCGTGATAGACGAGATGCAGCGTTCCGTTGAGCTTACCGATAAGGGTAACGACGTTCTTGCAGAGGCCGTTGGCGACCCCGAATTCTTCCTGATGCCCCGCATGGGCGACGCCGTGGCAGCCATAGACCAGGATGCAGCCCTCTCTGCAGAAGAGAAGAAGTCCCGCAAAGACGAACTCTATGCAAATTATTCCCTCAAGGCAGAGCGTATGCACATCGTGAGCCAGCTGCTCAAGGCCTACGCCATGTTTGAGAGGGATGTCGATTACGTGATTATCGAGGGCAAGGTCAAGATCGTGGACGAGCAGACCGGCCGTATCATGGAGGGGCGCCGCTGGAGCGACGGCCTGCACCAGGCGGTAGAGGCTAAGGAGAACGTAAAGGTCGAGGCAGCCACCCAGACTTTTGCCACCATCACCCTGCAGAACTACTTCCGAATGTATCACAAGCTCTCCGGTATGACCGGTACTGCAGAGACAGAGGCGGGTGAGTTCTGGGAGATATACAAGCTGGATGTGGTGGTAATCCCCACCAACCGTCCCGTTATCCGCAACGACCAGGAAGATCTGATATACCGCACCAAGAAAGACAAATACAATGCGGTGATCGCGATGATAGAGGACCTTGTCGGGCAGGGCCGTCCGGTACTGGTCGGCACCACCTCGGTCGAGATATCAGAATTGCTCTCCCGTATGCTCAAGATGCGCGGTATCAAGCATCAGGTGCTCAATGCCAAGCAGCATGCCCGCGAGGCTGAGGTTGTAGCACATGCCGGAGAAAGGGGCACCGTTACCATCGCCACCAACATGGCGGGTCGTGGTACCGATATCAAGCTCACAGATGATGTGCGCGCTGCCGGCGGTCTGGCCATCATCGGCACAGAGCGGCACGACAGCCGCCGTGTAGACCGGCAGTTGCGCGGTCGTGCCGGACGTCAGGGCGACCCGGGCAGCTCCATCTTCTTCATCTCGCTTGAAGACAACCTTATGCGCCTGTTCGGAGGCGAGCGCATCGCCAAGGTCGTGGACGGCATGGGCATGAAAGAGGGCGAATCGTTGCAAAGCAAGATGCTCTCCGGCACCATAGAACGCGCCCAGCGCAAGGTAGAAGAGAACAACTTCGGCATCCGCAAGAACCTTGTTGAATACGACGACGTTATGAATTCGCAGCGCGAGGTGGTTTATACCAAGCGCCGCAGCGCACTCACCGGAGAGCGCATCGATGTAGATGTGCTCAACATGGCCACCGACTACTGCGACATCCTGGTGGACAAGTTCAAGGATCTGGACTACGACGATTTCAAAGAGGTTCTCATGGAACAGCTTGGCTTAGATGTCACCTTCGATGCCCAGTTCTACGACCGTGCCCGCAGCAAAGAGCTGGCCGACCGTCTGTGTCAGGATCTGGCTGCCACCCAGCAGCGGCGATGCGACACCCTTATCGCACAGGCCTGGCCGGTAATCAACTATGTTTATGAGAAGAAGCGCATGTTCTATCAGAATATCGCCCTCCCCATAACCGATGGCCGCAAGACCTTCAATGTGCTGGTTGACCTGCGCAAGGCATACGAGACCAAGGGCAAGGAACTTATCCGCAGCATTTACAAGACCGTGACCCTGCGCGTGATAGACGAATACTGGAAAGACCACCTGCGCGATATGGACGACCTCAAGCAGTCGGTACAGAACGCCAGCTACGAGCAGAAGGATCCCAAGCTGATGTACAAGACGGAGAGCTTCTCACTGTTCATCAGCGCGCTGGAGGGCATCTACAAGGATGTGCTCTCTACCCTGCTAAGGATGTCGGTATTCCTCCGCACGGAGCAGGCTCCGGAAGATGTCGCCACCGAGGCGCACGAGAAGCGTACCGATATGAGCCGTATGCAGGCCAGCCGTCCCGACCTGGTGACCAACAGCAGCGAGGCCAAGAGCAACGCCCCCATCCGCGTAGAGAAAAAGGTGGGACGCAACGATCCTTGCCCCTGCGGCAGCGGCAAGAAATACAAGAACTGCCACGGCCGCGCAGAAGCTTAAAATTACTCTACGAACTGTATCTTCCCAAGATCCCGGGGCTTTGCCTCGGGCTCCTCATCGGGATAGCCAAGGCCTATCACGATGCGTAGCTTATACCCTTCGCTGAAGTTTAGCCTGTCCAGATAAGGCTTGGCCGCAGGGTTCGTGCTAAGCATCATCGCCGGGCCGGCCATCACCACTGAGCCAAGCCCCAGCGACTTGGCCGCCAGGCAGATATTCTCGCACAGAAGGCCCACATTGATAAGCGTCATCCCGGAGGGGTCGTCGGGGCAGGCCACTGCTATCGCCGCAGTCGCGTTGCGGAATGCATTGCGGAACTTGGGGTCGTCGTTGTTCACAAAGAACGGCATCGCCTCCTTCATAACCGCAGTAACCCCGTCAAAGTACTCCGGATTGTCGATGATGCGCACCTCCCACTCCTGCCTGTTCATGGCGTTGGGTGCGTTCACACCGCACTCAGCAAGCTGTTGCAGCACCTCGCGCGGCACAGCCTGGTCGGTATAATGACGCACAGAGCGGCGCGCCATAATGTTCTCAATAACTGGATTCTTATCTTCCACGGCTTCTGTAGTTTTATTGCAGCACCCCGACGCCAGAGCCCCGGCCGCCGCAATTGAAATGATTGTTAGTATTCGGTTCATATTAAGAGTTTTATAAATATCCGGGCCTTGCCCTAATCATCATCTCCTACAAAGATACTAAAATGCAGCATTAACAAAGAATCTATTATCTTTGCGATATGAAGGTCGGGCTGTTTATTCCGTGTTATGTGGATGCGTTGTTCCCACAGGTGGGGATGGCAACACTCAAGCTGCTACGGCATCTGGGGGTGGACGTAACATATCCGGCTGGACAGACCTGCTGCGGCCAGCCGATGGCCAACGGTGGCTTTGAGAGCCAGGCAGAACCGCTGGCGCGCAGGATGGAGGATTTGTTTGCCGGCTTCGATTATGTTGTGACGCCAAGCGTAAGCTGCACCGCCTTTGTCCGCCACCACTATCCCAAATTGCTTAAGGAAGGGCATACATGCGAGATAGCATCCAAGTGCATGGATGTGGTGGAATTCCTGCACGACGTTGTAAAGCCCACAGCGCTGCCTGGGCGCTTCCCGCACAAGGTGAGCATCCACAACAGCTGCCACGGCGTTCGTGAACTGGGTCTCTCCTCCCCCAGCGAAGAACAGATACCGCAGCAGAACAAAATCCGCGACCTGCTACACATGGTAGAGGGCATCGAGGTGGTGGAGCCAGAGCGCAGGGACGAATGCTGCGGATTCGGCGGGCTGTTCTGCGTAGAAGAGAGCACAGTCAGCACCCGGATGGGGCTGGACAAGGTCCGCAGGCACATCGCCACAGGGGCGGAATTCATTACCGGCGCCGACTGCTCCTGCCTGATGCACCAGAGCTCCATAGCAAAGAAAAACGGCCTTGAAATAGGCTTCAAACACGTAACCGAGATTCTCGCAGCGGGACTATGAGCAGACACAGCAAAAATGCGAAGGCATTCCTGAAGGATGCAAAGTACAGCGAGTGGCACGACGCCACCTTCTGGGCTGTGCGCGAAAAGCGGGACAACATGGCGCACGGGCTGCCGGAATGGGAGCAGTTGCGCCAGAAGGCATCGCAAATCAAGCTTCACACCCTAAGTCACCTGGACGAATATCTGGAGCAGTTCTCTGCCGCAGCAGAGAAAAACGGAGCCATAGTGCACTGGGCTGCCGATGCGGCACAGTTCAATGAGATAGTTTTCGGCATCCTGAGCGAACACGGTGTCAAGATGATTGTAAAGTCCAAGTCGATGCTCACAGAAGAGTGCGGGATGAACCCGTATCTGGAGGGCAAAGGGATAGAAGTGGTGGAGACCGACCTCGGCGAACGGATAATCCAGCTGCTGGGACAGGCGCCCAGCCACATAGTGATGCCGGCGGTGCACCTCACCCCAGACCAGGTGGGCGAGCTTTTTGAGAGGGAGGGCATCTCCAGCGAGATTGGCAATCACGACCCGACATACCTCACCTACCGCGCCCGGCTGAGCCTGAGGAACGAGTTCCTGACGGCCGATGCCGGAATGACTGGCGCCAACTTTGGGATAGCCGCCACCGGCGACATTGTGGTTTGCACCAACGAGGGCAACGCCGACATGTCTACCTCCTGCCCCAGGCTGCACATAGCGGCGCTTGGACTGGAAAAAGTTATACCAGACTACGATTGTCTGGCGGTGTTCCAACGCCTTCTGTGCCGTTCCGCCACCGGACAGCCAACAACCACATACACCAGCCACTTCCGCAAGGCGCGCCCCGGTGCAGCCCCGATGCACATCATTCTGGTGGACAACGGCCGTAGCGAGTGGCTGGGCAATCCCGAACACTGGCAGACGCTGAAATGCATCCGCTGCGGCAGCTGCATGAACACCTGCCCGGTTTACAGGCGCTCCGGCGGATATTCATACAGCTACTTTATCCCCGGCCCGGTGGGGGTGAATCTGGGGATGCTGCGCGACCCAAGGGCCCACTCGGGCAACGTATCGGCCTGCACGCTGTGCCTCAGTTGCCAGAGCGTCTGCCCGGTCAAGGTCAATCTCGGAGAACAGATATACAAGTGGCGGCAGATGCTGCCCGTATGGAATGCAGAACCGGCCGGCAAGAAGATTCTCTGCAAAGGTATGTCGATGGTATACAACCACCCGCTGCTCTACAAGGCAGCCACGGGCGTTGTCAAAAAACCGTTCCACAGTCTAAAAACCGACAGCGATGAGTAGTAAGCAAGATATACTTGGCCGCATCCGCGCCGGCATCCGGGAGCGCTACGAAATGCCATCGCTTGCTGATTTGCAGGCGACGGTGTTTCCCGATCCGCTGGAAGCATTCATTACCGCCAGCCTTGCTGCCGGCAGCAAGGTGGTAGAGATATCCCCCTCTTCAGACATCAACGCCACCGTCCGAGAACTGTTCCCGGATGCGAAGGTCATCGCCTCCAACCTGCCCGAAATCAATATCGCCACCATCAATCCCGACACCGTCGGCAGCGCACAGGAGCTGAACGGCACCGATGTGGGCATAATCCGCGGCTCCTTTGGCGTAGCTGAAAACGGCTGCTTCTGGATTCCGCAGGCAATGAAAGAGAAGGCGGTGTGCTTCATCTCGGAGAACCTGGTGATCCTCCTCCCCAAAACCGAAATCGTTAACAATATGCACGAGGCGTATCGGCGCGTGAACCTTGGGGATTACGGTTACGGCACCTTTATCAGCGGCCCCTCCAAGACCGCCGACATCGCCCAGACCCTTGTCATGGGTGCTCAGGCAGCAAGAAGTGTTACCGTATTACTGGTATAAAGTGTACAAGGTCTCCTCAAAAAGGACTCACCTTGCACACACCCAAAATATAATTATCTAATTATAAAACAATTATAGAAAATATGCGTGCAAGGTATACCTATTCTAAGGAGACCTTGCACGCTGCTATATGTGGGATACACTATTTCCGGCTGCGGGAAACCCGTTCCATGGTGTCGCGGGCGATGACCAGCTCCTCGTTGGTGCAGACTACCATAGCCTTCACCCTGGAATTCTCTGTGCTGATAAGCCAGTTGTCCCCCTCGACGTGGTCGTTGCGGTAGAGATCCAGCTCCAGGCCAAGATACTCCATGCCGCTGAGCACTTCGCGGCGCACATTGCGGGCATTCTCCCCTATTCCGCCTGTCATGATAATCAGGTCCACGCCATTCAGCACGGCTGCGTATGCGCCTACATATTTCTTGATGTCGTAGCAGCGCTTCAGGTGGGTCATCTGGGCACGCTTGTCGCCATTGTCGGCAGCGCTTACCACATCGCGATTATCCGCAGAGATACCGCTAAGGCCCAGCAGGCCGCTCTTTTTGTTCATAACATCGTTCATCGCCTTTGCATCCAGCCCCTCTTTCTCCATCAGGAAAGTCACGACAGAAGGGTCGATATTACCGCAGCGGGTACCCATTGTGACGCCCTCCAGCGGAGTGAAGCCCATGGAGGTATCTATCGATTTGCCCCCTTTGATGGCGGTTATGGAACTGCCGTTGCCAAGGTGGCATGTAATAATCTTCTTCTCTTTGATGTCCCAGCCCAGGGCGTCGCATGCCTTGCCCGCCACAAAGTTGTGGCTGGTGCCGTGGAAGCCGTAGCGGCGCACGCCATACTTCTGGTAATACTCATACGGCAGGGCGTACATATATGCATAATCGGGGATGGTCTGGTGAAACGACGTATCAAACACAGTAACCTGCTTTATCTGCGGCATCAACTCTGCAGCGGCACGGATACCCAGCAGCGATGCGGGGTTATGAAGCGGTGCCAGGGCGCAGCACCTCTCTATCTTGGCGATGGTATCTTCATTTACCAGAGCGGCAGAAGAGAAATACTCGCCGCCATGAGCCACGCGATGACCAACTGCATCTATATCCGAGAGGCTTTTCAGCACACCCTTATCCTTGTCAAGCAGCATCTCCAGCACTACAGAGATACCTTTGGAATGGTCGCGTATCGGTAGTTCCCGGAACACATCTTCCCGGGTGGGCACTTTGTGTGTGATGGTTGCATTGTCGCTGCCTACGCGTTCTACGAGGCCTTTTGCCATAAGGGAGAAATCGGTTTCGCTCTTGAAATCCAGCACCTGATATTTGATGGACGAGCTACCGCAATTAAGGACAAGGATATTCATATATGTGGTTAATTTTTTGATGCGCGAAGTTACGAATTATATCTTATCTTCGTGTCAAAATGTGCGGCAGATATGAAGGGGCGAGACGATATCATTCTTTATGCAGCGGCGTTTGTTGCCGGAGATCTTTTATCCGGAGCCGCGGGCGGTGCAATACGGCCCGCCATCGTATTATCATCCGTTATCCTGACACTTATCCTGGCATTCTTTACCGCGAAGCGCCGCTGGAGGGCAACGGCTGTAGCGGCGCTGCTGATGCTCGGGGCGATTAACGCTGCCATAGGCCGGTATCCGCCGGGACAAACGGCACTTACCCACCTCACAGAAACCACAAAGGCCACCGTCTCGTATCAACTTAACCAGATTGCGGGCGACGGCAGCGAAGGGGCGATTCTGAGCGCAATTGCAATAGGCGACAAAAGCAGGATAGACCGCACCCTTAAAAACGATTTCAAACAGAGCGGCGCCATGCACCTGATAGCCCTGTCCGGCCTTCACATAGGCGTCCTGTACCTGTTTATCACCCTCACGCTGGGCATACTGGGCAACAGTATTGCTGCCAGACGTATTCGCAGCGCTGTGACTCTGGCCCTGCTATGGAGCTATGCGCTAGTCACCGGACTGTCCAGTTCTATCCTGCGGGCTGTGATAATGATTACTGTTTATGATACAGGAGAACTGCTTGGCAGCCGGCGGTCCCTTATGCGGGCACTTGCTATCAGCGCGCTGATAACCACACTGGCCAGCCCCGACGCCCCTTTCAAGATAGGCTTCCAGCTATCCTACGGCGCGATGGCCGGCATCGGCATAATTTATCCACGGCTCAAGACGATACTTGACTGCCGCAGCGCCCTGTTGGAGAAAATATGGAGCATGGTGGCCCTCTCCCTCAGCTGTCAGGCAGTCACCGCCCCTCTGGTATGGCTATACTTCGGAAGCTTCCCGCGATACTTTATGATAACCAATTTTGTAGCGATACCCCTCACCAGCGCCGCAATCTACCTTACCCCGCTGGCGCTGATAACAAAAAATCTCCCGGTAGCGGGAGACTTTTTGCAGATGGCACTTCAAACCAGCCTGAGGCTGCTGAAAACCGTAATCGGGATAATAGCCGGACTCTAGTCGTTGCCTGTGCCGTCGAAACAGTGTGTGCAAAGGCTGCACTTGTCCAGGCCGATAGCCTTTACCACATTCTCTACAGAATTGAATTTTAAAGAGTCCATGGTCAGATGTGCGCGGATAGCCTCTACCATACGGCAATAACGCGGCGAGCCAAAGGTAGAATACTCTTTAAGATGGGCATCATGAGCCCCATCCAGCTCCTGAATGGTGCGGCGGGTGACAAATTCCAGCGGCCCCTTGGATGCGGAAAAGTTGAGATACGGGCATGGATAGACCAGCGGCGGACAGCTGATGCGGATATGTATCTCCCCCGCCCCGTGTCCGCGGAAAATCTGGACATTGTCCCTTAACTGGGTACCTCGCACAATGGAATCGTCGCAGAAGACAATCTTGCGCCCTTTCATCTGACCGTAATTGGGAATCAGCTTCATCTTGGCCACCACGTCGCGGGTGCTCTGGTCCACCGGCATAAAGCTGCGCGGCCAGGTCGGAGTGTACTTAAGCACCGCGTTGCGGTACGGGATGCCGGCGCCCTCTGAATATCCCAGCGCCATGCTGGTGCCAGAATCGGGAATGGGAGAAACCAGATCGGCGTTAAGGTCGTCTTGCTGACCCATCAACCGCCCCAGATTGCGGCGGGCGTGGTCTACGTTCATCCCTTCATAAGATGTGGCAGGAAATCCGTAATAAATCCACAGGAAAGAACAGATGTGCAGCTTCCCCTCCGGCGGCAGGATCTGCTCATACCCGTCGGCGGTTATCTTCACCGCCTCGCCGGGACCCAGCTCACGTTCAAAGTCAAAGCCAAGATTAATCATGCTGCAACTCTCGCTGGCCACTGCATAGCCATCGGCACTGCGCCCGATTGCCAACGGCGTGCGCCCCCACCAGTCACGGGCGGCGATAATGCCGTCGTCGGTAAGTATCAGCATAGAGCAGGAACCGTCTATTCTGCCCTGCATATAGCGGATCCCCTCTGCAAAAGAGCTGCCCCTGTTTATCAGCTGAGACACCAACTCGGTGGCATTGACCCCGCCGTCGCTCAGCTCGGTAAATATCTTCCCTTCTGACAATACCTCCGCAGCCAGTTGAGCTGCGTTGGAGAGTTTCATAACCGTGCAGATTGCGAATCTGCCCAGATGGGAATGTACCGCGATGGGCTGTGACTCGCTGTCGCTGATAACCCCGATGCCCATCCTGCCGTCAAACTTGCGAAGGTCGGGCTCAAACTTTACCCTGAAATAAGACTGCTTTAGTGAATGGATGCTGCGGGCCAGCGAGCCATCCTCGTTGACGACTGCCATGCCGCCGCGCTTTGTCCCCAGGTGCGAATGATAGTCCACACCGTAGAACAACTCTTTTACACATTGCTTCTTGGAAACGACTCCAAATAATCCCCCCATTTTTTGTAAGATTTTGAAATAAAAAGGGCGGCTGAATCAGCCGCCCGGGTTAATTTATTCTGCCGTAGCGTTTTTGAATATTGCGTCGTATTTCTCGTATGCTGCCATGTATTCGTCGCTCTGGGTGCGGAAGCGGAAGAAGATGTTCTTCAGGTATTCTGCAATGGCAACCTGGAGTTCAAGGTCGCCCTCTGCGAGTTTGTATGACTGCTCAAACGGTTCTATCGCATTCTTCAAGGAGTTGTTGACCTCCTCTATCAAGGCCTCGTATTTTGCATCGTCCATCTCTGCATTGGCCTTGTCCTGATATTCAAGCGCCTCTTCGTAATAGATGATACCTTTGTTAACGATACCGAAGAGATAGGTGTTGTCTATGTCATAAGACTTCTGGAAGAGCTCCAGGGCGGCCTCTTTATTGCCAAGCTTTTTGTTGATGTCTCCCTCTACATACCAGAGGCTGGCGTTGGTGGGTTCGTTGGCCTGTGCCTGATGGATAAGCTCGAACAGACGGCTGGTGTCGCCACCTGTATCAAGGTTGTAGTTGATAAGGCCTACCAGAATCTGCTGATTCTCGGGGAAAGCAGAGAAGCCCTGCTCCAGGATATCTCGGTAAGATTCCATCTCGCCCTTATCGCGGTAGATTTCTGCAAGCGCTGCGTAAACCTCACCGCCT
The DNA here is from genome assembly GCA_017446775.1 of Bacteroidales bacterium. Taxonomy (GTDB): domain Bacteria; phylum Bacteroidota; class Bacteroidia; order Bacteroidales; family UBA932; genus Equibacterium. The sequence continues at coordinate 83,758 of JAFSQE010000015.1, read as the reverse complement.
GCGGCATAGCCGGCTTCGAGGTCTTTCTTGAACAGCTCCATAGCCTTGTCACCGTGACCGTTGTCGCGGGCCATAAGCGCAGTATAGTAAACTGCGATGGTGTCCACGCGGTTCAGGATAGGATTCTCTGTGCTCAGATAAGCCTTCTCGAAATACTCCTCTGCCTTTGCCGGATCGCCTGCCATGTAGTAGAACAGGCCGGTGTTGTGGTAAGCGGTGTGAATCTTCTCTGCAGTCTCTTTGTACTTGTTGGTCTTGTAGTTGTATTCGTCGAGTTTGTAAGACTTCTGAAGGGCTTCGGAGCACTTTGCAAGAGCGTCTTCCATAAGCGGCTTCTTCACAAGCCAGAACTGCAGCACGCCGTTGGCATCGTAGTAAAGGTCCTTATCTTCATAAGAATCCACGATATAGCTTGTGCCGCGGCATACGCGCTCTTCTGTGGTGTACTGTTTGTTCTTGGTGATAAGGCGTACCTCAAACTGCTGGGCGTTCTGGTAAACGTCAGAAGTGGGATAAGCGTAGATGTCGTAGTAAGCCTGGGAAAGTTTGTACCACGGCTCGGATGTACCGGCCTTCTTGGGATTCTCTAGACTCTTCTCCAACTTTGCGGCATACTTGAGCAGGTCAGCCTCTTTCTTGGAGAGGTTCTGTGCTGCAAGGGGCATTGCCATCACAGCAACCAGCAAAAGAATAGCTATACGTTTCATAAGCGTTTGGTTATAGGATTAATTAATATTTTCTTCTTTAGGTGTCGTATCCTCTTCGCTGCGCGGCACAACGCAGACCGATGCTATCGAATCGCCTTCGCGCAGGTTTATCAGTTTCACACCCTGCGTTGCACGGCCCATCACCCTCAGGCTCTCTACCGACATGCGGATTGCGATACCCGAACGGTTGATAATCATCAGGTCGTTGTCGTCCGTAACATCCTTGATAGCAATAAGCGCGCCAGTCTTCTCCGTTATGTTGATGGTCTTCACGCCCTTGCCGCCACGGTTTGTGACACGGTATTCCATAATGTCGCTCCGTTTGCCAAAGCCGTTCTCGCTCACCACAAGGATCTGCGGACGCAGATCCTCATTCAGGCCGGCGTCTACGCACACCATTCCGACAACCTCGTTTGCAGAGAGGTCGTCGCCGACATCCATGCCGCGGACACCGATGCTGGTTCGGCCGACAGCGCGGGCACCGCTCTCGTGGAATGTACATACGCGCCCCTGCTTGCTGGCGATGGAGATGAAGTTGTTGCCGTTGGTAAGGCGTGCCTCAAGCAGTTCGTCGCCCTCGCGGACTATGATTGCATTGACACCCTTGCTGCGGACATTGGAGTATGCCTTGAGCGATGTCTTCTTGAAGGTGCCGTTCTTGGTGACCATAACCACATAGTGATTCTCCACGAAATCAGCATCGGCCAGGTTGCGGACATTTATGTATGCCTTCACGCTGTCGCCCTGCTCTATGTTGAGCACATTCTGGATGGCGCGCCCCTTGGAAGCCTTCACCCCTTCGGGTATCTCGTAGGTCTTGAGCCAGTAGCAACGTCCCCTGGCGGTGAAGAACATCATGGTGCTGTGGTTGTTGGCCACGTAGATGTGCTCTATAAAGTCTTCGTCGCGGGTTGTGCTCCCCTTGCTCCCCACGCCTCCGCGAGCCTGGGTGCGGTATTCTGTAAGCGGGGTACGCTTGATGTATCCAAGGTGGGAGATGGTTATCACCACATCCTCATCGGCATAGAAATCCTCGGGGTTGATATCGTCTGCGGTGGGAGCGATCTCGGTGCGGCGCTCGTCGCCATATTTCTCGATGAGCTCGTGCATCTCGTCTTTGATGATGGCCAGCTGCAGTTTCTCGCTGGCAAGCACCTCGCGCAGATGGTGTATAAGCGCCTCTATCTCTTCGTATTCTGCACGGAGCTTCTCCCGCTCCAGACCTGCCAGCTGACGCAGGCGCATCTCCACAATCGCATCGGCCTGGGCTTCTGTGAAGCCGAACTGGGCAACCAGCCCTTCGCGTGCATCCTGCACCGTTTTGGAAGCACGGATAAGGGCGATGACCTCGTCTATGATATCCAGAGCCTTGAGCAGCCCCTCCAGGATGTGGGCGCGCTTCTCTGCCTTTTCAAGGTCGAACTTTGCACGGCGCACAACCACCTCGTGACGATGACGTACGAAGTAGTGGATCAGGTCTTTAAGACCCAGCAGGCGCGGCTTGCCGTCTACCAGGGCGATGTTGTTCACGGAGAAGCTCGACTGCACCTGGGTATATTTGTACAGATTGCTGAGCACGACATTGGAAGATGCCCCCATCTTGAGGCGGATTACCACGCGCATACCCTTGCGGTCGCTCTCGTCGTTTATATAGGAGATACCCTCTATCTTCTTGTTCTCTACCAGCTCTGCAATCTTCTCTATCATCTCGCGCTTGTTGACCTGATAGGGAATCTCGCTTATGACGATGGTCTCGCGACCGCTGTCGGAGACCTCGATCTCTGTCTTGGAACGGATAACGATACGTCCGCGGCCCGTCTCAAAGGCATCCTTTATGCCCTGCAGCCCCTGGATGATTCCGCCCGTAGGGAAATCGGGACCCTTGATGTGCTCCATCAGCCCCTCTACGGTGATGTCGGGGTCGTCTATATATGCACAGATGGCGTTGCAGACCTCGGTGATGTTGTGGGGCGGCATATTGGTAGCCATACCCACGGCGATACCGTTGCTGCCGTTCAGCAGCAGCACGGGAGCCTTGGCGGGAAGCACTACCGGCTCCGGCAGCGATTCGTCAAAGTTGGGGCGGAAGTCCACGGTGTTCTTGTCCAGGTCGGCAAGGATATCCTCTGCCAGGCGTTCCAGCTTGGCCTCGGTGTAACGCATCGCTGCCGGGGAATCACCGTCTATGCTGCCAAAGTTGCCCTGACCGAACACCAGCGGGTAGCGCATGCTCCACGGCTGTGCCAGGCGAACCATTGCATCGTATACGCTGCTGTCTCCGTGGGGATGGTATTTACCAAGCACGTCACCCACGATACGGGCCGACTTTTTTGTGCCGCCGCCATAACCCACTCCCAGTCCGTCCATGCCAAAAAGCACGCGCCTGTGAACCGGCTTCATGCCGTCGCGGACATCGGGAAGGGCCCGCGAAACGATAACCGACATAGAGTAATCTATGTACGAACTCTTCATCTCGCTCTCTATGTTGACAGGGATAATCCGTCCCTGAATCTCGTCCATTTCTTCTACCATTTCTTGTTCTCTTTATTGTGTCTTATAAGGGCGTAAATTTAGTGATTTTTTAGCAGCTGGCAAAATGAAAATTAACCTATTTGAATAATCACCCCGATTGATTATTTTTGTAGGTTAAAAGTAATAGCGCTCAGATGAAACGATGGGTCAAAATAGTCCTGGCTGTGGTTGCCGCGTTTGTGGCACTGATAGTCGCCGCCATCGTTATCCTGCAGATTCCTTCTGTCCAGAGGTCGCTCTGCCACAGCATCCTCAACTCTGTAAGCAAGAGCACCGAGCTCGAAATCAAGGCCGGCGATTTTCATCTGGCGCTGGTAGACCGCGTAATCATAGAGGATGTCGCGGTTGTCGACGGCCGCGATACTCTGATTAGTTGCCGACGGGCCGCCATATCCATATCGCCTGTCGCCTTGCTCAATAACAACATCAAAATCAAGCGCATCTCGCTTGATAAAGGAGCGGTTTACCCATCCCGGTTCCCTGCGTCTAAAAAAGAGAAAGACACCACCGCTTTCTCCCTGCCCAAACTCAACCTGCAGGTGAGGCGTGCAACCCTCAACGACTTTAAGGTCATTCTATACAACCAGGACGGCGACCACACCAACCGCATCCTCGACCCACGGAAAATCGACTTCAATGATTTGCTTATCACCGACCTCTATGCCGATATCAGGGACGTGGATTATACCGGCGAGCGGGCGGATGTGAAGGTCTGCAAGGTCGGATTCAGAGAGGCCGGCAGCGGCACAGTGCTCGATAACCTCTCTTTTATGGCCGCATACGACACCGCCGGGCTGCATATCCGCGACTTTAACTTCAACGACACATTCTCCGACTTCAACATTCCCCGGGCTGACCTTGGCTTCAACAGTTTTGAAGATTTCGGCGACTTTTTCAACAAAGTACAGATAGACGCCACCGTGCAGGATGCCCTGCTCGATTTCAGGACAATCCAGCATATTGCCGACGACATCGGCTTCCTGGAGCTCAAGCTTATAATCGACGGCCGCGTCACCGGTACGGTTGCAGACCTCAGGACAGAATCGCTGCACGTGTACTCCGGCACGCGGGAGAGCTTTCTGGACCTCACCGCCCATCTTGTCGGACTGCCGGACGCACTGGCAACAATGGCCACGATCAAGGTGAACCGCAGCTACACCTCCACCCGCGACATTGCACAGATCGTATGGGAATGCACCCTGCACAAAAATCTTTTTGACCGCAAAAGTGTCTCATCCCTGGCGCCAGGCACCAGATTCTCATTCAACGGCACCCTGAACGGATTCTTCCTGGATTTTGTGGCATACGGGGCCCTGCATAGCAATATCGGTGGCGGACGTGTCGATATAATCTGCCGCGATGTCGACTTCAAAGGTTATGAGGTCCTGGGCTATCTGGACGTGCGCGACTTTGACCTTGGACACTTCCTTCAGGTAAACACACTTGGCAAAGCGACCTGCCATGCATCCATGTCGAGTTACTTTGCAGACAATGAGAGGGATACTGAGGTATATATTGAAGAGATTCAAATCCCCAAACTGGAGTTCAACGGGTATACATACAGCAATATCTATGCTGCCGGCAACCTCAAGTGCGAAGAGATAGAGGGGCGCATTGTGAGTGCCGACCCCAACCTCAAGTTCATGCTGCAGGGAATCCTTGCCCCTTCCGGCACCTCCGGGAACAGCCTGTACCATTTAAAGCTCTCCCTTGGCCATGCCGACCTGGCAGCCCTTAACTTTGACAAACGGCCTGTCTCGACAGCCCGGCTGAACGCCTCCGCCGACATCACCCAGACCCCGGACGGCCGACTGATGGGCAAGGTGAGCCTGACCGACATAGAGTTCAAGAGCCCCGACGGCACATTCCCCCTGGACGACATAGACATTGTTGCCTTCAACGGGACAAAGCATTATATGCTGGGGATAAACAGCCGGATGCTCCGTGCCCGGTATCGCGGCAGCGCATTTGTCACATCCATAATCCCGCAGCTGGAAGGGCTGGTGTTCCAAGGCAAAATGGACAACCTTGCAAAACGGCTGTCGCTGGAACCCGTGGCGGGTACAGACCGCTACGACCTGCAGGTGAAGGCCTTTGATTTGCGCAATCTGCTCGGATTCCTCTCTCCAGGCACCCATATCGAGAGCGGCACCACCCTGACGCTTCAAACGCCGGGCGACAACACCGGCTCCCTGACTGTCAAATCCGACCTGGTTGCATTCAACAATTTATTCATCCAGGGACTGGATGCCGGTTTTGACTTCTCCCGCCAGAGGATGACTGCCAACGTAAACACAGACCAGATACGGCTGGGCGACATCGCCCTTCGCAGCGGCAATCTTAAGGCCGACTGTGCAGGCAACAGCGCCTTTGTTAACATGGGTTACAGCAACGACCCCGATTCGCTGGATGCGGCGCACCTGCAGGCGACACTCTCTTTCCCCACCCCCAAAGAGAGCAAAGAGCATATGCTGCTGCACCTTGGTAATTCCTTCGTAAAGATTGGCGGAGAGCAGTGGGATATCGACCCTTCGTCGGTTTACTTTGCCGACAGACACATCACGATAAACGACTTCAAGTTATATAACCAGCATCAGGGCGTATCCGCCAACGGCATCCTTTCTGCCAGCACACGCGACACCTGTGCCTTTGATGTGAAGAATCTGGACCTCTCGCTGGTGAACATGCTTATGAAGAATCCGCTCAACATAAGCGGTTCCCTCTCTGGCAGCGGCAAGTTGACCGCCCCGTATTCCAGTCCCGACGTCATTGCCGACATGACGGTGGATTCTCTCTGCTTTGCAGGGCAGCAATTGGGTCACATCGAGGTTTCAAGCGTTTGGGATGACACGCTCCACCGTGCCAACCTGCTTGCCCGCAACATCATCCAGGGACGTCAGGCACTCACCGCCACCGGATATTACAAGCCAGAAGACGAGAGCCTGTTTGCCCAGATAAATACCGACAAATTCAATATCGGTATCATAGAGCCGTTCATATCGAGTATCGCAACCGATATCAGCGGTGAGCTCACCGCATCAGTTACCGTTTCCGGCTCCCTCTCCAAGCCAGACATATCCTGCAGAAACGGTCATCTGGAGAACGCCGGGGCCAAACTGGTATACACTCAGGTTCCGTATACCATGGACGGTTATATCGACATCTCGAACCGGCTGATACGATTGAGCGACTTTGAGATTGCCGATGCAGAAAACGGAAAAGGCACCCTTGCCGGCGCAATCACACACGACCATTTCAAGGACCTCAAACTGGACATCAACATCCGGGCAGACAACCTGATCGGCTTCGATACCACCCGCGACGACAACGAAACCTTTTACGGCAAGGCTTACGCCACCGGCCGGGTAAGTCTCTCCGGCCCGTCGAACGGACTCGCCCTGAACATAAATGCCACGACCCGCAAGGGGACGGTGGTCAACATCCCCATAGGCAATGCCACCACCACCCAGACATCTATCCTGACCTTTGTGGATAACCGTCCAAAACCCCGCATGTCCTCCATCGATTCGCTGATAAACCTCCACCGCGCCAAGGAACAGGCCAGCGAGACGGCAGGTGGCGGCGGGCTGGACGTATTTGTACGTGTCCGGGCCACAGAAGATGCAGACGTGAACATAGAGCTTGACAGCAACACTTCTGACGCACTGCAGGTAAAGGGCACCGGCACAGTGGATATCTCGGTAAAAGACAACAACTTCTCAATCACCGGCGACTATACCGTCAGCGAAGGCAACTACCAGCTCGCACTGTTGGGCCTCGTAACCCGCGACTTCACCCTTGAGAACGGCAGCACGATTCACTTTACCGGCGATATCATGCAGTCTGAACTCAACATGACCGCCGCATACAAGACAAAAGCGTCGATATCGCCCCTGGTTGCCATGGCGGGCAACTCCGGCAACTCGTCGCTCCGCCGCCCGGTGAACTGCGGCATACGCGTCACCGACCGCCTTGCCAACCCCAGCCTGGGCTTTAATATAGACATCGACGACCTGGACCCTACAACCCAGGCGCTTATAGACAACACGCTCAATACAGAAGAGAAGCGGATGAGGCAGTTCCTGGCACTGCTTATCTCGGGCTCCTTCATCCCGGATGAGCAGAGCGGCATCGTGAACAACACCTCGGTATCATATTTCAATGCTACCGAAATCATGAGCAACCAGCTCAACAACATCTTCCAGCAACTGGACATCCCCATCGACCTGGGCTTCAACTACCAGCCCACCAGCACCGGCGAAGATCTGTTCGATGTTGCAGTATCCACCCAGCTTATGAACAACCGCGTAAGCGTGAACGGCAATATCGGCAACCGCCGCTACCTGACCAGCACCCGGGAGGATATCGTGGGTGACGTAGACGTTGAGATAAAGCTGGGTACACGCGGCAAGACCCGCCTGTCGCTATTCTCCCACTCTGCCGACGAATACAGCAACTATCTTGACCAGACTCAGAGAAACGGCATAGGTATATCCTATCAGGAGGAGTTCAATACCCTCAAGGATCTGTTCCGCCGCAACGCCAACTCCAAGAAAAGAGGTGCCCCGCCCGTAGGCAAAGCACCTGCTTCTGAATCCCCAAAAGAGGAGAAATAGTTTAATCCAGCGAATCCGACTGCATAGTGAAGAGGAACTCCTCGTTGTCGCGGGTGCGCTCGAGGCGGGTTTTCATAAACTCCATAGCCTCTACAGAGTTCATGTCGGAGAGATACTTGCGCAGTATCCAGATGCGGTTCACATGGTCGGGATTGTATAGAAGATCGTCGCGACGGGTGCTCGACAAGGTAACATCCACGGCGGGGAAAATACGCTTGTTGGAGAGCTTGCGGTCCAGCTGCAACTCCAGATTGCCAGTGCCTTTGAACTCCTCGAAAATCACATCGTCCATCTTTGAACCGGTCTCGGTGAGGGCCGTTGCCAGAATGGTGAGCGAGCCGCCGTTCTCTATGTTGCGGGCAGCGCCGAAGAAACGTTTGGGCTTGTGCAGGGCGTTGGCGTCCACACCGCCGGAGAGCACCTTGCCGCTTGCGGGCTGCACGGTATTGTATGCGCGGGCCAGACGGGTTATGGAATCCAGCAGGATTACCACATCGTGTCCACACTCTACCAAGCGCTTCGCCTTCTCAAGTACTATATTGGCCACCTTAACATGATGTTCTGCCGGCTCGTCAAAGGTAGATGCGATAACCTCTGCCTTGACGCTGCGCTGCATGTCGGTAACCTCCTCCGGACGCTCGTCTATCAGGAGCACCATCATGAACACCTCCGGGTGGTTGTCTGCAATCGCATTTGCGATATCCTTGAGCAACACCGTCTTACCGGTCTTGGGCTGCGCCACGATAAGGCCGCGCTGCCCCTTGCCGATGGGGGTGAACATATCCACTATGCGCACCGATATGTTGCTGTTGTGTCCGTTTCCGGTGAGGTTGAACTTCTCATCGGGGAACAGCGGGGTGAGGAAGTCAAACGGGACACGGTCACGTATAAACTCCGGACTGCGGCCGTTTATGGTGTGTATCCTCACCAGTGGGAAATACTTGTCGCCTTCGCGCGGCGGACGGATATCACCCAGGATGGTGTCGCCCGGCTTGAGGGCATAGTTCTTTATCTGAGCCTGCGATACATATATATCGTCTGGCGAATTGAGATAGTTGTAGTCAGAAGAGCGAAGGAAGCCATAGCCATCCGGCATCACTTCCAACACACCGCTGGCCTGTACCACGCCGTCGTATTCTATGCGAGGGCGCTGAGGCTGCTGGTTCTGCTGCTGATTCTGATTATTCTGATGCTGATGATTCTGGTTCTGCTGCGGCTGCTGGGCGCGCTGCTGATTCTGATTCTGAGGATTCTGGGGATTCTGAGGCCTGGGCTGATTCTGCTGGGGCGCTGCCTGCTGCACTTGCTGCTCTGCAGCGGGAGCCTGCTCGGCTGAACCCTTGCGCATGCGGGGACGCAGAGCGCGCTGCGGCTGCTCTGCTGCTGCCGCGGGAGCCTGTGCCGGAGCAACTTCTGCCTGTGCAGTTTCCTCTGCGGCAACCTTGGATGCACGGGTTATCCGCTTGCGGGCGGGTTTCTCTGCCTCCGGTGCAACCTGTACCTCCGGCGCTGCCGGTGCGGCAATCTCCTGCTCAGCCTGAGCCTTGGCTTTAGGCGGCCTGCCCCTGCGCTTTGCGGGGGCTGCGGGTACATCGGCCTGCACTTCCGCCACCTTTTTCTCTGGCTTGGCGCTGCGGGTCCGCTTTATGGGTTCACTGCTTTGAATGGCCTGTTCGTCCAGAATCACATATACCAGGTCCTTGTCAGAAATGGATTCGGGCTTTTTGACCTTAAGCTTTTTGGCAATCTCTATCAACTCTTCCCTACTCTTGCCATTGAGTTCAATTATGTCGTACATATAAAAAATTTGATGATGATGCGCAGCCGAAGATAATCGCCCGCGCAATTAGGATATGCAAATGTAATACGAAAAGACTAAAAAACAAATGTTCTTCAGATAAAAATGCTCTGCATTTGCCCTGTGAGCGCTTCTGCAGCCCTGGCCGCAGCAATAGCAAAATCGCCCCCGCGGGAGGCGTAAATGATACCCCTGGACGAGTTTATCAACAGGCCGCAACGGCTGTTACGTCCGTATCGCACCACCTGTTCCACACTGCCACCCTGCGCGCCCACGCCAGGTACCAGCAAGAAGTGGTCGGGACATATTTCGCGGATATCGGCCAGCAGTTCGGGCCTGGTGGCGCCCGCCACAAACATCATGTTATCTGCCGTTCCCCATTGCATGGCGCAAGATATCACCCGCTTGTAAAGGTCGCCTTGCAACTCGAAATCGGCTGCAGAGGCGTTGGAGGTAAGGCCCAGCACCACCGCCCATTTGTCTTTGTATGCAAGAAACGCATCCACGCTGTCCCGCCCCATGTAGGGCGCTACCGTAACAGCATCGCAGGGCATATTCTCAAAGAAAGCCCTGGCATAGCGTCCGGCGGTATTGCCGATATCACCCCGCTTGGCATCGGCGATTACCATTATCTCCGGATAGTGCTCCTTGATATAGCCCACCGTCATCTCAAGCTGCTGCCACCCCCAGCTGCCGTAGCACTCATAAAAGGCGGTATTGGGCTTGTAACATACGGCATACTGCGCCGTGGCGTCTATTATCTCGCGGTTAAAGATAAACAGCGGATAGCTTTCGCCGTCCAGCACCGATGGCAGCCGGTCCAGGTCAGGATCCAGCCCGACACACAGGCAGCTGCGCTTGGTCTGCATCTGTGCTGACAGCTCCCTAGCGGTCATAATACTTGTAGAAAAGTGCTATCGATTCCATCCCCTTGAACAGCTGGTCCAGCAGGTAGCTCTCGTTGGGAGAGTGGATAAAGTCGCGCTCCAGGCCAAAGCCCATAAGCAGCGGGTCAGCACCCAGTATCTGCTGCATTTCTGCCAGGATGCCGATGCTGCCACCTCCGCGGCTGGGCACGGGCTCTATGCCGTACACCTCACCCACAGCCTTTGCCGCAGCCTTGTACGCCTTGGAGGTTACGGGAATCAGGAAGCCGTCGCAACCATGATGCTCTATCACATCTACCGTGACATCCTTGGGCGCTATCTTCTTTATGTATGCCTTGAACAGATTCGCAATCTTGTCGCAATGCTGGTTGGGAACCAGACGCATCGATACCTTGGCGCTAGCCTGACGCGGTATGATGGTTTTGGAGCCTTCTGCAGTAAAGCCTCCCACAATGCCGTTCACATCCAGGCATGGACGTATGGAACGGCGCTCCTGGCTGGAGTAGCCCTTCTCCCCGCGTACCCCGGGTACACCTATTTCCCGTTCAAACTCCTCCTGGTCGAACGGTGCCCGGGAGAGCATCTCGCGCTCTGCCTGGGAGAGTTCCACGACATCGTCGTAAAAGCCGTCTATGGTGATGCGACCGTCGCTGTCTATCAACTTGCTTACAATCTCGCACAGCACGTTCGCAGGATTTGCCACCGCCCCGCCGTAGTGGCCGGAATGCAGGTCGGCATTGGGACCCTTGACCACAATTTCCATGTATGCCAGGCCGCGCATGCCACAATTGATGGAGGGCACCCTGGCAGAGAGCATGGTGGTGTCGGAAACCAGGATAATGTCACACGCAAGCCTCTCTTTATTCTCTTTTATCCATGCCGGCAGAGAGGGGGAACTTATCTCCTCCTCCCCTTCGAATATGAACTTGACATTATGGCGCAACTTACCCGTTTTCACCAGGTATTCAAACGCTTTAATGTGCATGAATATCTGCCCCTTGTCGTCGTTTGCGCCACGGGCATAGATGGCCCCGTCGCGGATTTCCGGCTCGAACGGATCGCTCTTCCACTCTGCAATCGGATCCACCGGCTGCACGTCATAGTGGCCATATACCAGCACGGTGGTGGCATCGGCTCCAACCGTTTTCTGGCCAAAGACCACCGGATGGCCGGCCGTGCCGCACACTTCAGCCATATCGGCACCCGCCGCCACCAGCAGTTTGCACAGGCGGTCGGCACATTTTTTCATGTCGTCTTTATGCTCTGCCTCGCTGCTCACAGAGGGGATTCGCAGCAAAGAGAACAATTCTTCAAAGAATCTCTCCCGGTGTTCGTTTATATAATTATTCATAAGTCAGATTTTTACAAAAATAGCTATTTTTTACTAACTTTGCGCTCCTTTAATCCATAGAGAAATCAATAATACAATAAAATGCAGATCAAAGAGAACAGAATCGACGACCTCAACCTTACTTTGGACGTCACACTTGAGAAGGCCGACTGGGCCGATGCGAAGAAGAAAAAACTTAACAATTTCCGCCACCAGGCAGACATCAAGGGTTTCCGCAGAGGTATGGCCCCGATGTCGCTGATAGAGAAACTCTATGGCACCCAGGCCATGGCAGAGGTTATCAACGCCCTTGTAAGCGACGCGCTCAACAAGCACATAGAGGATCACAAACTCGAGATAATCGGCGAGCCGCTGCCCAGCGAGAAAGAGATCAAGAACGATTGGGAGAACGGCGAAACCCTCAGTTTCGAATACGACCTCGGCCTCTATCCCAAGATAGATGTAGACGTAACGGCAGAGGATAGCATCCCCTATTATAAGGTAAAGGTTACAGAAGCTGCCAAGGCAGACTACAAAAAGAACCTTCTCAAACAGTTCGGCACCCTGGCAGATGGCGAGGCGCTGGGAGAAGATGACTTCATGACCGTAGATTTCGAGCAGGGCGAGAACAAGGTAGAGGACACCTACGTGGCGCTGCGCTCAATGGCCAGCGATGACATTCGCAAGCAGTTTGTGGGTATCAAACCGGGCGACGTGCGCGAAGTCAACGTTGTGGAGACCTTTGCCAACGAAACCGACCGCGCATCTATGCTCCGCCTCAAAAAAGAGGAGCTGGCAGGCATGGATCCCGTATGGAAGATGACCGTAAAAACTGTGAAGACTTTCAAGGATGCCGAGGAGAATCAGGAGACTTACGACAAGATCTTTGGCGAAGGTGCAGTTAAGGATGCCGCATCATTCGACAAGAAAATCGCAGAGCGCCTGGCAGATGAATACGAGGCAGAGAGCAACTATCGCTTTGGCACCGACGCCCGCGAATACCTGGTAAAGAAAGCCAACCTTACACTACCCGAGGCGTTCATCAAACGCTGGCTGTTTGCCGCAAACGAGGGCAAGTTCACCATGGAGGATATCGAGAAGGATTTCGATGCCTTTATGAAGGACTTCCGCTGGGACATCGTCCGCGGCCACATCATGAAAGCACACGAGCTTAAGGTCACCAAAGAGGATCTCGAGAACGAGGCCGGCCGCTTTGTAAACTACCAGTATGCAATGTACGGCCTGCCCGCAATGCCGGCAGAGCAGACCCGCGAGGCTGTCAACCGTCTTCTGGCCGACCAGCAGCAGGCCCGCCGGATCTTCGAGAAGGTAGAGAACGACCTGGCCATAGACTTTGTTAAGAAAAACGCCACCCTGGCAAAGAAGAACATCTCGCTTGAGAAGATGCGCGAAATGAACAAATAAACCCACACGCGATGAAATCCGAATTCGAAAAATTTGCGGTCAAGGGGCGCGGCATCAGTTCCCTCACGCTGGATCAGTACAACAAACTGGTCTCCAGCTACATGAACCCCATGATCATAGAAGAGCGACAGCTGAACGTTGCTCAAATGGATGTATTCTCCCGTCTGATGATGGACCGCATCATTTTTCTCGGATGTCCCATCAACGACGAGGTTGCAAATATAATCCAGGCGCAGCTGCTGTTTCTGGACAGCAACGGTTATGATACCGACATCTCCCTGTACATAAACTCCCCCGGTGGTGAGGTTTATGCAGGACTTGGCATCTACGACACCATGCAGACAATCTCCAGCAACGTGCACACCATAAACACGGGGCTGGCAGCATCCATGGCCTCCATCCTGCTGGCTGCCGGGAGCAAGGGCAAGCGCAGCGCCCTGCCCCACTCCCGCGTGATGATTCACCAACCCATGGGCGGCGCCCAGGGCCAGGCATCTGACATCGAGATCACAGCCCGCGAAATCCTCAAACTCAAGGACGAACTCTACCAGATACTGGCAGAGCATACCGGCAAGACCTTCAAGCAGATTGTCAAGGATGCCGACCGCGACTACTGGATGACAGCCAAGGATGCCCTCGAATATGGCATGATAGACGAAATAGTAAGCAGACCCGCCTCCAAAGCGGCCAGGAAATAAATAATGGCAAAGACTACCGATACACCCGACAGGTGTATGTTCTGCGGCCGCAGCCAGGACGAAGTAGACCTGCTGATATCCACAGAACATGCCGCCATCTGCAACGACTGCGCAGAGGCCGCATACAACGCCGTGCGCGAAGTTCTCCACCCTGCCGGCAGCAACATCCGCAGCAACGGCCATATCGATGGCGACTTCTCGCTGCGCAAGCCGCGCGAGATGTACGACTTTATGAGTCAGTACGTCATAGGGCAGGATGCCGCCAAGAAGGTGCTGTCAGTAGCGGTATATAACCACTACAAACGCATAGAGAACAAGGATCACGGCCTGATAGAGAAGTCCAACATCCTGCTCGTAGGCCCCACCGGTACCGGCAAGACCCTTCTGGCACGCACTATCGCCAAGATGCTCAACGTGCCGTTTGCGATTGTGGATGCCACCATTCTCACAGAAGCCGGCTATGTGGGCGAAGATGTCGAGAGCATCCTGACCCGCCTGCTCCAGGATGCCGACTATGATGTGGCCAAGGCAGAGCGCGGTATCGTATTCATAGACGAGATAGACAAGATTGCCCGCAAGAGCGACAACCCCTCCATCACCCGCGACGTATCGGGAGAAGGGGTCCAGCAGGCGCTGCTCAAGATTATCGAGGGGAGCATAGTCAACGTCCCGCCGCAGGGGGGACGCAAGCACCCGGAACAGGAGATGATTGCCGTGAATACAGACAACATCCTGTTTATCTGCGGAGGCGCTTTTGAAGGTATCGAACGCCATATCGCCCACCGCCTGAACACGCAGGTGGTTGGTTACGATGCCCAGCGCAAGCGCAATCTGATTGACAAGAACAACATGATACAGTACGTGGCTCCGCAGGATCTGCGCGCATACGGACTGATTCCCGAGATTATCGGCCGCCTGCCTGTTATCACCCACCTCAACGCACTGGACCGCAACACCCTGCGTGCGATTCTCACCGAACCCAAGGACAGCATCATAAAACAGTACACAGAGCTGTTCCGGCTGGACGGAATCGAGCTGGTGATCGGAGACGATGTGCTGGATTTCATCGTAGACAAGGCCATCGAGTTCAAACTGGGTGCCCGCGGGCTGCGCTCTATATGCGAGACCATGATGATGGACGCCATGTTCGATGCTCCCACCAGCAGGCGTAAGAAGTTTGTGGTTACACTCGACTACGCCAAGTCAAAGGTAGAACAGAGCGCGCTCTACATCTCTGCGCAAACGCTAAAGGAGAATGACTAAGGTTTCGGTCATAATCCCCCTTTACAACTCTGCACGGTTTTTACCTTTTCTTTTTGAAAATATCGCGCAGCAGACCATCGCTGCCGATTGCGAATTTGTGTTTGTAGACGACCACGGCGGCGATGATTCCCTGGCGGTGGCGCAATCGCTGGCGGCAGCCTCTTTTCTGAGGTGCATCTTCACCGCCACAGAGGCCAACGGCGGCCCGGGAGCCGCCCGCAATGCGGGAATGGCCGCCGCCAGCGGCGAGTATATCGCATTTCTGGACAGCGACGATGCCCTTGATCCGACCTTCTGCGAAAAACTATACGATGCCGCTGCTGGATGCGACGCCGACCTGGCCTACTGCCACATACTGGCGGTGCAGGAGGGCAGAAAAGGCGGCGGTGCCAAGGATGCCGGCTGCCGTGATTCGGCTGGCGGGCAAGCGCAGAGCGCCGTCTGGCGCAACCCTGCCGTGACTGGCGGGGATTTCTCCGACGGCAAGCGGATCTATTTCCTCAGGAGATACAAATCGTACTTCACATCGTTTATCTACAGGCGTGCTATGCTGATTCGCGAGGGGATTACATTCCCCCCGACCCGCAGCGCAGAGGACAGCTGCTTTCTGGCCTGCGCCCTGCTGTGCGCCCGCAGCATCGCAATGGTGGATGAGCCGCTGTACCATTACCGGTTGCGCTGCGACTCCGTTTCAAAAGTCAAGGACGAGGGCCGCTACCGTCAGCGGCTGGAATCGTTCAAGGCTCTGCTGGATTTCGCAAAGGAGAAAGGCCTTTACGACAGGTATAGAGGGATCCTCAACTATATCCGCTTCAAGAAGGGCACCCTCGGCGCCCTCCGCGACCGCCTGAAGTTCTGAGAACCCAAAAGGGCGGTTCCATGCGGAACCACCCTTTCTTCGACAAATAACTAATATAACTTAAAATACAGAAGGCGCGACTTACCTGGCGTAAGCTATGATAAGTCTCGCTATGAGGTCTCTTAATTTTTCTACCTGGTATTCACCGACGGTAGCTTCGATATGCTCGTTGCCTATACCACTGTCGTTGGTGATGAATACATAGGTTCCGTTGGTCGCCATCGCGAAACTGCGGAGCAGGTATTCGCACGCCTTGTCGATACCGCTGGCTGCCACGGGCACGATCTTGATGCCGGCCGCTGCATAAGCTTCGATTGACTTCTGGCAAGAGGCGATAATCTCATCTTCGTGATGAGGCGGAGCGTCCAGTACGAGGAATGCCACACGGCTGCGGGCATCGCTGTTCCAGGAAAGCGACTGCAGTCCCTCGGAAAGTGCCATGTGTACAGCTTCGGGCCAGTCACCACCACCCTCTGCACTCTGCTTGCCTATGAACTTCATGGTGTCCTTCAGGTTAGATGTGAGCTGGGAATACTTGGTGACATATTTATCGCCATT
Organism: Bacteroidales bacterium; assembly: GCA_017446775.1. Taxonomy (GTDB): domain Bacteria; phylum Bacteroidota; class Bacteroidia; order Bacteroidales; family UBA932; genus Equibacterium. Next base: position 67,085 of record JAFSQE010000015.1, on the reverse strand, counting down.
GTCCCGATAGAACACGGTACCGGTGCGGACCTTGCTTGTGCACTGCTGGCCGACAAGATTGATTATGTCTTCCAGATCGGCCTTGAGGAATTCAAGCTCGTCGCCCATGCTGCCGGTTGCATCCACTATGAACGCCACATCTATGGCATTGTCTTTCGAGGTCGGATTCACAACATATCTGTTCACTGCAACTTCGCTGCTATACGGGGTGGTAAACTCAAAATCGGTATACTCACGGTTAGATACCTTAATGGTATACTCGGCCTGTCCAAGCTGATAATCTGATTTATACAGGTTGGCCCACAGAAGCGCCCTGCCCGTATTGTCGCTCTGCGCCTTCCAGACCGGTTCCCCATCCTTGAAAAGGGTTACAGGGACACCGCACACCACATTCCGGCTTTCATCCACAGTCTCTACACATACGAAATTGTGGGGATAATATTTCCAGTACAAAGCGTGGCTGGTCCAATCCTGATTGTTGAGCAGATTGGCCCAGAACTGCCAGTTTGCAATATCGTTCCATTCACCAGCAGTAACCAGGCCGCTGGGATAGTTGGCCTGTCCGCCGCCTTCTCCGTCAAATTCGCTTTCGCCCCACTCCCCACTCATTTTATCAGAACCGCTCACACCGTCGAAATACGCGCCCGCCCTGTCAACATCGTACGCATCCATTGAGCAGCCGGCCAGAGCCAGGACGGCAACAGCGGCAGCGACAAGATACTTTCCAATTATTTTTTTCATATATTTGTAATTGTTGAAATCGTTTTCCTAGTAAATGCACCACTACAGGAAACCTAACATGTTTTTAAAAAAAAATATCAATGAAAGGGATTGTCCTTGCCGGAGGGAGCGGAACGCGGCTGAGTCCCATCACCCGCGGAGTGAGCAAGCAGATGCTGCCGGTTTACAATAAGCCGATGATATACTACCCTGTATCGGTCCTGATGCAGGCGGGCATCCGTGATATCCTGATTATCTCCACGCCCCAGGATTTGCCTGCATTCCGCCGTCTTATGGGGGACGGGAGTGACTTTGGGGTAAGCTTCTCGTATGCAGAACAGCCTTCGCCAGACGGCCTGGCACAGGCATTCATAATAGGTAAGGATTTTATAGGCAGCGATGCCGTATGCCTGGTGCTCGGGGATAACATTTTTCACGGCCAGGGGTTCGAGACCATGCTCCGCGATGCTGTTGCAACTGCTACGAATGAGGGCAAGGCCACCATTTTTGGGTATCGTGTCGCCGAGCCTCAGCGATATGGAGTGGCAGAGTTCGACAAAGACGGCAACTGCCTCTCTATAGAAGAAAAGCCGGCGGTTCCCAGAAGCGACTACGCGGTTACCGGCCTTTATTTCTACCCCAACGAGGTTATCTCGATTGCAGAAGGGGTGCGCCCCTCTGCCCGGGGGGAACTGGAGATCACCTCTGTAAACCAGGAGTTCCTCTCCCGTGAAAAACTCAAGGTGCAGCTGCTGGGTAACGGCTTTGCCTGGCTGGACACCGGCACCTTTGCCTCCCTGCTGCAGGCTTCTACATTCGTCGAGGTGATAGAAGAGCGCACCGGAGCCAACATCGCCTGCCTGGAAGAGATCGCATGGCGCAACGGCTGGATTTCCGACGGCAAACTGAAACAGCTGGCGGCCCCGATGGAGAAGAATCAATACGGACAATACCTGCTTAACCTTTTAAGATAGATGGATTTCAAGGAGACGATATTGATAACCGGCGGTGCCGGATTTATAGGCAGCCATGTGGTAAGGCTGTTCGTGAACAACTATCCCTCAAGCCACATAATCAATCTTGACAAGCTGACCTACGCCGGCAATCTGGCCAACCTTAAAGATATCGAGGATAAGCCAAATTATACGTTTGTCAAGGGGGATATCTGCGACTTTGACATGCTTATGAAGCTCTTTGCACAGTATAACATATCGGGTGTGATTCACCTGGCGGCAGAGAGCCACGTAGACCGCTCCATCAAGGATCCGTTCACCTTTGCACAGACCAATGTGATGGGAACCCTGGCCCTGCTGCAGGCCGCAAAGCTCAGCTGGGAAACGCTGCCGGAAAAATTTGAAGGGAAACGGTTCTACCATATCAGCACAGACGAGGTTTATGGTGCCCTGGAGATGACCCGCCCCGACGGCATCAAGCCCCCGTTTACCACAAAGGCCTCCAGCGGAGAACACCACCTGGCCTATGGAGAGAAGTTCTTTACAGAAGATCTTAAATACCAGCCGCACAGCCCATACAGCGCATCCAAGGCCTCCAGCGACCATTTTGTGCGGGCGTTCCACGACACCTACGGCCTGCCGACCATCGTGACCAACTGCTCCAACAACTATGGTCCCTACCAGTTCCCGGAGAAGCTGATTCCGCTGTTCATCAACAATATCCGCCACCGCAAGCCGCTGCCGGTATATGGCAAGGGAGAGAACGTGCGCGACTGGCTGTATGTGGAAGACCATGCCCGCGCTATAGATTTGATCTTCCACAAGGGCAAGGTGGGTGACACTTACAACATCGGCGGCTTCAACGAATGGAAGAACATCGACATCATAAAGGTTCTTATCAGTACGGTGGACCGGCTGCTTGGCCGCGCACCGGGCGAAGACATGAATCTGATCAGCTATGTCACAGACCGCGCCGGACACGACCTCCGCTATGCCATTGACTCATCCAAACTGCAGCGGGAGCTGGGATGGGAGCCATCCCTGCAATTTGAAGAGGGAATCGAAAAGACCGTCCGCTGGTATCTGGATAACCAGGCCTGGATGGACAACGTGACAAGCGGCGACTATCAGAACTACTACCGCCAGATGTACGAAGGGCGATAGCCACCCGTCGGCAGACAAAAAAAAGACCGGTTCCTTCCAGAACCGGTCTTTTCATTTGTAGCAACAACGTGCGGATTAAGCACCGAAGTTGTCGTAGAGGATGCTTTCGGGAGCAACTCCCAGCGAATCCAACAGGTCGGTGACGCACTTGGTCATCATCGGCGGACCGCACATGAAGTACTTGCAATCCTCGGGAGCCTCGTGGTCCTTGAGGAAGGTCTCGTACATCACATTGTGCACGAACCCGGCGGTATACTTCACGCCCGCTGCATCGGCTGCCGGATCGGGACGGTCCAGTGCCAGATGGAAGTGGAAGTTGGGGAACTCACGCTCGATCTCTGCGAAATCTTCCAGATAGAACGCCTCCACAAGGGCACGTGCACCATAGAAGAAGTGTACCTCGCGACCGGTCTTGAGTGTCTTGAACAGATGCATGATATGGCTGCGCAAAGGAGCCATGCCGGCACCGCCGCCCACGAAGATATACTGCATATCGTCGGGATCGTCCTTGGGGAGCAGGAATTCGCCGTAAGGGCCGCTTATCATCACCTTGTCGCCCGGCTTGCGGGTGAAGACATATGTAGAACCTATGCCCGGAGGCACGGGGAGCATCTTGAAGACGCCCTTGGGCTGATTGCGGTCGAACGGAGGTGTCGCGATGCGGACGTTGAGTTTGATCACACCCTTCTCTGCAGGATAGGAGGCCATGGAATAGGCACGGATGGTGGGCACGGTGTTCTTGTACTTGATGTCGAAGAAACCGTACTTCTCCCAGTCGGCCTTGTAGATGGGATCCACATCTATGGTAGAGAAGTCTGCATCGTAAACGGGGATATCAATCTGGATATACTCACCGCTCTTGAACTCGATATCCTCGCCTTCAGGCAACTTCACGGTGAACTCCTTGATAAAGGTAGCCACGTTCTTGTTGGATATAACCTCGCACTCCAGCTTCTTGACGCTCAGGGCGCTGTCGGGCACCTCTATCTTGAGGTTGTCCTTAACCTTGACCTGGCAGCCAAGACGCCAGTGGTCGTTAATCTGCTTGCGAGAGAAATGCACAGTCTCGGTGGGGAGGATACTTCCGCCGCCCTCGAGAACGCGGCACTTGCACTGTCCGCAGGAGCCCTTACCGCCGCAGGCGGAGGGGAGGAAAATCTTCTGGTCGGCAAGGGTTGCCAGCAGCGAACCGCCCTGAGGCACGTCCACCACCCTCTTGCCGTTGTTGATATCGATCTTGACAGTGCCGCTCGGGGTAAGGCGTGCCTTTACCACCAGCAGAAGCGCCACCAGCAGGAGAATCAGTGCCAGGCAGGCTACAACAGAAACAATCAAAACTTGCATACTCATAATCCTGCCCTCCTATAATTGAATACCCATGAAACTCATGAACGCGATGCCCATAAGACCGGTGATGATAAACGAAATGCCGAGGCCCTTCAGGCCGGCGGGAATGTTGCTGTACGAGAGCTTTTCGCGGATTGCAGCCATTGTAACGATGGCCAGGAACCAGCCCACACCGCTGCCGATGCCAAAGGTGAACGCCTCGCCCAGATTAGCGTAGCCGCGCTCCTGCATGAACAGCGAACCGCCCAGGATGGCGCAGTTGACGGCAATCAGCGGGAGGAAGATACCCAGCGAGTTGTACAGGCCGGGGGCGAACTTCTCCACGAACATCTCCACAACCTGGGTGAAGGTGGCGATGGTGGCTATGAACACTATGTAGCTCAAAAAGCTCAAATCGACGGTTGCGTAAGCTTCGTTCAGCCATGCAAGGGCGCCGGGCTTGAGGATATACTCATAGAGCAAATAGTTCAGAGGCAGGGTGATGCCCAGCACAAAAATCACTGCCAGGCCAAGACCCGTAGCGGTTTTCACGTTCTTCGAGACTGCCAGGAACGAGCACATTCCCAGAAAGAACGCGAATATCATGTTGTCTACAAAGACAGACTTGATAAACAGATTCAAATATTCCATATCCGTCTCCTCCTATTTCTCTTGAAGGTCTTTCTGTATGCTTCTCTGAATCCATACCACGCAACCCAGAAGGATCAGCGCCATGGGAGGGAGAATCATAAGACCGTTGTTCATATACCAGCCGCCGTTCTCGAGATACCAGCTTGCGGGAATCACCTGCAAACCGAACAGCGTACCGCTGCCCAGCAGCTCGCGGAAGAAGGCTACGATAATCAGAATCATGCCGTAGCCCAGTCCGTTGCAGGCACCGTCCACAAAGCTCGGCCAGGGCTTGTTGCCCAGGGCGAAAGCCTCTATGCGGCCCATGATGATACAGTTGGTTATAATAAGGCCGATGTAAACCGACAGCATCTTGCTGGTGTCATAGGCAAACGCCTTGAGCACCTGGTCGATGAGGATTACGAACATCGCCACCACAACCAGCTGCACGATGATGCGCACGCGCGAAGGGATGGTGTTGCGCAGCAGCGAGAGAATCAGGCTTGAGCATGCCGTTACGATGGTCACGGAAAGGGCCATCACAAGGGCGCCCTTGAGCTGTACGGTAACTGCCAGTGAAGAGCAGATACCGAGCACCAGCACCGTGATGGGGTTCCCCTTGAAGAAGGGTTTTGTATATATTTCCTTATTCATTGCTCTCTGTGTTTTCTGCGCATTCAGCTTCGTCGCAGCAGCAGCAAGGCTGCTCCTGTTTCTGGGCAGATGTGCGGTTAGTAAAATATGCCTTATATGCACCCAGCCACTGCTCGAGAGACTCGCTCACAGCCTTGGATGTCATGGTTGCGCCGGAGATGGCGTCAACACCGTTTTCAGAGCCGTGTGCTCCGCCGTTGATCACCGTCACAGAAGAGAACTCGCCGCTTGCAGAGAGTTTCTTGCCGCGGAACTGGGTGTAGAATGCGGGCTCGGCAATCTTGGCACCGAGGCCGGGGGTCTCACTGGCGTGGTCGAAGATGGCGCCGCAGAGGGTTTCGCCGTCGGGCTCCACTGCCACATAGCCCCAGATAGCACCCCAGAGGCCTGCTCCGTACATTGCAACGATGTCTACTATGCGACCGTCGTCCATCTTGCACTGGTAAACCGGGAGGTTCACACTCTGTCCCTTCTTGAGGTTTGAGAACTGTGTCTTGAGGTCTACGTCGCGGAATGCATCCACGCCCTCTACGACATTGCCTTCTGCGTCAAGCACCAAGGTGTTGACGATATGGTCGTTGTAGAGTTTCATGAAGTCGGCATTCTTGTCGGCAGACCCGTCGGCATTCTGTCCATAGTTGGCTGCCAGCATGATGGTCTTCATCTTTGCCAGCGCCACGTTATCGTCCTGCCTCTGCTTGAGGGCAGAAGATGCAAACGCCAGAACCGCCGCCACTATCACCACCAGCACGGTGGTGTAGATAACTGTATAAGTATTGCTGTTTGTATTCATGGTGCACCTTATTTAAACGGTTTTGGCCCTGCGCAGACGGCGACGGATGTTGGCATTCACGACGATATGGTCGATCAGCGGAGCAAACGTGTTCATCAGCAGGATAGATAACATCATACCTTCCGGATAACCGGGGTTGAACAGACGCAGAAGCACTGCAAAAGCACCCACCAGGAATCCGTAGATCCACTTGCCGGTCTCGGTCTGGGCGCTGGTCACGGGGTCGGTGGCCATAAACACACAGCCGAATGCAAAGCCGCCCATAAGCAGCTGATAGTATGCCGGAACGTCGCCGCCCAGCAGACCCATCAGCAGGCCGCCGGCCACGCAGCTGAGCATTATCTTCCAGCTGCCGACTCCGGTAAAGATGAGCAGCAGCGCGCCCAGCAATATGCAAAGCGTGGAGGTTTCACCGACGCTACCGGGGATAAGGCCGATGAACATCTGCAGCGGAGAATAGCTTATCGCCTCAATTCCGCCGCTGGTCATCTCTGCCAGAGGGGTTGCGCACGAAACCGCATCGACGCCAGCCTTGTGGGCAATCCATACGGCATCGCCGCTCATCATCTTGGGGTAAGAGAAGAACAGGAATGCACGGGTCAGAAGCGCCGGGTTCCAGATGTTCATGCCGGTACCGCCAAACACCTCCTTGCCGATAACCACTGCAAAGGCAACGGCGATTGCAAGCATCCACAGGGGGATGGTTACGGGCACGATGAGGGGGATCAGAAAGCCGGTGACGAAGTAACCTTCGTTAACCTCTTCTCCCTTGATCTGGGCGAACATACACTCGAAGAAAAGACCCACGATGTACGATACCAGATAGAGCGGGAGTATCTTGAGGAAGCCTTTCCAGACGATGGTCCAAAAGCCCCAGCCAAGGCTGTAGGCGAGGTTCATCTGGTAGCCGATATTGTAGATGCTGAAAAGGAAAACGGGGAGCAGCGCAATGATCACTGTGATCATCGTACGTTTAAGGTCAATGCTGTCCCTTACATGAGTACCGCGGCGGGTAACTGTCTTGGGCACGAAGAAGAAGGTCTCCATCGCATCGAAGAAAGAACCCAGGGCGCTCAGCTTGCCGCCTTTGGAGAAGGTCGGCTTCATTTTGTCCAAAGTATTTCTCAGTGCGCTCATAACTATGCCATCTCCTTTAACATAAGGTCTATACCGTCGCCGAGAATCTTCTGGATCTCAATCTTGGAAGGACATACAAACTCGCAGAGCGCGAAATCCTCCGGGATGACTTCGTATATACCCAGGTTTTCCATTTTTTCAATATCCTTTGCCATGCAGGCCTTGAGCAGGTATACCGGAAGGATGTCCATAGGGAGAACCTTGCCGTAGACATCGCTCACCACGAAGGCGCGGGGGCCGCCGTTGGTGTTGGTGTCCAGCTTGTAGGTTTTCTTCCTGCCTGCGAGCCACGACCAGTAGAGGTGCGAGAAGCTGAACTTGCTGCAGCGGAACGGCTTGATCCACCCCAGCAGCTCGTAATAATCGCCCTCTTTGAGCAGGGTTACCTGATTGTCGTAGTAGCCAAGGAAACCGTCTGCACCGACATTCTCGCCGGTGAGGACGTCACCGCTGACAAAGCGGACGTTACCCTCTTCTGCATATTTGGCAACCGCAGCCAGGCTCATTCCCTGCACGCCCTTTACATAGCAGGGCTGTTTTGCTGCGGGTCCGGTGACTGCTACCAGACGGGTCACGTCGTACTCGCCGGTGCGCAGGCAGCGGCCGATGGCAGCCAGCGAGAGCAGATCCACCGTCCATACAACCTCACCCTTGTTGATGGGAGAGATATGGTTGATCTGTACGCCGACGTTGCCTGCCGGGTGCGGGCCGTCGAAGGTGTGGAAAATCACACCGCTGAGATTGTGCATTGCGCTGCCGGCCTCTGCGGCTGCAGCCATGCTGAAGTGCACGCCACCCTTGGTGAGACGGCCGAGGGCATTGATACCCTCCTGCAGGTTCTCCATCTGGCCTTCCATGATAAAGTCGGCATCGGGAGCGAGCGGCGCGGTGTACATTGCAGACACGAAAATGCTCTTGGGGGTATCCTCGCCGTTTGCAATAATGCCGTAGGGGCGTTGTTTAATCATTGGCCACAGGCCTCTCTCCTGCAACACTTCGGTCATTTGCTGCTTGTCCAGCCTGGAACAATCCACAGCATCGTACTTCACACTCTGCTGATCTTTGCCGGCCTTGACAACCACAGCCAGAAGCTTGCGCTTGTCGCCACGGACAATCTGCTGGACCACACCGCTGCAGGGAGAACAGAAACGTACTGCCGGACGCAACTTGTCTACGAACAAAACGTCACCGGCCTTGACGCTGTCGCCCTCCTTGACGGCGAGCTTGGGCACCAGGGCTTTGAAATCGGTGGGTTTTACGGCAACAAGGTCAGGATCAACAGTCTCTGCGATTTTAGCGGGGGCTTTACCTGCAAGAGGTATGTCCAGCCCCTTTTTCAATCTGATGTGTTCTGACATTATTAGAGTTATTTATTGATAAGAAAATTTCCTAAAAAAACGCGCGCAAATATACCCATTTTATTTCGGTTTTTAAATTATTTTTGCGGTATGAACTTTAGTGGCAACGAAGAGATTTTACGCGGGCTCAACGACGCCCAGCGGGTGGCTGTAGAGAGCATTGAAGGGCCGCTTTTGATAGTGGCCGGGGCGGGTAGCGGCAAGACGCGCGTGCTGACCTGCAGGCTTGCCAACATAATCAGCAGCGGCGTGGAGCCATACCGCATCCTGGCGCTCACCTTTACCAAGAAGGCAGCGGGCGAGATGAAAGAGCGCATCTCTGCGCTGGTGGGCGAAAGAAGCGCCTCCCGCATCTGGATGGGGACCTTCCACTCTGTTTTTGTACGTTTCTTACGGGAATACGCAGACCTGCTTGGCTATCCCAGACAGTTCACCATATACGATGCCGCCGACACCAAATCGGCCATAACAAAGTGCATCAAAGAGCTGAACCTCGACGACAAGACCTACAAGCCAAGTTCTGTGGCCGCCCGCATCTCCAATGCCAAGAACGACCTGCTTACCGCAGGCTCCTATGCCAACAATGCTATCTACCGCGGCGAAGACACCTCGGCCGGCAGACCCCGGCTGCACGAGATCTACACCCTCTACGCAGCAAAGTGCAAGGCCTCCGGCGCGATGGATTTCGACGACCTGCTGCTTAATACCAACATCCTGTTCCGCGACCATGCCGTGGCGCTGGATGCAATCCGCGACCGGTTCAGATATATCCTGGTGGATGAGTATCAGGACACCAACTACGCACAGTACCTGATTCTGAAAAAACTTGCGTCGGTGCACCACAACCTGTGTGTGGTGGGCGACGACAGCCAGAGCATATACAGTTTCCGCGGCGCCCGGATAGAGAACATCCTCAACTTCCAGAAGGATTATCCAGAATCAAAGATTATAAGGCTGGAGCAGAACTACCGCTCTACCCAGACCATAGTAAATGCCGCCAACAGCCTGATAGACCGCAACAAGAACCGCATCAAGAAGGTCTGCTGGTCAAACGGCGGTCAGGGCGAGAAGATCCACCTGATAAACGCTGCCAGCGATTTTGAGGAGGGGCACGCAATCGCATCTTCCATAAAGCGTACGATATACCGCGACAAGGCGCCCTACAGCGATTTTGCCGTACTCTACCGCACCAACGCCCAGAGCCGTGTGCTGGAAGAGGCGCTGCGCAAGCAGAATCTCCCCTGCCACGTGGTTTCCGGCACGTCGTTCTTCGACCGAGCCGAGGTAAAGGATATGGTGGCCTATTTCCGGCTGGTGATAAATCCAAAAGACAACGAAGCCTTCCGACGGGTCATCAATCTCCCCGCCCGAGGCATCGGAGCAACCTCTATCGCCTGCCTGGAAAGCGCGGCAGAAGCGGCACAGGCATCATTGCTGGAAGCGGCCATGCTGCCGGAGGGCGACCTTCTTAAAGCCGGGCTGAAGACTGGGGCGATTGCCCGCCTTCGCGAGTTCGGCACCATGATATATGGCATGTCAGAGCGCGCCACCACCACCGATGCCTCTTCCCTGGCGGCAGAGATCGGGCTCAAAAGCGGCATGCTTTCTTATCTCCAGATGCAGCAGGGCAAAGAGGAGAAAGACCGGCTGGAGAACGTACAGGAGCTGTTCAACGGCATCAAGCAGTTCTGCGAAGACGAAGCGCAGCAGCGCAGGTTTTACGATACCGAGACCGGGGAGGACATGGCTTCGCCAGACGATGTGATAACCCTTTCTGACTATATCGAGAATTTCACCCTGCTCTCTGCATCGGAGAAGAGCGACGACGAAGGTGGCGACGACAACCGCATCAGCCTTATGACGGTGCACTCTTCAAAGGGTCTGGAGTATCCTTATGTCTACATCGCCGGGCTGGAAGAGAACCTCTTCCCCTCCGGCAGCGACATCACCCCCACCGACATAGAAGAGGAGCGGCGGCTGTTCTACGTGGCGATAACCCGCGCCAAGAAAGAGGTGACCATCTCGTTTGCATCCATCCGCCACCGATACGGCAAGGAGGAGTTCAACCAGGTGAGCCGCTTTGTGAAGGAGATAGACCGGCAGTATCTCGATGGAGACATACCCGGCTCCAGCGCTTTCGACGATTTTGGTCCCGGCATCAGAACGACATCTGCAGCCGGATCGATGCCCTGGGCCAAACAGGCTCCGGCACAACGGCCACAGTGGAACAAGCCGGCTACAGGCCAGCCGCAGTGGGGCAGGCAGGCTGCAGGAGAGCAGTCGCAATGGAACAAGCCCACAAACAGCCGGCCTGTACCCTCACCCAGGGCTGCCCAACCGCCTGTAAGAGCGGCAAAGCATACCCCATCGGCAGATTTCAAGCCATCCCGCCCGGAAATGATTCGCGCGGGGATGCGGGTAGAGCACAACATTTTCGGATTCGGCACCATCCACAGCATAGAGGGCGAAGGGTCCAGCGCCAAGGCGATATTTGTAACCGATGCGGGCGAAGAGAAAAAACTTCTGCTGAAATTTGCAAAATTGAGGATATGCGAATGATTTGCGGCACAGAATTTGCCACATTTCATTTCGAATTTTTCATAGTTTAGGTTATGGTTAAGGTAGGAGGCCGGGGCCCGAAAGGGTGCCGGCCTCTCAATTTTACAACAGCTCTACCCCAGTGCGTCGAAGGCATCGGGAATGTAATTCACCTCCAATAACCTTTCGCCGTCAAAAAGCACTGCAACTACATCAAACTTTATTTCTTTCTGGGTGGGATGGGCACCATAGAACGCCCTGGCGGCGCGAATCAGCTTCAGTCTCTTATCCCTGGTCACATTTTCTGCAGGGTCGAATCCGTCTGCCGCCTGCAGTGTCTTCACCTCCACGATCCGCACGCTTGAGGCATCCTCCATAATCAGATCGATCTCCAGGTGGCCGGCATGCCAGTTGCGCCAAAGCAGATGCAACCCGCATCGCTGCAGGTACTCCAAAGCGGCATCCTCTCCCCTTCTTCCCAACGCTCCTCTACCGTTCATTTTTACTCTTTCTTTTTGTAAAAAACTATGAATTTTGCAAGACAGATCAGAATAAACGCCACCAGTGCGATTTCCAAAGACATCCTCTGACGGTTCAGCGACATAAGCAGCGTCAGTTCCGGGTCCTTCCCACCGCAAAAGTCGGCATCGCCCTTCACGGCACGTATAAATGTCCATTTGCGCATAATCGTCCCTTCATCCAGCAGCATTACCCCGCCGTTGCTGCGGTTCATAGTCATCAGCAACTTTAAATCGGCACGGTTAACGGGGCAGTCATCTATCAGGCCGCCAATGTTGTCCGACGCCACAAGCACAAAGTCCAGACCTTGCTTTTCTGCCGCCTCTTTTATCTGCACTATCTGGGCTGTGGTATGCCGTTTAAAGAATCTGTCGGGATGGTAGATAGTCATCAGCAGCAGGTCGCGGCGCAAGAGCAGGTCGCCAGAAATGTCGCTTCCGTCGGGGGCTTCGACAAAAAAGTCAACCCCGGAAGGTTCGCTCCCAGGCGCTTTTTTGGTCGTTACCGCCTCTACAAACATCCATGCAGAATCTGGCAGGTTATCCAGCGGGAATGTCTGCTGCACGCCGTCTTTCTCATAGACAAATACCGTCTCATATATCTCACCAGAACTCTGCGCGGGGGTCTGACGTATCTCGTAGCCCACCCTGTAATCTGTAAACTCTGCAATCGGAGCCCATAGGAAGGTCTGCAGCAGCACGGCAGCATCCAAAAGGGCGAACAACCCCAGAAAAACCAGCTCCAGCGCCGGTTTGCTGAACTCGGATACTGCTTTGCGCCAGATGAATATCACAATAGCGCATGGCAGCAGTATCAGATTCTTGAAAAAGGTCTGCCAGTTGGTAAGATGTATCGCTTCGCCAAAGCAACCGCAATCTGATATGGGATTGAAGATTGCCAGGTAAAGTGTGAGAAGGGTGAATATCGAAACCAGTATCAGCGCAATCCATGCGGCAAGGCGGAACCGCAGGCGCAGAAGCAGGGCCACCGCCGTCAAAAACTCCAGCGATGCGAGCACAATGCCCGCCACCAGAGCCACCGGGGTCATAAAGCCTATGTGTAATGCAACAAAATACTCCTTGATTATCAAGGATGTACCCACCGGAGAGAGAAGCTTTACAAAGCCAGAGAAAAGGAATACCAGGCCAACTATCAGCCTGCAAAAGCGCACCAGATGCTTCATAGTTTGCGCTTGATCATTTCAAAGATGGGCTGCGGCGGCAGGATTGCGCCCGTAGCGGGGTCAGCACAGTCTATCCTTATGAAGTTGCTGTCTTTCTCGCAGCATTCGCGGTACACGGCACGCACCTTCTTCTGGAATTCGATATCGGCCTCATGGATGTCCTGCTTCCCCTGAAGATAGTCGCGGTCGCTGCCGCTGCGCTCGTGCCTGAGTTCGCTCTCCACAAAGTCGATGGGGACATCCAGGAAGAGATTCAAGTCGGGTTTGGGTATCTTGAAAGTATTGTACTCCAAATCGAATATCCACTCGCGCAGCTTGAGGGCCTTCTCCCGGTCTTTTAACTTGGCTGTCTGGAATGCGATATTGCTGTACACATAGCGGTCCAGCACCACAGTGTAACCTTCGCCCAGCCAACAGTTGATCTGTTCTGCCGCGGCGTGCCGGTCCTCTGCAAACAGCAGCGCCACCAACTGAGGATGCACCGACTCGTTATCGCCGTATTCCCCTTTCAGGAAGTTGGAAATCAGCTCGCCGAACACCGGTGCGTCGTATCTCGGAAAATGGAGATACCTGAGCCTCTCGCCCTTCTCTTCGAGATAATTGCAGAGCATCTTGAGTTGTGTGGACTTGCCCGCACCGTCCAATCCTTCGAGAACTATCAGCATATTCGCGTCGCTTTTTGTGTATCTTTGCAAATATACTTAATTGTTTGGATAATATGGCACCCCGAATCAAGATAATGGGCATCGTGAATGTCAACGGCGATTCGTTTTTTGCAGGGAGCAGGGTCAGCGGAGCGGAGGAGTTCGCCGCGCGTACGCAAAAGTTGTTCTCTGACGGAGCGGATGTGGTGGATATCGGGGCGTGCTCTTCAAGGCCGGGGAGCACTTATCCCGGAGTGGCTGAGGAGTGGCGGCGGCTGGAGCCGATGCTGAAGATTGTCAGGGACCGATTCGGCGGACAGACGTTCTCCATCGATACATTCTCTTCTGAAATAGTTCAGCGCTCATACGATATCATCGGACCGTTCATAGTGAATGACATCACCGCCGGGCAGTCCGATGCCGCGCTGCTGCCGCTGGTGGCCAAGCTGAATCTGCCCTACATCGCGATGCACAACCTCAACCCGCCGGCGATTGCCGGGCAGCGGCTCAGGATACTGATTCGCGCAAAGGCCGGTGAGGACGTGGTGGACAACGTGAAGCGCTTCTTCCGTGCGTTTGAGAAGCGGGCTGCGGCGGCCGGAATCAGCGACTGGATACTGGATCCCGGCTACGGCTTTGGCAAGGACGTGGAGCAGAATCTGGAGCTGCTGGAGCGGCAGGACGAATTTCTGGGCTTCGGCCGCGAAATCCTGGCCGGGATCTCCCGCAAGCGGATGACCTACGAGCGCCAGGGTACAAAACCAGAAGACGCCGGGACCCTTGCCGAGACCCGACGTCTTCAGAATATCGCCGTCGCTCGCGGCGCCACCTGGCTCCGCTGCCACGACGTGGCAGATCTGTCTTTCTAAGACATTACCCCTTAAGCCATTTAGCCTGGGCCTTGTCCCATCTTTTGTAAAGATAGGACGCTATAACCCTGCGGGGCACTATCTTGCCGAAAAATGCAAAAGTGCGGTTCCAGGCGCCGGGGATATAAACAGTCTTACCCTTGAGCACTCGGTCTATGGTGCGTCTGGTGAGCAATTCCATATGGTTGGTGGTCACCGCACCGCCCAATCCCTGAACTTCAATGGCTTTGATTACGGAATCTTTGGTGGCCATGCCTCCGGGGCAGAGTGCCAGGACATTGACTCCGGATGGCTTTAGTTCTGCGTGGAGAGCCTCCGCAAAGTCCAGCAAAAACCGTTTTGAGGCAGCATAAGTCGCCTTGAGCGGTATGGGGAACTGCGATGCCATGCTGGAGACGAATACTATGGCAAACTTGCTGCCGGGGCGTCTGCGTTGCAGGACGGAGTGCGTGATGCGGAGCGTGGCCACATCGTTGATGGCTGCAATGCCCACCACCTTTTCCCTGTCCATCTCGACAAATGCCCCTTCGTCGTCTACTCCGGCTACGTTCAGCAACATGTCGAATAAGATGCCTCGGCGGTCGACTTCTGCCATTAGGGAATCCAAACTGGCTGGACTGGTAAGATTGCTTGCCAGGGTAGTTACATTCACCCCAAACTGCCTCTCCAGCCCTGTTTTAAGCGGCGCAAGACCCTTGTCGTTTATATCGGTGAGGAACAAATCATATCCGCGGCGTCCGCATTCGCATGCCATGGCCCGTCCAAGACCGCCCGCCGCACCGGTTATCATTACATTCATGGCAGACAATTATTTGTAACTGATGCCGCAGAGCTTTTCACTCAGCTCAAAAAGCCGGGTGGCATTTTCGCTTGTGACCTGTCGGCTGTATTTCTGCTCCCTGCACAGATACCAGTAGAGCCATTGGGGCGGCTCCGGCTGTTCGCAGATGAACAGATAGTTCTTTGCAGGGATAGTCGGGGACACGCCGTGGCGCTTACGGAATTTCCAGAAGATATCCACTATGCCCGCCGTCTTGTTGCCGATATCGGTCTTGACCAGGCCGGGGTCCACGCCATATGCATGCAGGCCGGCCGACGCATAACGGTCGTTCAGACCCTTGGCAAACAGCAGATTGCATAGCTTTGACTGCTTGTAGGCTGTGAGCGGATTATATCGCCGGCGCAGCATCACGTCGTTCCAGTGAACCTTGATTCCGGTGTGCGATTCGCTGCTGGTCATGATTACCCTGCCCCCCTCTTTCAAAAGATAAGGCAGCAGTTCGCAGGTAAGTTTGAATCCCGCAAGATGGTTGAGGGCAAACTGCTGTTCATAGCCATCTTCTGTAGTCATGTACCAACTTCTGGCGCAACCGGCATTGTTTATCAGAGCGTAAAGCGACTCCACCCCTTCTTTGGCAAGGAAAGCCTTGATTTCTCCCGCCACGCGCTCTACTTCACGCTGTTGCATCAGATCTTCAGCAAACCAGGCAAGCATCGCCTCCGGACAGGTGGACTTTATGTCGCTGTTTGCCTTTTCGCAATTGGCGGTGCTGTGGCCAACGGCCAGCACCCGATAGCCGGCTGCTGCAAACAGTCTGGCCGTCTCAAGACCGATACCGGAAGTTGCTCCGGTGATGACGATAGTCTTCATCCCTATTTCACCTCCCCTGTAGAGCCGCTGTGCAGCAGCTCGTCTACTGAATGCACCTTGGCGGCAGCGGTAACCTCCTGCAGCTGCTTTTCTACATTCTCGTCGTATGTGGTATCCTCGACATTGCGGATAACGCCCAGCGCTACCGGAAGGTCTCCCTTCATATCGATGAGCATGCTGTGCAGGAAGGTGTCGCGGGTGTCGGCATGGTGCACCAGGATATCGTCCATGGTGTAGCCGTCCTGCCCGATTGTCACAGCCTTCAGCGCGCCGTTTTCCAGCACGATACCCTTATCGTTGTTGGCGCCGAAAATCATCTTCTCGCCGTCACGCAGAGTGATGGTCTTATCTGCACGGACCTCCCGTGCAGAGATGGCAGCGTGAGCGCCGTCGTTGAAAATCATGCAGTTGACCAGCATCTCGCACACCGACGCCCCCTTGTGAAGCGCAGCGGCCAGGAAAATCTCCTGGTTGGTCTTCATCTCCACGTCCATGCCGCGGGCGAAGAATGTGCCGCGGGCTCCCAGAACCAGCTGACCCGGTGTGAAAGGATTCTCCACGGTGCCGTAAGGGGATGTCTTGGTGATTGCGCCAAACTTGGATGTGGGGCTGTACTGACCCTTGGTAAGACCGTATATCTGGTTGTTGAAAAGGATTATGTTAAGATCGACATTGCGGCGGATGGCGTGAATGAAGTGATTACCGCCGATTGCCAGGGCATCACCGTCGCCGCAGGCCTGCCATACGCAAAGTTCCGGACGGGCCACCTTAAGGCCTGTAGAGAGCGCAGTGGCGCGGCCGTGAATGCCGTGGAAGCCGAAGGTATCCATGTAATACGGCAGGCGGCTGGAGCAGCCGATACCCGATACTACCACGAATTTCTCTTTGGGAAGGTCCAGCGATTCGCTCACCGTCGGGAGCGCGCGCTGCAGTGCTGCCAGAACCGCGTGGTCGCCGCAGCCGGGGCACCAGCGAACTTCCTGATTACTCTTGAAATCTTGTGCTGTATATTTCATAACTGTACCCTCCTTATAAAATAGCTTTAGCTGCATCCACAATCTCTTCTACGATGAACGGCTGACCCTGCACCTTGTTGTATTGCAGATATTTGAACTCCGGCAGACGGGCGCGCAGGTAGTCTGCAAACTGGCCGGCGTTGAGCTCGCACACCATAATCTTCTTGAAGTTTTTGAACACCTCTGCAGTATTCTTGGGCAGCGGATTGATATAGTCGAAATGCGCCAGGGAAACCTTTTTGCCCTCTGCCTGCAATTGCTTTGTTGCAGTGTACAGATGGCCAAAAGTACCACCCCAGCCCACCAACAGCAAATCGGCCGAGGACTCGCCGATAACCTCAACCTCGGGGATACAATCTGCCACGGCAGCCACCTTTGCGGCACGCTGGGCAACCATGAAGGCGTGGTTCTCGGGGTCACTGGAAATCGTACCCACCGGGTTCTTCTCCAAACCTCCCACGCGGTGCTCCAGGCCAGCCTTTCCAGGGAGTGCCCATGAGCGCACGAAGGTCTTGGGGTCACGCTCGAACGGTTTGAACGCACCTTCGCAAGAATCTATAACCGGCGGCTTGATTGCGGGATAATCCTTCATGGAAGGGATTCTCCACGGCTCGCTGCCGTTGCCAAGGAACCCCTCTGTAAGCAGGATAACGGGCATCATATGCTCCAGCGCCAGCTTGGCAGCGTTGAAAGCAGCATCAAAGCAGTTGGACGGGGAGTGAGCCGCAACTATGCAGACGGGGCACTCTCCGTTGCGTCCGTAGAGCGCCTGAGCCAGGTCGGTCTGCTCTGTCTTGGTGGGGATACCGGTTGAGGGGCCGCTGCGCTGCACATCCACAATCACCAGCGGGAGCTCTGTGATAACAGCCAACCCCATCGCCTCGCTCTTGAGGCTGAGGCCGGGGCCGGAGGTGGTGGTAACTGCCAGGGCGCCGCCGTAAGCGGCACCGATGGCGGTGCAGATGCCGGCAATCTCGTCCTCTGCCTGCATCGTCTTGACGTTCAAGTTCTTATGGATAGCAAGCTCTTCCAGGATAGCGGTCGCGGGGGTTATGGGGTAAGAGCCGCAGAAGAGCTGCAGTCCGGCCTTCTCTGCCGCTGCGATAAGGCCCCAGGCCACTGCCTGGTTGCCGTTGATGTTGCGGTAGGTACCCTTGGGCAAGTCTGCCGGAGCTACCGTATAGGTGTTGGCTATCGCCTGGATGTTGGCGGCATAGTTGAAGCCATCGAACAACACTTTCTTGTTGGGTTCTACAAGCTGCGGTTTCTTCTTGCCGAACTTCTTCTCAAGATACGCGTAGGTATAGTCCAGCGGCCTGTTGAACAGGTAGAAGCACATACCCAGGGTGAACATGTTCTTTGAGCGAAGTATCGACTTGGGATCGAGGCCACTGTCGGCCAGGCTCTCTTTGGTGAGGCTGGTGATGGGGGCCCAGATAATGTAGCGGTCTTCTATATGGAGCTCGGCTGCCGGGTCGTCGGTAGCAAAGCCCGCCTTTTTGAGCAGCGCCTCTGTAAACGCATCCACATCGACAATGATGGTAGCTGTGCTCTTTGCCCACTTGGCATTTGCCTTGAGTGCGGCAGGGTTCATGGCCACCAGCACGTCGCAGTAGTCACCTGGGGTGTTGACCCCTTCGCTGCCAAAGTGCACCTGGAAGCCGGAAACGCCGGAGACAGTGCCCTGAGGGGCGCGTATCTCTGCAGGATAATCAGGGAATGTGGAAATCTCGTTACCGTAGAGCGCAGATGCATCGGCGAACAGGGTGCCGGTGAGTTGCATACCGTCGCCGGAATCGCCGCAGAAACGGATTACAACATCCTTTGCATCAATAACTTTGTGATTCATAGTATGATTTTGGCTTTAACAGCAAGTGAGGGCAATCGCATCGATTCCCCTCACCTAAAAAAGAATTGTCTTATCCAGGAAAGGACTACTGTATCTGGGTGGGAGCCACCTTCTCTGCAGGCACGCCAAGGGCTGCCTTTGCCAGCGGCAGCAGATCCAGGCTCTGCGCCTCGTTGTAATAGACAACGGGGTTGGCAGAGATTTCAAATACGAACGAAAGCCCTTTCTCCTTTGCTATCTTGGAAACGGCATCCCGAGCCTTTGTAACGATAGGGGCATAGAGATTCTGCTCCAGCTGGGCGAGATCCTGCTGCGCGGTCTGCTGGAACTGCTGCAGACGCTGCTGCATCTCGATAAGCTCCGCCTCCTTTGACTCCTTGATGGCTGCGGTCCAGGTTGCCTGTTTCTGCTGATATGTGTTGAGTTTATTGTTGTATTCGGTCTGCATCGTCTCCATCTCGTCTATCAGTTCTTTCTGATATGCCTGGAGCTGTACCCTTGCAGAATCGGTCTCTGCCATAAGGCTTACCAGTTCGGATGTGTTGATATGGCCGAATTTTACTGTCTGTGCCGACAAGGCCACCGTAAAGAAGGCCGCTAAAACTACTAGTGCGAATTTTTTCATAATTATACTGTTATCTTAAATAATCTATCACTGCGTTCGTCAAGTCGTATTTGGGATTCTTGTAAACGACGCCGGTGGCTACCGTGACATCAATCACCATAGAGCAGCCGCGGGATTCAGCCACCTTGTTTATGGCCTCTTCCACAACCTCCTGAATGGGAGAGATCAGCTTTTCTGAGCGTTTGGTAAGGATACCTTCTTCACCAAAATAGCTCTCTTCCTTCTCTTTCAAAGCTTTCTCTTTGGCAATTATCTCGTTCTCCTTTGACTGCTGTGCAGAGGCCGACATAGAGGCCTTCTTGCCCATATAGTCGCGATAGAGAGCGTCTATTTCATCAACATCTTTCTGAATATCTGCCTTGTATTTCTCTGCAAGGGTATTCAGTTCGTTCTGTGCATCCAGGTATTCCTGTATGCAGCTCAGAATCTTTTCAGTATCAACATAGCCTACAGACTGTGCAGAGGCCGACAGAAATGTCATAAAGCAGACTGCGATAGTAGCAAATACCTTTTTCATAACTATATATTTTAGAATTGTTGTCCGATTGTAAAGTGGAACTGGCTCTTGTCTTCGGTTGGACCGGCGTCAAAGCCATAGCCCCAGTCGACACCAAGCATACCCACCACAGAGAGGAATACACGCAAGCCGACTCCGGCGCTGCGCTTGATCTGGAACGGGTTGAAGCTCTGGATGTCGGCCCAGCAGTTACCCCCTTCGAGGAATGCCAGGGCGAATATGGTAGACTGCGGCTTGAGGATTATCGGGTAGCGCAGCTCTACCGTGAACTTGTCGTAAACATTACCGGCGTACGCACCATTGATATATGGCGTCAGCGAATAATCTTCATAACCACGCAGCGAAATCACGTCGTTGCCATAGGTATTATAGCCCGACATACCGTCGCCGCCCAGCAGGAAGCCCTCGAACGGGGAGTAGCCCCACTTGCGGTTGTAGTATCCAAGATAGCCGAAGTGCACCGCCGTCATCAGCACCAGGTCTTTCCAGATGGAGACATAGTTGCGGCCGGAGAAGGTCCATTTGTTGTATTCCAGCCAGCGGTAGTGATCCTGGTCGCTGAGCGAGCTGTAATCGATATCCTTTCCGCGCAGCAGCGAATAGGGCGGCGTGAGCTGCAGGCTGAAGGTCAGATCCTGCCCGACACGGGGATAGATCTGCTGGTCTATCGACTGGCGGGAGAGCGAAAGGGTATAGTTGAGGTTGTTGTACCGGCCATCGGTAAACACATAATAGCTATACCAGTCCTGCAGGTTGTAGAATTGCCATCCCAGCGAATTGTACAGCGTGAAATAATTGTCCGGCCATTTTAGCCGCTTGCCCAGACCGATGGAGAAACCGCCGATCTCCATCCACCTGTCGTCGGAATAGATGGCGTAGTAGTTGGAGATGTACGAGTTGGTCTGGCGGGTAAAATATGCCGAAATGCTGAAAGAAGTGGGCTTCTTGCCAAACAGCCAGGGTTCTACGAAGCTGGCGGACAGAGCCTGGTAATAGGTTCCGTTGGTCTGGTAGCGGAAAGCGAGCGTCTGGTTGTCGCCCAGCGGCACCGGCTTCCAGGCCTCTTTACGGAAGAAGTTGCGGGTAGAGAAGTTGCTGAAGTTGATACCGACAGTACCCACAAAGGTGCGGGCACCCCAGCCGCCGGAGAGCTCCAGCTGGCTGTTGGACTTCTCCTCTACGTTATACGAGATATCCACCGTATTGTTGATCGGGTCCGGAATCAGATTCCAGCCTGTCCCCTGCTCCACTATCTTCTCCGCATCAAAATTGCTCATGGTGCCAAGCTCGCGGATAGAACGCTCAAAGTCGCTCTGGGAGTAGAGATATCCGGGACGGGTGTGCACCGCACGGCGGATAACGCGCTCGTTGGTGATGTTGTTACCGCTGATAATCACGTTGTTGAACTTGGCCTGCTTGCCCTCTACCAAACGTATCTCCACGTCTACAGAGTCCCCCACGATGTTGGTCTCTACCGGAGTGACGTTGAAGAAGAGATAGCCGTAGTCGCGATACAGCGAAGCCACAGACTGCTCCCCCTCCTTGCCTCCGCCCTGAAGCCGGTGATTCAGGGTGACGATGTCGTATACATCACCCTTTCCGATGCGGATAACTTCGTTAAGGGCATCGGCAGTATAGACAGAGTTGCCGGTCCATGTGATATTGCGGAAGTAGTACCGATGCCCCTGGTCAATCTTGAAATTGATGCCCAGGCGACCCTCTTCTATGGTATAGATGGAATCCTTTACAATCTTGGCGTCGCGATAGCCCCGCTCGTTGAAGGCGTCTATCAGCGTAGCCTTGTCGTTGGGATACTCCTGCTCGTTGAATTTCTTGCTGTTGAAGAAGTTGTACCAGGAACGGTCCTTGGTCTTCTTCATGGATTTGTCGAGACGATATTTGTCGATACCGTCGACCCCCTCGTATGTGATGGTGCGGACCTTGACCTTTTTGCCGCGGTCGACATCAAAGGTCACCCGTACGGCGTTGTTGATAAGGCTGTCTTCTACAGCTTTGACGTCAACCTTTACGTTGTTGTAACCTTTCTCCTTGTAGTAGTTTTTAATAACACCTGTTGAGGAAGATATCACATATTCCGACAACTCCCCGCCGCGCTTGAGATTGAGCTTCTCCTTAAGGTCGTCCTGCTCGCTCTTTTTCACGCCGTGATACAGCCAGGCCGATACGCGTGGCCGCTCCTTTACATCGATGCGCAGCCAGGCTGTGTCACGCGCCACCGAGAGCGAGTCGATATAAAATCCGACGTCACTGAATTTCTTCTGGTTGAGGATGGCGGCCAGGCGGGTGCCTATCTCTTCGCTGGGGACGGTGATGCTGCGCCCGACCTGGAAACCCACCATAGCCTTGATGCGCTCGGCATCGAGATACTGGTTCCCGGAGACCGAGACACCGCCGATGACGTAGGTCTGGGGCTTGCCGTAATCAACCGTAATGTCGCCCGCCTCAATCACCTGTGCGTGAGAGAAAAACGGCAACAAAACCAGCAGGAGTATTATCGCAAAACGTCTCATCAGTTCACTTTTCCAAATCGTCTGTCCCGGCCCTTGAAATCTTCCAGAGCAGCCGCAAAGTCGTCTTCTCTAAAATCAGGCCAAAGTTTGTCGGTAAAATAAAATTCGGTATATGCACATTGCCACAGCATATAGTTGCTTATACGCTGCTCCCCGCCGGTGCGGATAAGCAGGTCGGGGTCGGGAATATCTGCCGTGGCAAGGTATCTCTCAAAGGGTTCTGAAGGGGGGCCGCCGGCCGCCGCATAAGCCTTGGCATATCGTTCTGCAGCCTGTTCTATATCCCACTTGCCGCTGTAGCTGAACATAAGTATCAGCGTAAGGGCATCGTTTGCCGCAGTGTGCTCTTCTGCCTCAGCTATCTGTTTCCGGAGCTCCGGCGAGAGGCGGTCCATGTCGCCTACCACCTTGAAACGTACCTTGTTCTGCTCAAACTCTGGCATGGTGGATACCATGTTCGAGGCCAGCAGGCTCATTATGGTATCTACTTCGCCCTCGGGCCGTTTCCAGTTCTCCTGCGAGAAGGTGTACAGGCTGAGGTATTTCACACCCGCCTTGATGGCCGCACGGCAGCACTCACGCACGCTTGACGCGCCGGCGGCGTGACCTTCGCTGCGGGAGAGTCCGCGGGCCGTCGCCCAGCGGCCGTTGCCGTCCATGATTATCGTTACGTGGCTGGGTTGCATAGGCTAAAAGGAGTTGCGTTTGTCTTCTCCCCAAAGGAGCTTGTGTTTAAGGGCATCTATGAACCCGCCGGTGTTGAAGGTGATGCAGTTGGCCTCGAAATCGGCCCTGCCAATTGTAAACCTGCTGGAAACCGGCGCGGTGAACGATGTATTGTCAAGGGTAACCACTGCGGTCTGCGCAGCCTTGGAGGTGAACGAAATCTCCAGATTTGCACCCGCAGGCGCCACTATAGGGCGCACGATGAGGTTGTGCGGGGCGATGGGGGCGATAATAAGCACATCAGAGTCGGGGGTAACTATTGGCCCGCCTACACTCAGAGAATACGCAGTGCTGCCTGTAGGGGTCGATACGACCACGCCGTCTGCCCAATATGCGGGCAGCGGAGCGCCATCGATGCTTACCTCTATGCGGAGCATGGCCGGACTCTGCCGCTGTATCGAGAACTCATTGAGTGCATACGGATAGATTCCGTGCGGGGTCGCCGGGGAGCTGACCTTGAGCAGCAGGCGCTTCTGTATGGAATAATTGCCGCTTAGCAGATCCTCTATCCAGGTATTCTCCCCCTCTTCTACCTTTGCCGATGTAAGGAATCCGAGCCGGCCGAAGTTGATCCCGGCGATGGGGATATCGCGGCCGTGGAGCATGTTTATCGCACGCAGGAAGGTACCGTCACCGCCAAGCGCCAGCACCATGTCGGTGCCGGGCTGCAAATCGCCGGTGCAGAAGTAGGTCCTGGCACCGCCGGCGGCAAGTCTGCCAAGCAGAAACCACACTTTGGCATCGTCCTTGTCGATATTGCGTCCGTAAATAGCTATTGTCATCGGCGTTTAATTTTGAACCCCAAAATTAGCGATTTATATAGGTATTCACCAAAAATATTTACTTTTGTAGTCCATTAGGATTATGACAAAGCTCAGTGTAAACGTTAACAAGATTGCGACCCTGCGCAATTCGCGCGGCGGCAACATGCCAGACGTGGAGAAGACCGCCGTGGACTGCGTGCGTTTCGGCGCGCAGGGCATCACCGTACACCCTCGTCCCGACGAGCGGCACATCCGCTACAACGACGTTTACCTGCTCAAGCCGCTGCTTGATGTCGAGTTCAACATAGAGGGCAATCCTATCGACAAATTCGTTTCTCTGGTGACGCAGGTGCATCCCGCACAGGTTACGCTGGTACCGGATGCCCACGATGCAATTACCTCCAACGCCGGCTGGGACACCGTGGCCAACGCGGCGTTCCTTAAGGAGATCTGCCGCATCTTCCGCTCAGAAGGCATCCGCACATCGATTTTTGTGGATCCCGACGTAAGGATGGTGCAAGGGGCTGCAGAGGCGGGCAGCGATCGCATAGAGCTCTATACACAAGCTTATGCAGAGCAATATCACGCGGGCCGCGACGCCGCGATAGCCCCCTACTACGAAGCCTGCCGCGAGGCGGTGCGCTGCGGCTTGGAGGTGAATGCGGGCCACGACCTCAACCTGGACAACCTGGCGTTCCTTAAGCAGACCCTGCCCCGGCTGGACGAAGTCTCGATAGGGCACGCCCTGATTTGCGACGCCCTTTATATGGGCCTCGAAAAGACGATAGAGGCATATCTTGATGCACTTAAGTAACTTGCAATAATCATTAAAAATCAAAATCATAAAATGAAAAAGACACCCCTTATCCTCAGCATCATCGCCCTTGTACTGGCATGTGCTGCCGTTGCCCTGTCTGTTGTAAATCCCAAGTTCGAGAAGAAGAAAGCCGGCGAGCCCAGCCTTGTAACCGATGCAAGCAACATCACCGCAGTGGCTGGTGACATCGTGTACCTGCAGCTCGATTCCCTGATTATGAACTACGACATGTACAACGACCTTATGACCGCCTTCCAGAACAAAGTCCAGGGAATCCAGGACGATCTGGCAAAGAGAAGCCGCAAGCTCGAGAGCGATGCAAAGGCTTTTGAGAACCAGTACCAGAAGGGTCTTCTTACCCGCAGCGCAGCAGAAGAGCAGAGCAACAAGCTGGCACAGCGCCAGCAGAACCTACAGAACGATGCTGCAAAGAAAGATCAGGAGATCCAGGAAGAGCAGGCCGTGCTCAACAATCAGGTCTACTATGCCGTGAAGGATTTTATCGAGAGATACAATGAAGAGCATCAGTATGCCTTGATCCTCACCACCTCTGCCGGCACCAACACCGTACTCAACGTGAACCCCGGCCTGGACATCACCGCCGACGTGCTCAAGGGTCTCAACGAAGAGTACATCAAAAACCGCAACATCTCCGACTAACGCAGTAATCCCGCATTCTAGCTAATGACTGCCGTCACTCAAACCGAATTCGACTTCCCCAGGCAGAGCGCCAGATATACCGGCAAAGTGCGCGACGTCTATACCATCGCAGACAAGTATCTGGTGATGGTTGCCACCGACCGCATCTCTGCCTTTGACGTAATCCTGCCGGAGGGCATCCCCTACAAGGGACAGGTGCTCAACCAGATAGCATCGGCGTTCCTGGACCTTACGGAGGATATCGTCCCCAACTGGAAGATAGCCTCTCCCGACCCGATGGTGACCGTGGGCTACAAGTGCGAAGGGCTTCCGGTAGAGATGATCGTGCGCCGCTGTCTCACCGGCAGTGCGTGGCGCGCATACAAGTCGGGGGTCCGCGAGATCTGCGGAGTTCCGATTCCCGAAGGGATGCGCGAGCACCAGCGCTTTGAGAAGCCAATCATCACCCCCACCACCAAGGCAGAGATAGGCGAGCACGACCAGGACATCAGCAAAGATGAGATTATCGCCCGCGGAATAATGAGCCGAAGCGAATATGAGCGTCTGGAGCAGATAACCCTGGCGCTGTTTGCACGCGGAGAAGAGATTGCCGCCTCCCACAACCTGATGCTGGTGGACACCAAATACGAATTCGGACGCCGAGGCGGCGAACTTTACCTGATAGACGAGATACATACCCCCGACTCGTCCCGCTATTTCTACGCCGACACATACGAAGAGTTGTTCCAGAAGGGACTGCCCCAGCGCCAGCTCTCCAAAGAGTTCGTGCGCGAATGGCTTATGGAGTGCGGCTTCTGCGGCAAAAAGGGGCAAAAAGTCCCTCAGATGGACGCCGGGCGCATTGCCGCCATCAGCGACCGATATGTAGAACTCTACGAAAAGATTACGGGCAAGAAGTTTGTAAGGGAGCCTTACGACAACATCTACGAGCGCATAGAGTGCAATGTGAAGAACATGCTCGCACGACTGGATATTTAAGATGAAAAGAATCTGTGCCATAGTATTCACCCTGATGCTCCTGCTGGCGGCATGTCCCGCGGCGGTTGCGCAGCAGTTTATCCCGGCGCCGGTGGAGATATCCTCAAAGACCGCCACCGTAGACGGGAAGCTTTACTATGAGCACACCGTAGAGGGGCGGCAGACCCTCTACTCTATCTGCAAGGCCTATGGCGCCGACCTGGACGAGGTGACAGCGATAAACAGCGACAAGCTGGCACAGGGGCTGAAGGCTGGCTGCGTGCTGCTGATTCCCCATGGCGGCGTTGCAGAAGTCTCCGGCAGCGACATAGACAGCGTAGACGAAGAGTCCTTACAGCAAACCGAAGAGAGCGGCAAATACCTGCTGCACCGCGTAAAATGGTACGACTCCATGCTGATGCTTGCACTCAAATACAAGGTGACGCAAGAGCAGATCATGACCCTCAACGGCATGACCTCCAAGACGCTGGTGGTGGGTCAGTACATCAAGATACCGGTAAGCGGTGCCGATGTCACAGCCCCGGACAACACCATCCTGGACGATACAGAAGATGATTCTGCAACTAGCGGCGAAGATGCTGAAGATGCATCCTTAGTCACCGGCGAAGACCTTTCAGACGAGTCGCCTAAAGAGGATGTGCTGCCGTTTATCCCGTTTTCCGGAACTGCACGCATAGCCCTTCTGCTCCCCATTGGCGCAAGCAACGGCGAAGCGTCAGACAATTTCCTGGACTTCTATTCCGGGATACTGATGGCCCTTGACCAGGTTAAAAGTTCCGGCATAAACGTCAACCTCAAGGTGATTGACATCGCCGCATACGACAGTTTTGAAGATATCACGGATACCGCCGCTCTGGACCATTACGATTTTGCCATAGGTCATTTCCCGGCCGAGTGGATCGATGCCGCTGCCGATTATTTTGACAATTGCCGTATCCCGCTCATCTCCCCCATGGACCAGAAGCTGGAGCAGGCGGCATATCGCCACCCCTACCTGATAAACATCCCGCTGTCGTCGGCAACTCAGGCGATGCGTCTTGCAGAGTCGATAGGCTTCGACCCCTTTGAAGACAATGTGATAGTGCTGTGTGAGAATGGTGAGGATACCGGGCAGTTCCATGCCGACGTGCTTGCCAGCCTCGACAACCTGCAGATACCATATTCCATTGCCCGCAGCGGTATCGGGCGCGAAGGCAGCGCCCACGTGGGTTCCCTGCTCAAGAACAATAAGCACAACCACATTATCATCACTTCGGAGAAGGAGTCCCTGGCATCCGATGCAGTGCGCAATACCGGCCTGCTGGGGCGAGAAGATACCTACAGGGTCACCGGCTACGCCAGCCAGAAGGTGCGCCGCTTTGACTCCATTGACCCGGAGTCGTTCCAGGGGATGAACGCCCACTTCTGCCTGGGTTATTATGTCGACTATCAAGACGAGAATGTCCGCAGCTTTGTGCGCAGCTACCGGGCGCTATACAATGCAGAGCCCGGCCCATACGCATTCCAGGGCTTTGATATCGTCTTATATGCCGTAAATGCCCTTGAGAAATTCGGTTCTGACATGATAAACGGCATTGCCGGCTATCCGGAACACGGGCTTCAGCTCAATTTCCGGTTTGACCGCCGCAGCGATTTGAGCGGCATGTTCAACGAAGCCACCCGCAACCTGATTTATCGGGACGGCGATGTTATCTTGTGTAATTAAGCAGCCAGGTGCGCTCGCTCTCTGAAAGGGAATCTTTCAGCATTCCATACACCTTTCTGTTGTAGTTATGCAGCCACAGCCTCTCCTGAGCTGTGAGCATGTCATAATCCACAGCACGGGTATCTATCGGCACCAGGGTCAGCGTATCGAACTTGTAAAAGGTGTTATACTCCGTCTTTGTACAGGGCACCACCTGGATCACATTCTCTGTACGGATGCCATAATGCCCCTGGACATAAACCGCCGGCTCGTCTGAAAGTATCATGCCTGGCTGCAGTGCGATGGGGCTGTATTCCATCCTGATCTGCGGCGATTCGTGCACGCACAGCCACTGCCCTATCCCGTGTGACGTACCGTGAAAGTACATCTTGCCGGTAGCGTACATCGGCCCCCGGGCCAGGATATCGAGCTGACAGCCGCGCGTTCCCGAAGGGAATATCGCCCCGGCCAGGGCGATCATCCCCTTAAGCACCAGGGTATAATCCTGCTTCTGCTGCTGCGTGGGCTCTTTTTCGCCAAGGAAGACAGTGCGGGTGGTATCGGTTGTACCGTAAGGATAGTGGCTCCCGAGATCCATCAGCAGAAATCCGCCGCCGCAGATTCGGGCACTCTCCTGCTCGCTTTCAAAGCTGTAGTGGGCGCTGGCGGCGTTGGCATTGAAGGCGACTATCGGCTCAAAGCTTTCGCCCCGGTAATTATCGCTGCCGCGTTTGATTTCGAGCAGTTTCCGGGTAATTGTATACTCGCTAAGGGTGCCGCTTTCGTAATTGTCGTAGATATACTTTAGAAGTTTCACCCAGCAGACGCCGTCCTGCAAAAAGGCCCGCCGGAACCCTTGGGTCTGAACCTCATTCTTGCAGGCACGCAACATTGCAACAGTGCCGCCCACCGTGGGATCGGGCACCACCTGACCACCTTTGGACAGTATATCATACTTGTTTACGGAGCAGCAGTTGTTGCTGACGATGCGCACGGCATCTTGCGGCAGCGATGCCAGGGCGGTGTCGATCGCAGCATAATCGCGCACCTCGACATTCTGCGCTTGAAGATAGGCTGCGGCCTCTTTACTGAGGCTTTCGCGGCGGCAGAACAGGGTCAGCCCCCGGTCTGTAAGCAGACAATACGACAACGCCACGGCATTGTATTCGATATCGCCGCCGCGCAGGTTCATGAGCCACATTACCTCGTCGCAGGCACTCACAAACAGTGCGAACTGCCCCTTCGGAGCAAGTTTAGAGACAACATCGCGATATTTATCGGCAACGCTGCGGCCGGCATATCGTTCTTCGTGCAGCACTATCGCAGCAGCCGGCATTGCCGGCCGTCCGGGCCAAAGATCATCGAACGGGTCGGTGAATGTCACCAACGGAATCGGCCCCAGTTGGGCACAATAGTCCTGTTTTTCTGCATAGCTCACCAGGTCGCCATCCATACCCACGGTAAACTCTTCCGGGGCGATACCGCTGGCGGAGCACTGTCTGGCAATCCACTCGGGGATGGAGGGGGTGCCAGGCATCTTGAGCCGCATCAGGGAAATGCCGCTGCCGGCAAGCTGCCTTTCTGCCTGCAGGAAATACCGGGAGTCTGTCCAGAGGGCCGCATCAGTAAGAGAGACCGCCAGGGTGCCTGCGCTGCCGTCAAAGCCGCTCAGCCACTCGCGGATCTTTGCCCGCCCGGGCACATATTCGTCAAAATGACAATCATTGGAAGGAATGATTGTCACTTTGAAACCCCTGGATGTCATCCAGGAGCGCAATTGCTGCAGAGGCTCCATCTATGCGATATTCTCGGGGTCGAGGTTCTCGCGCTCGATGTCTTTGTAGTAGTTTACAGTGCCCACGCGCAGCTCAACGGTGGCAGCATCGTCGCATACGATGATTCCGTGAGGGTGGAGCTGCAGCACGGAGATTGTCCACATGTGGTTTATGGATTCCTCTACCGCATGACGCAGGGCACGTGCCTTATTGTGGCCATTCACCAGAATCAGCACCTCCTTGGCATCCATAACGGTGCCCACGCCTACGGTAAGGGCCTTGTGAGGCACCTTGGTGGTATCGTAGCCAAAGAAGCGGGAGTTGGCGATGATGGTATCGGTGGTGAGGTCCTTTACACGTGTGCGGGAATTGAGCGAGCTGCCCGGCTCGTTGAACGCGATGTGGCCGTCGGGGCCGATACCGCCCATGAACAGGTTGATACCGCCGTACGATTTGATCTTCTCCTCATATTTGTTGCACTCTGCCACCAGGTCGGGAGCATTGCCGTCCAGAATGTTCACATTCTCTTCGGGAATGTCGATGTGGCTGAAGAAGTTGCTCCACATAAAGGTATAATAGCTCTCGTCGTGGTCCTTGGGCAGGCCGACATATTCGTCCATATTGAACGTAACGACATTCTGGAAAGATACCTTGCCAACCGAGCAGAGGTGGATGAGCTCTTTGTAGGTACCCAGAGGGGTGGAACCGGTGGGCAGTCCCAGCACGAACGGGCGCTCTTTTGTGGGACCGAACTTGTTTATGGCATTTGCGATGTATGTAGCTGCCCATTGGGACATCTTGCCATAAGAATCTTCGATGATTAGTCTCATAATATTTTGATTTTTAATTTGTTAATTTGCCTCTTCAAGCAGCACACGCGCCGCAGCCAACGCTTCCGGGCTGATGCTGCTGCCACTTATCATACGGGCTATTTCGCTTAAGCGTTCCTCCCCCTCTATCTTCCTGATGCGCGAAACCGCCCCGCCGGGCAGATAATCTTTGTAAACCAGATAATGGGCGCCCCCCTTGGCCGCAACCTGCGGCAGATGGGTTATCGCTATCACCTGTATGTTCTCTCCGATCTCTACAATCTTGCGACCCACTTTGTCTGCCAGGCTCCCTGACATCCCGGTGTCGATTTCGTCAAAGATGATGGTAGGCAATGCGGCACGACGCGCAAGAAGCGCCTTGATGCAGAGCATGATGCGCGACATCTCGCCCCCGGATGCCGTTTTTGCCGCCTCGTTGAAACGGCCGCTGCCGGTGGAATCAAACAAAAACCGCGCACTCTCTGCCCCGGAATGACCGCGCTGGGCAAGCGGCGTACACTCTACCCTGAACTCTGCCTGCGGCATATCCAACTCCCGGATAGCATCCTGCAAAAGAGCCGAGAGCGTTTCTGTCACGTCATTGCGGGAAGCAGAAAGCCTCTGGCAAAGCTGCGAACAGAGGGCATCTGCCTTGGCGAGTTCTGAGGTGAGCTGATGCTGTTGCTGCTGGAGCGTATCGGACTGCTGCAAATCCTGCCCGTAAGCATCGCGCACAGCCATAAGCTCCTCTACGCTGGAGACATCGTTGCGGTGCATCAGGTCATAGAGAAGGGCGAGCCGATCTTCTACCTGTTGCAAAGCCTCTGCAGAGGCATCTATCTTCTCCTGCTGCTCTTCCAGGGTAGCTGCTATATCCTTGAGCTCTATGCGGCAGCTTTGAATCCGTTGCAACAGTTCTGCAGATGCGGGGTAACAGTCAGCAATCTTTTGCAGGGAACGTCCAACCTCTCTAAGCTGCTGCTCCACGGGGTTATCGCCACTGTCCAGGACAGCCGCAGCCGCAGTCAGGGTCTCTTTTATGGCGGCTGCGTTGGCCAGCGTCTTCTGCTGCTCCTCAAGCTGTTCCAGCTCGCCGGAAAACAGGTGCGCCTGGGTAAGCTGGTCGTACCGGAACTGGATATAGTCGCGCTCCCTCTCGCGGGAAGCTATCTGCTGCCTTATGTCATCGAGCCTGGCCGCAATTTGCGCATGAGCGTAGTATGCCTTGCGGTACTCCTCTTTCAAAGAGGAATTGCCGGCATAGGAATCCACCACGGCGAGGGCGAAATCTGCATTTGAAAGCAGCAACTGGCTGTTCTGGGAATGGATGTCGACCTTATCTGCAGCAAGCTCCTTTACCTGCTCAAGGTTGGCCGGTTCGTCGTCTATGAAAACGCGCGAACGTCCCGCAGCGCTCACCACGCGGCGTACGATGTGGTCGTCGAACTGAGCCTCCACCACACAGTTGCGCGACGTATCCTTGATAACGGATGCATCGCACTTGCCCCCAAGCAGCAACGCCAGCGCCCCCAGCAAAATGGATTTGCCGGCACCGCTGTCGCCCGTAATAATGACAAGATGTTCCGGAATATCGATATCCAGAACATCTATCAGGGCGTAGTTGCTTATGGAGAGCCGCTTTAACATAGCCGACTCTTACTCTGCCTCTCTGTACAGAATCTTGCCTTCGCGGAACTCTTCCGTTGCCACAAGGGTGGGCTTGGGAAGCTTTTCATAATACTGGGAGATCTCTATCTGCTCGTGGTTCTCGCTTATCTCCTCAAGGGTGTCGGTGTAATTGGAGAACTCTTCCAGACGTTTGCTGAGCTCCTGCTTGATGTCGGCACCGATCTGGTTGGCGCGTTTTGCGATTATCATCACCGACTCGTAGATGTTGCCGGTAGGCGCTGCCAGTTCCGACAGGTCACGTGTAACTGTGTTGTTTGCTACGTTTTTCGTATCCATTTCTGTATATTGTTAATTTTCTTTCCTGATTATCTTGTTAACCTTCTTGTATATGCCGTCCAGTTCTGCCTTGTATTTGCTCTGCGGATACTCGCTCACAAAGTTGAAGTAATCGTCCACAAAGGTCATGTAGCGTTCCCGCTGCTTCTCTTCCACACTGTTGAGTGCGTATTTGTAAGCCGCCATAGCAGTGTAGTACAGGATCTCTTCCCGGTACTGGTTGTCGGCATCCTCCTTGAGGACGTTCTTGAGGGCATAGTGGGCAGAGAGGTAGTATTCTGTATGATAATATAGTTTGGCCGCTTCGTAGGCCTTGCGGTCGAGCCGCTCTTCAAGATCGTCGCGCATGATGCGGCAGAACTTGGCCTTGTCGGATTTGGGATTCTCTATGATATACTTGTTGATGTATGCCAATGCCAGCTCTGTGGGGCGCTGGTCAAGCTCCCAGCGATAGGTCTGGCGGTACATGCAGTCTATCATGTAGAACTCGGCATCTTTTGCAAACGGACTCGACGGGAACGAGAGCATAAACTCGTTGAAGTTGCTCTGGGCGGTGATATAGTCCTTCATGTTGTAGTTGCTCATCCCCCAGTAGAAACGTACGGTGTCCTCCTGCGGAGCCCCCTGGGCATTGACAGCAATATTCTCGAACAGCTGCGCAGCCTTGCTGTATTTGCCCTCCTCGTAATATTGCAGGGCGGCGCGGTATTTCTCACCGTAGTTGTAGCCGCTGAGCAACTTTTCAAACTTGGAGGAGCACGAAGCCAGAGCCACGGCCGCCGTGACCATTACAACCACTATTGATACTATCTTGCGCATAAATGTCAGAGACTCTCCTTTAAATATTTTTCTGCATCCATCGCAGCCTTGCATCCGCTGCCGGCGGCAACTACAGCCTGACGGTAGCGCGGGTCACACACGTCGCCTGCGGCAAACACGCCCGGGCGGCTGGTGGCGCTTGTACCATCCTTAACCTTGATGTAACCGGCCTCGTCGGTCTCGACCCACTCTGCAAACACATCGCTGTTGGGATGATGCCCGATTGCCAGGAAGAATCCGTCAATAGCAATATCAAATACCTCGCCACTGCTGCGAACCAGCCGGGCTGCTGTAACGCCTCCCATATCGCCCAGCACCTCGCGGGTCTGGCACTCCCAGAGTATTTCAATATTCTCTGTGGCTTTCACCTTCTGCTGCATCGCCTCGGTTGCGCGAAGCACGTTGCGGCGGACAATCATATACACCTTGCGGCAGAGGCCGGCCAGATAGGTCGCCTCTTCGCATGCGGTATCCCCGCCGCCAACCACGGCCACATCCTTGCCACGATAGAAGAATCCGTCGCAGGTTGCGCAGGCAGAGACGCCCATTCCGCGGAATGCGCGCTCGCTCTCCAGGCCAAGGTATTTTGCAGAGGCGCCGGTGGCGATAATCAGGCTGTCGGCCTCGATCTGCTTGTTCTCGTCTATGGTAAGCACAAACGGCTTTCTGCCAAGGTCGGCCTTTGTCACGGCACCAAAGCGTATGTCGGCCCCGAAACGCTCTGCCTGACTGCGGACGTCCGCCATCAGCACATTGGCATCCACCCCAGAAGGGAAGCCGGGGAAATTATCCACCTGAGTGGTTGTCGTAAGCTGGCCACCTGGCTGCATTCCCTCGTACAAAACGGGGTTCAGACCTGCACGGGAAGCATAAATCGCCGCCGTATATCCGGCCGGGCCGCTACCTACGATAAGACATTTTACATGTTCCATCTGCGAAATGTGTATACAAAGCGTGCAAAGTTAGCAATTTTTCGTCAATGTGCAGTAATTTTGTATTTTAGTTCGATTTTTCAGGATTGGGGATTACAATGGCTGCCAAAGTTTACATAGAGGTGATTGTTCCGCTCAAATTCAACGGCGGGACAGCGCATTACATCATCCCCGAAACGGTTACGGAACAGATTGTCCCGGGCACCTGGGTCGTGGTCACGATGGTGCACAAGCGCTATCTGGCGGTGGTAAGGCACACCGGCTGCGATTTACCTGCCGGACTTAAACCGGAAAAGGTGCTGCCGATAGAGAAAGTCGCCCCCCTGAAGCCGCTGCCGCAGATACATCTGGAACTTTGGCAGGATATTGCCGATTATTACAGTTGCAGCATCGGCGAGGTGTTCAAGAGCGCCTACCCCGCCGCATTCTTCCGCCAGACAGAGAAGAAGCGGGAGATAAACCGCCCCCAGAGTATCCCGGAACAAGAGGCAGAAAAAACGCTCTCGGAGCATCAGCAGCAAGCCCTGGAGCAGATATCGGACCATTTCAGACATGGCCGCAAGACCGTTCTTCTAGACGGAGTGACATCTTCCGGCAAGACAGAAATCTACCTTAAGCTTGCCAGGGAACAGCTGGCGGCAGGGCACAGCGTCCTCTATCTGGTACCGGAAATCGCGATGTCCAGGCAGCTGGAGCAGCGGCTTAGAAAAGCTGTGGGCGACAGCCTGCTGGTATTCCACTCCAAACAGACCACCCCCGTTCGGAAAAAGATCTTTGATAAGCTCGCTGCTGCAGAAAACAACTACCTGGTGCTTGGAACCCGTAGCGCTCTGTTTCTGCCCATCGCAAACCCCGGTCTGATAATAGTTGATGAAGAGCACGACCCCTCTTA
The DNA here is from genome assembly GCA_017446775.1 of Bacteroidales bacterium. Classification (GTDB taxonomy): domain Bacteria; phylum Bacteroidota; class Bacteroidia; order Bacteroidales; family UBA932; genus Equibacterium. Next base: position 31,587 of record JAFSQE010000015.1, on the reverse strand, counting down.
CAAGCAGGACGACCCGGCACCGCGCTACAACGGCCGGGACGTGGCGCTTATGATGGCCTCCAGGATGGGGATTAACACCCTTTTGGGCAGCGCCACCCCATCTATGGAGTCGCTTTACAATGTATCGGCGGGCAAATATGCCCTGGTGCAGCTGCGCACCAAATTCTTTGGCGCGGCAGAAGCGCCGGTAACCGTGATAGATATGGGCAAGGTGTATGCGATGCACAACGCCCGGGGCGCATTCTCCATGCAGCTGATAAACATGATTGAAGCTCGCCTGAAAGCGGGCGAACAGGTGATGGTGTTCCGCTCGCGCCGCTCCTACAGCTCATTTTTGCAATGCAGCAGTTGCGGAGATATCTTACGCTGCCCCAACTGCAACGTATCGCTGACATATCACAAATACAACAATAGCGTCTGCTGCCACTACTGCGGATACCGCGCCCCATTTGATGGTGCCTGCACCACCTGCGGCGGGGAAATAATTGCCCGCGGGAGCGGCACGGAGCGCCTTGCAGAGCAGTTGCAGGATATATTTCCCGATGCCCGCATTGCCCGTTTTGATGCAGAAACGGCCGCTACGCGCACCTCGGAGAAAAAGATTCTGGGCGATTTTGCCGGCGGCGCCACCGACATACTGGTAGGGACGCAGATGATAACCAAGGGCTTCGACTTTGAAAAGCTCGGTCTGGTGGCGGTAATCGGGGCCGATTCCATACTCTCGCTGCAGGATTTCAGAGCCGATGAGAAGGCACTTGCGCTGCTTGAACAGCTCCGGGGCCGGGTTTCGCGGCGCGAAGGCACCGGACAGATGGTGATCCAGACCATGCAGGCATCGCATCCGGTGCTGGAGGCACTTTGCAGCGGCAATCTCGCCGCTTTTCGCTGCCAGCTGCTCGCCCAGCGCGAACAGTTCCGCTTTCCGCCCTACGTACGGCTGATACAGCTGACAATCAAAAACCCTTCTCCGGAAGAGTTGCACCACGCCTGCCGGCTGGTGGCGCGGGAACTGTCGGCAGAGCGCGTGAGCGACTTCACCGCCGCCATCACCCCCGCCGTGGACCGCATAGCCGGGCAATATATCCGCCATATCTGGATAAAACTTCCAAAAACCGTCCGTGCAAAGGCCCAGAAAGCCGCCATAAAGCAAGCCGTGGCAGCTGCCAGGGCAGCATCGCCTGCTACAGATATCATAATTGATGTAGACCCGCTTTAGAGAGAAAGCAGATAATCTTTCAAATCGGCATCAGACGCATCCATCATTGTGTAGACACAAGGTGCGTCCATGCGTTTCTGCAGGGCTTCGGGAATATCCGGCCAGTGTCCGGTTGCCTGCTCTATCACCTCGCCGAATTTGGCCGCACTTGCGGTAGAGAGCCAGTATCCGTCGATATCATAATGCCTGGCGGCCAGATATCCCACAGCGCTGTGGGGGTCGCTGATATAGCCGTACTTCTCTTCTATCTCGCGGATAGCCGCCAGAATCTCGGCATCCGTTGCAGAAAAACCAACTACCTCCCTTCTCAGGTTATCCACATCGCCGTAGAGCCACATCATCCGCTCGAAGTTGCTGGGAGCGCCCACGTCCATCGCATTCGCTAATGTGCGTACCGATGCGCGGGGCCTGTAATCGCCCGTTACAAGGAACTCCGGCACCACATCGTTGGCGTTGGAAGCAGCCACGAAGCGACGCACAGGCATCCCCATGCGGGCTGCCAGCATCCCGGCGGTGATATTGCCGTAGTTGCCGCTCGGCACCACCACGTCTGGCGCCTGGGAATGTCCTTCAGCCCAGAGGCAATAAGCGTAGAAGTAGTAGAAACTCTGCGGAATCCACCGCAGCAGGTTTATGGAATTGGCGCTGGTTATGCGTTTGCGTGAGCGCAGGTCGGCATCGTTGAACATCGCCTTTACCAGTCGCTGGCAGTCGTCGAAATTGCCACGGACCTTAAGGGGATGGATGTTGCCGCCAAGGGTCGTCATCTGCGCCTGCTGCAGCGGACTCACCTTGCCGTCGGGATAAAGAATCACCACATCCACGCCAGGAACGTTGTAAAAGCCGCCCGCAACCGCACTGCCGGTATCGCCGCTGGTCGCGGTGAGGATTGTGAGGCCGTCGGTGGTGTTAAGCCGGCCGGTCATCTGACCCATGAACCTCGCCCCGAAATCCTTGAAGGCGAATGTCGGGCCATGGAAAAGCTCCAGGGCCGCCTTTCTGCCGTCAAACCAGTGGAAGTTTATATCAAAATCGTACGCCTTGCGCACCGCATCGTCTATGGTGGCCTGCGGCACATCGTCAAATATCAGTGCGGCCAGATATGCTGACATATCGGCATAAGAGATATCCGCCAGCTGCCTTACGCGGGACATATCTGCCTGCGGGATGTGCTCCGGCACAAACAGCCCGCCGTCCGGCGCCAGCCCGGCAAAGGCGGCCTCGGCAAGCGTAAACAGTTTTCTGGACTTATCCCGTGTGCTGTAGAACCTCATCTTGCGCTAGCCTTCGAAGTTGTAATCGGCAAGGGTGCGGGCACCGCGGTTGGAGATTTTAGATACGTATATCTTGGATTCGATGTTGTATTGCAGAAAGTGAGCCTTCATCACCTCGCCAGCCTTGTCGGCCAGGGTCATGTTCTCGCACAGGGCGAACACGGACGGACCTGCGCCGGAGATATTCAGGGCCAGGGCGCCCACCTCCAGCACCTTGCGCCGCAGCTCGTCGAAGCCGGGGATAAAATGCTTGCGGTAGGGTTCAACCACGACATCCTGCATAGAACGGCCTATCAGCGCCACATCGCCGTCCGAGAGACCTGCCACCAGGCCGGCGACATTGCCCCACTGCTTTACAGCCATCCTGAGCGGGATGTCCTTGGGCAGCACTTCGCGCGCCTCGCGGGTAGAGACCATAATGGCCGGATGCGCCACAGCACAGCAGAAACGGCCGGGAACCGGCAACCGCACCACGTCCAGCGGGTCGTATCCGCGCAGCAGCACCACCCCGCCAAGTATAGACGGGCCAACGTTATCGGCATGAGGGGTCCCGCCGCTGATGAGTTTTTCACCCTCCATTGCAAATTCCACAAGCTTCTCGTCGGTAAACGGATGGTCCAGCAACTCGTTCAGGGCATACACCGCCGCGGCAGAAGATGCCGCGCTGGAACCGATGCCGCTGCCGGGGGCGATCTTGTGCTCTACCGTAACGGTTATGGCCATCGGCACGCCGTACGCAGCCAGAAAAGCGCGTACCGCGGGGGTTATAACATTCTGCTCGATATCTTCCGGGAGCGGCTGTTTGCTGTTGTTGATTATGGTGAGGCTGTCCCCCTCTCCAATCTCTACAGACAGCACATCCCCCACTGCATCCAGGGTCATACCCATGATATCAAAGCCGCAGCCCATGTTGGCCACGGTGGCCGGTGCAAAAACTCTTATCTTTCTCATAGGGGCGAAAGTAGATTTATTTTTCCTCAAATGCAAGAATATCTATACTTTTGCCCCTCGTATAAATGTAACGCACCATGAAAAACACCGCGATAATGCTGATCCACTGCCCCGATACGCCGGGCATCATCGCAGAAGTCTCCAACTTCATCACCGTCAACAACGGAAATATCGTTTACCTGGACCAGTATGTCGACCATGCCAACAACGCCTTCTTCATGCGGGTGGAGTGGGATATCACCTCTTTCCTTATTCCCAAAGAGCGCATAGGCGAATACTTCGATACCCTGTATGCACAGAAATACGCCATGCAGTTCCGCCTATACTTCGCAGAGCAACGGCCGCGCATGTGCATATTCGTAAGCAAGCTATCGCACTGCCTTTACGACATGCTCTCCAGATGGTCTGCCGGAGAGTGGAATGTTGATATCCCGCTGATTATCAGCAACCATGAAGACCTGCGGCCGGTGGCAGAGAAGTTTGGTATAGCATACCACGTATTCAACATCACCCCAGAGAACAAAGCGGCGCAGGAGGCGGCGGAGCTGGAGCTGCTAAAGGCCAACAAGGTCACCTTCATAGTGCTGGCCCGCTACATGCAGGTCATAAGCGAAGAATTTATTAAAGCGTATCCTGAACGGATTATCAATATCCATCACTCGTTCCTGCCGGCATTCGTGGGTGCGAAACCCTACCACCAGGCCTTTGACCGCGGCGTGAAAATAATAGGGGCGACGAGCCACTATGTAACAAGTGAACTCGACGCCGGTCCTATCATTGAGCAGGATGTGGCCCGCATCACCCACAAGGATTCGGTGGAATCCATCATCAGCAAGGGGAAGGATCTGGAGAAGATCGTCCTCTCCCGCGCAGTAGTGAAGCACATCGACCGCAAGGTGATGGTCTTCAAAAACAAGACTATCGTATTCGAATAGAGAGCGGCTGCGATGTGTCGGGGTGTGTGGCGCAGAATGTAAGGACCTTGCCCTTGCCATCCCAGCTGAAATGCCTTACACGCTTGCCGTTGACCCTGATAACGCGCGGAGCGCGCCTGAGCGTTACCTTCATCTCATAGGTACGGCACTTGTGCATCCCCTCGTAGCTCCCTTCTACCGGATCTACCTCAAACTTTAGCGTGCGGCGCCTCTTCTCGTAGCTGAAGCGGGTCTTGGCAATTGCTCCGCTTTCGTGTGCGTATGTGGTACCGTCGTCCTCCCAGAAGGTATATTCGCCCCTGGCTGCAGGCCAGACGTGGAGTTCTATCGTATCCAGCGGTCTTTCGCAGGCATGGTTGGCCAGATGCTGGAAGGGGATTATCGCGCCGTCTTTCACAAACACGGGGCCTCCGTACTGGGTATGGTCAAACTCTGCCGGGAAGCTCTCCCCCCTGCTCTCTCTTTTCTTGTTGGTCCAGAAGTCGTACCATGTACCCTCCGGCAGGTAAACTGTGTCACTGAAAACGGTTATCAGAAGTCCTTCGCCAAACATATAGGCGGTGGCCATATCGTCGCAGTTACGGTCGTCGGGGAAGGCCAGCGGCATGGGCATCATCACCGGGGTACCGTCCACAGAACCCTTAAGCGCCGCGCTGTAGGTATACGGCACCATCCGGTTTCTAAGCTGCAGATAGTTGCGGTATACCTGCTGCTCGTCCAGAGGCTGATACCACGGCTCCTTGAAGCTGTACCAGCTGTTTATCTGCATCCAGGGGAGGAAGATACCCATGTGGAGACCATCGGTGCTGGAAGCCACGTCGCAACTGGTGTTGTTGTAACCGCTCATCTGCAGGTTGAGCTGGTCGTATAGCACAGCCACCCCGCCGCCACTGTCGCCGGTAGTCGCAGCGGTATAGTGCTGCGTCCCGGCAAATCCGCCGCAATAGTGGTGGAAAGAGCGCTTGGAGCTGAAGTCGCGGTTCATCTCCAGAAACTGCTTTGGCAGCAGCACCTGGTTCACCTCATGCATCTCTGCATCGGTAAGGCCGTTGTAGTATTTGCGGTCAGGGTGGCGGTCCACCGTCTGCCCCGGGTCCAGTTTGAAGCCGTCCACACCGTTGCTCAAAAACTTGCGCAGGTGGTCAAACCAGTTCTTCTGTCCGGAGAGCTTGCCTCCATTCTCACGCGCCAGACGGTCCTCTTCCATCACACTCAGGTCGGTATCGATATTCAGCCAAAGGCATATCTTGTAGCCCAGCGCATGCATGCGGGAGATAAAGCTGCCAGGGTGCTCGCCGTTCTCCGTAGTATTGGAATACCAGTACGGCTGGCCGGGGAACTTCTTGTAATCCCATTTCTTATCGGTAGTCCAGTCGTAGTAGGTCTCCATCCACTGAGGCTCTACCCACATCATATCCATCGGATATCCCTGCTCTATGAACTTCACCGCCTCGTTCATGAATGTGAAGCCGTCGCTGTTCAGATGGGGGCCGAAGCAGCAGCCGTATGCCCAGCGGGGCAGCAGATAGTTGTTTCCGGCTATATCGTGGTAGCGCTGCAGCAGAGAGAGCATGTCGCCGCCCGTCATCAGATAGAAATCGGCACTCTTTACGGTGTTGTATGCCAGCAGTTTGTCAGCCTCGCTCACGCCGCAGTCCATAAAGCTGATGTTGGAGGTGTTGTTCAGAACCGCCCATCCGCCGGTGTTCATCAAAAACGGATTGACGTTCTCTGTATTGGCGTAGGTGGTGAAGATGCGAAGCACCTCGCCGCGATGCTGGAGATGGCTGCGGCTGGTGCTGCCGCCGCCGTACAGACGCTCGCCATCTTCAAGTGAGAGGCGCAACGCGCAGGTGCGGCCCTTATCCGTGATATCCACGCCGGCATCTACATTTTGCTCCCAGTGGTCGCTGCCTATGATGTTTACGTGCTCGTTCAGGTGGCGGAACTGCGCGTTATATTTGTCTGCCAACTCGCCCATTCCTGGTGCTTTGGCTGTAAGGTATTCCACAGACTTTATCTTTACGTTGCCCGCAGCATCTGCAAGGGTTACCACGCCTGCCTGTTTATCCACGGTGAGAGTGCATTCCGAAGTCTTTATAACGGCGTTCGCCCCATCTTCCGAGATGGTCGCCCCGGCATCGTCCCAATCGTTTCTAAAGATGCCGTAGTTAATCATTACCGACTGCGGGAAATCTTTCTCTTCCGTTATCTGGATGCGGAAGATATCGCTGCGGCACGCCTGCACGCGCATTTTTGCGCCACTCTCCAGCCGGATGTCAAACGTCTGTGCAAAAGCCTGCGCCGATATTACCAGCGCAGCCGCAATAAAGAAGAATCTTTTCATGATGACTTGTAGTTAAGCGAGTAACTTGCGCACCAGGGCGCTGATAAGTTTGCCGTCGGCCTGGCCGGCAAGAGCTTTGGTGGCAGTACCCATCACCTTGCCCATATCGGCCATGGTAGATGCGCCCACCTGGGCAATGATACCCTTAAGTGTCTCTTCTACCTCGGCCTCAGAAAGCTGTTTTGGCAGATATCGCTCCATCACCGCAGCCTCGGCCAGCTCGTTCTCCGCCAGCTCCGGACGGTTCTGCTGAGCATAGATATCGGCGCTCTCCTTGCGCTGCTTGACCAGCTTCTGGATAATTTTCACAATTTCCGTATCATCTACCGGTTTGCCACCTTCTGCAGTCTTGGCCAGCAGAATCGCCGCCTTTACGGCGCGCACCGATGCCAGCGCCACGCTGTCCTTTGCCAGCATCGCCGCCTTGATGTCCTGTTGTATCTTTTCTTCTAACATTGTTGTATGGTTTTAGTTCCGTAAAGATAGTGATTATTTGCCACTATGCGCTCCTTTACGGCAGATACGACTGGATGGACTGGGCCTTGACGCGAAACCAGTTGTTGGAATTGTCTTCGATAAGGCGGTATTCGGGGTGGTTGCCCCATGAAGCGGGACGGTCTTTGATTTCCATGTCCTCGCCGGTGTCATTGGCCACGTAGGGCCGCAGGGCCGACTGCCACTGGAGGATGCGCGATGCACTCTGTAGTCGGCCGGTATAGGGATTGTTTTCGTTGGAGAGTTCCCGGAGGTAGCCAGTGTAGATATTGCGGAAGTCGGTTACCTCCAGTATTTTACTTATGAAAACACACTCGTCGAGACCCCATCGGTAGGGATTGTGGCGGCCCGAATCGTTTTGCACACCGCAGTAGTGGGAGGTGCCGAGCGTGTTGTCGTAGTCGTACGGGAGCATATAGACCTTGTAGTTCTGCAAGTCACGACTGTTGAAATAGAGATAGAAGTTGTTCATATCATTCCAATAGTCATCCCAGTGACCCAGCGCCACGTTGGCCGCGTACATTTTAAGCAGCAGGTCCACGTCGCAATGCGCCTGGATCCAGTTGTAGAAATCAGCCCCCTTGAGAGTATTGAGTTTTTTGATGAAATCCTTAAGCTGAGCTTTGGCCGGGGCAAAATCGGCCGTATCGTCGCTCTTTAGTTCATACGCATAGGTATCCGATGAATTGTCATCGAGATGGAACCGCCAGTCATCGGTGTCGCGAAGATTGGAACCCCATCCGCACTTCCACAGATAGCCCCATTCAGACCCGAACTGCGGGCGCTGGCGCACATACTGCTTGTCTATGGATTCCATCATCAGGTAGACGCCGAAGTTGGCGGGCGGGGTGTTCCCAACCTGTAGCGAAAGGCGGCACCAGGATGTCATCGGTGCCGTCCACACACCGTATTCACGCAACATCTCAAAGCAAAAATGTTCCCTGACGTACGATGGGTCCTCCTTGGCATACTTGAGGTTGATGCGGCGTACGCCGGCCAAATTGCCATCTTCATTAAATTTGCGAAAATGCAGCCCGAAATGGACGTGGTGCCATTGGGGATTAGAGGCGGAGTGGCGCTGCCCTTCCCTTCCCTCGGGACGGCGGCGGGAGGTCTGCCCACGCAGCCGCAGGCCGGCATTCTCGGTGCGCAAGGTAACGTCTTCCCGCTCCAGAGTCACCGCGTAGCAATTAACGTAAGTGTGGTTGTGACTGTCTTCGTCGTAGAGTTCCAGAAGGCGGTTCCACTCATTCTCCGCCACAGATACCGACAGTTTGGGAATCGTGGTATCGTCAAACACAAAGCGGGGTCCGCTCTTGGGTTCTACTCCGCCCTCCCCGTCTACAAAGATGCGATCCTTCCCGCACGAGGCAAGAAGGAACGCCATCATAAGTATAATAGATATCGGTCGGGTCATTTGCTATTCTATAACAATCATTGTCCAATACTGGAGAGAAGGGACTGTGACATCGATTTTCATGCCAGAAGATTTCCACTGCACGCTTTTGAGAACGCCTCCGTCAATATCGGGCGATGCCACCCAGACATTCTTGACCTCCCGCGAAGAGCGGATGGCCAAGTCAATATCGGTATACGTCGTGGGCTCGGCTTGATTGTGACTGTCATCCCGCCAGTCCAGATGCTTGGCTGCTGCAAAGTTAAGCAAATGTATCACAATCCGGTCGCCCACCCTTAACGCAACGGTATTGACACTCCCTTTCACGGGGCCCCATGCGGCAATGTTCACCTTGTCACTGGAGATGTTCGGTGAAAACCGTTCGCCTCCGTCGCGAAGCAGATTCTCGTAGCCGGTGAGAAAATCGTAGTAATGTACCAACGCCTCCTGCAACTGAGAGGACATCTTCATGGCGTCGTTGGGAAAATATTCGTTGCAGAGCATATGCTCGCCCAACTCCAGATGCGAGCCGCCCAGGGCAAAAATCACTGCGTCGGCCAGCAGCACAGCCGGAGTATTGAATGTACCCGATTGCTTGTAGTTCATATAAGCCGCCAGGACGGTGTTCTTGGACGGGGCCAGCGATTGGTTCTCCTTTATGATCTTATCAATCTCATCGAAGCCGACCGTCCAGACCTCGTTGTAGAGGAAATCGGAGGGGGCGGCGGAAACTATTCCTTAAGCCGCAGGAAGCCGGCTGCAAGCAGGCTCTGGGCTGCGATATAGGTGAGCATTATAACAAAGCGCTTGCCCTGGAACGGGAGTACGTCAAAGCTCCCGGTGGCGATAAGCGCATCGGAGAAGGTGAAGAGCACCGCCCCGCAAAGCAGAATCCACCAGGCCTTCCCGCCGATTCGGATAACGCCCATCAGAGTGCTGAATATGAGCATCATGAGCGCCATTCCATAAACGGCCATAGGTGCCAGCATAGCGCCCTTGATGCCGATGGCTGCTATCAAGCCTGCAACTGCGGCAACCATCACAACGATGGCGATAATCCACGTCCCGACACCGAGCTTTTTCCAGGAGCGGGCGCCAAAGACAGAGATGTAGCAGACATGCCCCAGCAGGAACGCCAGCATGCCGAACACAAATGGCAGGAATCCGTCCGGAATCAGAAGGATATCTCCGGTGCAGCCGAACAGTTGCGCAAGAATTATGGTTTTAAGATTCTTCGGTCCGGGAGTGCCGGCCGCCGCAAGGGTCGTAAGTGCCAGCAGCGGCAGCAATGCCGGTTTCACAAACTCAGAGATGGAAGATGGTGCCAGGGATGTGTGTCCCAGCAGGTTGGTTATGGCCGCCGCCAGAAAGAACAGCGCCGGTATGCGCCAGAGTTTTGATTTCATATCGTCTTAAGTTTTATATTCTGCCGACTAAGATATCAAATCTTTAGCGAGTTCCCAAATCGGTGCCCTCCTTGGCACAAAACCAACGATTGCCCGTTGTCGCTTGCGACGCAGGGGTTTGGGGGTGCAACCCCCAGTATATAGGTGCCCGAATGGGCACAAAAAAACCAACGATTGCCCGTTGTCGCTTGCGACGCAGGGGTTTGGGGGTGCAACCCCCAGTATATAGGTGCCCGAATGGGCACAAAAAAAGACAGACGTTTGTCTGTCTTTTTTTGTGCCCAGAACAAGAGTCGAACTTGCACGCCCTAAATCAGGCACTACCCCCTCAAAGTAGCGTGTCTACCAATTTCACCATCTGGGCAAATCAGTACCCCGTTCGGGGAGTGCAAAGGTAGAGCATTTTTTGATTTTTCAAAAGATTTTGCAAATATTTTCTTTTTAGGCAGAGAACTTTTACCTTTGAAACCCCATTAAAAACAACAGATACGATGATAAATATTGACAAGAGCGGATGCAAATCATTCGCAGACGAAAACCGGATCAGCGAATATCTTAATAAGGCACTCGCTGGCCTGGACACCCTTGAAGGGGGTCAGGGAGCGGGCAACGACTTTCTGGGCTGGAACCGTCTCCCAGGCACCATCACCAAAGATGTGACAGACAGTTACAAGGCCGTGGTTGCACGCTGGCAGGCCATGAAAGTTGACACTGTGGTGGTTATCGGCATCGGCGGCAGCTACCTGGGTGCAAAAGCGGCAATCCACGCCCTGAGCCACAACTTCCTGCCCGGCAAGGGGATGCAGATCCTGTTTGCAGGCAACAGCCTTAGCGAAGATTATCTGGCAGAGCTGATGGATGTTATAGACAACCGCAACACGGCGTGCGTTGTAATCTCCAAATCGGGGACAACCACAGAGCCGGCTGTAGCCTTCCGCATTGTCAAGCGATTCATAGAAGACAAATACGGTGAAAAAGAGGCTGCAGAGCGCATTGTGGCTGTTACCGACAAGGCCCGCGGCGCACTCAAGAGCCTCGCCACCGCCCAGGGTTACACCAGCTTTGTTATTGAAGACAACATCGGCGGCCGCTATTCTGTACTCACCCCCGTCGGACTGCTGGCAATCGCACTTGCCGGATACGATATCGACGCCATGGTACGCGGCGCGCAGCAGGCAGAGAAGGTCTGCAGCGAGCGCAGCGTCAACAACCCTGCAGTCCAGTACGCAGCCATCCGCAACATGCTTTACGACGCCGGCTACAAGACCGAGATTCTGGTGAACTACAACCCCAAGCTCCTCTACGTCTCAGAGTGGTGGAAACAGCTCTACGGCGAGAGTGAGGGCAAGGACGGCAAGGGCATCTTCCCCGCAAGCGTGAGCAACACCACCGACCTGCACTCCATGGGTCAGTACATCCAGGAGGGAGAACGCACCCTGTTCGAGACAGTGCTGCACGTTGCCAAATGCGACCGCGAGCTGCGTATCCCCATGGACAGCGACAACCTGGACAGCCTCAACTACCTGGCGGGCAAGCGGGTTGAAGAGTGCAACGAAGGGGCGATGAACGCCACCATAATGGCGCATATCGATGGCGGTGTACCGCAGATCAAAGTAGATATGGAGCGCCTGGACGAGTTCAACCTCGGGTGGCTGTTCTACTTCTTTGAGAAGGCGTGCGGTATAAGCGGCTACGTGCTTGGTGTGAACCCGTTCAACCAGCCTGGCGTAGAGGCCTACAAGAAGAACATGTTTGCCCTGCTTGGCAAGCCCGGCTACGAAGAGCTCGCCGCACAGCTTAAGGGCCGCATGTAAGCCAATACCGACGCAATAAAAAACCCGACCGGCCGGGTTTTTTGTTATACAATCCTTGTACTACAAGTCAAAAGTGTATGTCAGCGAGCAGCCAATCATATACATGTGCTTATTTGCCAGTGGGTTGAAAGTATACTGTGCATAGACGGGCAGTTCAAAGTGCTCGCCAAATTCAAAGTTATATCCAGCCCTCATACCGAGGTTGATAAAATGGAAACCTCCATCAACCTCATACATCTGCTCCGACTTATACGGAACAGCTCCCGCTGTAGCGCAAACAGAAAAATTGTTGACCTGGTAAGGCACATTCAGTTCTACGTAAGACGAGAACGCCTGGCTGCCATCATTATTAAAATCGTCACCAGCGACGAATGTATTCCATGAAATAGATGCAGGAACAGCCTCAAAAGGCAATTCGTACGCCAGCGTCAACTCAAAATTGTCGTCATATCCGCCAATGCCGAGGTTGTTGCCGCAACCCTGCTCCAATGCCATGAATGTAAACCCTTTGAACGTGGCCGATGCCCACACGTCCATCTCAAGATACTTATCTCCGAACAGCTCAGTGATGCTGCAGTAACCTGTCTCAAAGCTGAAATCATCCTTCTCATAGTCAAGGGTGACGGTAGGCACAAGTGTCGGAGTCGTAGCAACCGCAAAGCCTCTCCACAGATACTGCGAAGCAGCCTCTGTACCAACAGAAACAGACCACGCGCCCTCCTGGGCAGCAACATTCAATGCGAACGCCACCAGCGCCGCCGCACAAACCAAAAGTTTTCTCATCTCTTTAATCAGTAGTTTTTAGAAAGGTAAATCGTCTACTTCTGTAGAATCAAAGCTCTCTGCAGGTGCACTGGGTGCAGGTGCCGGGGCCGCTGCAGGCCTGGGTGCGGGAGCTGGAGCTGCTGCGCGGGGAGCGGCCGGTGCTGCTGCACCCTCGCCTGCACCTTCACCGCGACGGCCAAGGAGCTGGATTGCGTTGGCCACAATCTCTGTGGTGTAGTGCTTGACTCCGTCGTTACCGTCCCAAGAACGGCTGGTGATGCGCCCCTCTACATAAATCTGCGACCCCTTGCGGATATACTTGTCTGCAAGCTCTGCCAGCTGACGCCATGCCACGATATTGTGCCACTCTGTCTGCTCGCGGTCGCGAAACTGCTCTGTGGTAGCGAGGGTAAAGTTGGCCCTTCGTACACCCCCCTCAAAATCTCTTACCTCGGGGTCTCTGCCCACGTTTCCAATCAACATTACTTTGTTCAATGATGCCATATCTTTTTGTTTTTATAATTCGTCAACAGACAAAGGTAATAACATTATCCGAAATCCAGTGACTGCCTGAGCCTCGAGCCAAAGAATTCCGTCAAGATAATTTCCGCCCTCTGCCAAAACCTTATCCCTGAGGCACGGAGCGGCATAATTTGCCTCAAGAACCGTTTTGCCTGCAAAGTTCCACCCCCGCAGCTCACCTACCGGAGCGGGAATGGCATAAATCACAAAATCGAAACGCTGCGGATCTGCCTTGTCCAGCTCCAGGACCTCTATATCCAGCGGGCTGTGGCGCACAAACGAGTAACATTTCTCGTAGCTGCGATTGGTCATGGCGACTTTACAACCTGCATCCACGGCAGCAACCGCAGCAGCCCGGGCGGCTCCGCCGCAGCCTACTACCAGAGTTCTGCATCCGGCAGGTACGCGCTCCTCAAGCATCTGCCTGACCCCCAGATAGTCAGAATTGTATCCCACTACCGCATCCCCCTCTTTCTTGAGGATATTCACCGCCTTGATTATGCGCACCGCATCGCTGCCGGGGCGGCACTTGTAATATGCCAGCTCCTTGAACGGCATGGTCACGTTAACCGCATCGTAGTCGCGCAGGAATATGCTGTAAGCCCTCTCAAAGTCGGGTTCCTCTATCAGGTCGTAGGTGCCGCGGCCCGGGCACATTCTGGCAAACAGCCGCGGACTCTGGCTGTGCGACACGGGATTGCCTATGATGCCGAGCTTCATACCCTATCTGATTTTTTTCTGTCGGACCGCCTCGTAACTTAGGATAGCCACGGATGTCGCCACATTAAGGGAATCCATCTGTCCGAGCATCGGGATGCGGATTTTGGCATCGGATATCCTGCGCCAGAAATCGGTGAGGCCGGTAGATTCTGTGCCGAACACCAATGCCGTGGCGTGTGTAAAATCGACATCGTAATAAACTTCGGAATCCTGAAGTTGCGCGGTGACTATCACAAAGCCGTGCTTCTTAAGCCAATCGGCCGCCTGGGCGGATGTACAGGCCACCACCGCCGAGGTAAACACCGCCCCTATGCTGGCGCGGATTACGTTTGGATTATAAAGGTCGGTGAGCGGGTCGCAGACGATAACGGCGGCAGCGCCGGATGCATCGGCACTGCGGAGTATCGCCCCCAGATTGCCCGGCTTCTCTACCGATTCAAGTACGATGACCAGTGCGTCGGTCGCTACCTTCAACCCTTCCAGGGTGAGCGGGTTGGTGCGCATGACGGCCACGACCCCCTCCGTCCCTTCGCGATAGGCTATCTTGGAATAGGCCGCTGCCGAGAGCGAAAACACCTGGCCGGCGACATCTGTAAGCGAGAGAATATCAGCTTCAGAAACGATATCGGGGCAGAAATACAACTGTTCAAGGGCGAAACCCGACTCCACTGCGTGTGCGATCTCCCTTCTGCCCTCCACCACGCAAAGCCCGCGTTCGCGCCGCAGCGACGATTTTGCCGCCAGAAGCGCCACATCCTTGATGCGGGGGTTGTGGATGGAATCGATGCGTTCCAACGCCTAAGCCTCCTCTGACGGCTTGTCGACCTTCTTCTCCGGCTTCATCTGCGGGAAGAAGAGGACGTCCTGGATGGTGGTGGAATTGGTCATGAACATGGTGAGACGGTCGATGCCCATTCCCAGACCGGAGGTCGGAGGCATGCCGTATTCCAGGGCACGGACAAAGTCCATATCGATATACATCGCCTCGTCGTCGCCCTTGGCCTTCAAGCGGGCCTGGTCTTCAAAGCGCTCTAACTGGTCTATGGGGTCGTTGAGTTCGCTGTATGCGTTGGCCAGCTCCTTGCCGTTCACAAACAGCTCAAAGCGCTCTGTAAGGCGCGGATTGCTGCGGTGACGCTTGGTAAGGGGCGACATCTCCACGGGATAATCGGTGATGAACGTGGGCTGGACGAGGTTCTTCTCGCAATACTCGCCAAAGATTGCGTCCACCAGCTTGCCGTAGCCGAAAGAGGGGTCGACGGGGACATTCAACTTTGTGCAGGTCGCACGCAACTGCTCTTCGCTCATGCCGGATATATCAACCCCGGCATACTCCTTTATCGCCTCCAGCATCGGCAGGCGGCGGTATGGTGCCTTGAACTCGATTTCGTTGCCCCACACGTCAAATTTTGTGCAGCCGTTGGTTGCCATCGCCACCTTCTCCAGCATCGTCTCTACAAAACGCATCATCCAGTTGTAGTCCTTGTAGGCGACATATATCTCCATGCAGGTGAATTCGGGGTTGTGGGTGCGGTCCATACCCTCGTTGCGGAAGTCCTTCGCAAACTCGTAGACACCGGCAAAACCACCCACTATCAAGCGCTTGAGGTAAAGCTCATTGGCGATACGAAGATACAGCGGTATGTCCAGCGTATTGTGATGTGTCACAAACGGGCGCGCTGCCGCACCGCCGGGGATGCCCTGCAGAATCGGGGTCTCCACCTCCAGACAGCCGTTCTGGTTGAAATACTCGCGCATGGTGGCGATAATCTTTGCCCGCTTTACGAACACGTCGCGCACCTGCGGATTCACGATAAGGTCTACATAACGCTGGCGGTAGCGGAGCTCCGGGTCGGTAAAACCGTCGTGCACGGTGCCGTCGGCATCGGTCTTGACTATCGGAAGCACACGCAGCGACTTGCTTAGCACGGTGAGGCTTTGGGCGTGGATGCTCAACTGTCCGGTCTGGGTGATGAAGGCGAAACCGGTGATACCGATAATGTCGCCGATATCCAGAAGCTTCTTGAAGACGGTGTTGTACAGGGTCTTATCCTCTTCCGGGCAGATTTCATCCCGCTTGACATACACCTGGATGCGGCCTGTGGAGTCCTGCAGCTCCATAAAGGAGGCTGCGCCCATGATACGGCGGCTCATTATGCGGCCGGCGATGGAGACATCGGCAAAGTTATGCTCCTGATCGCTGTAACCTGCCTTTATCTCTGCCGCGGTGGCGTTGACATTATATTCTGCTGCGGGATAGGGCTCGATGCCCAGTTCGCGGAGGCGGGAGAGGGATTCCCTGCGCCCGAGTTCCTGTTCGTTGAGTTGAGAAATTTCCATCGTTTAAAGGTGCCTAAAGTGCATTTTCGCACAAAAATAGCTTATTTTTTGCCAAAAACGAAATAAAGGGGTACCTTTGCTAGGATATATGACACCTATAGTAGACAGAAAGTGGATAGTTAAGGAGCCGGGAAACCCCGTTCTGGTGCGTCAGCTCGCCCAGGAGTTGGGCATAGACCACGTTCTGTCCGAGCTTCTGGTGCAGCGCGGTATCACCTCCTACGACCAGGCGCGAGAATTCTTCCGCCCCGATCTGAGCATGCTGCACGACCCATTCCTGATGGTGGATATGCAGAAGGCGGTGGACCGCATCGAGATGGCTGTCAACCGCAAGGAGAAGATCTTAATCTACGGCGACTACGATGTGGATGGTACCACCGCGGTGGCGCTGATGTACATCTTTTTGAAGAGCGTTACTGCCGACTATCTGCTGGACTATTATATTCCCGACCGCTACGACGAGGGCTACGGCCTCTCGTTCAAGGGGATAGAGTACGCCCGCAACGCCGGCTGCAGCCTGATAATAACCCTGGACTGCGGCATAAAGGCTGTGGAGAAGGTGCAATACGCCGCCCAGTTCGGCATAGATGTGATTATCTGCGACCATCACCTTCCCGATGCAGAGCTGCCGGCCGCGGTGGCTGTGCTGGACCCCAAGCGGTTCGACAACACCTACCCTTTTGACGACCTTTCTGGCTGCGGCGTAGGTTTCAAGCTGGCCCAGGCGTACGCCATGACCCACGGCATCCACCGCGAACAGGTGCTGGAACTTCTGGACCTGCTGGTGGTGAGTATCGCCTCCGATCTGGTGTCGGTGACAGGCGAGAACCGCGTGCTGGCATATTACGGTCTCAAATGCCTCAACAACCACCCGCGCAAGGGGTTGCAATCCATCATCAAGCTGGCGGGGCTGGAGAAGCACCTTATCACCATAGACGAGATCGTTTTCAAGATAGGGCCGCGCATCAACGCCGCAGGGCGCATGGAGTCGGGCCGCACAGCGGTAGACCTGCTGGTTGCGGGCGACGACGAAAAGGCGCGCAAGATTGGCGACGAAATCAACAACCACAACAACGAGCGCAAGAGCATCGACCGCGAAATCACGCTGGAAGCCATCAACATGGTTAAAAACAGCGGCAACTTCGACACCAAGAAATCGACCATAGTCTACAACCCGTCCTGGCACAAGGGCGTCGTGGGAATCGTGGCCTCAAGGCTTGTAGAGGCGTTCTACCGCCCCACCATCGTCCTTACAAAATCGGCAGGAGGGTTCATTGCCGGCAGCGCCCGTTCAGTGGCCGGGTTCGACCTTTACGAGGCGGTGGAGTCATGCTCCGACCTGCTGGAAAACTTTGGCGGACACACCTATGCCGCCGGCCTCACTATGAAAGAAGAGAACTTTGAAGAGTTCTCCCGCCGCTTTGAAGAGCATGTGGCCAAGGTGATTAACGACGATATCCTCACCCCTATCGTAAATATCGATTCCTTTTTGGAGTTCAAGCAGATAACCCCCAAGTTCTTCAGGATTCTGAAGCAGTTCCAGCCCTTCGGCCCCGGCAACCCTTCTCCCGTATTCATCTCCGAGAACGTCTATGACAACGGCAACGGCCGCTGCGTAGGGTCCGACAACGGCCACCTCAAGCTTGAACTGATCCAGGAGGGTGGCGGCTATCTGCCGATGTCGGCCATAGCCTTTAACCAGTCGGAACATTTTGCCCACATCCAGGCGGGCAACCCCATTGACATCTGCTACTCGATTGCAGAGAACTACTACCGCGGACTGGCAAACATCCAGCTACGCATCAAGGACATCAAAGACAAAGAGGACCTGTTCTAGAGCCTGCAGGCGCTCACTATCTCGTTTATTATTGTTTCAGCAGATTTGCCGTCGGTAACGATGGTATAATCCGCCATCGCTTCGTAAACCGGGATGCGGCTCTGCCATAGCGCCTCTATCCTTGCACGGTCGCCCCCGGCAAGCAGGGGGCGCAATGAGATCAGATCGGCCCAGTCGGGATTGAAAACCGACTCTTCAAGCGAGGCCTTAAGCCATATCACCCTGCAGTTTTCTCTTAACAGAGTGCGGTTCTCTTCGCGCGACGGAGTGCCCCCGCCCAGGGCCAGGATACAATCTGATTTGCACTGCAGCACCCGCCCGAGCGCCGCCGTCTCTTCCCTGCGGAACAGATTTTCTCCCTTGGTACGGATAATCTCGCCGGGCGCCACGCCCTCTTCTATGCAGTCGTCAAGGTCAATGAAACGCCACCCCAGGTGCTGCGCCACAGCACGTCCGTAGGTGGTCTTGCCGCACATCATAAAACCGGTAAGGGCGACAATCATGCTTAGAACAGTGTGAGTTCTATAGGTCCGTCGTTGCGCTCGCCCTCTGCGGCATCACCGCCGGCAGAGGCCGCCGCAGAATTCTCTTCCAGTATCCGCATGGCATCCTGAGTAGTTACGTCCTCTGCGGAGGGCGCATCATCTTCCTCTATCAGCTCCAGCGATACATCCTCATCATCCGTGACTGCAAGTTCCGGCTCCGGGAATGGCTCAACAAAGGTCACATGGGCCACATCCAACGTGCTCACGCGGCGGCCTTTAGCCTTGAAGCCCTTCTTGCCGATGAACTCCGCCACGTCCAGGATATCGGGTTCGCGGGAGGCATTCTTCCCTTTGTATGTAATCTCCAGACGCGGGAGTGTGTCGCAGCAGATGTCGCACATTTTGGAACCGGGTGCCTCGGATATAAAGCACTGCTCCTTGTTATCGCTCACCTCAAAGCAGAAGCGCTTCACATAGTAGAATTTGGACTCCTTGTCGAAATAAGCCACAGAGAACACCGACTCCGGGTCAAGCTTCTCTATTCGGATGATATCGCCCTGATAACGGTTGCTCAGGTCGAACGATGTCGTGTAGAAGTTACCGTTCTTAAGCACCACCAGAATCTTGTCGTCCTGCTGGAATTCGCCCAGCGAGACACCGCGGCCGGCATCGTTCAGGCGCTGGATATCCTCGTCGAACCATATCTCCTTGCCGCCGATGGTGGATACACCCAGGCTCTTGAGCTGGATGCGGGCTATCGGATTGCGGGTGAGCAGGTTGCCGCGGCTGCTGCGCCCCTTGATTGCCAGCGATGCAAAATCGTAGTTATCGGAGAGTTTGCGCAGATTGGCCCGGCTGCGGAATATCACGCGGATGGTTTCTGCCTCGCCGTTGGAGTTGGCGGTAAACCACTCCACCCGGCTGCCCGGCGTGCCCTGAGTCAGATTGTAAGTCTTGTTGCGGGTGACACCTGTAACGGCAAAGCGCTTCACATAGTACGGGCCGCCCTTGCCGTCGCGGTACACCACATTATATATGGTGCGCTCGTCACCCTTCTTGAACACCCCGGCATGGATGATGTCGTTGCCGATGAACTCCTTGTCCTTGACCGTGGTGACGATATAGTCGCCATTCTTCAAAAAGACTATGATATCGTCTATATCGGAGCACTCGCACATGTATTCGGGGTTGCTCATCTTCTTGGGGTCGGTACCCACGAAGCCATCTTCTCGGCTGCAATAGAGCTTTGAGTTGGCAACCACCACAGTTTGCGCCTGGATAGTCTCAAACTCCTCCAGCTTGGTGCGACGGGGGAATGCCGCCCCGTATTTCTTCTTGAGGTTCTTGAAATACTCTATCGTGTAGTCGGTAAGGTGTTCCAGATTGTAACGGATCTCCTCCATGCGCTGCTCTATCGAGAGCAGTTTATCCTCCGCCGCCTTGATGTCGAACTTGGATATCTTGCGCACCGGCTTCTCTACCAGCTTCAGGATATCATCTGTGGTGATCTCGCGCTTTAGCAGCGATTCATACTTCTTCATCGCATCAGTGACATCCTGCACCTGATCTTCCCAGGTAAGGGCGTCGTTCTCGAGCACGCGGTATATCTTTTTCTCAAAGAAGATCTTCTCCAGAGAGGTCTTGTGCCACTCATCTTCCTGCTCCGAGAGCTGCACCTTCAACTCCTGTTCAAACAGGTCGCGGGTGTGGAAGGCGCTGTATTTGAGTATCTCGTTCACCGACATGAACTCGGGACGGCCGTCCTTGATAACCACTGCGTTGGGCGAGAGGCTCACTGCGCACTTCGTGCACACATACAGGGCATCTATGGTCTTGTCCGGCGAGATGTCGGGAGCCAGCTGGATTACGATCTCTGCCTTGTCGGCGGTGTAATCGTCCACCTTCTTTATCTTGATCTTGCCACGGTCGTTGGCAGCGATGATGGATGCGATAACGCTGCCCGTAGTCTCGCCGTAGGGCACATCCTCTATCACCAGGGTACGCTTGTCACGCTTGGTGATGGTGGCGCGTACACGGACGCGGCCGCCACGCTGGCCGCCGTTGTATTTGGAGCAGTCGGCGATGCCGCCGGTGGCGAAATCGGGATATATCTCTACCTCTTTCCCGCGAAGGGCGGCGACAGATGCATCTATGAGTTCATTGAAGTTGTGTGGAAGTATCTCGATGCGGAGGCCGACGCCGATACCCATTGTCCCCTGGGCCAGAAGCAGCGGGAACTTGACAGGCAGGCACACAGGTTCCAGATTGTTGCGGTCGTAGGAATACTCCCACTCTGTAATTTTGGGATTGTAGGCCACCTCGAGGGCGAATTTGCTGAGCTTGGCCTCTATGTAACGCATTGCGGCCGCCTTATCGCCCGTGAGGATATTGCCCCAGTTGCCCTGTCCGTCTATCAGCAGCTCCTTTTGCTGCATTGCCACCAGAGCATCGTAAATAGAGGCGTCGCCGTGAGGGTGGAACTTCATGGTGTCACCCACTATCCCGGCAACCTTGTGGAACTTGCCGTCTTCGTTAAGCTTGAGGGTGTGCAGGATGCGGCGCTGAACCGGCTTGAGGCCATCTTCAATATAGGGGACGGCGCGGTCCAGCATCACATACGATGCGTAATCCAGAAACCAGTCCTTGAACATCCCCGGCAGCTTGTAACGGTTCTCTCCGGCGCTTATCACGCGGTTGAACTTCTGCTCTTTGCGGGATACTTTCTCTGCGGCAGGCTGCGAGGCTTCACCATCGGCGGCTTCAGCCACCTCTTCCGCTGTCGTCTCTTCTGCCAGGTTCTCTTCCTGCTCCAAGGGCTGTTCTTCCTTCAGTATGTCGTCAATTTCTTCGCTCATGTAAGTTCCAAATCTAATCCTGAATATAACCAAAGCGGCGCAGAAGACGGCGGTCGTCGCGCCAGTTCTCCTCTACCTTCACATACACCGTCAGGAACACCTTCTTCTCGAAGAAGTGCTCCATATCTATCCGTGCGGCGGTGGCGGTCTTCTTGAGTGCCGCGCCCCCCTTGCCAATAATGATGCCCTTCTGGGTTTCGCGCATCACGTTTATCACGGCGCGGATGTCGTATCTCTCTTCGCTCTCCCTGAACTCTTCTATCGCCACCTCCGTGCAGTAGGGAATCTCCTTTTCGTAGTTTTCCAGAATCTTCTCGCGAAGGATTTCGGAAGCGAAGAAGCGGAGGCTGCGGTCTGTAAAGACATCCTTGTCGTACCAGGGCGGACTGTCGGGCAACAGCTCCCGGATCCGGGAGAAAATCTGCTCTACGTTGAACTTTTCCAGGGCAGAGGCGGCAAAGATGTCGGCCTTGGGCAAACGCTCGCGCCACCATGCGGCCAGCGCCGCCACGCTCTGCTGGTCGCTCTTGTCTATCTTGTTGATAACCAGCACTACCGGGCATGTCACTACGCTCAGTTTGGCAACATATTCATCGTTTTTATCGGGCTTCTCTACCGTATCTGTGACATAAAGTATCACGTCGGCATCGCCTATGGCTGCATCCACAAAATCCATCATACTCTGCTGCAGACGGTATTTTGGTTTGAGGATGCCCGGGGTGTCGCAATAAACTATCTGGTAATCGTCTCCGTTCACTATACCCATGATGCGGTGGCGGGTGGTCTGGGCCTTGGATGTGACTATAGAGAGCCGTTCGCCCACCAGGGCGTTCATAAGGGTGGACTTGCCCACGTTTGGGTTGCCGATGATGTTGACGAAACCCGATTTGTGCTTTGCCTGTGGCATACTATCGCTCCCCTCCCATCATAAGGAAATTGACCTCCTCTTTGGTGAGGAAACGCCACTGTCCGCGTTTGAGGTTCTTCTTGGTAAGGCCTGCGAAATATACGCGGTCCAGCTTGCGGACCTTGTATCCCAGATGCTCGAAGATGCGGCGCACGATACGGTTGCGTCCGCTGTGTATCTCGATGCCTATCTTGCTGCGGTCATCATCTATGTAAGAGAGCTTGTCGGCTGCAATCTCACCGTCTTCAAGCTTGATTCCGTCCAGGATGGCGCTGAAATCGCCACTCTTTAGATTCTTGTCCAGATCTACCTGATATATCTTGCGGGTTTCGTAGCTGGGGTGCATAAGCCTCTCTGCCAGCGGGCCGTCGTTGGTAAACAGCAGCACGCCGGTGGTGGCTTTGTCAAGCCGCCCCACGGGGAAAACCCGCTGCGGACACTTCTCCTTTGAGATAAGCTCCATCACCGTCTGTTCTGCGTGCGGGTCGCTCATGGTGGTAACATAGTTTTTGGGCTTGTTCATCACTATGTATACCTTCTGCTCTCCCTTGAGGCGCTCTCCGTTAAAGCGGACATCGTCGCCGGCAGTCACCTTGGTACCGAGTTCGGTTACGATTTTACCATTTACGGTAACCAGGCCGGTCTGGATGTAGGTGTCGGCCTCGCGGCGGGAACATATCCCGGAATTGGCTATGAATTTGTTCAGGCGGACCTCGCCGTTATCTGCATTTGTTACTTTGGGAAGCTTACGCGCCACCGGTTTTCTTGCCGGAGCCTTGCCCCTTGAAGGGGTAGCATGCAGTTCCTGGGATTTCCCCCGTCCCGGACGGTCGCCCCTTTCGGAACCTTTTCTGCGTGACGGAGTCTCTTGATTTGCACGAGCTCCACGACCTGCGCCGGAGCTTTTGTAGGTGCGGCCGCCGGAGCTGTTTGTCTTACGGGCAGGCGCATCACTGCGGTTGTTTTTTGCCTTGTACATCGTGTTTTGCGGGTTTTTGTATAACCCGGCAAATTTAGCGAATAAAAATTTATTAGCCAACCGCAACACTCCACTATATTTATTTATAACTTTGTGAGTTCAATAAACAAATGCCTCTTATGCGCACACTCATCAGAGATTGCAACATCGCTTCCCCCGGATTTCAGGTCAAACACGGGAGCATCCTTTTCAAAGACAAGATAATCTACAGCATCCTGACCCCCGGCGAAAGCCTGCCGGATGCCGACCTTGTTGTAGAAGCCAACGGCCTCACCGCCATCCCGGGCCTTATAGATATCCACTGCCACGGCCGCAACAACTGCGACTTTACAGACGGTAAGACAGAAGGGGTGAATACCATCGGCTTAAACAAGCTCAAAGAGGGTGTGACCACGATGCTGCCAACCACCCTGACACAGTCAGAAGAGGCTCTGGAACAGGCATTCTCTTCTATCGCGCAATACGACGGCAAAGGCGTAAAGATGCCCGGCATACACCTTGAAGGGCCGTTTATCAACCCCAGTGAGGTCGGGGCCCAGAATCCGGCATACGTGCGCATGCCCGACATCAAGCTGGTTGAAAGGCTGAACGCCATTTATCCAATACACAAGGTCTCCTTTGCTCCGGAACTCCCGGGCGGAGACACGTTTGTGACCGATCTGCTGGCAATGGGCATCGTGCCCAGCGCTGCGCACAGCTCTGCCAAATATGCAGAGTTCTACCGTTGCTACGCAAAGGGTCTGAGGAACCTGACGCACTTCTGCAACCAGATGACCCCGCTGCACCACCGCGAAATCGGTCTGGTGGGCGCAGGCCTGCTGCATACCAATGTCTTTGCAGAGATGATATGCGATTTGATGCACGCCGGGTCTAACATGATCCAGCTGGCCTTCAAGGTGAAGGGCGTAGACCATATGATCCTTATCACCGATGCGATGCGCGCTGCCGGCATGCCAGAAGGTGAATACGACCTCGGCGGACTTGCGGTTATGGTATCTGCCGGTGCCGCCCGGCTCAAAGAAAACGCAGCCCTGGCGGGCAGTGTGCTGCGGATGAACGTCGCGCTCAAGAACGTTGTGGAAGCAACCGGACTGCCCCTTAGCGAGGCGGTAAGGGCAGCGTCCCTGAATGCCGCCCACAGCCTGAACTACAAGAATGTCGGGCGCATCGAGACCGGCTTCACGGCCGATGTGGCGCTGATAGACGAGAACTTTATAGTTCACAACACGTTTGTAGACGGACAGATGCGCTACTCGCTGGATTAAGCGGGCCCCCTATTTTTGACTTGCAGATATCCAAAGGATTGCATACTTTTGGATGTCTAAACATATAGAAGATATGAAGAAGATAGATTTGAAGGGGAGAATCTCCTATCTGGCCGATACCGTCCGCCTGGCGGCGGCCAACATCTCCGGCAACAGGCTGCGCTCTTTTCTTACGATTACAATCGTCGCCCTTGGCATTACCTGTCTGGTTGGGAGCCAGACGGCCATCGACTGCCTGGCATCGCTGCTGGAAGGTGCTTTCGGCACTTCTGCCGGGAAAATTACCGTCACCTCGGCGCGGGAGTCCTCCGGAGCCGGTAAGCGCAAAGCCGTGCCGATAAGTTATGCCGATGCCACCCGCTTTGCAAGTGAGTTTAGCGACGGCGGCAAGATCGAGGGCAATATATGCATCTATACCTATGTACCGCCCGCTACGCCGGTAACTTCTGCAGCCGGTGCATTGGGGCCGCATACCACCGTGCTGGCCTACGAAGGGGAATACCTTGCCTGCAACGGACTCGCCATAGACACGGGCCGGGCATTCAGCCCTGGCCGGCCCAACCAGGCATCAGGCCCCGCCGAGTGTCTGGCCGGAGCCAATGTCGCCACACAGATCTGTCGCAAAACCGGCAGCAAAAGCGCCACAGGCGAGTTGCTGAACATCGGCGGCAAGGCATTTCGCGTAGCCGGCATCCTGAAGTCACAGTCGTCGCTTCTTGGGATGCTCACAGACAATGCAGTCTATGTTCCGCTGCATTGCGCTGCTGGCTCACTGGTAAGTACAGGCCGCGGCTACTCTGTAGACATTATCGTCCCAAAGGCAGAGGCAGAGGGGGCCGCCAGGCGGGCAGACTTTTTAATGCGCAATATCCAGCACACTGGAGCGGCAGAGAAGCCCGGCTTTGAGATAATTGAGGGGAGCTCCGCCGCCCGCGAGATAGAGCGGCTTGGCGGCAGCCTGTCCGGCATCGCCCTTATCATTGGGCTGATCACACTGCTCGGGGCGGCGGTGGCCCTGACAAACATAATGTTGATATGTGTGGCAGAACGCACCCGGGAGGTAGGCATACGCCGCGCCGTGGGTGCAACACGTGGGAATATCCGCGACGGATTCATGGCAGAGGCGCTGCTTATATGCGAAGCCGGGTGCCTCGCCGGCACTTTGTTGGGCATAATCTGCGGCAATGCGCTGGGCATTTTCCTGCATACGGATATCGGCATCCCGTGGGACTGGATTGCACTTTCGCAGCTTATCTGCCTTGCCACCGGCATAGCCGCGTGCACCCTCCCCGCCCGCCGCGCCTGCAGCCTCGATGTCGTAGATGCCCTCCGCTGTGAATAGCGGTACAGTGATTATCTATTTGCCGTAGATGTCTTTTGCGGTGAACGTCCACGGCTGGGCAATATCCATATCGGGATCGGTGACGCTGATATCCACCTGCCAGTTCTTCTTCTGAAAGACAAACTGCTCTATGAATCCCTGTGTCTGTGGCAGGCAGGTGTTCATGAAAGCAGCGACCTCGTGATAGCGGTCACCAAAGCGGACGCACATATACGGGTAGTCATACTTCTCGAATCGCTTGACCAGAGAGTTTGTACCAAAGAAGCCCATCCTGAACAGCTGAATCTTGTCGTAGGTGACCAGCTCATCCGAAGTGCCATGGAAGAACAGCGTCGGGGCCGGCGGCTGCACACTCCATTTGCATTTGCCTTTGTGGGAGAAGATGGCGCCGGAGAAAGATATCACCCCGGCAAACCTGAAGCCATCCGGCATATCAGCCGCCAGAGCGGTACGGTTGCCCAGCTCATAATCGGCCTGCAACACCGTGATTGCCCCCGCACTGCTCCCCACAAGTATTATCTGCGAAGGGTCGATGCCCAGTTCAGATGCGTTGTCCATAAGGCACTTCACCGCAGAGAAAAGATCTTCTGTGGAGGCCTGGATTGCACGGTCCAGATTGTTCGCCATAGAGAGCAACCCTTTGTTCTTAACCCCTTTGAGTCCCAGCCTGTAATCGGTTGCGGCTGTAACATACCCCGCATCTGCCATCCTGCGGCAATACTTCACAACCCCCTCTTCCCTCTGGTTGTTGTTCACAAAGCCACCGCCGTACACAAACACCAGGCAAGGGTGGATATCCTTACCATCCTTGGGGAGATACAAATCCATTGACAGGGTGCAGGTATCGCGCACCGCAAAGGTCTTTTCCGCATCCCATGCGGGCGGTGCGACCATCTGTTCAACAACGGGTTTCGCCTGCCCACGGGGTACAAGGTCGTTTTGTACGTCCTGGGCTGCGGCCAAATTCAATCCGGCAATAAGCATAATTACAGTGAGTATTCTTTTCATAATTCTTCAAAAGGTTTGAGGGGCTCAACTCCGATGCCCGGTTTATCGTTGAGGGTAATCTTGCCGTCAAGAAGACGCATACCCGAAAAACAATCGTTACTTAACAGGATATTGCCGTCCAGGTCGGCCCATCGCGCCACCGGGCTCAGCTGCGCCGCGGCAGAAACGGCAACCGAGGTCTCTGTCATGCACCCCAGCATCACTTCCATACCGAGAGCGTGCGCCAATTCTGCCATACGGTGCGCCTCGCGCATCCCGGTACACTTCATCAGCTTGATGTTGATGCCGTTGTAGGCCCCCGCCAGACGTGGGATGTCGGCCAGGCGCTGGCACGCCTCGTCTGCAATCACCGGCAGCGGGCTGCGTTCCGTAAGCCAGGCGGCATCGTCCAGATTCTCTTTCGCCATGGGTTGCTCTATCAGGCACACATTGCGCTCGGCGAGCCAGTGTATCATATCCAACGCCATCTCACGGCTCTTCCACCCCTGGTTAGCATCAACACATATCACCGTGTCGAGCCGGGCACGTATCAGGTCAATCATCCGTTTGTCCTGCTTCTCCCCCATCCCCAGCTTCACTTTAATCACCTTTGTCCACGCCGCCTCCTCTATCTTCTCGTTTACCACATCGTCGCTCTCGTCGTAGCCGATTGTGTACGACGTGCATGGGGTTTTGGAGGCGTTGTAGCCCCATATCTGCCACCAGGGGCGGCCCACAATCCTGCCCACAAGGTCGTGCAGGGCGATATCCACCGCCGCCTTGGCAGCAGTGTTCCGCTGTGCTAAGGCATCCACCTCGGCAAGGATGTCGTCCAGCAGGAAGGGATCCTTGAAGCGGGGCAGCACTTCGCCGGCCACACGTGCCAGAAAGGCGGTCACGCTGTCGGTGGTTTCGCCAAGGTATTGCGGCATCGAGGCCTCTCCGTAACCGGTAAAGTCACGCCAGCGGAGGCGCACCAGCACCAGCGGGGTAAAGGTGCGGGAATATGTAGCTATGGTGAAGGTATATTTCAGCTGGCCGGTGTATGGCCGCCAGTCCAGGATAAGGTCGTCTGAAAATACGCCGCCGTCGGGCACACCGCACCCCGGGAACGCTGCCGCCGCCACCATCGCCGCCGATGTCTTGAAAAAGTCGCGTCTTTGCATAGCGCGAATTTACTAAAATTTTCGATTGTCAACTATTAGCGTTAACTTCGCAGTCCGCTGTCTTAATAAAACATTTGCAATATGAAATTAGATGTAGTATTGGGCCTGCAATGGGGCGACGAGGGCAAAGGCAAGATCGTAGATTATCTGGCAGAGAAATACCAGATGATCGCCCGCTTCCAGGGGGGACCCAACGCTGGACATTCAATACATTTTGACGGAAAGAAATATGTGCTGCGCAGCATCCCGAGCGGTGTCTTCAGAAAAGGGACTACCAATATCGTGGGGAGCGGCGTGGTGCTTGACCCCATCACCTTCCGTTCTGAATGCGAGGCGATAGAGGCGGCCGGCATCCCTTTGAAGCAGCGGCTGTACATCTCCAAGAAGGCGCACCTGATACTCCCCACACATAAAATTATAGATGCCGCGCAGGAGGCGGCAAAAGGGAAGTCCAAAATAGGCTCCACCCTCAAGGGCATCGGCCCGACCTACACCGACAAGACAGGCCGCAACGGCCTCAGGGTGGGTGACTGCATCGCCCCTGGCTTCAAAGAGCGTTTTGACACTCTCAAGGCAAAACATCTGGACTACCTGCGCTCTTTTGACTTTGAATTCGATGCAGAAGAGCACGAGGAGGAGTGGATGGATGCTATTGGATACCTTAAGCAGTTCCGCCTTATCGACGGCGAGTATTTCGTAAACGAGAGCCTCGACAACGGGATAAGCATCCTGGCAGAGGGGGCGCAGGGCAGCATGCTGGACATCGACTTTGGCTCATACCCCTTTGTGACATCTTCCAACACCATCTGCCCCGGTGCATGCATCGGGTTGGGCATCGCGCCAAGCCGCATAGGGCGCGTATGGGGCATCTTCAAGGCCTACTGCACCCGCGTAGGCAGCGGCCCCTTCCCCACCGAGCTGTTCGACGAAACCGGGGAGCGGCTGCGCCAGGGCGGAGCCGAGTTCGGTGCCGTTACCGGCCGTCCCCGCCGTTGCGGCTGGCTCGACCTGGTGGCACTGAAGTATTCCGTGATGCTGAGCGGCGTCACCGACCTGATTATGATGAAGGCCGATGTGATGGACAGTTTTGATACGATAAAGGTCGCTACCAGCTATATTGTGGATGGCCAGCCGTGCGATATATTCCCATTTGACACACAGGCCGACATCCAGCCGGTATACAGAGAGTTCAGTGGCTGGAAGAAACCCCTTAGCGGCGTCCAAAGCGAGAGTGAGTTCCCCGAAGAATTCAAGGCTTACATAGACTTTATAGAGAGCGAACTCAAGGTGCCTGTAAGAATCGTTTCTACCGGCGCCGACCGCGAGCAGACGATTGTACGATAGAAGCAGGTCCAACTTTTTCTACAGACCACGGTGTACGACATTCTTGACAGGATCAATTCCCCCGCAGACCTTAAAGAGCTGAGCACGGAGCAGCTGGAACAGCTGTGCAGGCAGATTAGGGATTATATCGTCGAATGCTGCGCCCGCCACCCGGGGCATATCGGCTCCAGCCTGGGGGCGGTGGAGATAGCCGTGGCCCTGCACAAGGTGTTCGATGCCCCACAGGACAAGATTGTCTGGGATGTAGGGCATCAGGCTTATGCCCATAAAATAATAACGGGGCGCCGCGAAGCCTTTGTCCACAACCGGGAGAAGGGCGGCCTGAGCGGATTTACAAAACGCGCAGAGAGCCCTTACGACCCATTTGGTGCCGGGCACGCCTCCACATCGATATCGGCCGCCCTTGGGATGGCGGTTGCCGACCGGATGAACGGCATCGATGCCAACCATATCGCCGTGATTGGCGACGGGGCCATGTCGGGCGGACTGGCCTTCGAGGGGCTTAACAACGCCGGCAGCCGGCAGTGCAACCTGCTGGTGGTCCTGAACGACAACCGCATATCGATAGATGTCCCCACCGACGCGATGCACCGCCACCTGTTGCGCATCACCTCCGGTGCCAGCTACAACCGACTCAAGAAGGGGATCTGGCATCGCCTGGGCAAGAGCCGGTTCAGGGATTTTGTACAGGCGCTGACCCGCAGTACCAAGAAGTTCCTGCTGCACGACAGCGACACCGTATCGATGTTCGATTCGCTTGGCTTCAGGTATTTCGGCCCTATCGACGGGAACGACCTGCGGCAGGTGATATCCGTACTGAACCGCCTCAAGCAGATAGACGGGCCCAAGATACTCCATCTTGTAACGGTAAAGGGCAAGGGCTACAAACCGGCAGAAGAGAATCCCGAGATATGGCACGCCCCCGGAATGTTCGACCCCGAGACAGGAGAACAGGAGAAGGGCAAACCAGGTGCCGACCGGTACCAGAAGGTGTTTGGCGAAACCATCACAGAACTGGCCGCAGACAACAGCCGCATAGTCGGCATCACGCCAGCCATGCTCCGAGGCAGCAGCCTGGACATCATGAAAGAGCGCTTCCCCGACAGGGTGTTCGACGTGGGCATAGCAGAAGGGCACGCCGTGACCTTCTCCGCGGGGCTCGCCGCTGCCGGAATGCTGCCGGTGTGCAACATCTACTCTACCTTCATGCAGCGCGCATACGACAATGTCATCCACGACGTCGCCCTGCAGAACCTCAAGGTCATCTTCTGCCTGGACCGGGCCGGACTGGTAGGCGAAGACGGCGCCACCCACCAGGGGGTCTTTGACCTGGCCGCCTTCCGCAGCATCCCCAACCTGGCCATAGCCTCACCCCGCAACGAGAGCGAGCTGCGCAACCTGCTTTACAGCGCCACCACAGAGAACTACCCGGCTGTCATGATCCGATATCCCCGCGGCTGCGGAGCGGGAGTCCCCTGGCGCGGACAACCCTTCGCAGATATCCCCTTCGGGCGGGCAGAAAAGCTGAGCGACGGCCACAGAATCGCCATCCTCTCGCTGGGGCCGGTTTGCAGCGAATGTACAAAGGCTGTGGCTGCCGCCCGCCAGGAACTGGGCGCTGAGATTCTGCACTACGATATGCGCTTCTTAAAACCGATTGATACTGAAGCACTTGCCGCCGCCTGTACAGCCGCCGACACCATTCTCACCGTAGAGGACGGGACCACCATCGGGGGGCTCCATTCTGCCGTTTGCGAGTATGTCGCAGACAGGGGGCTGGACAAGCGGGTGATACCGGTTGGCGTGCCGGACAGATTCATAGAGCAGGCCTCTGTAAAAGAACAGTATACAGAGTGCAAAATGGCCTTCGAGAATATCCTCGAAAAAGTTTCGGAAATTTTTGGCAAATAAAAAAAACCGCTTATCTTTGCAGTCCCAAAAAGTGGGGAAGCTATAGGCCGATATAGCTCAGTCGGTAGAGCAGCTGTTTTGTAAACAGCAGGTCGGGGGTTCGAATCCGTCTATCGGCTCAACACAATGGGAAGATACCAGAGCGGTCAAATGGGGCAGACTGTAAATCTGCTGGCTTACGCCTACGGTGGTTCGAATCCATCTCTTCCCACAAGATTTGTAAACAGGCGGAAATGTTGTAGGAAATTGCTTGAAACAGCATTGCCGCCTATTTTGTAAGTCACAAGCGGAAGTAGCTCAGTTGGTAGAGCATCAGCCTTCCAAGCTG
>JAFSQE010000014.1 GCA_017446775.1 Bacteroidales bacterium | reverse complement strand
GGTGTCGTGGCCGACCTCCTCCAGGTCGTTGTGCTTGCCGCTCACGCGCAGGCATTTCTGTGTGTCGGTGGCGCGGGGATATTTAGGTTCTGCATTGCCCAGGAACCACTCCTTGAACTGGTTCATACCGGCGTTGGTGAACATCAGCGTGGGGTCGTTCTTTACCACCATGGGCGCCGACGGCACTATTGTGTGTCCTTTGGAAGCAAAAAAATCCAGAAAGGTCTGTCTGATTTCTCTTGAAGTCATTGTATGTAGATCAGTTACGTTTTTTGTCAATTAACCTGCAAAGATAGTTGATAAAATCAAATTTTGTAACTTAGCACAATTATTGCAGAAATATCAGGTTGCTTTTTTGATAAAATGGCCTCCGAAGGGAACATAAAACGCAGGTGGAAACTGTTGCGCGCCGCGATATACGTGGTGCTGGGTTTCGCTATTTTCATGGCGTATATGCTGCTGGTGGGCAAGGTTTACGACATCCCGGGCCTGCGGCAGCTGGTGCTGGAGAGGCGCAATGCGGTTTTGGTAGACAAGATACAGTTCGTGACCAGCAAGACGGCGCTGCAGCAGGAGCGGCTGCGGGAGTTGGAACTGCGCGACAACAAGGTCTACCGCCCGATTTTTGGAATGGACGAGCTGCCCGACGAGGTCCGCTCTGCCGGGTATGTCTCTCAGGAACGGTATGCCGCCTTTGACGGGTATGAGAATGCAGCCGTTTTGGAGCAGACTGCCCGCAGGCAGGATATGATAGAGCTGCGTACCTACCTGCAGTCGCGCTCTTACGACGATATCGAGAAGGTCGCGATGCGCATGGAGGATATGGCCAAGAGCGTCCCTTCGCTGATGCCGGTCTGCCCCGGCCCCGGCATCCGCATCACATCGCCGTTCGGATACCGCCTGCACCCGATTGCGGGATATGTGATATTCCACAGCGGCACCGATATCGCCGGCCCCAAGGGGACCCCGATTTATGCTGCGGCCGACGGCACGGTGACCGAGGTTAAGCATAACTACCACGGTTATGGCAATGTGGTGTACATAGACCACGGCTTTGGCTACTCGACCCGCTACGGCCATCTGCTGGCGGCCAACGTAGAGCCTGGGCAGCAGGTAAAGCGTGGAGACCAGATCGGTACAATGGGGCGCAGCGGCCGCGCCACCGGCCCGCATCTCCATTACGAGGTCCTTTACAAAACCCGTCAGGTGAATCCATGGAACTTTTTTGAGAAATCGATACCTCCCAAACTTTATATGTCGCTGGTGACCCCGGCAGAACAAATGGCAGAATAGAGATGTGTCCAAAACAGAATAGATACGACAAGGATGCCGGCCGTGGGCGCATACGCACTCCGATGGCGCAGATTCTGCTGTTTGCGCTGCGCTGCCTGCTTGGCGGCATTGTGGTTGCGGCGCTGTTCTATTTGGCCTACGCATTGGTTTTCAGCAACCATAGGGAGCGTGCCCTCAAGGCAGAGAATGAGTATCTGCAAGGGCGCTATGAAGAGCTTCTGGCCCGCAGCCAGCTTGTAGACGATGTGCTGGATTATCTGGAAGTGCGCGACAACGCCATCTATCACAACATATTCAATGTCGATCCCCCTTCTGCAGAGGGGCTGCTGGGTACAGAGACGGAAACGGAGATTAACCGGTTCTATACAGCTACGGAAACGGAGCTGATAGCATCTTCCAACCAGGCGCTGGGAGAGATGACCCGCACCGCGGCGCAGATAGACCGGCAGATTCGGGCCATAAACGACCGGCTTGCGGACCCGTCTTTCAACACCGGTAATTTTCCCTCTACGATTCCGCTTCAGGATTTTTCAATAGCCCACACCGGCGCCACCACCGGCAAGAAGATGAACCCCTTCTTCAAGACGCTCAGCTACCATAACGGCATCGACCTTATGGCGCCCTACGGCACCGAAGTGCATGCCACCGGGGGCGGACTTGTGGTTGAGGTGCTGCGCCAGGGCAAGGGTCTGGGCAATATGGTAACCATAGACCACGGCGACGGTCTGTGCACCACCTACGCCCACCTGAGCGAGGTGTATGTCGCCATAGGTCAGAAGGTCTCCAGGGGCAAGGTCATCGGAAAGGTGGGCAATTCAGGGGCATCTTTCTCCACGGCACTGCACTATGAAGTGCGCAAAGATGCCCGTGCGGTGGATCCTGTGAACTATTTCTTCGCCTCCCTGTCCCCCGCAACCTACAGCGACATGCTGATTTTGGCAAATACTACCGGACAATCGCTGGATTGATTATATTTGAGAAAAATTTTACCACTATGGCAAAGATATGTTATACAATCGGGGAAGTGGCCGGAATCCTGGGCGAGAGCACCTCTGCCGTCCGTTTCTGGTCAAACACCTATCCCGACCTGATAAATCCGATGCGCAACAAGAAGGGCAACCGCCTCTTCTCTGCCGACGATGTGGAGACCTTCAAGAAGCTCCATTACTACATCAAAGACCGCGGGATGACTCTCGAGGGGGCTGCCAAGGCCCTGAGAGGCAACGCCTCGGGCGAAGACAACCGCGCCGACGTGCTGCTGCGGCTCAAGAGTGTGCGCGAAATGCTGCAACAGGTCCACGACGAGATTTAGCTCTATGAAAGTCAAGGAAGTAGCGCGGATAATAGAGGAGTTCGCCCCGCTTGACACGGCGGCGGAATGGGACAACACCGGCTTGTGCATAGGGGACCCCGAAGCCGAAGTCACCGGCGTTATGGTAGGCTTCGACTGCACTGCTGAGCTGATTGCAGAGGCGGTATCGCGCGGTGCCAACATGGTGGTCACGCACCATCCGCTCATATTCCGCGGCGTAAAGAGAATCACTCCCGGCTCTTTTCTGGGGTCGGCCATCACCCTGGCCATCAAGCACGACATCGCGGTCTATGCCGCCCACACCAATGCCGACAAGGCAGATTGCGGCGTCAACACTCTTATGGCGGGCCGACTTGGCCTTACCGGGTGCGAAATACTCAGTGCCGACGGCTTCGGGCTGGTGGGCAATCTCCCGAGTCCGATGGGCAGCGGGCAGTTCATCGAATTCGTCAAGCGGCAGTTTTCACTCAAGATGCTGCGCTGTTCAAAGCCAGTAGAGGGGCCGGTCGGCAGGGTGGCGATATGCAGCGGCAGCGGTGGCTCGCTTCTGGAAGATGCCCTTGCCAGCGGCGCCCAGGCCTATATCTGCGGCGATCTGAGCTACCATCAGTTCTTTACCGAACCGGGTTTTATGGTGATGGATATCGGTCACTTTGAGAGCGAAATAGACATAGTTGCAAAACTAATTTCGGTACTTGAAGAAAAAATCAGTACCTTTGCGGTTCTGCGAACAGAAAAAGACAATAACCCAATACATTACTTTTGATATCGGCTTATGGCAACAAAAAAGGTTAAACAGGCAATAATTACCCCTATCGACGAGAGGGAAACCTTCGTGTCGGTGGCAAAGAGCGTGAATGATGCCGACGGCATCACCATGGACGAGAAACTGCGTACGCTCTACCAGATACAGCTCAAGGATACGGCAATCGACAAAATCCATCTGCAGCGCGGCGAACTCCCGCTGGAGGTGCAGGATCTGGAAGACGAGGTTGCGGGCTTGAACACCCGTATCGCAAATGCCGAGGCGGATATCGAACAGATAGAGAAGAAGAAGGCCGAGTTCAAGCACTCTATAGAAGAGGCTGGTCTGCTGATTGAGAAATATACCAAGCAGCAGGACAACGTCAAGAACAACCGCGAATACGAGTCCCTGGGCAAGGAGATCGAATATCAGGCGCTTGAGCAGCAGGTTTGCGAGAAGCGCATCGGCGAGTGCGAGCGCGCACTTGAAGAGAAGCGCGAGGTGATAGCTGCCACCCGCGAGCGTCTGGCTATCTTTGAGGCAAATCTCGAAGAGAAGAAGAAAGAGCTTGAGACCATCATAGAAGAGACAGCTGCTGCAGAAGAGAAGCTGCAGGCAGAGAAGGCAGAGCTCGAAAAGAAGATAGACGAGCGTATGCTGGTGGCTTACAGCCGCGTACGCGGTGCTGCCAAGAACCATCTGGCAGTTGTCACCATAGAGCGTGGTGCTTGCGGCGGCTGCTTCAACCAGATTCCGCCCCAGCGCAAGCTCGACATCATCCAGGGTAAGAAAATCATCGTGTGCGAGTATTGCGGCCGCATTCTCGTAAACCCTGAATACAAAAACGACTATCAGGCACCCGAAGCCGAGTAGTGAATAATCTTCCCAGCAGTGCCGGCACCCAAGAAACCAAAACGCGTGGATATCGCCCAGATATCTGCAGAAAGCGGACTTAAACCACCTCAGGCGATAGAGATCGAAGAGGCGGTGCTGGCCGCTATGATGCTTGAGAGCGAGGTTATCTCGGATGTACTGGACCAGTTGAACGGCAAGTGTTTCTACAAAGAGGGCAACCGCAAGATCTTTGAGGCAATCAAAGAGATTGCGTCGCGCAACGATAAGGTCGATATCCTCACCGTGGCAGATGAACTCTCGCGCCGCGGCGAGCTGGAAGAGGCCGGCGGCATCACCTATCTGAGTGAGATAAGCATGCGCATCAGCGCCGCCGCCAACACCGATTATCACTGCAAGATCCTCCTTCAGAAATATATCCAGCGCGAGCTGATATCCATTTCCCACAATATCCAGAAGTTCGCATACGAAGATGCGATGCCGGTAGATGACCTGCTGCAGACTGCAGAGCAGGATATCTTTGAACTGGCCGACCGCAACATGCGAAAGGATACGTCGCTGGTGAGCAGCGTGCTCAACCGTGCCATAGACGAGATTCAGGAGGGGCAGAACCGTCAGGACGGCCTCTCCGGCGTCCCTTCCGGCTACCTGGGCATCGACAAGGTGACATACGGTTGGCAGAAATCAGACCTGATTATCCTTGCCGCCCGTCCGTCGGTGGGTAAGACGGCGTTTGTGCTCACCATGGCCCGCAACATGGCTGTGGACCACAATATACCCGTGGCGTTGTTCTCGCTTGAGATGGCGGAGACGCAGCTTGTGAAACGCTTGCTGGTCAGCGAGACGGGGCTGGAGAGCAGCAAGATATGGGGCGCCAAAAAGTTCCGCGACCCGGATGACTGGAAGATTTTCAACGAGCGCATCACCCGGCTCTCCCGTGCGCCGCTGTGGATAGACGACACCTCCAACATATCGATTTACGAGTTCCGGGCAAAGGCCCGCCGCCTGGTGCATACCCACAAGGTAAAGCTCATAATCATAGACTACCTGCAGTTGATGACCGGTCCGCCCGAGCTGCGCGGTATGCGCGAGCAGGAGGTGTCTGCAATTTCCCGTTCGCTCAAGGGTATCGCCAAAGACCTTAACGTGCCCATCATCGCCCTTTCCCAGCTCAGCCGTGCAGTTGAGACGCGCGGCGGTAACAAGCGCCCTCAGCTTAGCGACCTTCGCGAATCGGGTGCGATTGAGCAGGATGCCGACATCGTTATGTTCATCCACCGTCCCGAGGTTGTCGGGGTGGAGGGTCCGGATGTCTATCCCGGTTATACAGAGCTGATTATAGCTAAGCACCGCAACGGCGAAACCAAAGATGTGGAGATGCGTTTCATCAAGGAAGAGGCACGTTTTGTGGATGCAAATGCCATGTACAGCGCCGATTCTGATGTCAAATATGAAAATGTGGAGTCAAATTTGAATTCTACTTCTGCAAATTTGGACTTTGACAATGAGACTATTTAACATTCTGCTTGCGCTGCTCACCCTTTTTGCGACCGGACTACACACAGACATACAGGCGCAGGACCACCCGTTCCAGGGCGGGGAAGAGATTTCTTACAAACTGAGATACAAGTGGGGCCTGATAAATGCCGATATCGCCCGTCTGGACTTCAATATACAGAACGAGACCTTTGACGGAGAACCCTGCTTCAGACTGGTTACCCGTGGCGCTACCAGCAACCTGGCGGCCAGCCTGGTGAAGGTGAAATATTATTACGACAGCCACTTCCGTCGCAGCGACCTCACTCCCGTGGCGTTTTACCGCAGGCAGACAGAAGGGAGCTACTGGGCAAAGAACGATTATACATGGGATAAAACGGGGCGCAGGCTTCACGCCATTGTAGACAAGAGCACCCGCCCCCTGCGGGATACCGTATTCACGTCGGCCGAGGTGATCCACGATGTGATATCGGCTATCTACTCTATTCGTGCCGCCGACCTGGACGCAATAAAGAGGGGCAAAACGCTGCACCTTGTCGCTGCGCTGGATTGCAACATGTACGATATGTTTATCGACTATGAGAGATCGGAGAACAAGAAGGTTCCCGACATGGGCACCTTTGCCACCGATTTGTTTGTGATGCGCGTCCAGACCCGCGACGGGGCCGAGCAACTGAGTAAGGAGTCTGCAATCGCCTTATCCAACAAAGGCGGGGGGAGTCTGGCCCCCATCTCTATGTGGATTACTCAAGACGAAAACCGCGCGGTGGTGTTCTTCTCTACCGCCATAGCGTTCGGCAGCATAAACGGCCGTCTGACAAATGCCAGCGGTACCCGCTGCCCGCTAAAACCTGTTACCAAATGAGCCGCAAAATTTCCAGGATAATCCACGAAGGTAAAATCGTTGCAATCGACGCCACAGCGATAGACGTTGAGATTGTAAACAAATCGGCCTGCGCCACCTGTCATGCAAAAGGGGTGTGCGGCGCATCTGAAGAGCAGGTCCGCATCATCAATATTCCGCAGACCATTGCCACCGCCACCGCCGGATACAGGGTGGGGGACAGTGTAAAGCTGGTGCTCTCCGGGGTGATGGGTCTCAAGGCGGTGATCCTGGCCTACGGCCTGCCGCTGTTGATACTTATTGCCGCCATCCTTGTCTTTTCTGCTCTTTCCCTCGAGCAACTCTATGTCGGACTGCTTTCCCTGGCTGCGGTTGCTCTCTATTATATTATATTTGCAATCTTTAGAGATAAAATTGATAAAGAATTCGTTTTTTCAATAGAACAATAACCTAAACAGCGTGAATCCGATACTTATCACTATCGTCACTCTTTCTGCGATTGGGTTGCTGGTGGCAGCAATCCTTTTCCTTGTGGCAAAGAAGTTCAAAGTCGAGGAGGATGCCCGCATCGATCAGGTGGAAGCCTTGCTTCCCGGTGCGAATTGCGGCGGCTGCGGATGTGCAGGATGCCGCGATTTTGCGACCAAACTGGTATCTCTGGATGACTTTGGCGATGTCCAGTGCCCTGTGGGGGGTGGCGAAACCATGAACAAGATTGCGGCCCTGCTGGGCAAGGCCGCTACTGTACAGGCCCCCAAGGTGGCGGTCGTAAGGTGTAATGGCAGTTGCGAAAACCGCCCTACGGTAAATGACTACGACGGTTTTGGCTCCTGCAAGGTGAAGGCTGCCCTCTACAGCGGCGACACTGCCTGCAGCTACGGCTGTCTGGGGTGTGGCGACTGTACGCGTGTGTGCAAGTTTGGCGCCATCGGCATGGATCCGGAAAGTGGTCTGCCCGTGGTGGATGATACCAAGTGCACCGGCTGCGGCGCCTGCGCAAAGGCTTGCCCCAAGGGGATAATCGAGATGCGGCCCAAAGGGCTCCGCGGCCTGCGCGTAGTGGTGCTCTGCAACAACCGCGACAAGGGCGCCGTGGCCCGCAAGGCCTGCAAGGCTGCCTGCATCGGCTGCGCCAAGTGCGCCAAAGTCTGCACCCACGAGGCCATTGTGGTAGATAATAACCTGGCGTACATCGATCCTCAAAAGTGCAAGCTCTGCACCAAGTGCGTGGATGAGTGCCCTACCGGCGCTATCCACAAGTTCAACTTCCCTGTCCGCAAAGCGGCTGCCAAGCCCGCTGTGGAACCGAAGCCGGTCTCTGAGCCGGAACCGGTGGTTGAGGTTGCTCCTGTACTGGCAGAAGAGCCGAAGCCGGTTGTCAAGCCCGCCCCGAAGCCGGTCGTTCCCAAGGTTGAGGTCGTGGCAGATGATGCCGATAGCGACGATGTGATAGAGCTGGATATCGATTAAAGGAGAGATGCGTATGAAAAACAGGACATTCACAATAGGCGGCGTCCACCCTGCAGAGCATAAGCTTGCAAAGGACGCTCCGATAGAGAAGTTCCCGATTCCGGCAAAGGTGGCCATATCCATGGCGCAGCACCTCGGTGCCCCCGCCACCCCGGTGGTTAATAAGGGCGACAAGGTAAAGGTGGGTCAGGTGATAGGCACTCCCACCGGGTTCGTATCGGGCTTCGTACACTCTTCTGTAAGCGGCACCGTGACCGCTGTAGAGCCCAGGGCAGATCTGGCAGGGAACAAGGTGATGCACGTCTGCATAGATGTGGAGGGTGACGAATTTGAACAGGAGATCGACTGCTCCGACCGCATAGACCGCGAAATAAAGCTCTCTGCAGAGGAGCTTCTGGAGAAGATCAAAAATGCCGGCATAGTCGGTATGGGAGGGGCGACTTTCCCGACACATATCAAGCTCGCGCCGCCCAAAGACAAGAAGGCAGAGTATCTGATAATCAACGGCAGCGAGTGCGAGCCCTATGTTACTGCCGACGACCGCCTGATGCGTGAGCATCCGCACGAGATTGTGCTGGGCGCCCGTATCATGGCCAGGGTGCTCGGGGTAGAAACCGTGGTCCTCACAGTAGAGGAGAACAAACCCGAAGCGTTCGAGGCCCTCTCCAACGCCACTATGCGTTATGTGGGCTTCAACGTGTTCCGGATGAAGAAAAAATATCCCCAGGGTGGAGAAAAGCAGCTTATAGATGCTGTGACCCGTCGCAGGGTTCCCTCTGGCGGACTGCCGATAGATACCGGATGCGTAGTGCAGAAC
This sequence comes from Bacteroidales bacterium, assembly GCA_017446775.1. Taxonomy (GTDB): domain Bacteria; phylum Bacteroidota; class Bacteroidia; order Bacteroidales; family UBA932; genus Equibacterium. The sequence goes on along the minus strand of JAFSQE010000014.1, from coordinate 6,086 downwards.
GTCGCTACCGCTTACGCCGTATATCAGGCCGTTCAGAAAAACAAACCCCTGATAGAGCGGGTGATGACCGTTACCGGGCAGTGCCTGCCAGAGCAGAAGAACTATCTGGTGCGTATCGGTACCCCGCTTTCTGCCATTCTGGATTCGGTTGGCGGTATCCCTGCCGAATCTGTTAAGGTTGTTTCCGGCGGCCCCATGATGGGTAAGGCAGTAGCCAACCTGGATGCCACCACGCAGAAGGGCTCTTCATGCCTGCTGGTGCTCACACCGGAACAGACAGCGCGCACCCCCGAGATGGTGTGCATCCGCTGCGGCCGTTGCACCCAGGCCTGTCCGATGGGTCTGGAACCCTGGCTGATGAACAGGCTGGGACGTGCCGGCGACACCGCTGCGCTGGAAGAGAACAAGATTTACGACTGCATCGAGTGCGGATGCTGCCAGTTTACATGCCCGTCGCATATCCCGCTGCTGGATATCGTGCGCACTTCAAAGGCAGACGTGATGAAAATCATCCGCTCGAGAGCTAAAAAATAGGAGGATCTGATATGGCAAGACTTTTAGTTTCCCCTTCTCCGCATTTCCAGAGCCCGCAAACCACCCAGGTGCTGATGAACGATGTGCTCATCGCGCTTGCACCCGCGACCCTGGTGTCGCTGCTGTTTTACGGGTGGAACGCGCTGCTGCTTCTGGCCGTGTGCGTGGCAACCTGCCTGTTGTGCGAATTCCTTATAGAGAAATATCTTCTCGGCCGTAAGATTCCCAGCATATCCGCAACCATTATCACGGCTGTGCTGCTGGCGCTCAACCTGCCGCCGGCAGCTCCCTGGTGGATTGCCGTTATCGGCAGTATCGCCGCCATCGGCATTGCCAAGATGTGTTTCGGCGGCTTGGGACAGAATATCTTCAATCCCGCAATCTTCGGCCGCGTGTTCCTGCTGGTTTCTTTCCCGGTGGCAATGACATCCTGGGCTGCGCCGCAGGGATGGCTCCCGATAGATGCTTTCAGCGGAGCAACGCCACTGGCGCAGATCAACGAAGGGCTGCGGCAGGGCATCCCGGCAAGCGAGATTATCGCAGAGAACGGCCTGAGCGGCTGGCGCGCCTTCTTTGGGGCGGCTGGCGGTTCGGTTGGCGAGGTATCTGCGCTGGCATTGCTGGCGGGCTTTGTGTATCTTCTGGTGCGCCGCACCATCAGGCCGCACATCCCGGTCTCAATCCTTGGAACTGTAGTGATACTTACCACCATCTTCTGGCTTGTCAACCCCGACAAATTCACCGGTCCGGTGTTCAACCTGCTCTCCGGTGGCTTGCTGCTGGGTGCCATCTTTATGGCTACCGACTATGTAACATCCCCAATGACAACTGTCGGGATGATAATCTACGGCGTGCTGATAGGCCTTATCACGGTGCTTATCCGTTATTTCGGTTCTTATCCTGAGGGAGTCTCGTTCGCTATCCTTATTGCGAACATGACCGTTCCGCTGCTCAACAAATATTGCAAACCCAAACGGTTTGCTGCATAAGGAGGTTACAGATATGGAAAAAATGGAATCTTCTTTGAAAAACATGCTCCTTTCTCTGGGCAGTATCTGCCTTGTGTGCGCCGCGCTGCTGGCAAGTGTGAATGCCATGACTGCAAATCGCATCGCCAAGGTTCAGGAGCAGAAGACAGAGCGTGCAATAGCTCAGGTGGTCCCTGCGTTTGAAGGGGCGCCGGTGGATACTACCGTGATCCTTGACGAAGCCGAATACCTTGTGCACAAGGCAATGGTGGGCGACAGCATAGTGGGTTACGCAATTGAATCCGGGACTGCCGGTTTCGGCGGCCCCATAAGCATAATGGTGGGCTTCTCTGCCGCAGGTGAGATTTATTCCACGGCGGTGATCTCGCACAGCGAAACCCCTGGCCTGGGGGCAAAGATGACAGAAGACGAGAGTCACTTCCGCACCCAGTTTAAGGGCAAGAACCCTGCTGAATACCGTCTTGTGGTTGGTGACGACGGCGATGTGGATGCAATCACCGCATCTACCATTACATCGCGCGCATTTACATCTGCTGTGAAGCAGGCATACAACGTTTTTCTCGCTGCAACGGAATCTGATTCCGATGCGGTAAGTTCAGCTACGCCGGCAGCCGGCGAAGGAGGTAGCGATGAATAAGCTTAAACTTAACCTGATAACCAAGGGGTTGATAAAAGACAACCCTACGTTTGTGCTGGTGCTGGGTATGTGCCCTACGCTGGGTACCACCACATCGGCCTTGAACGGTATGGGCATGGGCCTGGCCACGCTGGTGGTGCTTACCCTCTCCAATATAGTGATATCTGCCGTGGCGCGGTTTATCCCTGACAAGGTGCGCATCCCCTCTTATATCGTTATCATATCGGCATTCGTGACCATCATCCAGCTGCTTATGCAGGCCTACCTGCCGTCGCTATACGAGACGCTGGGCCTATTTATCCCGCTGATCGTGGTCAACTGCATAGTGCTTGGCCGCGCAGAGGCGTTTGCCAACAAGAACACCGTGCTCGATTCTGCATGCGACGGCCTGGGTATCGGCCTGGGCTTCACGCTCTCGCTCACGGTAATCGGTCTGGTGCGCGAAATCCTGGGCAGCGGGTCGCTGTTCGGCTGGAACTTTACCGGCGGCGACGGCATCCTGGTGTTCGTACTTGCGCCGGGTGCATTCATAGTGCTTGGGCTGCTGATGGCTTTGTTCAATAAACTTACCGCAGATAGGAGATAGTGCCATGACGTATATTCTGATTCTTATTTCGGCGATCTTCGTCAATAATATCGTCCTTTCGCAGTTTCTGGGTATATGCCCGTTCCTGGGTGTCAGCAAGCAGGTGAACACCGCCGTGGGCATGTCGCTGGCCGTTACGTTCGTGATGGCGCTGGCTACCTGCGTGACCTGGCTGCTCCAGTACTACGTGCTGGTTCCGCTGAACATGGTGTACATGCAAACGGTGACCTTTATCCTGGTCATCGCCGGCCTGGTCCAGATGGTAGAGATTATTCTCAAGAAGATAAGCCCGGCGCTGTATCAGTCGCTGGGTATCTTCCTGCCCCTTATCACCACAAACTGCGCCGTGCTTGGTGTGGCGTTGATGGTGGTCCAGAAGCAGTTCACCTTCGCCGGCAACACCCACATGCTCAATCTGGGCGAGTCGGTGGTGTTCGCAGTGGCATCTGCAATAGGATTTGGCCTGGCTATCACTCTGTTTGCGGCTATCCGCGAGCAGCTGGAGACAAGCAATGTCCCCAAACCTTTCCGTGGCATCCCCATCGCCCTGCTCACCGCAGGTATCATGGCCCTCGCCTTTATGGGATTCAGCGGTATGGTCTAGGAGGACATACGCCCCGTCTGCTTATGCCCTATAAAAAGAGACCCGCTATCCGATGGGATGGCGGGTCTCTTTTTGTGAGGAATCAGTGATTACTCCTCTGCGGGTTTGTTGTCGCTGTGGCGCTCGCCTCGGGGACGACGCTCACCGCGGTCGTTGTTGCGGGGACGGCTGTCGCGACGGTCACCTCCACGGCGGTCGTCACGGCGCTCGCCGTTGCGGCCCTCACGGCGGTCTCCGTTGGGACGGGGACGGCGGACAGGCTCTACATAACCTTCCGGCTTCTCCAGAAGGGCGCGGCGGCTGAGGCGCAGCTTGCCGGTCTTGGCATCGAGCTCGAGCAGCTTGACATCGACCTCGTCGCCTTCGTGCAGGATATCCTCGACTTTTTCTGTCTTGCCCCAGTCAAGCTCGCTGATGTGCAGCAGGCCCTCTTTGCCGGGGAGAATCTCTACGAATGCACCGAACTCCAGAATGGAGGTCACCTTGCCGTGGTATACCTCACCGACCTCGGGAACTGCGCAGATACCCATGATCCAGTCATAAGCCTTCTGCATGGCTTCTGCGTCGTTGGTTGCGATGTCCACAACACCCTTGCCGTCAATCTCGTCGATATTGATAACGGCGCCGGTCTCTGCCTGAATCTTCTGGATGGTCTCGCCACCCTTGCCGATAATGGCACCGATGAACTCCTTGTCCACCTCAAAGCTCTTGATGCGGGGCACGAACGGTTTGTAATCCTCGCGGGGCTTGTCGATGGTCTTGAGCATCTCGCCCATGATGTGCATGCGACCCTGGCGCGCCTGCTCCAATGCCTTTGCCAGCACGTCGTAGCTGAGACCGTCTACCTTTATGTCCATCTGGGTTGCGGTGATACCGTCTTTGGTACCGGTAACCTTGAAGTCCATATCGCCCAGGTGGTCTTCGTCGCCCAGGATATCGGTAAGGATTGCATAGCGGTTGTTGGGGTCTTTCTCATCTGTGATAAGGCCCATTGCAACGCCGGCAACCGGCTTGGTGATCTGTACACCGGCATCCATAAGTGCCAGGCAGCCGCCGCAAACCGATGCCATGGAAGATGAACCGTTGGACTCGAGGATATCGCTCACCACGCGTACTGCGTAGGGATTCTCCGGCATCATGGGGATTACGGGCTTGAGGGCGCGCATCGCCAGGTTGCCGTGACCTATCTCGCGACGTCCCACACCACGCTGCGGTTTTGCGTCGCCGGTAGCGAACGGAGGGAAGTTGTAGTGCAGTACGAACTGCTGGTCGCCCTGAATCAGAACCTCGTCCATCTCTTTCATATCGAGCTTGGTGCCCAGGGTAACCGTTGCCAGTGACTGGGTCTCACCGCGGGTGAAGATTGCGGATCCGTGGGCGCAGGGGAGATAATCCACAGCGCACCAGATGGGGCGGACCTCATCTGTCTTGCGGCCGTCCAGGCGGAGACCTTCGTCCAGGATCATATTGCGCATGGCCTCTTTCTGCTCGTGGCCGAAGTAACGGTTAACCAGGGGCTCTTTCTCTTCGAGCTCTTCCTCGGGGATGGTGGCCAGGAATTCGTCGCGGATAGCGTTGAAGCCGTCCTCACGCTCGTGCTTGGGCTTTGCGGATTTTGCCAGTTCCAGGCATTTGTTGTAGCATGCCTCGTGTACGGCTTTGCGCAGGTCTTCATCCTCTACATCGTGGGGATAGTCGCGCTTAACGTCGTTGCCAAGCTCTGCGATGAGCTCTTTCTGTATGCGGCAGTGCTTCTTTATCTCTTCGTGGGCAAACTTGATGGCCTCGAGCATGTCGTGCTCGCTCACCTCTTTCATTTCGCCCTCTACCATCATGATATTCTCTTCTGTAGCGGCAACCATCAGCTCGAGGTCGCTTGCAGCCATCTCGCTGAAGTTGGGGTTGATCTTGAACTGGCCGTTTATGCGAGCCACGCGTACCTCAGAAATGGGGCCGCCAAAAGGCAGGTCGCTGGTAGCCAGCGCGCAGGATGCTGCCAGGCCGGCAAGTGCATCGGGCTGGATATCGTTTTCTGCAGAAATCAGCCATACGTTTACGAACACCTCAAGATGGAAGTCATCGGGCCAGAGGGGACGGATGGGGCGGTCTATCAGGCGGGAGATAAGAATCTCGTAGTCAGATGATTTGCCTTCCCTTTTCATGAAACCGCCAGGATAACGGCCTGCAGAATAGTACTTCTCTTTGTAATCTACTGTGAGGGGCATGAAGTCGGTGCCCTCCTTAACTTCTTTGGCAGCGGTAACGGTGGCCAGTAACATGGTGCCACCCATCTTCACAACAGCGCTGCCGTCGGCCTGTTTCGCCAGTCGGCCGGTCTCGATCTCAATTGTCCTGCCATCGTCGAGCAGGATCTGTTTTGTAATTACGTTCATATTTTATTAATAGGTTCTTCTTAAAATAAGGGCTGCCTTGGTCGTTAGCCCGCAGCAGCCCGTTAAATTTCCTGTATCGCTGAGATTATCGACGGAGACCGAGCTCCTTGATAATGCTTCTGTACCTTTCGATGTCGACCTCTTTGAGATAGTCGAGGGTCTGACGTCTCTTACCTACCAGGCGAAGGAGTGCACGCTGGGTGTTGTGGTCCTTCTTGTTCTGTTTCAGATGCTCGGTGAGGTGTGCGATACGGTAGGAAAACAAAGCAACTTGACTCTCTGCAGAGCCGGTGTCAACATTAGACTTCCCGTATTTTGCGAAAATCTCTTGCTTTTTGTCTGC
>JAFSQE010000013.1 GCA_017446775.1 Bacteroidales bacterium | reverse complement strand
GCTCCTTCAGCTGCTTGTAAAATTCGGGATAGCCCTCCTTGTAGGCCTCCATCTTCTGGCGGGCATTCATAGTGGCCACCGCTTTCGTGTATTGCGAACATTCCCAGTCCACGATCATGCCGAGCCAGTCGAAGTTCTTGCCTTTGTACTCCTTGTGGTGTCGGGCATGCCGACGGTGCCAGTCGCGCACTTTCTCGTAGGGCCAGATCAGCCGCAGCCACGGCTTTTCAAAATCATGGAACAGGAAACGGAATTTCCAGCAGCGCAGGTTCAGCGCCGTCATGTTGAAGGCGCACCAGTGTGCAAACCAGTAGGGGAAAGTGGCTCTTTCGTCAGGAGTGAACATGGTATTGAATATAGGCAATGAAAACGTCCTTTTTCATGGTTTTATTATAAATGAATGGACAAAAAAAAAGTGCCAGAAATTCCTGACACCCTTCATATTCAAAATGGTTGGAAATCCTATTTGAAGGCGTTCTCGCATAGGCCGTCGCCGCTGAGTAACAGACGGTCCATGTAAGCGGGAACTTCCTTGCCCATGTACTTGTCCACATAAATCTTGGCGAGGTACTGGCCCAGCATGAAGCCGTGTCCTTGCAAGCCGACGAGCAAGCCGTGACCCGGGTCGATGATGTAGCGCGGCTCGGTGTAGTAGCCAGCCCAGAAGGCTTGGAAGCTGACGGCACCCAGCTGCGGAATCCATTCGCGGAACATCTCGGAACAGATTTCGAGGAAGTCTTGTGCGTTGTACTTCAGGTTCTTGCCCGCTTCGGCGGAGTCCGTGCCTGGAGAAGCGCAGCCGATAATCTGGCCCGTCTCCTTGAACTGCTGTCCGTAAACGGCGGAGAAGCCTTTGTAACGGCGGCGGTCGATGAGCATGTCGAGGCACTCGCCATCCTTGCCCAGCATCGGCAGACGGCCGGTGATAAAGGCTTGGTGCTTAATGGGATAAAGTCCCGTTTCAATGCCGAGCTGTTTGGCGAACTTGGCGGCCTGATAACCTAAGGCGTTGACAAAGTGCTCGCAGTGGTACTCCACATACTCTTTGTCGTGCGTGTAAACCAGTGCCATAAAGCCCTTAGCCGTGCGCTGCACTTCCACCAGGCGGCAGTCTTCGAGCAGTACGCCGCCCTTCTCGCAGGCGAGGTGACGGATGTAGTCAATTACCTTGCCGGGCGTGGCCTGCCAGCAGTTGTTGGTGACGCAGGCAGCGCTGTAAGTCTCGAGTTTCGGGTTGAAGTAGGGAGAAATCTCTTTCTGGAAATCTTTGCGGTCCACCATGTAGCCGTCGGACCAGCCGAGGGAGGCCTCCAAGGACTTGTAGGTGGCTTCATCGTGGGCGAAGCCGACATAGCGGATGGGGTAGTAGCCCACATCGGTTTTGCTCTGCAACTCACGGAAGATGTCCTGGTTGTGGTTGGCGATGTCGGCGATTTCCGGAACGGAGAAGGCCGGACGGCCACCACCGATGCAGCGCCATGAGGAGCCGCGTTCCGCGTTGCAGAGCACGGTCTTCTTGCCGCTTTCGGCGAAGTACCGGAACAGGCCGCTACCGGCGATACCACCGCCCGCCACGAAGATGTCACATTCCACCTTGCGGGTGGCTTTCTTCACGTCGGTGATAAATTCTTTCGGCAGGTTGTTGGGCTGCATTTCGTTGATGGTAAGCTGGTTGGAGAGCGGTCCACGCGGGGTGGCGTCGCCCACGACCTCGATGCCGTAGCCGCGCAGCAGCTGCTTCACGCGCGGGATGCACCGTTTGCCACGGCAGGTGCCCATACCGATTCTCGTGGTGTGCTTCAGCTCGTCCACGGAGATAATCTTGCGGTCGCCGATGACCTTCAGCAACTTGTCGAGCTGCACGTCCTCGCAGTGGCAGACGTAAGCGGGTGCCTTTTCGTCCTTGGCAGTTGCCATCTGCACCTTTTCGCCAAACTTCTCTTTGAGAATGAAGCCGGTGACTTCGGTCATCTTTTCGCCCTTCACATCCAGTGCTTTCACGCGGGCCACGTTGGTCTTGTTGGGGTTGACTTTGATGTTTTCAACCACGCCTTCGCCCACTTTTTCGCCCTTGTCGTTGATGAGCACCACTTCGGCACCCTTCTCCACATGGTATTCGATGGGGAGGAAGAGCCACTCTTTCTGCAAGTTGTAGCCGAAGATGGCCAAACCCGGACAGTGCGATACGCACTCCATACAGCCGATGCACTTGTTGTAGTCGATGACGGGCACGGTGGAGGTGCTGGACTTGGTGATGGCGCCTTGCGGGCAGGAGAAGGAGCAGGGGTTGCAGGCGAAGCCGTAGAGGCAGTCGGCCACCACAAAGCCCTTCTCGTTCATCCGTTCGGTGGTGGGCTTGTTGGGAGTCTCCAGCACACGGACGGGATGTTGTTGGGAGTCAATATATTGCTTGGAGATGGCGAGATAGTCGTCGTAGTTGACGCGCTTGCCCATCTGCATGGCGATTTCGAGAGCGACCTGTTTGCCGCGGAGCACGGCGCAGGTGCCTTCGCCCACGCGCACGGCGTCTCCCGCGCCAAAGGTGTTGAGACCGAACACCTGACGGCCTTTCAGCAGCAGCTGGTTGTCGGGGATGAGGCCGGTACATATATTAATAACGTCAATGCCCTCG
>JAFSQE010000012.1 GCA_017446775.1 Bacteroidales bacterium | reverse complement strand
TTAAGGGTATTGCAATACTCCGCAAGCTCGTCTATCTGCCGCTGCAACTCTTCTATCCTCCCGCCATAATCGGTACACGATACCACCGCCACCGCAAAAACGGCAACCACCTTCTTAAGATATTTCAGCAGGCGTTTCATCTGCAATGCGAGTGTAAAGTTACGACTTTTATCCTCTTTGCCATCAATTTGCGTTCCATTTAGTACATTTGCGGTGATGGAAAGCCGCCTTCATACCATTTTGGGTAGCCGCATACTGCTGCTGGACGGTGGCCTGGGTACCATGGTCCAGGCCCTGGGGCTGTCGGACAGCGAATGGTACGGGCGCGAATTCATCGGACACAAATGTCCTCTGGCAGGCTGCGTGGACCTTCTGTGCCTCACCGCCCCCCGCAAAATCGCATCGATACACCGTGCCTATCTTGAGGCCGGAGCCGACATCATAACCACCAACTCGTTCAGTGCCAACGCCATATCGCTGCGCGAATACGGCCTTGAAGATTACACATACCGCATTGCCCGCGCAGCCGCAACCATAGCGAGAGAACAGGCCGACGCATTCTCCACGCCAGAGCGGCCCCGCTTTGTAGCCGGCAGCATGGGGCCGACCTCCAAAACCGCCTCCATAGCGGCCAGGGTAGGTGACAGCGCCGAGCGCGACGTCACCTTCAAAGAACTGGCGGAGACCTATTACCAGCAGGCCCGCGGCCTTATGGACGGCGGTGCCGATACCATACTGATAGAGACTGTGTTCGACACCCTGAACGCCAAGGCGGCCATATTCGCCGTGCAGAAGCTGGAGCGTGATACGGGTCGCGAAATCCCCATAATGATATCGGTGACAGTATCCCAGAAGGCCGGGCGCACCCTCTCCGGGCAGTCGATAGAGGCCTTCTGGACGTCTGTACGGCATGCACGGCCGCTGAGCGTGGGCATCAACTGCTCTTTTGGTGCGCGCGAGATGATGCCCCATCTGGAGCGGCTGGCTGCAGTGGCAGACACCGCCATAAGTGTGCATCCCAACGCTGGCCTGCCCAACATCTCGGGCGGCTACGACGAAACCCCCGAGAGTTTTGCGGAGGCTATCAGGCCTTATGCAGAACGCTCCCTGGTGAACATTATCGGCGGATGCTGCGGCACCACGCCAGCTTTTATCCGGGCTCTTGGCCCCATAGCGGCATCCCTGCTTCCCCGGCCTCTTCCCACCCCTGACACAGTTACGTCCTTGAGCGGACTGGAGCAGCTGAGAATTGTTCCCAAGGCCAATTTTATAAACATCGGCGAGCGGTGCAATGTGGCGGGCAGCGCCAGGTTTGCCCGTCTGATACGCGAAGGCGATTTTGCCCAGGCGATAGAGGTCGCACGCACCCAGGCCACTGCCGGCGCACAAGTCATAGATATATGCATGGACGACGGCCTGATAGACGCCCCGGCGGCGATGCGCACCTTTTTGAACATGATATCTGGCGAAGTGGATATCGCCCGGCTGCCGGTAATGATAGATTCCTCTTCCCTGGAAACGATTGTCGCCGGCCTGGAGTGCTGCCAGGGAAAGGCCATCGTGAATTCGATATCGCTCAAAGAGGGGTCGGAGGAGTTTCTGCGTCGTGCCGCCCTGATTCGCTCTTACGGCGCCGCGGCGGTGGTAATGCTCTTTGACGAAAAGGGCCAGGCCACCAGCTTCGAGCGCAAAACCCAGGTTGCCGCACGCGCATACAGGCTGCTCACAGACAGCGGTTTCCCTTCGCAGGATATTATCTTTGACCCGAACGTCCTCGCCGTTGCCACCGGAATTGCAGAGCACGACCGTTACGCTCTGGATTTCATAGAGGCGACCCGCTGGATAAAGGCCAATCTCCCTGGGGCAAAGGTCTCGGGCGGCGTGAGCAACCTCTCGTTTGCCTTCCGCGGTAACAACGCCGTGCGCGAGGCCATGCACAGTGTCTTTTTATATCACGCCCGCCGCGCCGGAATGGACATGGGCATCGTGAATCCGCAGATGCTCAAGGTTTACGACGATATTGACGGCGAACTTTTGGCGCGGGTAGAAGATGTTATCCTGTGCCGGCGTGCCGATGCCTCCCAGCGGCTGGTGGATTATGCTGCACAGGTCAAGGAGGATACCACCGCCAGCGCATCGCAACCGCCCGTAAACGACTGGCGCTCGCTCTCTGTATCGGAAAGGATCACATACGCGATGCTGCACGGCATTGGAGATTATATAGAAGAGGACGCAACCGAAGCCTGCCGGCAGTGCGGCAGCGCCATCGGTGTTATAGACAAGATGATGATGCCGGCCATGGAACGCGTCGGGGTGCTGTTTGGCGACGGCAAGATGTTCCTCCCCCAGGTCGTCAAGACCGCCGGCGTGATGAAACGCGGCGTAGCTGCCCTGCAGCCGTACATCTCTGGCAAGGCGTCCGGTCCTGCCGGACATTACGGAACGCGTTCCGCGCAAGAGGGTGGCTCCCTGGTTCAAGCCATGGCTGGCCGCACTTCATCTGCGCCTAGGGTAGTTATCGCCACAGTAAAGGGCGACATCCACGATATCGGCAAGAACATAGTGGCTGTGGTAATGTCTGTGGGCGGCTGCGAGATAACCGACCTCGGCGTGATGGTTGAGCCATCCGCCATAATCGAGGCGGTCAAGCGGCAAAAAGCCGATTTCATCTGCCTCAGCGGCCTGATAACCCCGTCGCTGGCAGAGATGATAAACGTGTGCCGCCACCTGCGTGCAGCAGGCATCACCGTACCTGTGATTGTGGGCGGTGCCACCACCAGCCCGATGCATACCGCAGTCAAGATAGCGCCCGAATACGACGGACTGGTGATACACTCTACCGATGCCAGCCGTAACATGCAGATAATTAACAGCCTGCAGAGCCCGGCAGCCCGTGTGTTTGCCGCCGGCATCCTTACAGAGCAGAAACGTCTGCGGGAACTCTACGCCTCAGCCCAAGACCGCAGGCCGCTGGTGGGATACCCTCTGCGCCTCGAAGCGGCCCTCGCCGCTCGCCGTGGTGCCAATCTCCCTGATTACCAGCAATTTACCGCAACCAACCCACACAAAAACGTGCGGACGACATCTTGTAATACACAGAGTAACAGAGAGTTACGCACCAGGGGCATAGATTCGACACGCGACATCCGCTGTTTCCACCATTACGACTTTGAAAAGGTAGCGCGTCATTTCGACTGGGATATGTTCTGCACAGAGTGGGGTGTGAAGGATGAGGCCGGGAAGCGGCAGCTGATTGCCGACGGAAAGAGTATGCTGGATCGTCTGCGGCACGACAATATCCTTGACCTGCAGGGCGTTATCGGTACATTCCCCGTGCATGTTGATGGAGATGACATAATTGTAGATAATTATATCCTCCCGATGCTCCGCAACCAGACGGAGGGTGACGAAAATCTCTCGGTGGCCGATTTCGCCGCCGCGGCGGGGCGGATAACCCTGTTCGCCATCACCGCCGGCGCGGGGCTCAAACCCTTTGCCGAAAACCTCCGCCAGCAGGGCGACGAATACGGCGCATTTATGGCAAAGGTGCTTGCCGACCGCCTTGCAGAGGCGCTGGCAGAGGAAGTAGTCCCGGCAAAAGGCGGCGAACGCCACGCCTTTGGCTACCCATCATGTCCCGACCATTCGCTTAAAAAAGATGTATTCGAACTGCTGCACGTCTCAGAGAACTGCGACATGCGCCTCACAGAAAGCTATATGATAGATCCGGCCGAGTCGATATGCGGTCTGGTGATTCCCGGGGCGGACTATTTCGCGGTCGGGCACATCGGCAAAGACCAGCTGCAGGACTACGCCCGCCGCCGCAATATGTCAGAAGAACAAATCAAGACCCTCATACCCAGAAACATATAATGAAAGTTCCGCAGATCATAGCCGAGGCCACAGCCAGGGGCCACACCCGTTTCGCATTCGAAATACTGCCGCCCCTGAAGGGCGACGGAATAGAGCCGATATACCAGAGCATAGACGAGTTGCTGGAGTTTGACCCGGCCTACATCAACATCACCTGCCACCGCGAAACCCAGCGGAAGACACTGCGCCCAGACGGCAGCGCAGAGATACATCTGGAGCGTCGCCGCCCCGGCACGGTGGGCATAGCCTCTGCCATTGAGCGAAAGTATAACATCCCCGCCGTACCCCACCTTATCTGCGCCGGCGAATCGAAATACACTATAGAAGACCAGCTGATAGATATGGATTTCCTGGGTCTGGAAAACCTGCTGGTGCTGCGCGGCGACAAGATGCCGGGCGAAGCCTCTTTCCAGCCCGCCCGCGACGGCTATTCCCATGCGAGCGACCTGGTGCGCCAGGTCATGGCGATGAATGGCGGCCTTCTGACCGGCGCTGACAGCAGCAAACCGGCAGCGCACAGGACCTCTTTTGCCGTGGGTGTGGCCGGCTATCCGGAGACCCACGCAGAGGCACTATCAGCCCGGGACGACATAATCCGCCTGAAAGAGAAAGTGGATGCCGGGGCAGAGTATATCATCACCCAGCTGTTCTACGATAATTCAAAATATTTCGATTTCGTGGAACGCTGCCGCGCCGCAGGCATAACCGTGCCGGTTATCCCGGGAATAAAGCCGCTCACCACCATCCGCCAGCTGACCCTTCTGCCACAGACTTTCGGCTGCAGCATACCCGGTGATCTTGAGCAGAAGATGCGGGACAATGCCGGCGATGCGGCCGCAACCCGCCTCATCGGCCTGGAATGGTGCACCGCACAGTGCCGCGAACTTATGGCCGCCGGCGTCCCCGTGCTCCACTTCTTCCCCAACGGCCGCCCCGCCGATATCCTACCGGTTCTCAGGCAGTTGTTCTGATTACTCCTGATAGAAGCGGATATCGTCGAGTTTGATGGTAAGGTCCTTGGTAATGCCCAGGTGATAGATGCGGATGTAGTCCATCTGGCTCAGATCGGGTGTCCCTCCCGAAACCATCGCCTCGGAGAGCTTAAGGTCCAGATCGTTCCAACCCTGCTTCAGATTAAGGTTGCCGATGTACCACGCGTACTCTTCATAGTCGCATTTGCCGCTGCTGGAGACCTCTATACACCCCTCCTTTTTCAAATCGATGGCGCCGATGTCGGAGATATACAACTTCAGACAGAAATGGCCCCTGCGCGCACTGACGCTGGCAAAAACCGGGTTTGTGAACTTCTTGGTAAAAAGGTTGACCTCATGCCCGGTGGCGGTCAGGCAGCCGGCACCTTCGCGCTGGTTCTGGCTATCAAGCGCCACGGCGCTGAATCCCGAAACCCAGCCTTCTGGGCTGTCGCAACTGTCCATCACTGTCACGGTTCCCGAGGGGTATTCGTCCTGTGGCTCTATGAGGCGGTCGAAAAACCGGTCGTACTTGTCCAGGCAGTTCACCGCCTTCAGTGAAGCATTGCGGTTGATGACGGTAATGGGATCGTCCTGCGAGTAGCCGCTCATCCGGCATCCCGTAAGGCTCACGGTGTAATATCCATTCCCCGCGAGGGTTATGAAATCATAGCTGGCACCGGAATTGGTCAGCGCCCCGTTGCCGCCCGAAAAACACTCCACATTGGTGAGCGACATGTGTCCGCCGCTGCCGGTGACATACACCGGATGGATTGCACTCAGGTCCTTGCCGGCATTGGCGATAATGCTCCCCTGTGCTATCTCCCAAGTGCGGTTTTTGTAGGTGTTTCCGTCGCGCCGGATACCAATTTTCACGCAGTCGAAATTGAAGTTGGTGAGCTGTCCGTAGGTATTCTCGCCCAGATAGATGCCGCCATGGGTGCCGAAGGTGAAGATATCCATCACCACGGCATTGTCGGTGTGGTCTATCCAGTAGGCGTAGGTGCCACGGGCGATGGTTTTATCGATGATGGAGGGAGGGAAACCGCGGCCGAACTCGCGCATGTTTGCCGGATTGATGTGGCAGTGCAGGATGCGCGGGATATCGTAGCACTTGTCGATGGCGATGAAACGTCCGCTGAGCGGATATCCGTAGCAATTCTCTATCAGAATCTGTTCGCAGGCCGCCGGCGCCATGAAATCCATTGCGAAGAACTCACCGTAGAAGGTCAGATCGCGCAAGGTCATGCCCTGCCCGCCCGACTCGTGGGACAGCTGGATGGTCGGTGGGTACTCGATAATCTTGTCTGCATCCGAACTCTGCCACGCCTGGTCGGGATAGTAGAACTGGATCCCTTCTACGCGGGTTGCCGAGGTAACTGTCATAAAGACGTTATCCCGGTCGCGGATCACGAACAGGGAGCCGGTGGGACCTGTGCGGTCGGCATTGGCCGTGCCCCGGCCGGTCGGACCGTGGGCGCCTATAAGCGCCACGTTGCGTTTAAGAACTATTCCACCTGCCATGGGATAACCGTTCTCTACCGGTGTCACATACAGCGCCAGCCCCTCTTTGGTGGCGATATCGATAGCGGCCTGCAACGCCGCCCTGTTAGTTTCGGGGGTATTTGTGGGCAACACGCCAAACTCCTGGATAGAGACAAGATGGCCCGCCAGCTCGGAATGCTCCTCACAGTTGCACACCGGCACCGTACTCCCGTCGGACAGCGATATTACCAGTTCCTCTACCGTGGCCTCGAGACTGGAAATGCGCTGTTCATAGTCCCGAAGGGTCTTTTCTATATCGTCGTTGGTACAGCCTGCCAGCAGCAGCGCCGCCACAAACATCGTTACAACTCTCTTCATATAGCTTGAATTTTATTTTTCGCATCCCAGAGCACCACGCCCACCGACACAGAGACGTTAAGCGAGTGCTTCGTCCCCTCCTGGGGAATCTCCAGAGCCATGTCGCACAGGTCCATCACTTCTTGCTGCACCCCGCTCACCTCGTTTCCAAAGATAAAGGCGTAGCGCCTGCCCGGCTCGGGATTGAAATCCTGCAGCATGGTAGAATTCTCTGCCTGTTCCACGCCCACCATCACGTATCCTTCCTGACGCAGACGCCGCACCGCCTCTACGGTATCCTTGCAATGTTCCCACTCTACGCTGAACTCCGCCCCCAGCGCCGTTTTGTGGATCTCCTGCGACGGCGGGACGGCACAGATGCCGCATAAGATCACCTTTCCTATACGGAATGCATCGCAGGTGCGGAAGGCGCTCCCGACGTTGTGTCCGCTGCGGACATTGTCCAAAACCACCACGACCGGCACTTTTTTTGACTTTTTATACTCATCCAGGCCTGGACGGCCCAATTCTGCGTTGGATAATTTGCGAAACATTGTTAATTTTGGCCGTTTTTGTTACGACAAATTTACGAAACATTATCATATTCCATGAAGCAGGATCTTCAGATCTCAGGTCTCATCAAGAAGGAGTTCGAACGCCAGAGCGAAGGTATCGAACTGATCGCATCAGAAAATTTCGTGTCGAATCAGGTGCTGGAAGCCCTTGGCAGCGTTTTGACCAACAAATATGCAGAAGGATATCCCGCTGCGCGTTATTACGGCGGATGCGAGGTTGTGGACCAGGTGGAACAGCTGGCCATCGACCGTCTCTGCAAGCTGTTTGATGCAGAATATGCAAACGTTCAGCCGCACTCCGGGGCGCAGGCCAACATGGCGGTAATGATGACCTGCCTGAAGCCCGGCGACACCTTTATGGGGCTGGACCTTGCTCACGGCGGACATCTGACACACGGCTCCCCGGTGAACGTATCGGGCATGCTGTACAACGCAATCTCCTACCATATCAGCGAAGAGACCGGCTACATAGATTACGACGAGATGGAGCGCACTGCCCGCGAACATAAGCCCAAGCTGATAATCGGCGGCGCCAGTGCATACTCGCGCGAATGGGACTGGGAGCGTATGCGCGCCCTTGCCGACGAGATTGGCGCACTGCTTTGGGTGGATATGGCACATCCTGCAGGCCTGATAGCCGCACATCTGCTCAAGAATCCTGTACAATATGCCCACATCGTGACCACCACCACCCACAAGACCCTGCGCGGCCCCCGCGGCGGTGCGATTCTGATTGGCAAGGACTTCGAGAACCCGTGGGGCGTGAAAACTCCCAAGGGAGTGGTCAAGACAATGGGGCAGATGATCAACTCCAGCGTCTTCCCCGGCGTACAGGGCGGCCCGCTGGAGCACTGCATCGCCGCCAAGGCGGTATCGTTCTACGAGGCGCTGCAGCCAGAATTTGTGGAATACCAGAAACAGGTTGCGGCAAACGCACAGACAATGGCCCGCGAGTTCATCGCCAGGGGCTATAAGATCATCTCCGGCGGTACCGACAACCACCTTATGCTCATCGACCTGCGCAGCAAGTTCCCCGAGCTTACCGGCAAGATGGCAGAGAAGGCCCTGGGGCTGGCAGCAATCACCGTAAACAAGAATATGGTGCCGTTTGACAGCCGCTCCCCTTTCCAGACTTCTGGCATAAGGGTCGGCACTCCCGCCATAACCTCACGCGGCATGGCAGAGAAAGATATGGTTTGGATTGTTGACCTCATCGACCAGGTTCTGAGCAAGCCCGACGACGAAGCCGTTATCGCCAACATCCGCCACAAAGTGACCCAGGCCATGTCTGGCGTCCCTCTAAATAAATGGTAGAAAGGCCTTGCAAATAAGCAAAATAATATTACCTTTGCACGCTCAAAAATTCATTTAAACCAAATTTTTTGCATTATGTCAGAGTATTTATCCGCAGACAAAAAGCAAGAGATTTTCGCAAAATACGGGAAGTCTAATGTTGACACCGGCTCTGCAGAGAGTCAAGTTGCTTTGTTTTCCTACCGTATCGCACACCTCACCGAGCATCTGAAACAGAACAAGAAGGACCACAAC
>JAFSQE010000011.1 GCA_017446775.1 Bacteroidales bacterium | reverse complement strand
GCCGATGGTACTGCTGTTTAGTATGACGCTTTCACTAACCAGCACTACCACCTCCGTTGTCGGAGCCTGATAATCAAGCGTTTGTTTTTTGTTTGTCTTCATATTTTTTGTATCTTATATTGATTCAGATTTTATCGCCAAAGGTAATCATTTTTCTCAGAATAGCAAAGTTTATTATAAATATGTATGTGTAGCGCCCCCCCCCGAGCCGGAAATTTTGGTCGGATAATCGCTTGAACATCAGCATTTAACGGCGTTTATTTCTTTCTGTCGAGCACGGCGACGACTGCCGGGAGCAAAAAGAGGATTATCACCACCGCGGCCAACGCCCCGATGCTGAGGCTTTTGAGTATCCCGGCTATCATGGGATCTTGCATGGTGAACGACATCACCATGGGCACAATTATCAGAATCAGCCCGGAGGTGAGAACAGAGTGCGACGTCCCCTCGTACGCAGCCCTGATGGCCTCTGCCTTGCCCACACTCTTGCGGGCGGCGCGGTAATAAGAGGTGTATAGTATCGAATAGTCTATGGCCGCACCCATAAGGATGCCCTGGATAATGAGGTATGCCAGAAAATACATGGTGTGCCCTCCGATGCCGCTCACTATCACGTTGACATACACTCCGGTGAGCACAGAGAGTACCAGCGGCAGCGGCAGCAGCACAGAGCGGAAGGTGAATGCAACAATAAGGTAAATCGCAAGTATTGTGAGGATTGAGAGCAGGAGCAATTCGGAGGGGAATGCGTCCTTGAGCTCCTTATACATCTCCGACTCCCCTATCCAGTAGTGCTCTGAAGCAAGCAGGCTGTCGGCCGATGCACGGGCCTGTTCTACAAAGCCAAACGTGGCATCGGACTCCTGCGGATAGGATGTGCTGACTATGGCAAACGAATAGTTTGGCGTACGCAGCATATCTACGCTGGAGGCAATCACCGCCCGGGCACTGTCTACCGCATGGCGGGTCTGGTCGGGAACCATCCGCTGCAGCGAGGGCATCTGCAGCAGGGTATCCGACACGTAGTAAACCAACTCCTGCGGGGTCATGGTCTGCGCAGGATCGAAGTCGCGACGGCTCAAGGCGTAGAGATAGAGCATATCGATATCGACCCGCGACACCGGGACTCCGGCGGCGCTGAGGGCGGAGTGGACTCTGGAGGCGGAATAGCGCCACCCGGAGAGCATCATGTCGATAAGTTTCTCCAGGGGCGACGGTTCTTTTGCAACGACCGGCACGGGGGCGGGCGCCTGGACGGTTTCCGGGACTGATATCTGGGCCGGGACAGGGGCGGGTTCGGGGGTGTCTGCCGCAGGGGCAAGGGCCAGTGCCTGGGTATCGGCTGCGGGTGCAGTTTCCGAGTCGGGAATAGCCGCAGGGGTCGCCTCTGCATCGGGTTTCGCCGTCGGGCCTGCCGCCAATATCTGCTCCAGCTGCTCTGAGGCTGCGGCAAACTCCTTTGGCACCATGGAGGCATAGCGGCGGTTGGTGAGGATATGGTCCTGCACAAAGGCGCACAGCTCTGCCAGGCTCATGGTGGCGCCGGCCTTACCTGCCATGCGGAATAACATGTTTGCCTGCCAGGCTTCTACCCCGGCCAGCTGGGCGACCTGCGCCGCGGTGAGCTGGCGGGTGACATCCTCATAGGTAAACTGCGGCAGCAGAGTGTCGGCCACGACGGGCTGCGGCTCGGCCGGGGTTTCTGCCGGGGTTTCTTCAACGGGCTGCGGCTCGGCCGGCGGAGTCGCCTCTGCCACGGGTTGCGGTTCGGACGCGGGCTGCGATTCCAGCGTGGAAGTCGCTTCTGCCACGGGCGCCGCTTCGGCCGGCGGTGTGGTATCATCCACAGCCGGAGGGAGCGCTTCCAGCACAGTATCAGCAGCAGCTACAGTATCCGTTTCGTCCGGCATATTTTCCAGCCGCATCTGCTCCATAAGGTCGGCGACCATGTTGTCGAAGTTGAACTCCGAGGGCAGAAGTCCGGCCTGCGAGAGGCTCTGCACGGCATCTTCTATCTCTGCAAACGAGAGCCGGCCGTCCAAATCGGGGTGCGAGCGGGCATAGTAAACCATCTGCAGCAACTCCTCCGGCAGGGTGTCCTGCGCAAAGCCCGACATCACCTGCCGCATCTGCGCGGCGGTACGTTTGCACCCCAGGGTCGTGGGGTAACTTATCGTCTGCAGCACGTTTGTGTCGCGCTCCAACAGCTGCATCAACTCCGGAATCGCCGCCTCGTCGGCAGTGGAATAGAGCAGCATAAGGGGATTGTCGGCACGCATGTGTTCCGAGGCCTTGCTGTGCCAGTCCGGGGCGAAGCTGATGCGCGTGCGCGACTGGAGTATCGCCGCCGCAACCGTCAGCACCACAAAAAACAGGGTGATGGGGATGCGGAACTTCATCTGGAAACGGGCCATCGCCCCGGCGGGGAAGCGCGGGGTCTTCTTGACCTTGTATATGACCTGCTTGTCGGCCCAGACCATCAGGGCCGGCAGCACCGTAAAGTTGCACAGCAGCGAGAAGGAGACGCCCTTGGCCAGGACAAATCCGAAATCGGGACCGATCTTGATCTTGATAAACAACAGCATCAACAGGCTGGAGATGGTGGTAAAGGCGCTGCTGAGCACGGCCGGGGCGCTGGAAGCAATCGAGCGGGACATCGCCGGCAGCGGTTCGCAGCCCGCAGTGCGCTCTTGCCGGTAGCGGTTCATCAGAATGATGCAATAGTCCATGGAGAGCACCATCTGCAGCACCGGGGCAAGGGTGTTGGTGACCATGGAGACGCTGGGGCGCAGGGCGTTTGTGCCCATGTTGAGCGCCACGGCACATAGCGCCGTTAAAAGGAAGAGGAGCACCTCTGCCACAGAAGAGCACATTATAAGCAGCACCACAAATAGCAGCGCGACGCCTATGGCCAGGGTCTGGGGCAGGTTGGTGGGCATAAGGTCCATCCCGTTGCCGAAGGTAGAGCCCAGGTTGTGTATCTGCTCTTCCATGTCGGGCACCTGCTCGCGGATAATGTCAAGCCCCTGTTTCATAGGGTAGTCGTCCGGCAGATAGCTCGTCATATCTGTATTGACGTTAAGGTGCGGCACAAGAAATGCTCCGCCCACAACCAGGCAGAGCGTCAGAACAAACATCACCACGCGCCATCGCGCCAGAAACCGGGAAAAAGCTGACATCGGAACCCTTTGTTACAAAGATAAGCAATTCCATTTTGATTTGTCAGGATTAACTATATTTGCTGTATGGATATTAAGGAACTGAACAATTTATCCGACGCCCAGATAGCCGACCTGCTGGCGCTTATGGCAGAGCTGGACCCCGAAATTGCGGTGTCGCCCGATATGCTGCGGGCAGCGGCCGCGGACCCGGCGACCCATCTGTTTGCTGCGGTAGAGAGCGGGCACATCGCCGCCTGCGCAACACTTTGCATCTCGCAGTCGCCAACCGGCAGGAAGGGGGCAATTGAAGATGTGGTGGTGGGAAGCGCTTTCCGCGGCCGGGGGCTTGGCCGAATGATGATGGAGCATATCATTGAATATGCCAGGCAGAAGCACTCCCCCATCGTACTGCATCTGACATCGCGCCCCGCACGCGAAGCCGCCAACCGCCTTTACCAGGCAGTGGGCATGCACCGCTACGACACTAATGTCTACAAACTTAAGCTACACCTATAATATATGTAAGGCCCCGCACAGTGAAAATAAACATAAACGCGGGAATCCAAAAAAATAACTATATTTGCAGGCCGAAAATGGAGGTGTGGCCGAGTGGTCGATGGCGGCAGTCTTGAAAACTGTTGAACGGCAACGTTCCGGGGGTTCGAATCCCTCCGCCTCCGCATCTGCGAAAGAAAAATCAGCGCTCAAGCAAGCCGGTTTACTTTTTCTTCACCTCTGCCTTCTCGCCCTTGCTAAAGAACTTCCACTGGAATATCAGCAGGTAGATTGCGCCGACCGTGATGCAGGAGTCGGCGAAGTTGAATATTGCATCAAAGAAGCGGAAGGGCTTGCCTCCAACAAGGGGCATCCAATCGGGGAATGTGGTATCTATGATGGGGAAGTAGAACATATCCACCACCTTGCCGTAGAACAGGCCGGCGTATCCGCCCCCCTGAGGGAACATCGTCGCTACCTGGGAGAATGTGCTCTCTGTGAATATCAGCCCGTAGAACAGGGAATCTATTATATTGCCAAAGGCCCCGCACATGATGGCGGCCAGGCCGTAAAGCACCCCGTTCGGGGTGTCGGGCTTTTTGAGGAGCCGGCGTATATATATAATAATGGCAATGCCCAGAACTATCCGGAATATGGTGAGCAGCAGCTTGCCGATTCCGCCCCCGAAACTCATCCCGAAGGCCATCCCCATATTCTCTATGAAGTGTATCCTGAACCAGCTCCCGAACACCGGGATGCTCTGGCCAAGGGTCATATTGGTTTTGACCAGGATCTTGATGACCTGATCTACCACCAGCAGGGCGACCACGAATATCGTGAGACGGGTCCCTTTGGAGAGCTTCATCAGCGCTTGTTTTTAGCCTCTACCGAAAGGGTTGCGTGCGGCACCAGTCTCAGGCGCTCTTTCGGTATCAACTTGCCAGTCTCGCGGCAAATGCCGTAGGTCTTGTTCTCTATGCGCACCAGGGCAGCCTCCAGGTTCTGGATAAACTTGTACTGGCGTGCAGCAAGCTGGCCGAGCTCTTCTTTTGCAGAAGAAGACACCCCGTCTTCAAGAGCCTTGAAAGAGGGGGAGGTATCCTCGGTGTCGTTGCTGGAGCTGTGATCTACGCTGGCCTTGAGTATCGCGTACTCTTCTTTTGCCTTTGCAAGCTTCTCGAGAATCATCTCCTTGAACTCTTGCAACTCCTCGTCGCTATACCTGACTTTCTCTTTGTTTTCTGTATTGTCTGCCATAATGACTATGTGTTAACTGTGTAAATATACTCAAGTTTTTGTTATCAAGCAACTTTCTCTACCTTAATCTCTATGGCGGAGTCGTCGCCCCACTCTACCTTTTCGCCGCCAAAACCGCTGCCAAGGGTGATATTCTTGGCCAGGGTCTGGTCTTTGAGATAATCGGCAAACGAAGAGAGCGAATCGGCCACCTCCGGCAGATTCTCTATAGTTACATTGATGCGGTCGGTAACGTCGAAACCGCTCTCCTTGCGCAGGTTCTGGATGCGGTTTACCAGTTCGCGGGCAACGCCCTCGCGGCGCAGCTGATCTGTGATGGTGACATCCAGCGCCACGGTGAGCTGTCCCTCGGAAGCTACCAGCCACCCCTCCATATCCTCTGAAGATACGGTGTAATCCTCTGCGGTGAGAAGCACATCGCCGGACGGCAGGCCAAGGGTATACTCCCCTGCCCTCTCGATTGCGGCGATGGTTGGCTGGTCCATAGCGGCAAAGAATGCGGCAATCTCTTTCATCTGCTTGCCGTATCTCTTGCCCAGGGTCTTGAAGTTGGGCTTGATTTTCTTGGTAATCAGGCCGGTGGTGTCTGTGATATACTCTGCCTGCTTTACATTGACCTCGCCCAGAACCAGCTGCTCTACCTGCTCGAACTGGCTGCGGAGATGGGCATTGAGCACCGGAATCACCAGTTTTGCAAGCGGCTGGCGAACCTTGATGCCCACCTTGCGGCGGAGTGCCAGCACCATGGAGGTGCTCTGCTGCGCGAGCTGCATCCGCTCCTGGAGATCGGCATCTATCAGGCTTTCATCTGCCCTGGGCATCATGGTAAGATGGACGCTGCCTGCCTGGGGGTCGAGGTCGCGCCAGAGCTGGTCGCTGTAGAACGGGGAGATGGGCGCAGAGAGCTGCGCTACCACCTTGAGTGCCTGGTACAATGTCTGATATGCGGCCTGCTTGTCGCTGCCCATTGTACCACCCCAGAAACGCTTGCGGTTGAGGCGGACATACCAGTTGCTAAGGTTGTCGCACACAAAGTCCTGGATAAGGCGGCCGGCGGTGGTGATATCGTAATCTTCGTATGCAGCCGTAACATCCTTGATAAGGGTGTTGAGCAGCGATATCAGCCAGCGGTCTATCTCGCGCAGGGCGCTTTGCGGCGCCTTGGGCGCACTTGGATCGAACTTGTCTACATTGGCGTAGAGCGCGAAGAACGAATATGTATTGTAGAGCGTCCCGAAGTATTTGCGGCGGATTTCGTCTACCCCCGACTCGTCGAAGCGGAGATTGTCCCAGGGCTGCGCGTTGGTGAGCATATACCAGCGCAGGGCGTCGGCGCCATAGTTGTCCAGAGCCTTGAACGGGTCCACGGCGTTGCCCAGGCGCTTGCTCATCTTGTTGCCGTTCTTGTCCAGCACCAGGCCGTTGGAGATGACATTCTTAAAGGCGCAAGTGCCGCTAACCATGGTGTGGATTGCGTGCAGCGTGTAGAACCAGCCGCGGGTCTGGTCGACACCCTCTGCGATAAAGTCTGCAGACTGGGTGAACTGCGGCTTGCCGATATTCCTGAGACCTTCCTGGGCGTAGGGCATCGATCCGGAATCGAACCAGACATCTATAAGGTCGGTCTCGCGGGTCATCTTCTGCCCGTCGTCGCTTACCAGATAGTAGCTGTCCACATAGGGGCGGTGGAGGTCGATGCGGTCGTAATTCTCCTTTGAATAGTCGCCCGGCACAAAGCCCTTGTCGCGCAGCGGGTTGCTGGGCATCACGCCGGCTGCCACGGCCTTGTCAAGCTCGTTGTAAAGCTCCTCTACGCTGCCGATGCATCTGGTCTGGCGGCCGTCTTCTGTGCGCCAGACAGGGAGCGGAGTGCCCCAGTAGCGGCTGCGGCTGAGGTTCCAGTCCTGGATGTTCTCCAGCCACTTGCCAAAGCGGCCGCTCCCGGTGGATTCGGGCTTCCAGGTAATGGTCTTGTTAAGCGCCACCATCTGCTCCTGCACCGCCGTGGTCTTGATGAACCAGGAATCCAGCGGGTAATAGAGCACCGGCTTGTCGGTACGCCAGCAGTGGGGGTAAGAGTGGACGTGCTTCTCTATCCTGAAGGCCTTGCCCTGCTGCTTGAGGTCTACGCAAAGGTCGATATCAAGGGTGGCGTCGTCGGGACCGAGGGTCGCGTCGTATGCATTCTTGACGTAGCGGCCGGCATATACGCCGTAAAGGTCGGCATTGACGTTGGCAGCCACGAAGGCGGGGTCGAGGTCTTCCAGGCGGAAGAACTTGCCGGTGCGGTCTACCATAGGCATCCGGTTGCCGGCAGCATCTACCATCTGCATGGGCGGGACGCCGGCAATCTTTGCCACCTTGTCGTCGTCGGCACCAAACGTGGGGGCGATGTGCACGATGCCGGTACCGTCTTCTACGGTAACGTAATCGCCCGTAATCACGCGGAAAGCGCCTTCGCCGGGGTTGACCCAGGGGAAGAGCTGGGTGTATGCGATGCCTGCCAGCTCGCGCCCCTTGAACTCGCCGTCCAGCACGCGGAAGGGGTTCTTGTCGTTAAAGTGGGCAGCGACAAGCGCCTTTGCCAGCACATACACCGCGGGGGCCTTGGTGTATGGATTCACGCTCTCCACCCGCACATAATCGATATTGGGCCCAACGCAGAGCGCCGTGTTGGAAGGGAGCGTCCAGGGGGTCGTGGTCCATGCCAGAAAGTAAACCGGCAGAGAAGTATCCGCAAACAGCTTTTCGGATACCGCATTGCGTACCACCCCGAACTGCGCCGTAACGGTGGTGTCCTTAACGTCACGGTAGCAACCGGGCTGGTTGAGCTCGTGGGTGCTCAGACCGGTACCCGCAGCGGGCGAATAGGGCTGAATGGAGTATCCCTTGTAGAGATATCCCTTCTTATAGATATCCTTGAGCAGGTACCACAGGGTCTCGATATAGGCGTTGTCGTATGTGATATACGGGTTGTCCATATCCACCCAGTAGCCGATGCGCTCTGTGAGGTTGACCCACTCTGCGGTGTATTTCATCACCTCCCTGCGGCAGGCGTGGTTGTATTCGTCTACAGATATCTTTTTACCGATATCCTCTTTGGTGATGCCCAGCATCTTCTCTACGCCCAGCTCTACCGGAAGCCCGTGGGTGTCCCAGCCAGCCTTGCGCTCTACCAGAAAACCGCTCTGGGTCTTGTAGCGGCAGATGGCGTCCTTGATGGAACGGGCCATGACGTGGTGGATGCCCGGCATACCGTTGGCCGACGGCGGCCCTTCGAAAAATATGAACTTCGGCGCCCCTTCGCGCAGCTTCAAAACCTTCTTGAAAGCATCCTCTTTGCGCCACTTATCCAGCACCGACCGGTTAACCTCAACCAAATCCAGACTCTTATACTCGGTAAAACTCATATTTTAAACGATTAATGAACGGCAAAGATAATATTATTTGCTAAATTTGCGTCATGTCAAATCTCATTGAATGGGAACGATAGACCTCATCATTCTGGCTTGTTTTCTGCCCGCAATCGTGTTCGGACTAAAGAACGGATTCGTAAAGCAGCTGGTGGCCTTTGGCGTGATAGCGCTGGGGCTGGCCCTGAGTATCCGCTTCTCTGCCCCGGTGGGGCAATGGATAACAGAAAAATGGGCTCTGGAGCCGTTCTGGGTCAAGGCCATATCGTTCTCCGTTATCTTTATCGCCGTGGCGCTGGGGTTAAGCCTGATTGGCAAGATTGTAGAGAAGGTGCTCAAGGTCGCGATGCTGGGCTGGCTCAACCGCCTGCTTGGGATGGTGGTGGCAATCGCAACCGCCTCACTTATCATCGGCACGCTGATATTCATACTGACTTCTGCCAACGACCTGCTGAATTTCATCCCGGAGGATAAAATCGCCGAATCCCGCTTCTGGAAACCGCTTCTTGACCTGGTAAAATTTGCGTTTCCGTATTTGAAGTCGCTTTTCTAAAAAAAGTTTTTCTGTTTTGCGCTCTCAAATTTGAAAGATTTGAGAAAATGTCGCACGTATCGCTGCGAAGTAGGCCATCTTTGCCTTTGACGAAGGGGAGATTTGTGCGGACGGAAATTGCGGAGAGCGGCCCGGTAAAGTCCCGGGGGAGCCGGGCCGATAAAGCCGATCGTGGGGATAAGCTTGTTTGCACTGCCGCCCACGGACTCTGCGGCCGCTCTCCCAAGTTCCGTCATTACTTGTGAGGATTATTTGCGACTATGTCAAGACTAAAAGCGATAAAGCAACACGACCGCAGCGACTGTGCGGTGGCATGCATCGCCGCCATCGCGCGATATTATGGGCTTGCGCTGCCCCTGGCCGCCATACGCCAGGAGTGCGGCGCCTCTGTGAGCGGCACCACTATAAAAGGGATAATAGACGGCTGCCGGGCGGTGAACCTGGATGCTTCCCCATATAAATCAAAGGGCAAAGATCTGGACGCGATATCGATTGAGCAGTTGCCGGCAATACTGCATATCACCACAGAAGAGGGCGAACTGCACTTTGTGGTGCTGTGCACGGTATCCAAGAAGCAGGCAACGGTAATGGATCCGGCCAGGGGCAAAATAATAAAGATGGACAAGGAGCGTTTGAAACAGCTCTGGAGCGGATATCTGGTGGTGATAACCCCCGGCAAGGGATTCGCCCCGGGCGACAACACCCTATCCACCGCCGCACGTCTGCACAGGCTGTTCAGCCTGTACCGCGCACAGATCGTATCTTCTATCCTCTTATCGCTGCTTTACATACTTGTCGGAATCAGCTTCTCGCTGTTTCTGCAATACTTCATAGACAAAGTCATTCCCGCGGGCGACGCCTCGCGCATAGCGTGGCCGGCCGCGGCAATGGCGTTTCTTTCTATTCTTGCTTTCCTAATCGGTAAATTAAGGGTCAACACTCTGTTGGCCGCAGCCACAGGTATCGATCTGAAGGTTATCAGTTCCTACATTTCTCACCTGTTCAGACTGCCTGTGGCTTTCTTCAGCACCAGAAGCGCCGGGGAGATAAACTCCCGCATCGGCGATGCATATACGGTTCGCCGGTTTATAACCGAGGGGATATCGTCCATAGCCATAAGCGTTTTTACCCTTTTGGCCGCCTTTTGCCTCATGTTCGCCTTCCACAGCCATCTTGCGCTGCTCACATTTCTGTTTGTACCGGTGTACACCCTTATCTACATCTTTGCAGCCAGGGCCGGCAACCGGTACAACCGGGAGATAATCGCCCAGGGGACGCTGTTCGAGCAACGGTGCATAGAGAGCATATCGTCGGTAAAAAGCATCAAATATGCCGGTCTGGAGCAAGCTGCCGCCAGAGGTATCGAGGCGCAATACACCGCGCTTTGCGAGCGGGTTGTAAAGGGCAACGGCAGCGCCGGGACATTCTCCGTTGCGGCCGAGACAGTCTCCAAGATACTGGCCGTGGTGCTTCTGTCGGCAGGCTCTTTAATCATACTTGAGGGGGAGTTGAGCGTCGGCACGCTGGTCGGGTTCTACACTATAACATCGTTTTTTTCTGCACCGCTCGCACAGCTGGTCGGCGCCGCCTCCCTGATATCGCAGACCCGGATCTCTGCAGCCCGCCTGTTCGAGGTGATGGACCTGGAAGAGGAACCGGTCAGGGGGTGCGACCCTGCTGCGGCGACGGGCGATCTGGTGTTCAACAACATCACATTCTCTTATCCGGGCGCGCTGAACATTCTGGAGAATTTCTGCGCCACGGTCCCGGCGGGGAAGATAACCGCCATAAGGGGGCGCAGCGGGTGCGGGAAAAGCTCCCTGGCAGCCCTGGCGATGCGTCTTTACACCCCCGCAAAGGGGTCGATTACCCTGGGCGGGATGGACATCGCGCTGTTTGACCTAAAGAAGTGGCGGCAAAAGATAACGATAGTGGCGCAGGATGTGCGGCTTTTCGACGACACGATACTTTACAACATTACCGGCAGCCGCGATGATTACGATGCCGAGCGGGTGGCCAGGCTGCTGGTGGACCTTGGGCTGGAGAGCCTGCTGGGCGAGCTGCCGCGGGGGCTGCTGACCATTGCCGGGGAGGCCGGGTGCCGGCTCTCGGGCGGGCAGAAACAGCGCATCGCAATCGCCGCCGCGCTCTACCGACGCCCCGACATACTTATACTCGACGAAGCCACCAATTCGCTGGATGCCGTCTCCAGAGAGAAGATGCTGGCGGCGATAAAAAAAGAGAATACAGAGCGCAATGTGACCGTGCTGATGATTACCCACAAGGCAGACGAGATTCCCATTGCGGACAATATCATAGAGATGTGAATGCGCATTCACTGAGGTGAAGTCTGCACACCCCTTATTTGCAGACGGTTTTAAACTAAATTACTATGGAAGAAGAAAGAATTTGTGGCTTAGCTCTGGAGGGATTGAATTCTTCCGAGCTGTGCATTTGCGGAGGCATCGCCGCCGAGTTCAGTCTGGGCGGCATTCTGGCCATAATCCGCAAGGTCGTCGACTTTTTGGACGATTATGTTCCCCACCTGCTCAAAGGGATCAAAGACGGATTTAGTTTGTTTTAAGATGCGGGAGGAGGAACCATGAAAACAATCGTACTGGAACCTGTTTCCATCCAAGAGTGCTGCCTGGTTACGGGCGGCGTAGACAAGAATGCGCAGAATGCGCTGTACTACATCGGTTATGCAGTCGGATTCCTGGTGAAATGCATTATCGCAGTGCTCTCTTTCAAGGGGCGCCAGGCATTTGAGGGGCAATAACCGGCATTGGCACCGGCATGGGCAAAGGGGATTTGAAACGGATTGCAACGATATTTCTGGCGTTATTCTGCTGTGTGGGCGCCGCCGGGCAGGATGCTGTATGGAGTCTGGAGCAGTGCATAGATTATGCCTGCAGCCACTCTGCAAGCGTCCTTTTGGCCGCCGCTCAGCTTAAAAAGAGCCGGGCGCAGCTTGCGCAGTCGGTTTCGGAACTGCTCCCCAGCCTTAGCCTGTATGCCAATCAATACTACAATTGGGGACGAAGCGTCGATATGCAGGAACTTGTAATTGTCAGAAACAGGCTTACGCGGCAGACAAGCGCCTCTGTCGGCGCATCGTTTTCAATATTCGACGGTTTTGCAAGGCTCAACACTGTGGCTGCGAACCGTGCCCTGGCATCGGCGGCAAAGGACAATCTCAAGCAGGCCGTCCTTGAGGTAAAGGCCGATATAGCAAGGGCTTACCTGGGCTGCGTGCTATCTACCCTGAGCTGCCAACGGCTCAAAGAGCGGCATGCATCAATCGTGCTGCAGACAGAGCGGACCAGGGTGCAGCAGCGCCTCGGGGAGCGTACCCAGGCCGACATCCTGGAGATGGAGGCCAAGGCTGCCGACATCCGCAGCCAGATTGCGGAGGCAGAGGCAGAGGCGGCGTCGCAGATGAGCCGGCTGCGGCAGCCTACGGGGAGCGGGCAGGAGTTCCGGTGCGATTGCAGCGCGGTGGCATCGGAGAGTTTTGAAGCTTCCGACCGGGGCCTTCTGACAGTGGAGGACGGCGGGACTGGGGTCGTAACGGGCACCTGGACTGGGGACGGGACGGGCATGGCAGTAGGCACGGACGCCGGAACGGACGCCGGATATCTCTCCCCCAAAGTGGCGGCGGCCAGGGAAGCGGCAAAAGCAGCCGGATATGCCCTGAAAGCGGCCAGGGGGGCGATGATGCCCTCCTTGAGCATATCGGCCGCCTATGGCAGCTACTACAGCGATGCCGCCGCGGGGGCGTTCAAAGAGCAGATAGATGGCAACCGCAACCCCTCCGTCACCCTGAGCCTGGTGATTCCGGTATTTGACGGTGGCCGGGCGGCGGCAAAGGTGGCGCAGGCCAGGGCAGAGAAAGAGCTATCGGAGATCAGGCTGCGCCAGGCAGAAGAAGAGACGTTTATGGAGCTGGAGCAGATGCAGCGGCAGTGCCGGCTGCTTTTGGAGCAGGAGCGGACATTCTGCGCCCGGGAAGATCTGTGCAGGGAGCGGATGCACCTGTGCGACAAGGAGTACGAGCTTGGCACGATATCGTCTTTCGAATGGCTCGAGGCATCGGACAATCTTGCACAGAGCGAGTTGGAGAGAATCCAGTGCCGCTGCAAATATCTTTTCCAACTGAAATTACTTCAATTTTACTACGATGGCTGGCAGAGGTAAAAAGATATGGTGGGGAATCGTGCTCGCCTCGGTTCTGGTGGCGGTTGTGCTGCTCTCCAACGGGGAGAAGCCGGCAGAGGCGGAGGTGGTATGCCCGCAAAGGGGCGAGATAAAACAGAGCGCATCGGTCTTCGGGAGGATCCGTCCGGTAAAGGAGGTTAAAATCTCTCCCGACGTGTCGGGAGAGATTGTGGAGATTTGCGTAGAGGAGGGCGATACGGTGCAAAAGGGGGATCTGCTGATAAAAATCAGGCAGGAGAGCTATCTGCTCTCCATCGCCCGCTGCCGGGCGAGCCTGGGCAGCGCCACGCGGGCCAGGGATGCACAGCGCTCCGAGGTCAGGCTCAAAGAGCTGGAATACAACCGCTTGCAACAACTGTGCGAGAGCGATGCCGCCCCTGCCGCAAAAAAAGAGCAGGCGCGCCTGGAGCTGGAGGCGGCTTTCGCCCGCGCCATGGAGTGCGAATGTCAGATTGCCGCGGCCGAGGCCTCGCTAAGGGCTGCCCGCAGCGAGCTGGAAAAGACCCTGGTATACGCCCCGATAAGCGGCACGGTGACCCACATCGGGGTAAAGGGAGGAGAGCGGGTCGTGGGCACCGCCACAATGGCCGGGACGGAGATGATGACCATATCCGACCTGCAGCAGATGGAGCTGGTGGTAAAGGTTGGCGAGCACGACATAGGCAGCATCAGCGCCGGCGACAAGGCCCGCATCAAAGCCGATGCCTTCCCTGCGGAGACGATAGCGGGGCATGTGAGCAAGATGGCGCTCAAGGCCTCCGGAGGCGACCTTAACGGGGCCACGACCGACTTTGAGGTGCGCCTTGGCATCGACTCGTGCGGCACGGCGCGACTGCTGCCGGGCATGTCGGCATCGGCAGTTATATCTACCGGTTCCAAAAATGATATTTTAACTGTACCTTTGCAGGCGGTTGTGATCCGGGACGGGAGCGAGACACTCTGGGTTGTTGACCCGCAGCAGCGGGTGCACCTAAGAAAAGTGAGTTGCGGAATCCAGGACTTCAGCAGGATAGAGATTACCGGCGGAGTGGAGCCAGACGAGCGGATTGTTTCGGGGCCGTACCAGCTCATAACCAAGACCCTTGCAGAAGGGGACAAAATAAGAATCAAAGATGGACCCAAATAGAGACCCCCTGATACTGTGCCTTGAAACCAGCACCGATATCTGCTCTGTAGCGCTTGCCAGCGGCGCCAGCACCCTGGACAGCATAGTTACCGATCAAGCCCGAATGCAAACCTCCCGTCTGGCCCCTATGGCAGAGGAGATTTTAAAGCGTAACGGCCTGTGTGTCAAAGACTGCGCGGCGGTGGCGGTGAGCAGCGGCCCCGGCTCATATACCGGACTAAGGGTAGGCGTTTCCATGGCCAAGGGGCTGTGCTTCGGGGCGGGCATCCCCCTGATTGGGGTCGGCACCCTGGATTTGCTGGCGGCACAAGGGATCTGCCAACAGGGCGAAAGCGCCCCCTCCCCCATGTTTGTGGTCCCGATGATAGATGCCCGGCGGATGGAGGTTTACCAGGCCGTGTACGATGGTAGCGGCACCCGCTGCGGCGAGATTGCCCCGCTGATTATCGACGGCGAATCCTATGCCGGACTGCTGCAAAAAGGGTCCGTGCTGTTCTGCGGCAACGGCTGCGAAAAAGCGGCCGGAATCCTTGGCGGCGGCAACGCATTTTTTGCCCCCTGCAACCCGCTGGCAGAGTTTATGGCGCCGCTCGCATACAGAAAATTCCTTGCCGGGGAGTTTGAAGATGTGGCCTATATGGAGCCATTCTATCTCAAGGAGTTCGAAATCGGAAAAAGCAAGAAAAAAATCTTGGGTTAGACGCTGATTTTTTTAACTTTGCGGTTTAAAACTGCAAGTTAAAAATAAATATGGCGTATCTCAAATTCAACAAGGCGGAACTGGTAAATCTGGAATACTCCCTTAAACGGGAGCTGATAGCCACCAACCGCACCGGCGCATACGCGAACACCACCATAGTTTGCTGCAACACACGCAAATACCACTGCTTGCTGGCGGTCCCGATAGAGGAGATGAACTGGCGCAGGCACATCCTACTCTCCAGCCTGGACGAGACCCTTATCCAGCACGGCAAAGAGTTTAACCTGGGTATCCACTGCTACGGGAAAATCTTTGAGCCGCGCGGCCACAAGTATATCGTGGATTACGAGAACGAGCCCATCCCCACCATCACCTATCACATCGGCGGCATCAAGCTGCAGAAGCAGCTACTGATGGTAGAGAACGAAGACCGTGTGCTGATTAAGTACACCCTGCTGGATGCGCACTCGCAAACCACATTAAGGTTGCGTCCGCTGCTCTCTTTCCGCAGCATCCACGCCCTTACAAGCCGCAACGACGTGGCCGACACCCGCGGCCGCGAGGTGGAAAACGGCATGGAGTACAAGCTCTACCAGGTACTCCCCCCGCTGTACATGCAGCTCAGCAAGAAAGCTGCTTTTACCGCCGATGCATCGTGGTACAACGGTGTCACCTATCCGGAAGAGTACCGCCGCGGCTTTGACTGCACAGAGGACCTTTTCAATCCCGGATATTTTGAGATGCCCATCCGCAAGGGCGAGAGCATAATCTTCTCTGCCTCCACCGCAGCCTGCGACCCCGCCGCCTTCAAGCGGCAGTTTGCAAGGGAGGTTGCGGCCATCGGCACCCACGAAGATTTTGACTCCACCCTGCGCTTTGCCGCTTCGCGCCTGCTGTTCCACCGCCAGTGGCTTGAGATAAGCAGCGGCTTCACCTGGCTTGGCGTGGGCGATCTGCGTGCGACTTATATCTCCGCACCGGGCATCATCCTGCACAACACCGGCAGCGTGAAGGATTTCATGGCGGTAGTTGACGGTCAGGCAGAGAAGTGGAACACCGCCCTGATGAGTTCCTGCAACGATGTCGAGGCTCCGCTGGGCTTCATCACCCTGATCCAGGAGCTGGCAGCGTTTACCGGCCGCGGCAAGGCGGTTTGGGATAAATACGGCGCAACGGTGAATGCAATCCTTGGCAGTTATATGGCCGGGGGTCGTCCGGAAGCCCGCCTGCACGACAACGGCATGCTCTGGGCATCTGTCGGCGGCACGGCCCTGAGCTGGATGAACGCATACACAGAAGGGCACCCCGTTACAGAACGGGCCGGCTATCAGGTAGAGACCAACGCCCTTTGGTACAACGCACTGCGCTTTGCCGCCAACATGGAGCGCAAGCACGCCAAGAATATCGAGAAGGCATCCCGTTACGAGGATATCGCCGATAAGATAGACCGCAACTTCTACGACATGTTCTGGTGCGAAGAGCGTGGCCATCTGGCCGACTATATCGGCTCCGACGGCCAGGAGAAATCCACCCGCCCCAACCAGCTGTTTGCGGTGGCACTCCCATACAGCCCGCTTAGCGAAGAGGTTCAGGACATGGTGTTCCGCTCTGTCCGTCAGGACCTGCTCACATCGCGCGGCATCCGCACCCTGAGCCCCAAGAACCCGCTGTTCAAGGGGATTTACGACGGCAACCAGCACGACCGCGACCTTGCATACCACAACGGTAGCACCCGCCCCTGGCTGCTCAAATACTATGCTATGGCGGGGTTCAAACTCTACGACAGCGCATTCCTGCGCGAAGCCCGCGAGATGATAAAGGGGTTTGCAGAGGACATGACCGTCCACGGCATCGGCGCCGTTGCAGAGCTCTACGACGGCAACCCGCCCCACAACCCCCACGGCGCCATAAACTCGGCGACTGCCACCGGCGCCATCCTTACTGTAGAGTATCTTATCAACAAATATAAAGAGGAGGTTTAACCATGAAAGTCCTGATGTTCGGCTGGGAGTTTCCCCCTCACATTTCCGGCGGCCTGGGCACCGCCTGCTACGGTATCACCAAGGGTCTTGCCGCCAACGGCGTGGATGTGCTGTTCGTAATGCCATCTGCCAGCGGCGACGAGGACCAGAGCTCGGCAAAGATCATAAACGCCAGCGACGTGGCCGTATACGACACATTTACCAACATAGACGAGTATCTGGGCAAGGTACAGTTCCTGCGTGTGGGGAGCAACATCATGCCCTACATATCGCCAGAAGATTATTCCCTGCTAAGCGAAGAGGAGCGTCACTTCCAGACGATGGAGTTCTCCACCCACTTCCGCAGCAAATATAAATTCTCCGGCAAGTACGGCGCCAACCTCATGGAAGAGGTCTCCCGCTACGCGATGGTGGGCGGCGCGATTGCTGCAGAAAACGACTTTGACGTGATACACGCCCACGACTGGCTCACATACCTGGCCGGCATCGCCGCCAAGCGTGTCAGCGGCAAGCCGCTGGTAGTGCACGTGCATGCAACCGAGTTTGACCGCGACGGCGAGAACTACAACACCGTGGTGTACGACATAGAGCAGCGGGGCATGCGCGAGGCCGACAAGGTCATCACCGTGAGCGACTGGACCCGCAACATAGTTATCAACCGCTACGGCATAGACGCCTCCAAGGTGGTCACCGTGCACAATGCGGTGGATTTCTCCGGCCGCGACGACATCAAGGTAAACCGCACCGTAAAGGAGAAGGTCGTCACCTTCCTGGGGCGCGTCACCCTGCAGAAAGGTCCCGAGTATTTTATCGAGGCCGCCCGCAAGGTGCTTGACCGCTGCGACAATGTCCGCTTCGTGATGGCGGGCAGCGGCGATCTGCTTAACCGCAGCGTACGCCGCGTGGCGCAGCTGGGCATGGCAGACAAGTTTCACTTTACCGGCTTCCTGCGCGGGGCCGACGTGCAGCGGATGTTCGCCTATTCCGATGTGTATGTGATGCCTTCGGTATCGGAACCGTTCGGCATCTCGCCGCTGGAGGCGATGATAAGCAACGTACCCACCATCATCTCAAAGCAGTCCGGTGTGGCAGAGGTGCTGCGGCACGCCATCAAGGTCGACTTCTGGGATATCGATGCCCTGGCAGATT
Organism: Bacteroidales bacterium; assembly: GCA_017446775.1. Classification (GTDB taxonomy): domain Bacteria; phylum Bacteroidota; class Bacteroidia; order Bacteroidales; family UBA932; genus Equibacterium. The sequence continues at coordinate 37,435 of JAFSQE010000011.1, read as the reverse complement.
CCATCTACGCCCTTGTCACCTATCCTTCGATAGCCAAGGTCGCCAGCGAAAAGGGGTACGAAGAGGTCAGCACGCTCAAGTGGAACAACGCCGCCGCAAAGATGAAGGCGGTGTACACCGACGCCATCAACAAAGAATAATCAAATATTACAGATATGGCTACAAAAAGTATTTGCCTGTACTTCCAGGTTCACCAGCCCGACAGGCTCCGCCTTTTCCGGTTTTTTGACATCGGGGCGGACGACCACTATTTTGACGATTTCGACAACAGCGCCATCGTGCGCCGCGTCGCTGCCAAGTGCTACCTGCCCATGAACCGGCTCCTGCTGGATCTGATCAAGGCCAACGGCAAGAATTTCAAAGTCACATTCTCTGTCTCCGGCACCGCGATAGAGCAGTTCAGGCTCTATGCGCCCGAGGTTCTGGAGAGCTTCAAGGCGCTTGCCGCAACCGGGTGCGCAGAGTTTCTGGCAGAGACCTATTCGCACTCGCTCGCATCGCTTGCATCTGCCGCAGAATTCAAGGACCAGGTAAGGCTGCACGCCCAGACGATAGAGAGCGAGTTTGGCGTCAAGCCCAAGGCTTTCCGCAACACAGAACTTATCTATTCCGACGAAATCGGCGAGATGGTGGCTGCGATGGGCTATCGCACCATGCTCACAGAGGGGGCAAAGCACGTGCTGGGCTGGAAGAGTCCCAACTACGTCTACACCAACCCGCTTAACCCCAAGCTGCGCCTGCTGCTCAAGAACTCGGCACTGTCCGACGACATCGCGTTCCGCTTCTCCAACACCGCCTGGAGCGAATGGCCCCTTACGGCAGAGAAGTATACCGGATGGCTGGCAGAGGCCCTTGCAGGCGACGATATCGTGAACCTGTTCATGGACTATGAGACCTTTGGAGAGCACCAGAAGGCGGCCAGCGGCATTTTCGACTTCTTCAAGGCGCTCCCCGCAGAGGTGTTCAAACGCAAGGATATCGGCTTTGTCACCGCCAGCGAGGCGGCGAAGAAGCACGAGCCGGTGGCGGAGCTCAACGTCCCCTTCCCCATTTCGTGGGCAGACGAAGAGCGCGACACATCGGCATGGCTGGGTAACGAGCTGCAGCGCGAGGCTTTCAACAAGCTCTACGCCCTGGAAGCAAAGGTGCGCCGCTGCGGCGACGAGCATCTGCTCAAGGTGTTCCGCCGTCTGCAGGAGAGTGACCATCTGTATTACATGTGCACCAAATTCTTCTCCGACGGCGCCGTACACAGCTATTTCAATCCGTACGACACACCCTACGAGGCCTTCATAAACTATATGAACGTGCTCAGCGACTTTGAGATAAGGGTCGCCGGCCACACTAAAAAGAAATAAAACCGATGAAAGACAACAAGACGATGCCGGACTATCTGTTTGAGGTCAGCTGGGAAGTTTGCAACAAGGTAGGCGGCATTCACACTGTACTTGCCACAAAAGCACTTAATCTCAGCGAAGAATTAAAGGACAGACATATACATATCGGACCCGACGTGTGGATGCACACCCGTCAGAATCCTGAATTCACGGTAGACAACGACCTCTTCAAGTCCTGGAGGGAGCTTGCCGCACACGAAGGGTTGCGCGTACGCGTAGGGCATTGGAACATCCCCGGCAAGCCCATTGCGATACTGGTCGATTTCAAGACCTTTATCACCAGCAAAGACCAGATATTCGCCAAGGCGTGGGAGCAATACGGCGTTGATTCGCTCAACGGCAACTGGGAATACATAGAGTCGTTCCTGTTCGGATACGCCTCCGGCAAGGTGATAGAGAGCTTCTCCCGCTATTATATCCGCTCTTCCAGCAAAATCGTGGCACAGTTCCACGAGTGGATGGCGGGCGCCGGCATCCTCTATCTCAAGAGCACCGGCCTGCCCATCGGCACCGTGTTCACCACCCACGCCACCGTCGTGGGGCGCTGCATGGCCAGCAAGCATATCCCCTTCTACAAGGAGCTGCCCGCCATGAACGGCGACACGATGGCCCGCGAATACGGCGTCAGCGACCGTCATTCCGTAGAGAAGGCGGCCGCACACAATGCCGATGTATTCACCACGGTTAGCGACCTTACCGCATACGAGTGCAAGATACTGCTGGAACGCGAGCCCGACGTGGTGACCCCCAACGGCATCGCCGGCAGTTTTGCTCCCGACAAGAAAGCGCTTGCAAAGATGCGCACCGCCGCACGCAAGAACCTGCTCAAGGTGGCTGCGGCGATGAGCGGCAAGAAATACGACGAGGCTGCAACGGAGATTGTGTGGATAGGCGGCCGTTACGAATATGAGACCAAGGGTATCAACGTATTTATCGACGCCCTGGCAAAGGTTGCACGCGAGAATCCCGCCCGGCCGGTTGCGGCATTCATAATGGTACCCAGCGGCAACAACGGCCCCGACAAGGATCTGGTAGAGAAGCTCGCCAACCCCGCACACAAGCATACCACCAACGTCACCCACTATCTTACCGACGATTTTGACTGCGTCCGCCGTCATCTTTCCGATGTGGGGCTGGACAACGCTCCGGAGCGCAAGGTGGACGTTTTCTTTGTGCCCAGCTACCTGAACGGCAACGACGGCATCTTTAACCAGAGCTATATCACTCTGCTTTCCGGAGCCGACCTCACGGTTTTCCCCTCTTACTACGAGCCCTGGGGGTACACCCCGCTGGAGTCGCTGGCGTTCTCCGTCCCCACGGTGACCACCACCCTGGCCGGCTTTGGCCTCTGGATAAAGGAGCGTTACAGCGGCAACAAGCCGCTTAAGGGCGTCACCATCGTAGAGCGCAACGACTTCAACTACAACGACGTGGTGGACGCAGTTGCCGCCGCTGTCAAGAGCTTTGGCTCTATGAGTGGCGACGAGGCTGCCGAGTGCAGCGCAAATGCAAAGGAGGTATCGCTCCTTGCGCTTTGGGAAAACAACATTTCATTCTACAAATCGGCCTACGATATGGCAATAAATAAAGTGATAGAGAAATTCGGACCCTACCCCCTCCTGCAGGAGGACGGCGACCAGGGTTACCGCAAGCAGATAGCAAACCGCCCCAACTGGAACAGCATAGTAGTAAACCGCTCCCTTCCCCGCCGCCTGAGTGCGCTGGAGGATATCTCCAAAAACCTATGGTGGTGCTGGAACGACGAGGCTATTAACCTTTTCAAATCGATAGATGCCGCTCTCTGGGAGGAGAGCAAGGGCAACCCCATTGTGATGCTGGACAGCATCTCGCTGGAACAGTACAAGGTGCTGGAGCAGGACAAGGACTTTATGGCCCGTCTGAAAGCCGTACACGGCCACTTTACAGAGTACATGAAGGGCAAGGCACAGCGCAAGTCGCCAAAGATTGCCTACTTCTGCATGGAATACGGCCTTGACACATCGCTCAAGATTTACTCCGGCGGTCTGGGTATCCTGGCCGGCGACTACCTTAAAGAGGCCAGCGACATGGGGGTAAACCTCACCGCCGTGGGTCTGCTTTACAAATACGGTTATTTCACCCAGTATCTGTCCGGCGACGGCGACCAGATAGCATCGTACGACCCGCAGAACTTCCGCGAATCGCCGGCCCAGCCCGTCCTGGACAAGGATGGCAAGTGGCTAACGGTATCTGTTCCGATGCCGGGACGCAACCTCAACATCCGCATCTGGAAGGTGGAGGTTGGCCGCACCGACCTCTATCTGCTGGACACCGACTTTGACGAGAACATGCCTGAAGACCGTCCCATCACCCACCAGCTCTACGGCGGCGACTGGGAGAACCGACTCAAGCAGGAGATCCTGCTGGGCATCGGCGGTATCCGCGCCCTCAAGGCGATGAACATCCAGGCCGAGGTCTACCACTGCAACGAGGGGCACGCCGCATTCACCGGCATAGAGCGTATCCGCATGTATGTAGAGAACGACAACCTCACCTTTGCAGAGGCGCTGGAGGTGGTACGCAGCTCGTCGCTGTTCACCACCCACACCCCCGTGCCGGCAGGCCACGACTTCTTTAGCGAGGATATGATGCGCGTCTACTTCGGGCAGTTCCCCGCCCGCATCAAGATTGACTGGCATACCTTTATGGGGCTGGGCCGCTACAATATCAACGATGGCGGCGAGAAGTTCAGCATGAGCGTGCTGGCTGCCAACATGTCCCAGGGGATCAACGGTGTAAGCTGGCTGCACGGCAAGGTGAGCCAGGAGATTCTGGCCGGAATGTGGCCCGGCTACCTGCCGGAGGAGGTCAACGTGGGTTACGTGACCAACGGCGTCCACTACCCCACCTGGACCGCTCCTGAGTGGAAAGCAATCCACGCAAGGGTGTTTGGCAAGGCTTTCGCCACCCACCACTATGACAAATCGTGCTTCTCCAACATATACAAGATTGCAGACAAGGAGATATGGAACGTCCGCAGCGTGCTGCGCAAACGCCTTATCGACTATGTCAAGAAGACTATATCCGACACCAAATCCACGGCGCACTACTCTCCCAGCCAGATTGTCAAGATCAAATCTACGCTGCGCAACGACGTGCTCACCATCGGTTTTGCCCGCCGCTTTGCGACCTACAAGCGCGCCACCCTGCTGTTCCGCAACCTGGAGCGTCTGGACAAGCTGGTAAACAACCCCGACCATCCGGTACAGTTCCTGTTTGCAGGCAAGGCGCACCCCGCCGACAAGGCCGGCAGCGACTTTATCAAGCATATCGTGGAGATATCCAAGATGCCGCAGTTCATTGGCAAGATTGTGTTCGTGCCCAACTACGACATCACCGTGGCCAAGCTGCTGGTACAGGGCGTGGACATCTGGATGAACAACCCTACCCGCCGCCAGGAGGCCTCCGGCACCAGCGGCGAGAAGGCTGTTATGAACGGTGTGATGCACTTCTCTGTGCTTGACGGCTGGTGGGTAGAAGGGTACAAGGAGGGGGCCGGCTGGGCTCTCCCCATGGAGCGCACATACGAGAACCAGGAGTTCCAGGACGACCTGGATTCTGCAATGCTCTACAGCATCATCGCCGGCGACATCGCACCCGCCTTCTACAAGAAGGACTGGGACAAGGATTACTCGCCGGAGTGGATCAAATATATCAAGAACACCATCGCACAGGTGGCATGCAACTTTACCACCAACCGCATGATGGAGGACTATCTTGAGAAGTATTACCGTCCTCTGGCCAAGCGTTATGCACGGATGACCGACAAAGACTTTCTCAAGGCGCGCGAGATTGCGCAGTGGAAGAAGCGTATGTACCGCGCATGGCCCGATATCGAGATCCGCCGCTTTGACAACCTCAACGGCAGCGCAGTGCGTTTTGCACTGGGCGACCAGCACTACTCAGAGGCAGAAGTCTATCTGGCAGGCCTTACTCCGGACGAGATCGGCATCGAATGCGTTATCACAGAGCAGGACAGCAAGGGGGCATACCACATCCGCGAGGTTCATCCCTACGAAGTTGTTAAATTTGAAGACTGCGTGGCTACCTACCGCACCGACATCACTCCGGTCAAGGTGGGTACCTACCAGTATGCGACACGTATGTTTGCAAAGAGCCCCGATATGGCTCACCGCCAGGACTTTGAACTTGTAAAATGGTTATAGCGACTACAGGCTTCTTTGACGGGGTCCACCTGGGCCACCGCAAAGTGATCGACACTCTCTGCCAGACGGCAAAAGCGCGCGGGGCGGAGAGTGCGGTGGTCACTTTCTGGCCCCATCCGCGTGGGGTTCTCCGTCAGGATGCCCGCGAGTTGCGGCTGCTCAACTCCCTGGAAGAGAAAAAAGAGCGGCTGAAAGCGTGCGGCGTAGACCAGGTGCATGTGATAGACTTCACCCGGGAACTGAGCCGCGTCAGCTGCGAGCAGTTCATCCGGGAGTATATCATCGGCAGAATAGGCGCCTCTGCGCTGATTGTGGGATACGACCACCGGCTGGGCAATACCCAGTTCAATACCGACGTCACAGCAGTGGCGCAGGACCTGGGGCTGATGACCATAAAGGCGGGCAGCGTATCCGACCAGTACAACACCATCAGCTCTACCTATATCCGCAATCTGGTTGCTACCGGAGGGATAGAGCGGGCAAACAGGCTGCTGGGTTACGAATACCGGCTGGAGGGTGCGGTTGTCGCCGGCAACGGCATCGGCCACAAGATAGGCTTCCCCACCGCCAACATGCAGCTCTACGAACCGCTCAAAGTGATACCGGAGCGCGGCGTGTATGCCGTGAAGGTCTTTGTTGAGGGGGGCAGCTACTACGGCGTTTGCAACATCGGCTTCCGCCCCACGGTGTGCAACGATAAGGCGCTGGTGATAGAGACCCACATCCTCGATTTTGACGAAGAGATTTACGGCCTCGGCATCAAGTGTGACTTTTGCGCCAAACTGCGCGACGAGCAAAAGTTCGCCTCTGTGGATATGCTGGTCAAGCAGCTTGCGGTTGATATCAGACAGACACGGGATTTATTCGGCATATAAAACCAACCGGTATGGAATCATCTCTGTTTATATTTCTGTTCTGGCTTATAATCACCGTTATCGTCGTTATTGCCAAGGCCGCCAGGAAAGCCAGCGCACATCCCAGTCCGGCTGTCGGCAAAACCGCACTGGATGATATACTGCAGTTTGCTTCAGAGCCGGACGTCGCCCCCGCCCCGGAGGCTAATCAGCAGCCGTTCGCAGAGGGGGAGCGGGCCACCGAAGTTGCCGAGGCTGCCGAAACCGCCGAAGCAAAGGAAGAGGCAGCGCCCGCAAAGACACCGAAAGCTGCCGGCAAAGACTCCGGGATGGAGATCGACCCGGTGAAACTGGTGGTCTATTCAGAGATCATGTCCCCCGGCTACGAAAAATATTAGCAGGATATTCCAAAATTATTTATACATTTGTACATAATTAGGACTTGAGAAAGAAGGGTCCCCGGCAAAGGGGATTCTTTAATTTTTTATCGATATGGCAGAAATACATTATTTGACACAAAAAGGTCTTGACGACCTCAAACAACAATTGGCAGAGGCGATTGCAGAGCGTCCGGTGATATCAAAGGCTATTGCAGAGGCCCGCGACAAGGGCGATCTGAGCGAGAATGCAGAATACGATGCAGCCCGCGAGGCCCAGGGGCTGCTGGAGCTCAAGATAAGCAAGCTGCAGGATATGCTTGCCAACGCAAGGGTAATAGACGAGAGCAAGCTCAACACCGATAAGGTGCAGATGCTCAACAAGGTCAAAATCAAGAATACCAAGAACGGCGCCGTTATGGAATATACCATCGTGGGCGAGACAGAGGCCAACTTCCGCGAGGGCAAGCTGGCGGTGGGCACACCCATCGCTAAGGCTCTGCTGGGCCACGGCAAGGGCGAAACCGTGGATGTGCAGGTCCCTTCCGGACTTATGCAGTTTGAAATCCTTGACATAAGCATATAAGCCATGGCAACCATTTTCTCCAAAATCGCAGCGGGCGAAATCCCCTCGTATAAAGTTGCAGAGAGCGAGAACTACTTCGCATTTCTGGACATCAACCCCATGGTAGAGGGGCACACCCTGGTTATCCCCAAAAAGGAGGTTGACTATATCTTTGACCTGGACGAAGAGACCTATGCCGGGCTCACCGCATTTGCCAAGAAGGTGGCAGAGGCAATAGGGCGGGCCATCCCCTGCAAAAGGGTCGGCGTAGCAGTGCTGGGCATGGAGGTTCCCCACGCCCACATCCACCTGGTCCCCCTGCAGAAAGAGAGCGACATGGACTTCCGCGGCGAGAAGAAATCCCTCTCCCCGGAGCGGTTCAAAGAGATTGCCGCAGCCATCGCAGCAGAATTCAACAAATGACATTACGTATGAAAAGATATCTCCTCCCGCTGGTTGTGCTGCTGCTTGCAGCATCCTGCAGCAAACCGGCAGCGACGGTGACTCTGGATTTAAAAGAGGGCGCCGCCACCAATGTTGAGCTGTACCGGCTCGATTACAACAAGCTTTCTTTCGTAGACAGCCTTGCAACCGACGCCAAGGGGCATCTGACCTGTAAGGTCGATCTGCCCGATGCAGAGAACCCGGTATTCTACTACTTCTACCACAACGACACCAAGCTGGCCGGAGTCGTGGCTGCCGATAAAGACCGCATCGGCGTGATTGCCGATACCCTTGGATGCTACCAGGTAGAGGGGTCTGAGGACAGCCGCCTGCTGCTGCAGATGGACAACCTGATGGCCCAGAGCACTGCCGCGATGGAGAAGGTGCTTGCAGAGGCCCCCGCCGACGAGAATGTCCAGCTATCCAGAATCTATATCCAGCACAAGCGCGCCCTGCTGCGCCAGGTGGTGGAGAACCCCTTCTCGATAACATCGGCCGCCGCCCTGTTCCAGAAGTTCAACGACCAGCTGTACGTATTCCAGGAGCCCACGGATGTGTATATCTTCACCGCTATACGCGACTCCCTGGCCCAGAAATATCCTTCCAACGATTATGTGAAGGCTATCACAAAGGCCATCGAAGCCCGTGACAACGCCGACCAGATGGCGAAGAAGTTAAGCGAAGCCACCTACGGGGTGCCCGAGATAAAGATGACCGACTTTGACGGCAAGGAGCATGCCCTTAGCGAAATGTTCGGCAAGGTTATCCTGCTCTCTTTCTGGAGCATTGCTCAGGACGAGCACAAGGTGTTCAACCTGGAGATGGTGCCGGTATACGAGAAATACCACAGCCGCGGGTTTGAGATCTACCAGGTCTGCGTAGACAGCGACAAGACCGCCTGGGCGACATCTGTCCGCAATCAGAAGCTTCCCTGGACATGCGTCAACGACGGGCTGGGGCTCGCATCACCGGCAGTTGCGGCATACAACCTGAACTCTATTCCCACCATGTTCATAATCAGCCGTGACTGCGACATCCTGGCCAAGGATGTTTACGACCCGGCCGAGGTGGCAAAAATCGTTGCCGACAATCTTTAAGAGATCTTTTTTAAGACGATAACCGTTCTGGAAGGGAGATAGAGCATCAGCATCTGGTCTCCCTTTCTGTTTGTAAGGGTTGTGTGAACCACGCTGCTGTCGTTGCGGCAGAAGCCGTCGTAGCGGGCGCTGTCGCTGTCCAGCACAATCTGCCAGCTCCCCTGGGGCGCCTTGAAAGCATAATCGGCAAAAGATTGCTCCGGATTGAAGTTGAACACAAACAGATAGTCGCCGCGGGTAAAGGCCAGAATCTTGGCAGCATCGTCTGCGCACCAGCAGTAGTGCCCCTTCTGGAGCAGTTTCTCTTTTGCAAAGAGGTGTATCATGTCCTTGTCAAACTCCCGCAGCGCCTTGTAGTGCAAGTCGTCGCGGTCGCTTATGCTCCACAGCCGGCGGGCGTGGGCATAGGACCATCCATTCCCCTCGCGGGGGAAATCTATCCACTCCGGATGGCCGAATTCGTTGCCCATGAAGTTCAGGTAGCCGTCGCCCGCGGTGGCCAGCGTAACCAGGCGGATCATCTTGTGCAGCGCCAGCCCGCGATCTACAATCTGGCTTTGGGAGGCCTTGTCCATCGAATAGTACATCTGCTTGTCTATCAGGCGGAAGATGATGGTCTTATCGCCTACCAGCGCCTGGTCGTGACATTCGGCATAGCTCACCGTGCGCTCGTCGGCACGCTTGTTTGTGAGTTCGTACCACAGGTTGCCCATGCTCCAGTCGTGGTCGTCGGTCTCCTTTATTATCTTGATCCACATGTCTGGCACGCCCATGCTCATGCGGTAGTCAAAGCCCACACCGCCGCAGGCGACGGGTGCCGCCAGCCCCGCCATCCCGCTCATATCCTCTGCAATGGTGATGGAGTCGGGATTTATCTCCTTTATCAGGATGTTAGCCAGGGCCAGGTATGTAACCGCATCTTCGTCTACGCCAGAGTCAAAATATTGCCCGTAGCCACTGAAGTCGCGCCCCAGGCCGTGGTCCAGATAGAGCATGCTGGTAACGCCGTCGAAGCGGAACCCGTCCAGGTGATATTCCTCCATCCAGTATTTGCAGTTGGCCAGCAGAAAATACTGCGTCTGGCCCTTGCCATAGTCAAAGCAGCGGGAATCCCATGCGGGGTGATTGCCCCTTGCCCCTTCGTGGAAATAGGTCGTATAGGAGCCGTCGAGGCGGCTTAGCCCCTCGGCCTCGTTCTTTACGGCGTGCGAGTGGACGATATCCATGATAACCGCAATGCCACAGCCGTGAGCGGCATCTACCAGCTCTTTGAACTCTTCCGGGGTGCCATAGCGGCTGGAGAGGGCAAAGAAGTTGGAGACCTGATAGCCGAACGAGCCGTAGTACGGATGCTCCTGCAGGGCCATTATCTGGATGGTGTTGTATCCAAGGTCGGCGATGCGCGGCAGCACGTTCTCCCTGAAGCTTACAAAGGTGGCTACCCCCTCCTGCTCGCCGCTCATTCCGATGTGGGTCTCGTATATCAGGGGATTCTCTACCTTGATGCGGCCATCGTTGCGCCACGCGTATGGTTGCTGCGGCTCCCACACCTGCGCAGAGAAGACCTTTGTTACGGGATCCTGCACGCAACGGGTGGCGTAGGCCGGGATCCGTTCCCCTCCCCCGCCGGGCCACTCTACATACCACTTGTAAAGGCTGCCGTGGGCAATCTCGTCCACCGGCACACGTATCTCCCAATTCCCGCCGCCGGTGGGCTGCAGTGCGTATCGTTCCGTCTTTTTCCAGCCGTTGAAATCGCCGATAAGGTATATCCTGGATGCAGTCGGGGCCCATTCGCGGAAGACGCGGCAGCCGCCTTCTGTGTGCAGCGTATAGTAGAGGTGGTTGTTCACCGCATCGTAAAGCCTCCCTTTTTCTCCGGCAATCGCCCTCTTGGCCGCAAGTATCCGCCTTTTGCGGGCTTCTATCGCCCCTTTGAACGGGTTAAGCCAGGGGTCGTTATCGTATAACATCTTCATACGGCTACTTGTTGTCTATTATGTCCATCAGTTCTTTCTCTGTACCTGCAAGGCACTGCTTGCAATACTCCACAAGGCGCATTGCCTGCTCCACCTCTCCCTGGATCTTATCCAGCGGATGGTCGGGATCCTCTATAACCGCCACCAGCGCCTCGAGCTTTTCAAGAGCCTGTTTGTATGTGAGTTTTTCTGCCATATCTATAATACTTTTCCTTTTGCATTGCCGTCGGCCAGGATTATTGTGATATCATCCCCGGCGCTGAGTTGTGTGGTAGAGGTGACCCTGCGGCCATCTTTCAAGGTGAGCGAGAACCCCTTTGCAAGTATCGACGCGGGATTGAGCGCCCCGATGCGGTACTGGATCATATCCAGGCGCTGCCGCTCCGATGCCAGGTGCAGGTTAACCGCCCCGCGGACACGGGCCACGCAGTTTGCCAGCCGCTGCCGCTGCTCCCCCGCTTTGGTGCGCACCGCCAGCGATAGCCTGCCGAACAGGGTCTGCAGGGCATAATCTTCCGTTGCAAAGATATCCACGAAATAATCTGCAAGTGCAGTGGGGGTCTTGAGGTGTTCAAAGGCCACCATATCGGCCACATGGAGATCCCGTTCGTGACCTATCGCGGTTAACACCGGCATCGGGAACTGGGCGATGTTGAGCGCCAGCTCGTAGTTGTCGAAGCAGGCCAGGTCGGTTGCCGAACCGCCGCCGCGCAACAAAAGCACCGCGTCAAAATCGCCGGCACGCTCTGCAACCTTTTCCAAGGCAGCGATTATCCCCGCCGGCGCCTCTGCCCCCTGCATGGGGGCGGTGAACAGCTCGCTGTAAAAGCGGAATCCGTAGGGGTTGCCGTGCAGATGCTCCATAAAGTCGCCGTAGCCGGCCGCAGTCGCTGCAGATATCACCGCCAGCCGCCTGGGCAAAGCGGGCATCTGATGCTGCGCATTGAGATCCATCATCCCCTCTTCTGTAAGGCGGTCGATGGTACGCTGCCGCTCCAAAAACGCTTCTCCGGCGGTGAACGAGGGGTCTATGTCCTCAATAATCAGCGAGAGTCCGTACAGCTCCGAATACTGCACGGTGGCCAGGGCAAGGATATTCATCCCGTCCTCTATGTTGCGCCCGGTCTCCGAAGCGAAGCGGGTGGCCAGGGAGCGGTATCGGGAGCTCCAGATTATCGCCCGGACCTCTGCCAAAAGCGCCCCGGTGAGGATATTCTTCTCTATCAGGTTCATGTAGCAGTGGCCGCTGCGGTTCACGCTGCAGGATGCAATCTCCCCTTTCACCCACACAGAAACGGGGAAGGCATTATCTATCGCATCCCTCACTCCCAACAGCAGCTGCTGCAGTGTATAAATTGTTCCTTCCATTATTTTTTGAACCTAATAAAGATAAAACATTTTTTTATATTTTTGCATAGTTATGAGCGGCAATATGAAAATCACAAAGGCAATATATGTCGCAAGCTGTGTTTCAGCTGCCAGCAGGCCGACCCCCGCAAGAATAGAATTTGCCTTTATCGGCCGCTCTAACGTCGGTAAATCTTCGCTAATCAATTGCCTCACAGGCAATTCTTCTCTAGCCCACACCTCTTCCAAACCTGGCAAGACCCAGTGCATCAACCACTTTTTAATCAACGACAGCTGGTATCTGGTAGATTTGCCCGGATATGGATACGCCCAGGTTTCAAAAGCGCACAGGGACAGGCTGGCGGCGATGATATCCGACTATATAGACAACAGTTCCGATCTGGCGCTGCTGTTTGTGCTGCTTGACAGCCGGCACGACCTGCTTAAGAATGACCTGGAGTTTCTGCTTTCGCTGGGAGAGAAAGGGGTGCCGTTTGCCATCGTGCTCACCAAGTGCGACAAGCTGGGCATAAATGCGCTCTTAAGCCGCATCGCCGCAATGAAGGCGGCCATAGGCAAATACTGGGAGCCGCTGCCGGAGATATTTGCCACCTCCGCAGAGAACGGAACCGGCAAAGAGCAGCTTCTGGATTATATCGGGCAGATACTTAAAGACCTTGACAATAAACCTTCATAATAAAATTCAATCATGGAATACGACCACAAGTTAAAGATCTTCTCTTGCCGCAGCAGCAAGTACCTTGCAGAAAAAATCGCCCTCAACCTGGGGGTGGAGCTCGGCAATTCCAAGGTGACAACTTTCAGCGACGGCGAGTTCCAGCCCGCCTTTGACGAGAGTGTCCGCGGAGCGACGGTTTTCATCGTGCAATCCACCTTCCCCCCGACAGAGAATATCTTTGAACTGCTGCTGATGATAGATGCCGCACACAGGGCATCTGCACACAAGGTGATTGCGGTGATTCCATATTTCGGATGGGCCCGTCAGGACCGTAAGGACCGCCCCCGCGTGAGCATCGGCGCCAAGATGGTGGCAAACCTGCTGGTGGCTGCGGGGTGCGACAGGGTCATGACCTGCGACCTGCATGCCGACCAGATCCAGGGTTTCTTCGACGTTCCGGTAGACCACATATACGCCAGCAGCATATTCCTCCCCTACCTCAGGGACCTCAAGCTGGACAATCTTTCCATAGCTTCGCCCGACATGGGCGGTGCAAAACGTGCCAACGCATACTCCCGCATACTTGGCGTGCCCATGATTATCTGCCACAAATCGCGTGAAAAGCCAAACGTGGTGGGTTCCATGACCGCCATCGGCGATGTTGAGGGGCGCAACGTGGTTATTGTAGACGACATGGTGGACACCGCCGGCACCATTACCAAATGTGCCGACATGCTCAAGGAGAAGGGGGCGCTTAGCGTGCGTGCCGTATGCACCCACCCCGTACTCTCGGGCAATGCGTACGAGCGCATCAGCTCTTCTGCGATAGAGGAGTTCATCGTCTCCGACACCATCCCGCTGCGGCCCAAGGAGGGTGACGACACCTCCAAGATCACGGTACTCACCGTATCCAACATCTTTGCAGACATCATCACCAAGGTATACAACAACCGCCCGATAAGCGACACATTCGTATTCTGATGATACTCGAGCCAGGCATAACCATCGCCCAGGTCTACGACACCCTTGTGGGCAAAATCCGGAGTTATTTCAAAAACGCCGGGATGTCGAAGGCTGTCCTTGGCCTTTCCGGCGGCGTGGATTCTGCCCTTGTGGCGGCCCTTGCTGCCGATGCCCTCTCTCCGGAGAACGTGCACGGGATCATGATGCCCAGCGAGTTCTCTACCGGCCACTCTGTGTCCGATTCCGAACGGTTGGCGGCCAGCCTTGGCATAAGCAGCGAGACCATCCCCATCGGTGCGATTTACAACAGCGCAATCGGGGCTATGGAGCACTATTTTGCCGACGGCCGCTGGGACACCACACAGGAGAACCTGCAGGCCCGCATCCGTGCGCTGATACTTATGGCCTACTCCAACCGCTACGGCGCCCTGGTGCTGAACACCTCCAACAAGAGCGAGCTCTCTACCGGATACGGCACCCTTTACGGCGACCTCGCCGGTGCGATAATGGTGATTGCCGACCTCTACAAGCTGCAGGTCTACGAGCTCTGCCGCTATATCAACCGCGACGGGGAGCGCATCCCGGAGCATATCATCACCAAAGCCCCCTCTGCAGAGCTGCGTCCCGGCCAGAAAGACAGTGATTCGCTGCCCAAATATGAGGTTCTGGACCGCGTGCTGCACGCCCTAAACGAGGAGGGTCTGACAGAAGAAGATGTGCTGGCATCGTTCCCTGACCGTGAGGCCGCAGCGCGTGCGATAAAGCTCCGCCGCTCTGCCAGCTTCAAGGTGATGCAGATTCCCCCCATGCTTACCGTGGGGAACCATCCGCTCGCTCCGGCGTTCAAATGCATTTAAGGCGATGAAGACCTTTCTGCTGGCCATAGCCATAGTGGCGCTGTGCGTGCTGGGGATGTGTTTCAACATCATCTTCCGCAAGAATGGCAAATTCCCCGACGGAGAGATTGCCCACAACAAGGAGCTGCGCAAACGGGGCATCGTATGCGCCAAAGAAGAGGAGCTGCGCCTTTGGGGCAAGAAGCATGGCAAGGCCAGGGCGGATTGCGCCGATATTGGCTGCTCCGCCTGCCACGGCTGCGAAGCCTCTAACACTACAACATCTCCCGATAAGTAGTCTTAGATAGCGGAGGGCATACTTAAGCCAGAAGCTTAAAGGATTTACGACCGGCGCTAGTGAAGGAGGGGACTGACTGAACGTCAGGGAGCAAAACTTTCAAGCGAAGGAGTATGCCCTTCGCTACAGCTCTTCCCCGGGACGTTTGTGGAGGACGGCTTTGCGGAGTTCGAAGTTCTGGCCGAGGTATTTGCGGCGGACGTCGGGGTTGGAGGCGAGCTGCTCCGGGGTGCCGCTCTCGAGAATTTCTCCATCGTACAGCAGATATGCGCGGTCTGTGATGGCCAGCGTCTCGTGCACATTGTGGTCGGTGATCACGATGCCGATATTGCGCGTTTTAAGATGGGCGATTATATGCTGGATGTCCTCTACCGCAATCGGGTCAACCCCGGCGAACGGTTCGTCCAGAAGGATAAACTTGGGGCTGGTGGCCAGCGCACGGGCGATTTCGCAACGGCGCCTCTCGCCGCCGGAGAGCTGGATACCGAGACTCTTGCGTACCTTGCCCAGACCGAACTCCTTGATAAGTTCTTCCAGCCGTTCCATCTGCTTTGCCCTGGGGATGTGGTTCATCTCCATCACAGAGCGGATATTGTCTTCTACGCTCATGCGGCGGAACACCGACGCCTCCTGCGCCAGGTATCCAAGCCCCTTCTGGGCTCGTCGGTACATGGGCAGGTGGGTAATCTCTTCGTCTCCGAGGAATATCTTGCCGGCATTGGGTTTTACCAGACCGGTCATCATATAGAAGCTGGTGGTCTTACCGGCACCGTTGGGCCCAAGCAGACCCACAATCTCCCCCTGCTCTACCTCTATCGAGGCCCCTTTTACCACGGTCCGCATGCCGTATTTCTTGACAAGATTCTCTGTATATAGCTTCATGATGTGCGTTTTTTACGATACTTCCAGTTGAAATTCGCGGCTAAAGTTCTCCATCTCGGGTGAATCCTTGATCATTGCCTTGGCCGTCTCTGTGGGCATATATGGCCCCGATTTGCCGTTGTCCTGCGCCTGGGGCAGCACCTCTATCTTCAACCTCACTCCGCCCAGGCCCATCGCCTTCTGCAGTTTGGCCTGCAGGTCAAACAACTGCTTCTCGATGATCCAGTTCTTCTGCAACTCGCTTGCCACAAGTTGCGTCACGGAGTTATCTTCAGGGTCGTAGCTGGGGGTATTGACCGCCAGGGCCGCCCTCAGGTTGGGGCGGTCTATCTGCTGCAGGAACTCTCCCCACGCTTCTTTCAGCACTTCAGCAGTAATGTCGGCGGGCTTTTTCTCTGCCTGAGGCTCCTGCGCCGCGGGAGAGCTCTTTGCCGACTGGGGTGCTGATGCCTGCGAGAGCAGGTCTTTTATGGAGATGCCGGGGGCTTTGGGCATTTTTGGTGCGGGGGCTTCTGCTGCAGCTGCATCCTTTGCCGGTGCCGGTTCTGCCACAGGCTGGTGTGCGGGCTCTGCTGCCGGAGCTGCAGGCTGCGATACCGGTTGCGGTGCGGGTTCTGCTGCCGGAGCTGCGGGCTTGGCCACCGGCCTGGTTGCCGGCTGCGCCGGTTGCTGTGCCGGCCTGGGCACTGTCACCGGGGGCTGCTGCAATGCGGGCTGGGCATCCTGTTTAACGTTCAGCCTGGCTATCTTTATCAGGGCAAATTCTATCAGCAGACGCGGATTGCCGGAGGCCTTGTACTGCGCCTCGCAGGCAGTAGAGACATCCAGCGCCTGGTACAGGAAGCCCATCGGGCAGCGGGCGCTGTACTGGTCGTATCTGGCAGCGATGGTGGGCGCCATCTCCAGCAGGCCGCGGGAGGTCGCCACCTTGCAGACAATCAAATCGCGCAGGTGGGAGCTTAGTCCCGATATGAAGTGCAGGGCGTTGAACCCTTTAGAAAGAATCTCGTCGAACAGCACCAGCGCAGAGGCGAAATCGCCCTCAAGCAGCATGTCGGTAAGGCGGAAGTAATAGTCATAGTCCAGCACGTTGAGTATGCCGATAACCTGCTCGTACGTTATCTCCGCACCGCAGAACGCCACCGTCTGGTCGAACAGCGTGAGGGCGTCGCGCATGGCGCCGTCGGCCTTCTGCGCTATGATGTGCAGGGCATCGTCGCTTATAGTGACACTCTCCTTTTCCGCGATATCCTTGAGGTTGCGGACGATGTCCTCTACCCGGATGCGGTTGAAATCGTAGGTCTGGCAGCGGGAGAGGATGGTGGGCAGAATCTTGTGCTTCTCTGTGGTGGCGAGGATAAAGATTGCATACTCCGGCGGCTCCTCGAGGGTCTTGAGAAAGGCGTTGAAGGCGGCCTGGGAGAGCATGTGCACCTCATCTATGATATAGACGCTGTAGCGGCCGATCTGCGGCGGGATACGCACCTGATCTGTAAGTGTGCGGATATCCTCCACCGAGTTGTTGCTGGCGGCATCCAGTTCGTGGATGCAGTAAGAGCGCCCCTCGGCAAAAGAGCGGCACGACTCGCACTCGCCGCAAGGCTCCATGTCGGGGCCGGGGTTGCTGCAGTTGATGGTCTTTGCAAAAATGCGGGCGCAGCTGGTCTTGCCCACGCCGCGGGGGCCGCAGAACAGGTATGCGTGCGCCAGCTGGCCGCTCAGGATAGAGTTCTTGAGGGTGCGGGCGATGTTCTCCTGGCCTATCAGCTTCTCAAATGTAGCCGGCCTGTATTTCCGTGCAGATACTATGAATTGTCCCATATCATACAAAAGTAAGAATTATTTAAGTATTTTTGCACTCCTTAAATCCAGAATATGGAAAAACAGATTTTCACCCTCGCCAGCGGGATGAAGGTCGCCTTTAAAAAGACCTCCTCTGCAGTGGCTTATTGCGCCCTTTGCATAAAGGCCGGCACCGCCAACGAACCTGCCGGCAAGCACGGCCTGGCGCACCTTACAGAGCATATGATATTCCGCGGGACAGAGAAGCGCTCTGCCCAGAGCATAAACGACCGGCTGGAGAAACTGGGCGGCGACATGAACGCCTACACCGCCAAAGAGGAGACGGTGGTTTACTGCACCGTGCTCAAAGAGGATATAGCCAAGGCGATAGACCTCTCTTTCGAGATAGTTTTCACCTCTGTATTCGACGAGGACGAGCTGGAGAAAGAGAAGAATGTGGTGGCGGACGAGATAAACATGTGCCTGGACAACCCCGCAGACTTTATTTTCGAGGACTACGAGAAGATGCTTTTCAAGGGCAATCCCCTCTCCCGCACCATCCTTGGCACCGCCGCTTCCCTTAAGAAGATAACGTCGGACGATATCCGTGCCTTTGTAAAGGAGCGCTACGTACCGCAGAACATGAGCTTTACCGTTGTCGGAGACCTTGACAAGGAGGCGGTGCTGGCCCTGGTAGAGAAGCTGCTGGATAAATATACCCCCTATTTCAGCGGGAGCAAGAGCCCTGCGCAGCTTGTAAAGAAGCCTGCAGAGAACCATTTCTATGTAGACAGGGCCCGCAAGTTCCACCAGGCCAACTGCATTATCGGCACCCGGGCATACCCCTTTGGCCATCCAGACAGGATTGCCCTGTCGCTGCTGATAAACATCCTTGGCGGGCCGGCCAGCAACTCCAGGCTGAACAATTCGCTCCGCGAGAAGAAGGCGCTGGTATATCATATCGACGCCTCTTATGTACGTTATTCAACCGTCGGCGTGGCGATTATCTATTTTGGATGCGACAAGAGCAATGTGGATAAATGCATATCCCTGGTGCTCAAGGAACTCAAGAAGGTGCGCGAGGTGCCGCTAAGCGATGCCGCCCTCAAGGCGGCCAAGAAGCAGATACTGGCCCAGAACGCCATTGCAAGCGAATATGGAGAGGCCCAGGCGCTCTCTATCTCCCGCAGCATCCTTCGCGGCGGAGAATACCCTACCCCGGAACTGTTCCGCAGGAAACTGGAGTCGGTTACAAAAGAACAGCTGCAACGGGTTGCACAGGAGATCTTTGACGAGAAAAAACTCTGTAAACTGATATACCGGTAGCCATGACCCTTGAAGATTATTGCCAGGAACACTCTTCCCTGCCGCAAAGCGAAGCCCTGGAGTGGATTGAGCGCACCACACACCTGCGCACAAACCACGCCCGGATGCTGTCGGGACGCGACGTGGGCGGGCTGCTGAGCGCAATCTCCAGGATGATGGCGCCGCAGCGCATACTGGAGGTCGGGGTCTTTACCGGCTATTCTACCGTATGCCTTGCAGAGGGGCTGGCCGCCGGCGGCAGCATCGATGCCATAGAGATAAACGACGAGCTGGAGGATATAATCCGCGAGGGGTACTCCCGCGCCGGCATCTCCGATAAGGTAAATCTTCTGCTGGGCGATGCGCTGGAGATAATCCCCACCCTTACTGCGACTTACGATATGGTGTATATCGATGCCAACAAGCGGTTTTATCCGCAGTTCTGGGAGATGATCATAGACAAGGTGCGCCCCGGCGGAGTCATCATTGCCGACAATACCCTTTGGGACGGCAAGGTAACCGACGGCTCGCACGACCCCCAGAGCCGCGGCATACAGGCCTTTAACGATGCGGTAAAAGCCGACCGCCGCGCAGAGTGCCTGATGCTCCCCTTGCGCGACGGTCTCACTATTGTCGTTAAGAATTAGCTAAACCTCCACTCGATGATGTTCAGGTAGGTTTCGCCCGGAAGGAGCGGGCGGAAGGGGAACTGCAGCTTGTTGGGGCTGTCGGGGAATGCCTGACACTCCATCGCCACGCAGTCGTAGTCCCTGTACTTATAGCCGTCGGGGGCATCGGGACATCCGTCCAGCCAGTTGCCGGTGTAAACCTGTACGCCGGGCTGGTTGGTGAACATCGCCACCTTGCGGCCGGCGCAGGATAGTTCTGCAGCAGGACGCAGGCTGCCGTCGTAGCCGTCTATGCACCAGCAGTGGTCGTATCCCTTGCCGAATTTCAAGGGTTCAAAATCGGCATCAAGGTCGCGCCCGATGGGCTTCGCGGTGGTAAAATCCATAGGCGTGCCGGCCACGGGGGCCATGTCGCCATAAGGTATCAGAGTAGCGTCGCCGGGAAGGAATCGCGATGCATAGAGTTTCAGAAGGTGGCTGCGGATGCCGTCGCCGCAGAAATGTTTCCCGCCGCGGAGGTTGAAATATGCATGGTTGGTAAGATTCACCACCGTGGGGGCATCGGTTGTGGCAGAGATCTCCAGCCGCAGCACGTTGTCATCGTCGAAGGTATATACGGCCTGGATATCCAGCGCACCGGGGTATCCGGCATCGCCGTCGGGGCTGTGTAATTTGAATCGTACACCGCTCTCAAAGGGCTCTGCATCCCAAATGCGGTTGGCAAAGCACTGCTCTCCGGGGCCGCCGTGCAGGTGGTTGGGGCCGTTGTTTATTGCCAGAGAATACTCCTTGCCGCCCAGGGAGAACTTGCCCGCCGCAATGCGGTTTGCGTACCGGCCGGGGATCTTTCCGGCGCAGGGGCCGTCGACATACCAATCCTCTGGCTTAGCGTAGGTGAGCACGATATTGTCCCGCACGCCATCGGCATCGGGCACCTCTATGGCAACGATGCCGGCACCAAGGTTGCTAAGTACAACCCGGTTGCCGGCAGCGTTAACTATCTCGAAGTGTTTTATTTGAGCTTGCGCACGTTCCATCTCTTGGCTCCGTCTGAAATCGCAACGTTTATAACGCGCGGATCAAGGTTGAACTGCTTCTTATATGCCTTCTGGACAGCCTCGATGTAAGCTTTGGCTGCGCCGCTGCGCACGATTGCGATAACACAGCCGCCAAAGCCGCCACCCATCATGCGGGCACCCACCACGCCGTCGCACTTGCGGGCAACGTCAACGATAAAGTCAAGCTCTTCGCAGCTCACGCCATAATCCTTGGAAAGGCCGTCGTGGGTTGCGAACATCTTCTTGCCGAATGCAGGGATATCGTTCTTTGCAAGGTCGCGGCAGCCGGCCAGCAGACGCGGGGACTCCTTCACCACGAAAGAGCAGCGCTTGTAAACCATCGGGTCCAGCTTCTCTTTGTACTGCTCCAGCAGCGCGGGAGATACGTCTCGCAGCAACTCTACCTCGGGATGGTCTTTCTTTATGGCTGCAACGCCGGCCTCGCACTGTGCACGGCGGATGTTGTACTCGCCGGAAGCGAGGTTATGCTTGACCATGGTATCGATCAAGACGATCTTGTAGCCCTTGGGGTTGAACGGGACGCGCTTGTAGTTAAGCGAACGGCAGTCCAGGCGGATCACCTTACCCTCCTTGCCCATCAGGGATGCGAACTGGTCCATGATGCCGCAGTTTACACCCACGTAGTGGTGTTCTGTCATCTGGCCGATCTTTGCCAGCTGCTCGCGCTTGAAACCGAGCTTGAACAGCGAATTGATTGCATAGCCAAACACGCTCTCCAGTGCTGCGGAAGAGGACATGCCCGCACCCAGGGGGACATCACCGCCAAACGCGCAGTCAAAACCGCCGGGAGCGGCGCCGCGCTCTTTCATCTCCTGGATCACGCCGTAGATGTAGCATGCCCACTGCTGGGCCGGCTTTACGGGGTCGTTTATATCAAAGGAGAGCTTCTCGCCATAATCCATGGAGAAAGCGTTCACCTTTGTGGTGCCGTTGGGGGCGATAGCCAGGCTGATGCCTTTGTCCACCGCTGCGGGGAGCACGAATCCGCCGTTATAGTCGGTATGCTCTCCAATGAGGTTGATACGGCCGGGAGATGTGAAATAACTGAATTTGGCGCCGGGGAAATTCTTCTTGAAAGCGTCAATGACTTTTTTAGGTTTTAACATATCGCTGTTGTTTTATTGTTGTTTGTCTTATATTGAATACGTCTTGTAAAGGTATCAAATACTTTGATTTTTTCAAAAATGGTATTACTTTTGTCACAGAAATACTCGCAGAGATTTTGCGGAGTTATCGTGCAAGCCGAGAGCAGAGAAAGCTTGCTTTATTTGCCGAAGCGCAGCCGATAACGCCGCGGATTTCGGAGAAATCCGCGGAAATAGCTCAGTTGGTAGAGCGTTGGCTTCCCAAGCCGAAGGTCGCGGGTTCGAGACCCGTTTTCCGCTCCAATAAATGCAAGTCCGTCCACGGCAACGGACTTGTTTTGTCTGAATACGGCACTTCCTATGAAAAAAGCATATATAATACTGATACTTCTGGCGATGGCCTGCCCCGCTGTGGCGCAGCTGCCCGGCTACCGCTACCAGCTGGTGCCTTATGAAATAAAACGCTGCACACGGGAGATTAAGGTCCCGATAGACACCGTGCATACCAGCGACAAGTATGTGGATATCGTTTTGTATGACAACCAGACATGGGAGTATCTCTCTTACGGCAGCCCAGGGATAGACAGCACCGCCGTGTACGACGATTATTTCGATTATGAGGCGCTGCACGCACACTATCCAGAGGAGAGCATCCCCGCAGAGGTGGACCTTTGCCTGGTAGACGAAACCCACGGCTTCTGTATCCCCTTCCAGGGCAAGGTCCGCTCCAAATACAAGATGCGCCGTTCGCGCCCCCACAGAGGTGTGGACATTCCGCTGGACAGGGGCGACACCATAAGGGCTGCGTTCGACGGGGTTGTACGCATCTCTACCGGCTCCAGGACCGGAGGATACGGGAATCTGGTGATCCTGCGCCATTCAAACGGCCTTGAAACCTATTACGGGCATCTTTCAAAGCGCCTTGTAGAGGCCGGCGAGCCGGTAAAGGCGGGCGAAGCCATCGGCCTTGGCGGCAGCACCGGCCGCAGCACCGGGCCCCATCTGCATTTTGAGGCGCGCTACAAAGGGAAGGCGTTCGATCCGGAACGGATAATCGATTTTGAGAACGGCGCCCTGCGCTCTTCTTTGTTCTGCCTGAGGAAGGATTATTTCAGCATCTACTCGCACTACGGCCAGACCGACAGCGAATCCAAGGCGGCCAGCGAGGCACAGTACTATAAAGTCCGCAAAGGCGACACCCTGGGCCGGATAGCCATCAAATACGGCACCACCGTAACCAAGATATGCAAGCTTAACGGCATCAAATCCACCAAGACGCTGCGCATTGGCGAGACCCTGCGCGTGAGGTAATGAAACGCCGCATCGCCATAGCCATCGCCCTTGCGTTGCAGTGCACCTGCCTTTGGGCGCAATACGACCCGTCGCACTTCTACTACGCCGGGCGGCAGGCTCTAAGCGACGGCAAATATTCTCTCGCCATAGAGAACTTCAATATCCTTTCGCGCCTGGACACCGTAGGCCCGGAGGCATTCTTCTTTCGCGGCATCGCCAAGTATAACCTGGGCGATCTGAACGGGGCGGAGCGCGACTTTGATGCGAGCCTTAAGCGCAACCCGCTCTACACCTACGCATACCACTACCGCGCCATCACCCGCAGCCGCCTTGGGCGGTACGAAGAGGCGCTGGAAGACCTTCAGGAGGCGGTGGACCTGCGCCCCGGCAACACCGGCATCTATTTCAGCCGCGGTGTGACATATTTCCTGTCGCAGCAGTTCGACAAGGCGGTGGAAGATTTCAACAGCTTTATCCGTAAGGAGCCCGAAGAGAGCAGCGCATACCTCAACCGCGGGGCGTCGTACCTGTTCCTGGGCGATACCACCAAAGCTTTTGCCGACTACAACAAAGCCATAGAGCTTAACAATCAGGATCCGGAAGGGTTTGTGCGCCGCTCGCGCATCTTTGCCCTGCAGGAGCGCTACGACGACGCCATATCCGACCTTAACCGCGCCATCGCCCTGGACACCACCAACACCTACGCCTATTTCAACCGCGCCATCCTCAAATACGAGAAGAAGGAGTGGACAAGCGCCATCGCCGACCTCAACGCGGTGCTTAAGGAGGAGCCGGGCAACGCCCTCACCCTGTATAACCGTGCCCTGATATATGCCCAGGTTGGCGAGACAGACAAGGCGGTGGACGATCTGGACCGCGTGATAAACATCAATCCGGACAACGTGCTGGCCTACTTTAACCGTGCCGCGATGTTCATAGAGCAGGGCAAGTATGCCCAGGCGATACGGGATTACGACCGGGCGATCGAGCTTTATCCAGATTTTGCAAAGGCATACATGAACCGTTCCTACGCCAAATCGATGCTGGGGCAGCTCTCAGATTCCAGGCGCGACTGGGAGACAGCCCAGAAAAAGGTGCGGGAGTATCAGGCCAAGACATCCACCACAGATGGCTACGAGGCATTTGCCGACACCACCCGCAAGTTTGATTCGCTGCTGGCGCTGGATGCCGATTTCGCCAAAAAGAATTTCAACAACGAGCTGCTGCAATACCGCGACGTGGACATCAAGCTAAAGCCTATGTATCAGTTTGTGCCGCGGGAGAACTCCGACGCCTCTGAGCGCATCTCCACCATCAAGGGCAAGCTGCTCTACGACAAGCTGGACAACTTTATGGCAGCGCTCCCCGTCGCAACGCAGTTTATCTCTGCCAGGTCGGCCGCAAAAGACGATGCGGCAAAGCGGCTCGAACCGTTCTCGGAGCAGATACGCCATGGCAAGGGGACCCAGCATGCCCGGTTTGCCAAGGCCTTGCTTGAGACCCAGGCCAGCCGCTTCAACAACGCCATGGAGAGCTACAGCGTCGCGATAGACATGGATGAGTCCAACCCCTTCCTGTACATTAACCGCGGAGTCCTGCAGGCAGAGATGACAGATTTCATATCCAGCATGGAGAACAGCGTGCAGACGCTTACCATGGACAACACCGGCAATACCACAAAAACGGTGGTCAAAGACCGGGCCGGCACCACCTACGACTACAGCGCAGCCATAGACGATATGCTGCACGCCGCGTCGCTGGCTGCCGACTTCCCGTACGTCTATTATAATCTTGGCAATCTCTACTGCCTCTCCGACGATTTGCCGGCAGCAGTAGTCAACTATACCCGGGCTCTGGAGCTGTTCCCCTACATCGGCGAAGCATATTACAACCGGGGTCTGGTGCAGATTTTTCTCAAGGACAAGGAGAAGGGGTGCATCGATATCAGCAAGGCGGGCGAGCTGGGCATTGCCGATGCCTACAGCGTAATCAAGAAATACTGCTCTGAAGAGCCACGGCAGTAGCGGCTACCAGTTGTCGTCGTCCTCTTCTATGGTAAGGAAGCGCCTGCCGCCAAGCGCCTCTATCGCATCGTCTATATCCATCTGCGTTACGGAATCGCCGGCATTGGAATAGAGCATCTGCAAAAACTCCAGGTACATCACCACTATGGAGGTGTCCTTTCGCACGGTCGCTTCGCCGATATCCACGCTCACGCCCAGGGCAGAGGCCTGGTTCTTGACCATATTGCTGATGTTGTTCTCTATGAATATCTCCCCCTTGTGAAAGACATTTATGTTGAACAGTATCTTGCCGTTCTCCATATAAACCGGCACGAAGCCGCCGGTAAAACAGAGGGGATACACCGGCAGTGCGGCGACCTGGGCTATTATGAAATAGATCAGGGATATTGCAAACGGGCTCCCCTTCCGCATCTTTATAACGTTCATAAGCAGCGACCCGTCCAGAGACATGTCAAACGGATTGGCGGCAGAGAAGCTGTAGCGGTTGTAAAAGACGTGGTTGAGCAGGTTCACGTTCTCTATCGCCGTTCTGGCATCGGAGACCTCGGAGATAACCGCCATCGCCATAGGCATTATCGCCGCCATGTAATCGTCCCGCCGCAACGCCGGGTCGGTGAGCGATGCCACCTGGTAGCCCGCCTCCAGCATGCAGCACTCATCGTCTTTACTCTGCCCCGCCATCTCTTTAAGGGCTCGTATCACCGATTTCTTGTTGTACCGGCAGAGCATATCCTTTAGCAGCGACTTGCGCCCGGGGTCAAGTTCGTCGCGGTAGCTGAGCTTCAAACCGTCGAGCGCTGCAGAGCCGTTGTCCAGAAAATAACTCTCCAGCGCAGACACCACCGCCGGGTCCGAATCGCGATAAAGGTCAATTATATACTGCATCTGTTCCACATCCCAAATATAATTTATTTTACTACATTTGTCAAAACGCATTAAACTCTACGCCTATGATAGTCTGGCCCCGGATGCAGAATGTACTGCTTGGCATAAGCGCCTTTGTTATCGTCACGCTTTTCTGGTCGGAAATGTGCTACGGCTTCGACGCAGAGGGGATGCGCTACAGCATAAAGTTCACAGAGCACATCCAGTTTCTGATCTTCAACTTTGTGTGCACTGCGCTCGCCATCACCGCCATCTGCTATCGTAAGCAATATATCCTGCAGGTAAGGGTCTGCATAATTAACATGCTTATCCTGCTGGGCTACCAGATATGGCTCATGGTGGCGTTCTTCCAGCTTAAAAGCGCCTACACCTTCACCATCTATACGCTTGTTCCGTTTGTGGCTATCACGCTGCACTTTCTTGCCATACGCTATAGCTGGCGCGACGCCACCGACGTGATTGCCAGCGACCTGCACCGCAAGATGGGTAAAAAGCAAAAGAAGTAAACCGAAACAGCAATGCCCGTATATCTTACCATCATTATCGTTGTCGCAGCCGCAATCATCGCGGCCCTTATCACCGCCCTTATTGCCAAAGGGCACCAGCTGTCGGCCAAGGACGAGCTGATATCCCAGCTCAAGGAGAACTACGAGAAGACCCTTGCCGATATGCGCACCGGCCACAAAGAGGCGCTCAAGGCGCAGGCAGAGAGCCTTAAGGCAGAGCTCACCGCCCAGACAGAGCAGCTGCTCAAACAGCGCGAGGCGGAGCTGGACAAGCGGGCCCGGGAGAACTTCGAGAGCATCACCAAGAGCCTGGGAAAGGATATAACCGATATGAAAAGCGCCTTTGAAGCCAACAAGAAGACGCAGACAGAAACCAGCGCCACCCTTAAGGAGAACTTTGAGAAGGCGGTAAAGCAGCTTGAAGACCAGACCAAATCGATTGGCGACAAGGCCGACAACCTGGCCGAGGCGATGCGCGGCAACAAGAAATACCAGGGCTGCTGGGGCGAAACCATCCTCTTGAACCTGCTCACGGGCGAAGGGATGGCAGAAGGGCGCGATTTTGACAAGGAAGAGACGCTTCGCGACGAGCTGGGGTTCGTGATCAAGAACGAGGACACCGCCAAGGCGATGCGGCCCGACTTTATCCTGCACTTTGCAGACAATCAGGATATTGTCGTAGATGCCAAGGTCTCCCTGGCTGCCTATTCCGACTACCTTGAGGCAAAGACCGATGCCGAGCGCATGGATGCCCGCCGCCGCAACGTGGAGGCCATCCGCAACCAGGTCAAGATGCTAAGCGGCAAAGATTACAGCCGCTACTTAAAGCCCGGCCACCGGATGACCGACTTTGTGATAATGTTCATACCAAGCTATTCCGCACTGCAGCTGGCTTACGAGCAAGACCCTAAGATATGGCGCGATGCCTACGACAAAAAGGTGCTGCTCACCAGCGAAGAGACAATCCTCCCGTTTGTAAGGATGATCGTGCTGGGCTGGCGCAACGTAGAGCAGGTCCGCAACCAGCAAAAGATTATCGATGCCGCAAGCCGAATGATAGACCGCGTGGCAGATTTCACAAAGTATTACGAAATCGTCGGGCGCAAGCTGGACGAGGCCCAGAAGGCCTTCGCCGACGGACGCGCCAAGCTGGGCGAGAGCGGCAACAGCATACTTGTATCTGCCCACCAGGTCCGCAAACTCGGGGTTCCCGGCAAGAAAGCCCTCCCCGAACCGGGCGACGATCTGATTGTCAACACTCAGTTCGAGGAGATATCTCCAGAAGAGTAAAATTTTGCAGTAAAATATTCTTATTTGTGCAGATTTGTTTTATGTGTGTCGCAATTTGACACACATGGTGCCATATCTTTGCATCAAACAAAAACAGGTAACCATGAAAACAAATCTGAAATCGACTCTTAAAGATTCCCTCCAGACCCTCTTCCCCGACTCCCGCCTGGAACTCACCTCCCTTATCCAGACCTTTGATCTGGAACTTGTACGCGCCGCCCGCAAGTAACAAATACCAGACAATCAGAGATCCATTCTGACAACCCAGATACCGTTTCTCTTGCCATTTTCACGAGAAATCATCCCTTTTTCTGACATGGCAGACATAATCCTCTTGACCGTTCGGATGGATTTGCCAATATGCGAGGCTATATCTACCTGCTTTGCTTTTCCGTTCTCATTCAAGAGCTTAGCAATAGCGAGCTCCTCTAAAGTGCAATTCAAAGTGCCATTTTGGCACTTTGGGGCAGGGCTCTTGGCACTTTGGCTTGATGCGACCAATAGGTTCCGGTTCCTTAATTCATTCTTTTCGTCAAGAATGAGATTTCGGAAGAAAAGAATCAGATACTCATCAGTTGCCTGGATTCCTTGGGGATAATTATTATAATTAGCACGGACCAAGGCATTCCGGAAATACCAAGAGTGATCTTTGAACATGTCATTCTTCACTTCAAACCCAAACGATTGAAGGTACTTCATAGCAAACACGGCTGTAGTACGCGTATTCCCTTCACCAAAAGGATGGATTTGCCAAATACCAGAAATAAACTTGACTATATGTTGAATGGCTTTGTCCGTGTTAAGTAAAGCATAATTAACCTGTCGCTCCTGGGAAAAGTCATAGTTCAACGTTTCTGAAATCATTGACGCGCTGGCATACAAGACAGTAGCGCCACCTAATACCCATTCGCGTTTGGTGATATCATAATCACGATAACGGCCGGCGAACTTGAATATTCCCTGGAATAAATGACGATGAAGTCTTGCCAAATACTCGGGGGTGAACGAATAGGATTTCTCTGTTAGAAGTTCTTCAATACGGGCCGACACCTTATCTGCCTCCTCTGTCCTTTCATCCTCCAGTTCTGTTCTTGCTGTTTTAGACTTATAATAGGAGTCCAGCATTTGTTTGACATCATCAATGGTGATGTCACCCTCAATATGTTTCCTGGCTGTATCAATCAAGTATGCAGATGGTTTCAAACCATCTACATCCTGAAGTCCGATGGCCGTTTGCCAAGCAGCTGCTTTTTCCTTTCGCCCTGGTTCTCCCTGCCGGATATATTCATCAAATTCGCTCATGTTCCAAGTTTTAAGTACCTTAAAGTTAAGAAATTATCTTCTTAATAACAAGCCTTTTTGTCAAGAGTTTTCATCAAAAAGGTTCAGATAACTCCGTTGGCAGCAATGCTTCTGGCAATCGTTTATTCGAAAATAACGATGCCCAGAGCATCTTCAATATTAGATAGTATCTCGAGGGTGAGATTCTCGCCACCCTTAACCATTCTGGACACATACTGTTGACTGCATCCCAATCTCTCCGCAACCTGCTGTTGTGTCCAGTTCATCTCTTCCATTTTATCCAGCAATTTCATGGCTACTTTCTGAGAACGACGAAGCCAGGCCCGGTTGGCCCGTCTCCATTCTGCCTCATCTCGCCACTTCGAAGGCTCATCTGACTGATATTTTTTGAGTCTTTCAATTGGGTTATCCATAATACCTGTCTAATAGCAGTTCTTAGATATACCGCTGCAAATATAGCAAATAGTTTACTTATACAACTGTCAGTTGTATGAAAACCGACATATTCTATCAGCCTCAAAACTAAGACAACCAAACGTCAATGAAGGGACATAATCTCAAATTGTGACGAACGACCGAATTATTTCTGTTTTTAAAAACGGATGTACGTTTTTGTGGCAGCTCCGCTCCGTTGGCAGCGGGATGAATAGGACTTTACTCCTGGCGGGAGAGGGCCTGGTGGTAGAAGTAGGTGCGCTGGGCCTGGGAGATGGGATAGCGGCTAAGGCGGGAGGTGGCTTGCAGGCCGTCGTCCAGATTGCAGACAAACAGATCGTTGACATCGGCCAGATAGAGGCGGTTGTAGCGGTTGAGCTGGTACTTCTGAAGGCCGATGATATAATTCATGGTTTTGATGGCGTCCACCTCTTCCAGGTCATCTTTGCTGAACACAAATAGCCCCATTTTGTCAAAGTGGCCGTAGAATCCATTGCCGACCTTGGCTACCTTGCTCTCCAGAATGCGCTGCATGGGGAGTGCCATCTTCCAGTAGAGCATCTCCTTGATGCCGATAACGCCGCTTTCTTCCAGGCCGAAGGCATATCCGCTCTGCAGGATCTCCTCCAACGCCGCCCTGTCCCTGCGGCAGGCGGTGACGCCAGCCATATCCAGAAGCAGTTCGTCTTCTGCCTTCTTGCTCTCGTCCATAGCGCGGGTAACTTCTATGCCCAGAGTGTGTCCGTCGGCGCTCTGAAGATCTGGCCGGTCTTTGTTCTCCAGGCAATCAAACTCCTCCCCCAGCAGTGTGGCCAGGGCAATCTGAGCATACTGCTCGAAGAAACAGGTACCGTATTTGCGCATTTATTCCTCTTCGCCTGCGGCTTTCAGACGTTCTGCGTTCTCTGCGATTTGCAACTGGTCTATGAGTTCCTGGATTTCTCCGTCCATAAAGACGGGCAGGTTGTACATGGTGTAGCCGATGCGGTGGTCGGTGACACGGCTCTGGGGATAGTTGTAGGTACGGATCTTGGCGCTTCGGTCGCCCGTGGAGACAAGGGTCTTGCGCTTGGCCGAGATCTCGCTCATGTATTTCTGGTACTCGAAATTGTAGAGACGGGTACGGAGTTCTTCCAGGGCCTTTTCAAAGTTCTTGATCTGGGATTTCTGATCCTGGCACTGCACTACCAGACCGGTGGGGATATGGGTCAGGCGCACTGCGGAATAAGTTGTGTTGACACACTGTCCGCCGGGACCCGACGC
Source organism: Bacteroidales bacterium (assembly GCA_017446775.1). Classification (GTDB taxonomy): domain Bacteria; phylum Bacteroidota; class Bacteroidia; order Bacteroidales; family UBA932; genus Equibacterium. The sequence continues at coordinate 6,634 of JAFSQE010000011.1, read as the reverse complement.
GCAGTAAGTGTCCTTGCGGACATCGTTCATATTAAGGTCGACATCAAACTCATCTGCCTCGGGAAGCACTGCCACCGACGCTGCGGAAGTGTGCACACGACCCTGCGTCTCGGTTTGCGGAACGCGCTGCACGCGGTGTACGCCACTCTCGTATTTAAGGGTGCCGTAGACCTTTTCTCCGGATATCTTGCAGACAATCTCTTTGTAGCCGCCCATGGCCCCTTCGCTGAAACTGTTTACCTCCAGCCTCCAGCCCTTCTTCTCGCAGTATTTGGTGTACATGCGGAACAGGTCGCCGGCAAAAATGGCAGCCTCGTCGCCACCGGTGCCGCCGCGGATCTCAAGGATGGCGTTCTTGTCGTCTTCGGGGTCGGCAGGGATAAGCAGCAGCTTGATATCCTCCTCCATCTTGGGGAGGCGCTCCTCTATCTCTGCAGCCTCAGCCTTGGCCATCTCGCGCAGATCAGGGTCCTTCTCGTTAAGAAGGATATCCTTGGCGATATCCAGGCTCTCTACCTGACGGCGATACTCCGCCCCTGCCGCAATAATCGGCTCCAGTTCCTTATATTCCTTATTGACCTGCACAAAGCGCTTCATATCGCTGATCAGTTCCGGATCGGCGAGCTGATTCTGCAACGAAGCGTACTTTACCTTGAGGTCTTCGAGTTTCTCCAATAACTTGTTCTCTGCCATTCTGTCTGTATAGTTGTATAATACGGTTGGATTAGCCGATTGCTCTACAATCGTGCCAAGTTAGTAATTATTCCTGAAGAAATCAATCGCGGCCTGCGCGCACACGCAGCCGAACACCGCCGGCATGTAGGATATGGTGCCTACCTGGGATTTTTTGTTGCGGCCGGCATCCTCTACGATTGCCTCGCGCTGCGGCAGCTCTTCGCTGAAGACCACCTTGAACCCCTTCTCGATGCCTTTTTTGCGAAGCTTTTTGCGGACGATATATGCCAGCGGGCAGTTGTAACTCTTTGAAAGATCTACCAGCCGCACCTTTGTGGCGTCGAACTTTGCACCGCTGCCCATAGAGCTGACGTGGGGGATGCCGCTTTTAACGCAATACTCGATAAGCGCAAGCTTGGGTGCAAGAGTATCGATGGCATCGACCAGAAAATCTATCTTGAAACCGCCCAGGCACTGCGCTACATTATCCTCTGTAAGATAATCGGCAACAATATCGATTTGAAGTGCTGGATTGATATCCTTAAGCCGGGCACCCATCACCTCAACCTTGACGCGGCCCATAGCGGAATCTGTGGCCAGCAACTGCCGGTTCTTGTCGGAAGGGCTAACGATGTCGCAATCCAGCAGCACGATGTGGCCGATACCCGCGCGCACAATCATCTCTGCGGCATAGGCACCTACGCCACCGACGCCCACAACCGCCACCGTGCCCGACGCCAGGCGGGCCAGGGCATCCTCCCCCATCAGAAGGGCCGTACGCTGCTGCCAGGACTCTGCCATAGTCATTCTGATTTCTTGGCCTCTTCCCAGAGAGCGTCCATCTCTGCCAGGGTCATATCCTTGAGGTCGCGCCCCATCTCGCGCGCCTTGAGCTCCACATAAGTGAAGCGGCTGCGGAACTTGTTGCAGGTGGTTTCAAGCGCCGTATCGGGGTTAAGCTTGTAAAGGCGGGAAGCATTCACTATCGCGAACAGAAGGTCGCCCAGTTCGCCCTGCGCATTGTCGCGGCCTTCTCCGTCCTCGCCAACGGCCGCCAGAGCCTCGCGCAGCTCGCCGATCTCCTCTTCCACCTTATCCCAAACCTCCTCTTTCTTCTCCCAGTCAAAGCCCACGGCGCGCGCCTTGTCCTGCATGCGGTAAGCCTTGATAAGCGGGGGCAGGCCGCCGGGAACGCCGCTCAAGACGGTCTTGTTGCCATCTTTCTCCTGGCGTTTGAGCTGCTCCCAGTTCTTGATCACCTGGTCTGCATTGGTGGCACCGGAGGAATCCTTAGCCAGCTGGCTGCCATCTTCCTTAGGTGGATAAACGTGCGGATGGCGGTATATCAGCTTGTCGCAAATCTGGTTGCACACATCGCCGATATCAAACGCGCCCTGCTCGCTCCCGATCTTGGAGTAGAACACAATGTGCAGCAGCACGTCGCCCAACTCCTTGGAGATATTGTGCATATCGTGGGCAAGTATGGCGTCGGAGAGTTCGTAAACCTCTTCTATCGTGTTCGGGCGGAGCGAATCTATGGTCTGTTTGCGATCCCAGGGGCACTTCTCGCGCAAGGTATCCATCACATCCAGCAGGCGGTTGAAGGCCTCCAATTGTTTTTCTCTGTTCATCGTAAATTTTGTAACTTCGCGCGCAAAATTAATCATAATCATTTTATAGATGAACAATAATATCAAGTTTATCAGCGCAGACGAGGCCGTCAAGGTTGTCAAGAGCGGCGACCATGTCCATTTCAGTTCTGTAGCAAGCGCTCCGCAGGTACTCATCCAGGCTCTTTGCCGCCGTGCGGATGCAGGTGAAATCAAGAATGTGTTTATCCACCACCTCCACACCGAGGGTCCCGCCCCCTACACAGACGAGAAGTACTCCGGAATCTTCTTCCACCAGGCTTTCTTCGTGGGCGCAAACGTGCGCAAGGGTGTCCAGGCCGGATATGCAGACTACATTCCCGTACACCTGAGCGAAACCCAGAAACTGTACCGCTGCGGCGCGCTCCCCTGCGACGTGGCAATGATTCAGGTGTGTCCCCCCGACAAGCACGGATTCGTGTCGCTGGGAACCAGCGTAGATGCCACCCTGGCAGCTATCGAATGCGCCAAAACCGTGATTGCAGTGGTCAACAGGCACGTTCCCCGTTCATGGGGTCAGGCAATCATCCCGCTGAGCAAGATTGACTTGTTTGTAGAGGACAACACTCCGCTGGAACCCGCCACCTTCACCCAGCCTAACGAAATCGAGACCGCTATCGGAAAGAACTGCGCGGCTCTGGTAGAGGACGGCGCCTGCCTGCAGATGGGCATCGGTGCCATCCCCAACGCCGTGCTGGCACAGCTGGGCGACCACAAAGACCTTGGTATCCACACCGAGATGTTTGCCGACGGCGTTCTGCCGCTGGTAGAGAAGGGGGTGATTACCGGTGCCAACAAGGCCACCGACCCCGGCAAGATGGTATCTACCTTCCTGATGGGAAGTCAGGAAGTTTACGACTTTATAGACGACAACCCCATGGTGGCCATGATGGACGTGGGCTACACCAACGACCCGTTCGTTATTGCCAAGAACCCCAAGATGACCGCCATCAACTCTGCTCTGCAGGTTGACCTTACCGGCCAGGTTTGCGCCGATTCCCTGGGCACCAAGTTCTACAGCGGCGTAGGCGGACAGATCGATTTCACCTATGGTGCATCGCTTTCCCAGGGCGGCAAGGCCATCATCGCCATGCCTTCTGTAACCAACAAGGGCATCAGCAAGATTGCTCCGGTGCTCACCGAGGGTGCTGGCGTAGTGACCACACGCGCGCATATCCACTACCTGGTTACTGAATACGGTGCAGTGGATCTTTACGGCAAATCGCTCCAGGAGCGTGCAAAGGCCATCATTTCCGTTGCACATCCCGACCACCGCGAGGCTCTGGACCGCGCCGCCTTCGAGCGCTTCGGCCCGCACTACCAGCTGGTGAAATAAGGTTTAGCCTTAATACAAAACCTATCCGCTGCTTCGAATTGCGGGGAGGTTTTTTATGGGGAAAATATGTGTTTTGACAGTCTTTATATCGAAATACATATCCGGCTATGACTGACAAGACATTTGTTTTCTTTATTCTGCTTTTCATTACAGCGACCGTAACACTTTCCTGCAGCGAGAGTGCAGAGCATATTTCCAAAAGGGTCTTTCCCATTGCGGTGCAGCAAATCATAGATATGGACGCCCGGGTCGCACAAGGCATGTCACCCCGCACCTTTGAACACGAGCAGGTGAAGGACGCCGGCATAAGGGCTTGGACCAGCGGCTTTTTTGCCGGCACAGCCTGGCAGGCGTATGAGTACACCGGAAATGAAAAACTGCTGGAGATTGCCAGCCGGCGCACGCTGGAACTCACCTCTCTGCCGCAGTACAATGTGGGCCACGACATAGGCTTTATGATTGGCTGCAGCTTTGGCAATGCCTGGAGAATAACCCGCGACAGTTGCTTCCTGCCTGCAATAAAGGCCGGTGCCGAAAATCTTGCGGCAAGGTTTAACCCGCAGGTGGGCTGCACCCTGAGCTGGGGCGAGTTCAGGGAGTCAAAATTCACGGTCATTATAGACAATATGATGAATCTGGAACTTCTGACTACTGCAGCAAAGCTTTTTGGTGCCGACTCGTTGAAAGATATTGCTGTGTGCCACGCGAATACCACAATGAAAAATCATTTCAGGAATGACTACACCACCTGGCACGTGGTGGCCTATGACCCTCAGAGCGGCGATGTGGACTTCAAGTGCACCCGCCAGGGCTACAGCGACGACTCCGCCTGGGCCCGGGGGCAAGCCTGGGCGCTTTACGGCTACACAATGATGTATAGGGAGACTGGGCAGACAGCGTTTCTAACCCGGGCAGAAAACATCGCAGAGATGCTGCTGAAACGCCTGCCCAAAGACGGCGTCCCATACTGGGACTTTGACGACCCAGGCATACCAGACACATATCGCGATGCCTCCGCCGGGGCTATTATGGCCTCTGCCTTTGCAGAACTTTCGGGTCTGACTGCAGACAGCAAACTGGCCCGCAGATGCCACAGGATGGCACTGCACCAGGTACGCACCCTTGCTTCTGAAGAATACTTTGCCACAGAGGGCAACGGCAACTTTCTGCTGCGTCACAGCGTGGGCAACCTGCCTGGCGGCGGAGAAGTGGATGTCCCGCTCAGCTATGCCGATTATTATTTTCTGGAAGCCCTGATTCGCCTTGGCAGATAAATTCGTCAGGCCGGATTGGGAAGCAGGAAGGCCATCTGGCGCCGCAGGTGGGTCACGGCCTTCTGGATGCGGTGGTCGATAATCTTGACGCTCACATTGGCTTCTGCGGCTATTTCTTTATAGGTCTTGCCTTCGAATCGGCTTTGCAAGAAGGCTTCGCGCACTTCTTCGGGCAGTTTACTCATTGCCTTTTCAAACATTGACATAAGCTCGTCAAACGGGCAGGACGGTGGCAGGAAATAAAAATCCATGGAGCGGCCTATGTTGTCCAGCACCTTGCCGGCAGTCTTGCTGCGGGCCAGCAGCGTGAGCGCACGGTTGCGCACTGCCTTGTATAGATATGCACGAAGCGAAGTGCTGATCTCCAGGCGGCGACGGTTTTCCCACAGATGCGCCATCAGGTCCTGCACGATGTTTTCTGCATCCTGGTCTCCGACATAGTGAGAAGCGTGCACGCACAAAGGGGCATAGTACAAGCGGAACAGGGTCTCGAATGCGTCCCTGCTGCCCTTGCGGAGCCTTTTGAGCAATAATGCTTCCCGGTCGGATGTTTCCATAAATAATCAGTCTATACAAAAATGACAATTTTCGGGGAATTTTTCCCCATTAAATGTCTAAATAATAAAACAAAAATAGGATTCGATGACTCGCGATTACGACACGATGCTTGTCCGATGGTACAACGGAGAACTATCTGCAGACGAGATAGACACCCTGGCCGCCTGGCTGCGTGAGGCCGAGGAAAACAGGCTGCACGCCCAGGAGATTTACAACATCTGCTTTGCCGCCGACACTGCCGGGGCCCCAAAGCGCTTCGACGCAGAGGCTGCCCTGAAAAAGACGCAGTCCAGGATTGCCGCAGCCTGGAACAAAAAAACACTGATGCTTGCGCGCAACGTGGCTGCAGCCCTGCTTATCCCGGTAGTACTGGCCGCCGGAATGCTCTTGCACAGGCTGTCCGGCCAGAAGGAAAGCGAACCGGCAACGGTGCAACTGCGCACCGTCACAGGTATGCTTTCTTTCATCACTCTGCCTGACGGAAGCACCGTGCAACTGAATGCAGGCAGCACACTCTCCTATCCGGGCAGCTTTGGCAAAAGCAAGCGGGAAGTAGAGCTGGACGGCGAAGCTTTCTTCGACATAGCGCACGACAAGCAGCACCCGTTTATCGTGCACACCCACGAGATGGACATACAAGTGACCGGCACCCGCTTCAATGTGGATGCCTACAATATGCCGGGCCGCAAAGTGCGCGCCTGGCTCGAAGAGGGCGGGATCAATCTGCATTGGACGGATGCTTCCGGGCAGAGCAAGACGGCGACGGTGCTGCCGGGCCAGTGCGCCACCCTTGCGCCCGGGACAAGAGCCGTGGAAATCGCTCAGGCAGACATCAACGGGGCCCTGGCCTGGAAAGAAGGAGGATTCGCATTCTGCGACACTCCGCTGGAAGAGGCCCTGAGGCAGATAGGAAACCGGTTCTGCGTGAGCTTCACTGTCAAGAACAAGGCCATTGCGGGCAAATGCTATACCGGCAATCTGGGCAGCGAGAGCCTGCAGACCATCCTGCAGGACTTTGAACTTGCCGACGGGATACGCTTCAAGACTCTGGAAAATAATGACGGCAGCGGCCGCAAAATAATGGAGGTCTATTGATATGAAGAATGCTGCAACCATACTCTCCGTGCTAATGTTACTGCTGG
>JAFSQE010000010.1 GCA_017446775.1 Bacteroidales bacterium | reverse complement strand
GACAGACCAGCTGACCTTCTCTGCGGAGGCCAATACGGGCAATGCCCGCACGGCTACGGCCACCATCACCGCGGAGAATTACTCCACCGGCATCGTCTTCACCCAGGACGGGGTGCAGAGATATATCAACCTGTCGACCTACGCGATGAACTTTGACAGCGAAGGTGGCAGCGCGACGCTCACGGTGAACGCTAATGTGGGTTACACATGGTCGGTAAGCTCGTCGTGGCTGTCGTTCACCGCATCCGGAGGCAATCAGTTCACCGTGACGGTGCCGGCCAACACCGCCATCACACCCCGCAGCGCCACCGTCACCTTCAGCGGCGATGATGCCGCCTCCAAGACGCTTACGGTGTACCAGAGTCCGTATGTAGAGCCGGCGCCGGTTATTCCGCGCGGCGAGGGCGGGGGCAATTTGTTTGTGAGCTCTGGAAATTACAATTACCGCTACGGCCCCAGCATCATACGCAATTCAGACGGTTCGCTTGACGTGTGGACCTCAAAGGAGGGTGTGAGGTATTCGAATTCCAACAGCGATTTGACCTATCAGGAGACGGGCAGCCGCACCAAGGTGAGCGCACATGGCCACACCATCGCTCAGTATTTCAACACACAGCACCGCTTTATGCGGGTTATGGTGAGTCTCTACGGCACCGGAACTACCTCGGATGCGGTGACCCTGAAACTATACCAGTGGGCGGGATCTTACGAGGCGACCATTGCCGCGGCGCCGCTGAATACACTTGTGATAAACAACACTACCGAACTGACATCTTCCGGTACCCGATACAGCATTTATAAGGACGGCAACCATACCTGGATGAGCGCGGGCGAGTATATGTGGACTGCGACCGGCGCTTCTCAGGGAGTAGGCGTTTACAAATACCCCGGTGAGGGAACTATCTACCTTACCGACTCAAAATCTTATTTAGACGGCGCTCTGGCATCCGGTTATAACTTCCAGGCCAAGCTGCGCGGCTCTGCATACAACAGCAGCAATTTTGTGGACAGCTTTGCCTATTTTCACAGCGCCGACGGAGGCACCACCTGGAGCAAAGAGCGCGACGCGATGTACCCCACCGAAGGGAGCGAAGACCACTTTTCTTGCTGCGACCCCGGCGCCGCTTGTTTTGGCGGATGGTATTACATGGCCTACACCAGTGCTCCGAGCAAATACAACGGAACCTTCAACCACTGCTATGTAGCCCGAAGCAAGACTCCGGTCGGGCCTTGGTACAAGTGGAACGGCAGCGGCTGGGGCGGTGAGCCCGCCAAGGTGATTACCTTCACCGGCTCTACCAGTCAGTGGGGTGCAGGCGAACCGAGCATTGTGGTGAAGGACAATACAGTGTATTTCTATTATACCTGGACAGAGGGAGCAACCGAGGACTGCCCTACGACAAGGTTGGCTACGGCTCCGCTGTCTGAGAACTGGCCGGCACACCTGACGATATACGGCACCGTGATAGACAAGGCACAGTTTGAGCACGCCGACAGCTGCGACATAAAGTATGTAGAGGATTACGACCTGTTCTATGCATTCCATACCTATAACCGATACCGCTTCAATTCAGAAGTCGCTGTCTGGACCTCAAAAGACGGCAAGAACTTCACCTATCGCGGCAACATGTCCGGTGTACTGAAATATCTGGGCAACATGGGTGTCAGTGGCGACGGCGAGGGGCATATCCGCCTTAGCGAGCCGCAGTTTATAGGCTATTCATACGGTAGTAATGCCAGTGGCAACTGGAATACCTGGTTTGGCCCGATGTATTTCGATTAGAGAAAACAACAATCAACGATGACAGACAGAATAACCTGCTTCCTTGCGACCGACGATGCCTCTACCGCGGCGCATCTTAGGGAGAACGAATTGGTGGACGGGGTCTTTTTCAGTGCAGACTTGTTTAGCAGCGGGGCGATGCGCATGGTGGCGGATAAGGCCACGGGCGCCTACACGCTGGTTTACAACAAGCCGACACGGCTGCGCTGGGTGCATTATGCCCTTCACAGGCTGCTGCAGATTGCCCGTGACACCGATGCTGCGATGATTTACAGCGACCATTTCAAAATGATAGACGGAGAGCAGACCCAGGCCCCGGTGACATATTACCAGATGGGGTCGCTGCGCGACGATTTTGACTTTGGCAGCGTGCTGGTGTTCCGTACCGATATCCTGAAAAAGGCGGTGGCGCAGATGGATGCCGACTACCGCTATGCCGGGATGTACGACCTTAGGCTGCGGGTATCGCGTCTGGGGCCGGTGGTGCACGTCAACGAGTTTCTCTATTACGACATCGAGCTCGATTCGCGCCGCTTTGGCGAGAAGCTGTTCGACTATGTAGACCCTAAGAACCGGGCGGTGCAGATAGAGATGGAGGCTGCGTGTACGGCGCACCTTAAGGCGATTGGGGGCTATCTGGCTCCCTCTTCGTTCTGCGAGGTCGATCTTAAATCGGAGCCGTTTGCGTACGAGGCCTCTGTGGTGATTCCGTGCCGCAACCGTGCCCGCACCATCGCCGCCGCCATCCGCAGCGCGCTCGATCAGAAGACGACCTTCCCGTACAACGTCATAGTTGTGGACGATAATTCTACAGATGGCGCTGCGGAGATTATAGCAAAGCTGGCGGCGGAGAACCCCGACAAACTGATCTACATCGCCCAGGACAAGACATACCACGCAATAGGGGGCAACTGGAATGCCGCGCTGCATCACCCCCGTTGCGGCAGATTCGCGCTTCAGCTCGATTCGGACGATGTTTACAGCGGACCCGATACGGTACAGAAGTTTGTGGATGCCTTCTATGCACAGAACTGCGCCATGGTTATCGGGTCGTACCAGATAACCGACATCAACCTTACGCCGGCTCCCATCGCCCCCATAGAGCACCGAGAGTGGACGCCGGATAACGGTCGCAACAACGCCCTTCGCATCAACGGCCTGGGGGCCCCGCGCGGGTTCTACACCCCGCTGGTGCGCGAAATGACATTCCCCACCACGAAATATGGCGAGGATTATGCCGTGGCGCTGCGTATCTGCCGCCACTACCGTATCGGCCGCATATACGACGTGATGTATTTCTGCCGCCGCTGGGAGGGGAACTCCGATGCATCGCTGGATGTGGCCACCGCCAACCGTTACAACACTTATAAAGACAGGATTCGCACGTGGGAACTGCAGGCACGCATAGCGGAAAACAGCGCACGATAAGCGTCGGGATCCTTTCGGCGCCGCAGGTGGAGTTTTGCTTTGGGCGGGACTATGCTGCCACGGAGCAGGACGGCCGCGTGGTGATAGACGGCGAGGCTCGCGACCAGTGGTATTTTTCCGGCAGCGCCGGTGGCTTCTTCACACTGAAAAACGTGCAGATAGGCAAGGGGTTCCACTGGCAGCGGTATCAGGACCAGTGCTTCCCTGGAGATCTTGAGCTCATCGCCCGCGAGGGGTGCGTCATCGCCATAAATGTCGTCGGTATAGAGGATTATCTGCAGTGCGTCATCGCCTCCGAGATGTCGCCCACGGCCGGTTTTGAATTCCTGAAGGCGCACGCCGTGATATCCCGCTCGTGGCTGCTGGCGCAGCTGGACAAGCGGGACGAGGTACGCGAAGGATACTCTTCCTTAGAGTGCGATACCCCCGGCGAGCTGGTCCGCTGGCAGGACCGCGAAGACCACGAGTGGTTTGATTTCTGTGCCGATGACCACTGTCAGCGCTATCAGGGCATCCCGCAGGGGAATCCCGCTATGGTCCGAAAGACAAAACGCGTGACAGAGGCTACCTGGGGCCAGGTTCTCTGGTACGACGGCCGCGTGTGCGACGCCCGCTTCTCAAAGTGCTGCGGCGGCGCGCTGGAGGAGTTCAGATACTGTTGGGAAAACAAGGAAGTGCCGTATCTCAAATATGCCCGCGACTACAAGCGGCCGGCGATTGCCGGGGGCATTGCAGCCACCGGAGCGCAGATGGATCTGAGGGAGGAAAAAGCCGCCCGAAAGTGGATACTCGGCACTCCTCGCGCCTTCTGCAATACCCGCAGCAAACGGTTGCTGGTGCAGGTCCTCAAGGATTACGACAGCGAAACCAAGGACTTTTACCGCTGGAAGGTGGAATACACTGCAGAAGAACTGCGAGAGATCATACTGGAGCGCACCGGAGATGATTACGGTGAGATTCTGGAGCTGATACCGGTAGAGCGAGGTGTCTCTGGCCGCATCTGCCGTCTGGAGATTGTCGGCACCAAAAAGCGCAGGATAATCGGCAAGGAGCTGGAAATCCGCAAAACCCTCTCCCGCAGCCACCTCTACAGCTCCGCATTCGTGGTCGAGAAAACTCCTGACGGGTTCATCCTCCTCGGGGCTGGCTGGGGGCACGGCGTAGGGCTGTGCCAGATTGGCGCCGCCGCAATGGGCGAGCGCGGCTATGACTACCGCACCATCCTGCAGCACTACTACCCGAATTCATCATTGGAAAACATCTACTAAATGAATACGATAGAACGCAAACGCAATCCCTGGGCATGGGTCCCTACCCTCTACTTTGCAGAGGGACTGCCCTACGTGGCGGTGATGACCGTCGCCGTAATCATGTACAAGAAGATGGGCCTTGGCAATACGCAGATAGCCCTGTACACCTCCTGGCTGTACCTGCCTTGGGTTATCAAGCCGCTCTGGAGCCCGTTCATAGACCTTATCAGGACCAAGCGCTGGTGGGTGAATACCATGCAGACGCTCATAGCTGCGGCCTTCGCCGGGGTGGCCTTCTTCATCCCCACCACCCACTGGGTGCAGGTGACGCTGGCCTTCTTCTGGCTGCTCGCATTTGCCTCCGCCACCCACGACATCGCCGCCGACGGCTTCTACATGCACGGCCTGCAGGAGAAAGAGCAGAGCCTGTTCGTGGGCATCCGCAACATCTTCTACCGCGTGGCGATGATTTTTGGCCAGGGGTTGCTGGTGATGTTTGCCGGCTGGATAGAGCAGGGGAAGATATTCCCTTCTGCCGGCGATAATCGTATAACACTTGCCTGGAGCCTGGCGTTCTACCTGCTGGCAGGTATCTTTGTGGCGCTGACAATCTACCACCGCTTTATCCTCCCCAAACCGGCCAGCGATGCCCCCCGCAGCGATATCAACGCCGCTACTATCTGGCGCAACTTTGGCATCACTTTCGCCACCTTCTTCAAGAAACCCCACATCTGGCTGATACTCTTCTTTTTGCTGACATATCGTCTGGGAGAGAGCCAGCTGGTCAAGATAGCGCAGCCCTTCATGCTGGATACTCCGCAGGCGGGCGGCCTGTCGCTCTCTACTACCGCTGTTGGTGGCATATACGGCACTCTGGGCGTGATTGCGCTGCTGCTGGGCGGTGTGCTCAGCGGCATCGTGATCTCCCGCGCCGGCTTCAAAAAGTGGATACTCCCCATGGCGCTGGCCATCAACGTACCGGATCTGCTGTACGTGCTGCTGGCGGCGCTGAAAATCAGCAGCGTGCCGCTGGTATCGGTATGTGTGGCGTTGGAGCAGTTCGGCTACGGATTCGGCTTCACCGCATACACCATGTACCTGATTTATATCGCGCAAGGCGAGCACAAGACAGCCCACTATGCTATCGGCACTGCTTTCATGGCGCTGGGCATGATGCTCCCCGGCATGGTTGCGGGCTGGATATCGGACCATATCGGATACACCATGTTCTTCGTTTGGGCGTGCCTGTGCACCATCCCCGGCATTATCGCAACCCTGCTTGTGCGCAAGCAGATTCCGGATGACTTTGGAACAAAATCGGCTTAAAATGAAACGTATACTGATATTATTCTTTCTGGCCCTTTTTGCAGGCTGCGGTGCTCACGGGCAGCAGACCGGGTTCTTTGATGAGGAACCGCAGGGGCCGGAAATCGTAAAAACCGGCATTGAGGTGCTGATGGAGAGCGGCTTTGCCAAGCTGCAGGGCAAGCGGGTAGGTCTTGTGACCAACCCCAGCGGCGTGGACCGCAACCTGGTGAGCACCATCGATATTCTGGCGAATGCCGAGGAGGTGAATCTGGTGGCCCTCTATGGCCCTGAACACGGTGTACGCGGCAGCGAGCACGCCGGCGACCATGTGACCAGCGAACCGCGTGACCCCGCCACCGGCCTGCCGGTGTATTCGCTGTACGGCGCCACCCGCAAGCCGACCCCTGAGATGCTGAAGGGAATCGATGTGATGGTGTTTGACATCCAGGATATCGGCACCCGCAGCTATACCTTTATCAGCACGCTTGGGCTGGTTATGACCGCGTGCGGAGAGACTGGAATCGAAGTGATGGTGCTGGACCGGCCCAATCCGCTGGGCGGAATCCAGGTAGACGGCCCGCTGGTGCAGGACGGATACTTCTCTTTTGTCGGGATGTACAGGATTCCGTACGTCCACGGCCTCACCGTGGGCGAACTGGCCACCATGATAAACGAAGAGGGGATGAACCGTGGCCAGAAAGGGAATGAAAAGTTTGTGAAGTGCAAGCTCACAGTAATTGAGATGGAGGGATGGAGGCGCAACATGCTTTTCAGCGACACCGGTCTGCCGTGGGTGATGACATCACCCCATATCCCGCAGTTCGAATCGGCACTGGCCTATCCCTGCTCCGGCATCGCCGGCGATATGGGGGGCTTCGTGAATATCGGTGTCGGGTATACGCTCCCGTTCCAGACATTCGCAGCGGAGTGGATTGACAGTCCTGAGATTTTCGCGGCACGCCTGAATGCCCTCAATCTGCCAGGCGTCCGTTTCCGCCCGATCTATTACAAACCGTTCTACGGCGGCGCTGCCGGCAAACTGCTCAAGGGTGTCCAGTTCTACTTTACCGATTATCACCGCGCGCCCACCGCGCTGCTGCAATTCTACGTGCTGCAGGAGTTGCACGCGATGTACCCGGCCCGCAAACCGGTATTTGGCGACGGGAACAAGCCCACCATGCTCAACAAGATTATGGGAGGCAGCAATATCCTCGCTTTGTTTGCCAAACGATGCCGCGTAGAAGACATCCTCCCCGCCTGGAACGCAGACAGGGAGGCATATCTCGAATTGGCACGGAAATACTACAGGTATTAAATAACCGGGGTCAAGCCCCGGTTTTTCGTTATTTCTTCCTGGCCAGATTCTGCTGCCACTGCCATGCGCTCTTGAGCGTATCTTCAAGCGGGCGGACAGCTTTCCAGCCGAGTTCCTCGTTGGCATAGGTCGGGTCTGCCCAGATGGCCTCTATGTCGCCCTCGCGGCGGCCGGCTATCTTGTAATTGAGTTTGAGGTTGTTCACCTTCTCAAAGGTCTTTACAATCTCAAGGGTGGAGACGCCGTTGCCGGTGCCGACGTTGAACACTTCGTAGCCAGACTTGCTCTTGCCCTCAATCATGCGGTTCACCGCACATACGTGTGCCTTTGCCAGGTCGGTTACATCTATGTAGTCGCGGATGCAGCTGCCGTCGGGGGTGTTGTAGTCGTCTCCGAACACGCTAAGGCACTCGCGGATGCCGGCAGCGGTCTGGGTTACATAAGGGAGCAGGTTATTGGGGATGCCACGCGGCAACTCGCCAATAAGTGCGCTGGGGTGTGCGCCGATGGGGTTGAAATAGCGCAGGGCGATGGTCTTAAGCTGCGGATATGCGGCAGCGGTGTTCTTGAGGATATCCTCGCACATCTGCTTTGTGAGTCCGTAAGGGGTGGTGGCCTCCTTGCGGGGAGTCTTTTCCGTTACCGGAAGCTTGTCTGCCTGGCCGTACACGGTGCAGGAAGAACTGAACACGATGTTGGGAACGTTATGCTCGCGCATCAGGGTAAGCAGGTTGAGCAGTGAACCAAGGTTGTTCTTGAAGTACTCCAGCGGCTTTACAGAGCTCTCGTTCACGGACTTGTATGCGGCAAAGTGGATGATGGATGAAAAGTCATTCTCGCTGAAGACCTTCTCCATAGCCACGGGATCGCAGCAGTCGGCCTCGATAAATTTTACCGGGCGGCCGATGATGGCGCTGATGCCGTCCACCACAGAGCGCTCCGAATTGTTCAGGTTATCCACGATAATCGGTTCATAACCGGCCTCGGCCAGTTCTACGCAGGTGTGCGAGCCGATGAAGCCGCAGCCGCCAGTAACAAGTACTCTTTTGTTCATTGTTCTAAAGTTTCGCAAGATTCTATTCGGTTATCAATTGTGCGTTGTGATACTTGCGAAACTCTATTCACAATGCACAAAGAGCTATAACGTATCCCCATCCCTAAATCCCTTCCCTCGGGGAAGGGACTTACTGTCGCCCGTCGGGCTTTATCTCCCGATTTTTTATCCAATTACAAATATAGAAAGACATGTCGAAACGGGCAATGAAAAAAGGAACGATTCGTTTCGGATGGTTTCGCTACAATTGCAGGGTATGGGTTACTACGCCGGGGACTTCGTCTATGTAGTGTGTTACGAACAGCAGCGTCTTGTTGCGGGTGGCGCAGAAAGCCTCTATCACTGCGGCGGCACGGTGTCGCTTTTGGGGGTCCAGCCCCTGGAAAGGTTCGTCCAGTATCAGCAGGTCGGGATCTTTTACAAAGGCCCGTATCAGCAATATGTAGCGCTGCTCTCCGCTGGAGAGGGTATTGTAGCGTCGGTTTGCCAGATCCTCCGCCCCGAAGAGCCTCAGCCACCGCATCAGATATGCTTCTTCTGTAGGTAGTCCGGATATTTCACATATTCCCCGCACCAGCTTCTGCGGAGCGTGGAGTTCAACGGGTTGGATATCAATATCTTGTTGAATGTAACCCCCCTCTTCATGATGGGGGTTGGATTGTGTATTGTATTGTAAACCAGATATTTGTGCTCCACCCCCGAACTTGTCTTCAAGTCCACCGCGGATAATCTCCAGCACTGTGTCGGAGGTGATGAAGCCGCTGTGCATTTCGCTGGAGAGGAAGCCGATGTGCCGTTTGATGTCCCAGATGCTCTCGCCCGTGCCGCGGCGCCGGTCGAACAGAGTGATATCCAGCGAATAGGCGCGGGGATTGTCGGCATTCACAAGGCTCAGCAGGGTGCTCTTGCCGCTGCCGTTGGGCCCCGTCACGTTCCACTTTTCGCCGCTGCGGACCGTCCAGTCGAGCTCCTTGAAAATCTGCCTGTCGCCGTAGGCGATGTTCACCCTGCGCATCTCCACGACCTTGTCGAAACGCTTGCTCTCACGCAGTTGAGGTAGTGTTACCGTCCCTGTCTTCTCTATGTTGCGGGCAGAGCAGTCCGCATCTGGAAGTTGGACGCCGACCGGCGTTAGCGAGGAATCGGAGTGACCGAGCGTCAGGGAGGCATCAACTTCCAGCGAAGGCTTCTGCCCGCAGTTGCGAACAGCTTCTGCCGGTATCTTGGATGATATCCGTCCGCTCTCCATGAAGTAGACGTGTGTGACCACCGCCGGAATCCTGTCGGCATCGGTCTGGGTCATCACTATGCTGATGCCAAGTTCCCGGTTAATCTGTTCCAGAAGCCGGCAGAGCGTATCTCTTGTCGGAGGGTCGAGGCCGATGAAAGGGTTCTCCAGAATCAGCACCTGCGGCTGTTTGAGCAGGGCGCGGGCTATGGAAAAGCGTCTCAGCTCACCGCTGGACAGAGTGATTATCTCTTTGCCCAGCAGCGGCGCGATGTCCAGAATCTCGAACAGCTGATGCCGCACGGCCGATTCGGAGGGTAATGGCTCCAGCAGCTCCCCGGCCAGCGGCGAAGCCTCTCTCTCGAAGGCCTGCCAGCGCTGCTGATAGTAGTATTGGGTCTCGCTGGTAGAGTATGCGTTGTCAAACTCCACGGTGCGGATTGCGCGGTAGGGTTCGTCTTCCAACGCGAAGCGCAGAGTCCCTTCCCGAAGGTAAAAACCGCCCCTGAGCATCTCCAGCACGGTGCTTTTGCCGCTTCCGTTGGGTCCTGTCAGGGCGATGCACTCCCCCTCGAGCAGTTCGAAATCCACCGGGGCGGCGAGTCTTCGCAGCGGATTGGATATCACCGCACCCGAGAGCGAAATGAGAGTTTTGGGGTTCATCGCCGTAAAATTACTATTTTTGTTGCGATTATGATTAGACTTGTGATATTCGACCTTGATGGTACGATTCTGAATACCATCGGCGGCATCGGCAGCGCCTGCAACGAGATGCTTGCGCATTATGGATTGCCCCTCTGGCAACTTTCTGATTACGAAAAGTTTGTCGGAGACGGCAGCAGGATGCTTATCAAGCGTGCCCTTCCAGCAGAAAAGGCGGCCGACGAGGCCTTTGTGGATGCCGCCAGGGATGTTTACCTAAAGTTTTATCGCGCCAATCTGGCCCGCGAAACCCGCCCGTATGAAGGTATGCCCGAGTTATTGGCAGAGTTGCAGCGGCGCGGTATCCCCATGGCCGTAGCCTCCAACAAGTTCGACGACGGGGCCAAGTTCCTGGTACCGCATTTTTACCCTCAGATCCGTTGGGCGGCTGTTGAGGGGCAGAAGCCTGGCGGCCCCCTGAAACCGGAACCGGGTATAATAGACGATGCCATCGCCCACAGCTCAGCGGCGGGTCTGGACAGAGCCCGGATTTTATATGTAGGCGACTGTGAGGTCGATATCCAGAGCGCAGGACGTGCCGGCCTGGAATATGTGCTGGTTACCTGGGGCTTCCGCCGACGCTCTGCCCTGGAGGCGGCTGGGGCAAAACATCTGATAGATACTCCCGCCCAACTTCTTGGCTACCTGTAAAACGATTATATTTGCAAGGATAATCCACACAAATGAAGCTTATAGTAAAATATGCCATTGCAGCTGCAACCCTGGCCATGTTGGCGGCCGGCTGCACACACAAGCAGACAGAGACACTTGCCGACCCTACGTGCTTCGGCCCCGACGAATCGTTCAAGACCATCCGCAAGGGGTTCCAGAATCCTGACGACATGAAGCTGGCGGTGTATTGGTACTGGGTCAACGACAATATCTCCAAAGAGGGCGTAGAGAACGACCTGAGGGCGATGAAGCAGGTGGGCATCAACCGTGCATTTATCGGTAATGTCACCGCCGACCTCCCCTGGGGAGATATCAAAATCTTTACCCCCGAATGGTGGGAGGTGATGCACGCTGCCCTGAAAACCGCCTCTGACCTGGACATAGAGATAGGCATCTTCAACTGCCCCGGCTGGAGTCAGTCGGGAGGCCCCTGGGTTAAGCCGGAGCAGAGCATGCGCTACCTTGACTGCGTAGACAAGACTATCGATGCCCCCGGCGGCCCCATAACGGTGACCCTGGACAAGGTCGCCCCGGACGCAATGGACGATGTCAGGGTGATAGCTTATCCCGCTACCGCCGCCAAAAGCATTAAGACCACAATCCACAAGCGTGCAGGAGAAAGGGAGGACGTAAGCCTTACGGGAGAGAGTGGCCAGGAGTACAAGTCGTTGCGCATCACTCCCCAAAAAGGGACGTCGATAATTACAAAGGGCCGGTTGCTGGCATACCGTACCGGCGCCTGGCATCCGATTGCGGATTTTGATATCGACCGCAGCAATTCCAACATCAATGTGGGCTATCTGCCCTATGCGCCCCTGGTGGTGGCTTTGCCGTCTACCGACGCCCATATGTTCCGCCTGGAACTTGCTGAGCAAGGCGCGGGCGTGCTGGATGTAGAACTCACCACAGAGGCTCTTGTAGAGCGCTATGCAGAGAAGACCCTTGGCAAAATGTTCCAGACCCCGCTGCCCATGTGGGATGCATATATGTGGCGCGTCCAGCCGGAGGCGCCCGGCAAAGCCTGCATTGACCCGTCTAAGGTGATAGACCTCACCGACAAGATGGACGGCGATACCCTGGTCTGGGATGCTCCGCGTGGCCGCTGGACTATCTCCCGCCTTGCGATGCGTACCACAGGGCAGACCAATGCCCCCGCTTCGCCGGAAGGGACGGGACTTGAGATAGACAAGATGAGCAAAGAGCATATCGCCTATCATTTCGACAACTTTATCGGCGAAATACTGCGCCGCATCCCGGCAGAAGACCGCAAGACCTTCAAGGTCGTTGTAGAGGACAGCTACGAGACTGGCGGCATGGACTGGACCGACGACATGGCCGAAAGCTTTATTGAGAAATATGGCTACGACCCGACTCCGTATCTGCCCGCCCTAAGCGGCAAGGTGGTCGGCAACCGCGATATCAGCGACCGCTTTCTCTGGGATCTGCGCCGCCTGATAGCAGACCGCGTGGCATACGATTATGTGGCCGGCCTTCGCGAGCAGAGCAACAAACACGGGCTGACGACCTGGCTGGAGTGTTACGGACACTGGGGTTTCCCCGGCGAATTTTTGCAGTATGGCGGACAGAGCGACGAGGTTGCGGGTGAATTCTGGAGCGAAGGGTCGCTGGGCGACATAGAGAACCGTGCTGCATCGTCATGCGCCCATATCTACGGCAAGCGCAAGGTCTGGGCCGAGAGCTGTACCAGCGGCGGACCCGTGTTCAGCCGGTATCCCCGCATAATGAAGCAGCGTCTGGACCGTTTCTTCACAGAGGGTATCAACTCCACGCTGCTGCACCTTTATATCCAGCAGCCCTACGAAGACCGCAATCCGGGCGTGGATGCCTGGTTCGGCAACGAATTCAACCGCAAGAACATCTGGTTCAGCCATATGGATCTCTTTGGCAGTTATATCAAACGTTGTAACCTTATGCTCCAGCAGGGGCTTTACGAGGCGGATGTGGCGTATTTTATCGGAGAAGATACTCCAAAGATGACCGGTGCGTGCGATCCCGAGTTGCCGTTCGGCTACTCTTTTGACTATATCAATGCCGAGGTGCTTTTAGAGCGTGCAACCATGGTTGACGGGCGCCTGACGCTGCCCGACGGCATGAGTTATGCGCTGCTGGTGCTGCCGCGCCAGACCACCATGCGCCCCGAGGTTCTTGCCAGGATCAAAGAGCTGGTGGCCGACGGCCTTACGGTACTTGGCCCGGCGCCGGTATCCTCCCCGAGCCTTGAGAATTATCCTGAAGCTGATGCCCGGGTAAAGAGTCTTTCCGCAGAGCTCTGGGGCCATAACCAGCGACAGGCCATGCCTTATGGCTACGGCCGCGTTTATGCCGACGGCGTATCTATCGCAAGGATATTGGAAGAGAAAGAGATAGCACCCGACTTTGCTACTGACGACAAGTATGCCGATATTAAGTTTATCCACCGTACGCTTCCAACCGGCGACATTTACTTTGTCTCCAACCAGATGGACCGTTCTGTGGAGTTCAATGCAACCTTCAGGGTAAGCGGACAGGCTCCCCAGCTCTGGAATCCCATCACCGGCGAAATCCGGGCTCTGCCGGAGTATTACGACGACGGCAGTTGTGTGAAGGTGTTCTTGCGGCTGGAGGCACTTGAAAGCTCTTTTGTGGTGTTCTGCAACCAGAAGCCGCAGGGTAGCCAGTACAAACACAATTACCCCCGTGTAAACCTTCTGGTGGATTTGAACGAGGATTGGACACTCTCTTTCGACCCTGCCCATCGCGGTCCGGCTCGCGAATTGCCGCAAGGCGGGCTATTTGATTGGACAACCGCCACCGACGAAAGCATCAGGTATTATTCCGGTCCGGCAATCTACCGCAACCAGTTTGAAATGTATGAGTTGCCCAAGGGCGATGTGTATCTGGACCTGGGCTGGGTAATGGTAATGGCAAAGGTGAAGATAAACGGCAAATATGCAGGCGGGGCGTGGACATTCCCGTATCGGGTTAATATAGCGCCTTATCTGCGCCGTGGCGCCAATACCGTAGAGGTGGAAGTGGTTAACAACTGGCAGAACCGCATAATCGGCGACATGCGGCTGCCCGAGAGTGAACGCAAGGTGTGTATGACGGTGAATCCCTGGAGTGCCGATTCGCCGCTGCAGCCCTCCGGCCTGATGGGTCCCGTATACATTTTCAATTATAACATGTAAGACAATTATGATAAGAATAGCTATTCAATCCAAAGGCCGCCTGAGCGAAGATTCGCTGGCGCTGATGCGCGAGGCGGGCATCAAGATAGACGAACTCAAGCGCAAGTTTCTGGCGCGTGCGGCAGGCTTCCCGCTGGAGGTGCTGTACCTTAGGGACGACGATATCCCCGGCGTAGTGGCCGGCGGCAGTGCCGATCTGGGCATCGTCGGGCTGAACGAGGTCGTGGAAACAGGGGCCAAGGTGCGCATCGTGCGAAAGATGGGCTTCGGAGCGTGCCGCCTTTCGCTGGCAATTCCCAAGGACCAGGAGTATACCGGTCCGCAGTTTTTTGCTGGCAAGCGCATCGCGACATCATATCCCAATGTACTGTCGGGGTGGCTTGCAGCAAACGGTGTTACGGCCGATATCCGCAAGATAATGGGGTCCGTGGAGATTTCTCCCGCCGCCGGAATCGCCGATGCTATCTTCGATATCGTATCTTCTGGCGGAACGCTGGTCTCCAACGGGCTTAAGGAGGTCGAGACGGTGCTTGTGAGCGAGGCGGTGCTTATCTCGCGGCTGGATCTGGATCCCGCAAGGCAGGAGATACTGGACAAGATGCTGTTCCGCTTTGACGCGGTGATGGAGAGCGTCGGCAAGAAGTACATACTGATGAATATCCCCACCGACAAGGTATCCGAGGCGGTGAAGATATTGCCGGCGATGCGTTCTCCCACCGTGATGCCGCTGGCCGCAGAGGGGTGGTGCTCTCTGCACAGCGTGGTGCTGGAAAGCGAGCTCTGGGACAAGATAGAGAGACTCAAGGCGCTGGGTGCCGAGGGTATTCTGGTATTGCACCTCGATAAAGTGATAGACTGATGGAAATAATTGTCAATCCCCCTCAGGGGCAGTGGAAGGCGCTTTGCAGGCGAGTCGTGGCAGATGATGCCGCGATAGAAGGGCGGGTGCGTGCCATTCTGGAGCGCGTGCTTTCCGGCGGAGATACCGCTCTGGTGGATATTACCCGCGAGGTGGAGGGGCGCGACCCCGCCGCCAATCAGCAGGGTAATCCGTTCCTGGTATCCTCTGCAGAGATTACAGCGGCGGCTGCGTCTGTCAGTGCCGACCTTAAGGAGGCCATCGCGGCTGCGGCGGACAATATCCGCGCGTTCCATGCCGCCCAGAAGCCAGCTTCCGTTGCGTTGGAGACGATGCCGGGCGTGAGCTGCATGCGCCGCAGTCTGCCGATTGAGCGGGTGGGGCTTTACATCCCGGGTGGCAGTGCGCCGCTTTTCTCCACACTGCTGATGCTGGCTATCCCCGCCAGAATTGCCGGCTGCCGCGAGATAGTGCTCTGCACCCCGGCGGGCCGCGACGGCAAGGTTGCCCCGGCGGTGCTATATGCGGCATCGGTGTGTGGTGTTGATACGATATATTCCCTGGGCGGGGCACAGGCCATCGCCGCAATGGCTTATGGTACAGAGACCATCGCCCCCGTAAGCAAGATATTCGGCCCGGGCAACCGCTATGTGACCAAGGCGAAGCAACTGGTGGCCGCTACAGGCGTTGCTATAGACATGCCTGCCGGCCCGTCAGAAGTGATGGTGATGGCAGATGATACCGCTTCTGATCGCTTTGTGGCCTCCGATATGCTTTCGCAGGCAGAACATGGCCCCGACAGCCAGGCGATGCTGGTGTGCAAAAGCGGGGAGTTTGCTGTCAGGGTACAGGCAGAGGTGGCCCGTCAGCTGGCGTTGCTGCCTCGTAGTGACATCGCCACCAAGGCACTGGAAAACAGCCGGATAGTAGTGATGGAAAATCATGACCAGGCCATCGCGTTCGCCAATGCCTATGCGCCCGAGCATCTGATTGTCGCAGTCCAGGACCCCTGGGCCATCGCAGAGCAGATCACCGCTGCGGGCAGCGTGTTTATAGGCAACTACTCTCCCGAGAGCGCCGGCGACTATGCCTCCGGCACCAACCATACCCTCCCTACAATGGGGCTGGCGCGTGCCTGGAGCGGCATCGGCCTGGACAGTTTCATGCATTCGATAACATATCAGGAGCTCACCCGCGAGGGACTCTCCTCCCTTGGCAAGACCATTGTCACCATGGCAGAGGCAGAGGGGCTGGACGCCCACGCCGCCGCGGTAAAAATCCGTTTGGAGCAATGAAAGATATAGCACAACTTGTTCGCCCGAACATTGCAGCGTTGCAGCCGTACTCCACTGCCCGTGACGAGTACAAGGGGGAGCTGGGCATCCTTCTGGATGCAAACGAGAACCCCTACGACAACGGCATGAACCGTTATCCCTCCACGGCTTTGAAAGAGCAGCTGCGATGTCTTGTGGCGGATATCAAAGGGGTGGCGCCCCAGCAGCTCTTTCTGGGCAACGGCAGCGACGAGGCCATTGACCTCTGCTACCGCGTATTCTGCGAGCCGGGGCGCGACAACGCCGTGATAATGGCCCCCAGCTACGGTATGTACAGCGTGTGTGCCGATATAAACGATGTGGGGCGCCGGATGGTTCCTTTGGAGCCGGAGACCTTTGCCCTGCCGGTAGACAGGCTGCTGGCGGCGGCCGACAGCAACACAAAGTTGATGTTCATCTGCTCGCCCAACAACCCTACCGGAAACGCCTTCGAAACGTCCGAGATAGAGCGTCTGGCGGCGGGATTCGACGGAATCCTGGTGGTGGACGAGGCCTACATCGACTTCTGCTCAAAGCCGGGTGTGCTGCCGCTGTTGGAGAAGTATCCAAACCTTATCGTGCTCCAGACACTCTCCAAGGCGTGGGGCATGGCAGGGCTGCGCATCGGCCTGGCAATGGCCAGCAGTTACATCATCTCGATATTCAAGCAGGTTAAATATCCTTATAACATCGGCACCGATACCATATCCCTGGCGCTTGAAAGCATCTCAAGGGACATCGCGCCACAGGTGGCGGAAATCGTTGCAGAGCGCGACCGCCTGGCGGCGGAGCTGCTTAATGCCGGCTGCGTTAAGAAGATATATCCTTCCGACGCCAACTTTCTGCTGATACAGGTGTCCGACCCCCGCGGAGTGTACAACGCGCTGCTGGAGCAGGGTGTCATTGTGCGCGACCGCAGCAGGGTGACCCTTTGCGAAGGATGCCTGCGCATTACCGTGGGTACCCCCGCAGAAAATGTAAAACTGGAAAAATGTATTTACAGCTATGAGTCTTAAGAAAGTTTTGTTCATAGACCGCGACGGCACCATCCTGGTGGAGCCCAAGCCCTCCGAGCAGGTGGATTCGTTCGATAAGTTCGAGTTTGTGCCCGGGGCGATCTCTGGCCTGAAAGCCATTGCAGACCTGGGCTACGAGCTGGTGCTGGCCACCAATCAGGATGGTCTGGGTACCGATTCGTTCCCCTATGAGGATTTCATCGGGCCGCAGGAGCTGATGCTGAAAACGCTGCGCGGCGAAGGGGTTGAGTTTGACGACATACTGGTGGACGGCAGTTTTCCCGAAGATAACAAGCCAACCCGCAAGCCGGGCATCGGCATGTTTGGCAAATACCTCACCGGGGAGTACGACATGTCGGCCAGCTATGTAATTGGCGACCGGGCTACCGATGCCGCTCTGGCCAGGAATCTTGGCTGTAAGGCGCTGTTGCTGGATAAAGACAACGGCTGGAAAGAGATTGCGGAGATAATCCGCCGCGGCGAGCGTCGCGCCACCATAGAGCGCACTACCCGTGAGACAGCCATCCGCGTGTGCGTGGACCTGGACGGCCGTTTGGAAAGCACCATCTCCACCGGCCTGAACTTTTTTGACCATATGCTGGACCAGATAGCGCACCACAGCGGAATCGGCCTGCAGATAGAGGCCAGGGGCGATTTGAAGGTGGATGAGCATCACACCATGGAGGATGTCGCCATCGCCCTGGGGCAGACGCTGCACCAGGCGCTGGGCAGCAAACACGGCATCGGCCGCTATGGCTTTGCCCTGCCGATGGACGAGTGCGAGGCGATGGTTCTCCTGGACCTTGGCGGCCGGATAGATTTCGGCTGGGATGTCCCCTTTACCCGCGAATATGTGGGCGATACCCCAACAGAGATGTTCCGCCATTTCTACAAAAGTCTCTGTGAGGCGATGTGCTGCAATCTGCACATCCGTGCCCGCGGCGAAAACAACCACCACCTGGCCGAGGCGGTGTTCAAGGCGTTTGCCCGTGCGCTGCGTCAGGCCATCGCATGCAACCCATTCGATTACGAGATACCGACCAGTAAAGGCCTGCTATGATTGCTCTGGTAGATTACGATGCCGGGAATATCCGTTCTGTGATAAACGCGCTCTCCCGTGTGGGGGCGGCAGATGTTTATCTCACAGCCGATCCTGACAAGCTGCGCTCCGCCGACAAGGTGATTCTGCCTGGAGTTGGAGAGGCTTCCACCGCCATGAGGGCGCTTACGAATTGCGGCCTGGCTGCCGTTATCCCTACACTGACACAGCCCGTACTGGGTATCTGTGTCGGGGCGCAACTGATGTGTGCCGGCAGTCAGGAGGGGAATACCCGCTGCATGGGCATCTTCCCCGCCGAGGTGCGTCGATTCAAACAAACACCAGAACAGAAGGTGCCGCATATGGGGTGGAACAGTCTCATGGACTTGCGCTCGCCGCTGTTTGCCGGCCTGACAGAGGATGCGTATGTCTATTTCGTCCACTCTTACTATCCTCAAATCTGTGCCGATACAATCGCCGTGAGCCATCACGGAGTCGATTTTAGCGCAGCGCTTTCCCGCGACAACTTCTTTGCGTGTCAGTTCCATCCGGAAAAGAGCGGAGCGGTGGGCGAAAGAATCCTCAAGAACTTCCTGCGCCTATGATTCAGATAATTCCCGCCATAGATATAATCGAAGGGCGCTGCGTACGCCTTTCCAAGGGCGATTACGACCGTCGGAAGGTGTATGATGCGCAGCCGCTGGATATGGCCCGCGCATATGAGGATGCCGGTGTTAAACGTTTGCATCTGGTGGATCTGGACGGAGCCAAGGCGGGCGGTCCGCAGAACCTTGCCACTCTGGAGCAGATTGCCACCCGCACCGGCCTGGAGATTGAGTTCGGCGGCGGAATCAAGAGCGACGATGCCCTGCGTGCTGCCTTTGACCGCGGTGCGACCTACGCCATAGCCGGCAGCATCGCCGCCCGCGAGCCTGAAATCTTCGAGCAGTGGCTGGTGGCCTACGGCCCTGAAAGGATGATACTTGGCGCCGACCTTCGCGACGGAAAAGTCTCTGTGAGCGGTTGGCTGGAGGACATGGATCTTACGATAGACGATTTGATCGCCCGGTTTTCCGCCGTGACGCAGATTATCTGCACCGACATCTCGCGCGACGGGATGCTTCAGGGGCCGGCATTTGAACTCTATACAGAGTTGCAGGGGCGCTATCCCGCCATAGACTTCACCGTCTCCGGCGGTATCGGCTCCATGGCCGACATCGAGCGCTTGAACGAAGAGGGCTTGCGGAAAGTCATTGTCGGCAAGGCGATTTACGAAAACAGAATAACACTTAAACAGATCGAGCGATGGTCGCTAAGCGAATAATACCGTGTCTGGATGTCAAGGATGGCCGTACCGTGAAGGGGATCCACTTTGTGGGACTGCGCGACATGGGCGATGCCGTGGAACTTGGGTCACGCTATGCCGCAGAAGGGGCCGACGAGCTGGTCTATCTCGATATCAGCGCTTCTGTAGAGGGGCGAAAGACTTTCTGCGATCTGGTGAACCGGGTTGCAGAGCAGATTAACATCCCTTTCACCGTGGGCGGCGGAATCTCCACCCTGGACGATGCTGCGCGACTGCTAGATGCCGGTGCCGACAAGATCAGCATTAACACCGCCGCCATCAACAATCCAGGCCTGATAGACGCCATCGCCGGCAAATATGGGTCGCAATTCGTGGTTATTGCCATTGACGCCCGGGTTGTGGACAGCCGCTGGATGGCCACTACCCACGGCGGCCGCGTGGCTACCGACCGTGAGCTGTTCGGCTGGGCACGGGAGGCTCAGGAACGCGGGGCGGGGGAGCTGCTGTTCACCTCGATGGACCACGACGGCACCCGCGACGGCTATCCGTGCGAGACATACGCAGCGCTGGCAGATGCTCTCTCCATACCCATTATCGCCTCAGGCGGTGCGGGGTGCATACAGCACATAGCAGATGTGCTGACGGCCGGGAAAGCTGACGCCGCCCTGGCTGCTTCCATCTTCCATAGCGGCGAGATACCCATCCCCGTCCTTAAACAAGAATTAGAAAAACAAAACATACCAGTAAGATTATGAAATTCTCAGATTTCAAATTGGAGAAATGCGCCGACGGCCTGCTGCCGGTAATTATCCAGGATGCCGATACCCTAAAGGTGCTCATGCTGGGCTATATGAACCAGGAGGCTTTCAACAAGACGGTGGAAAGCGGTCTTGTGACTTTCTTCAGCCGGACTCGTCACTCTCTTTGGACCAAGGGCGAGACCAGCGGCAATTATCTGCACGTTGTGGAGATGTTTGCCGACTGCGATGCCGATACATTGCTGATAAAGGCGCACCCCGACGGTCCGACCTGCCACCTCGGCACCACCGCCTGCTTTGACACCAGGGATAACGAGGGCTTTCTCGGTACCCTGCAGGCCTGCATCCAGCAGCGCCACCGCGATATGCCCGAGGGCAGCTATACCACCTATCTTTTTACCAAAGGCGTCAACAAGATTGCCCAGAAGGTTGGTGAGGAGGCAGTTGAGACCGTCATCGAGGCAGTCGACGGCAACAAAGAGCGCTTCCTCTACGAGGCTGGCGATCTGGTATATCACCTGCTGGTGCTCTGTGAGCAGATGGGTTTCTCCATCAAGGATTTGGAAGAAGAACTTGCAATAAGGCACAAATAGATGCGGTTGGTTTTGGGTAGATCGGTAAAGGCGGCCCTCCCGGCCGCCGCCAGGATATGCTTGTGGATGATAGAGGTTACAGCCGGGGTATCCTTTGTGATATTCCTGCTCAAGTATTTTGGCGTGCTGGAGTGGCTGTCGGTATATCTGGAGCCACTTTTCAAGCATCTGGGGCTTCCCGGCGCCGCCTCTCTGGCATGGGTTTCCGGCTACTTTGTAAACTGTTACAGCGCCATCGCTGCCGGTGTAACTATGGGCCTTAATGTGCGTCAGATGACCATCCTGGCCGTGATGGCTCTCTGCGCCCACAACATGCCCATCGAGGTGGCGGTGCAGAAAAAGACCGGCACCAGCGCCGTGATGATGATTGCGGTGCGCACCGTCTCGTCCATAGTCATGGGACTGGTGCTCAATCTGGTGCTCCCCGACTGGGGCGGCGCCGCGCAAGCCGAGGCCGCCACAGCGGTGTCTTCTGAGCCTTTCTGGACGCAGTTCCTCTCCTGGCTGGCGGGGATGCTCCGTCTGGCCCTCAAGATGACCTGCATCATTTTTACGCTGAACATCCTGCAGCAGATTATTGCAGATTCCGGTGCTGTGGAACCGATGTCCAAGGCCCTCTCGCCCGTGATGAAGGTCTTTGGCCTCCCCGCCAACTGCGCCTTTTTCTGGGTCGTGGCCAATATCATCGGCCTGGCATATGGGGGCGCCGCAATGATGAAGGAGGCCGAGAGCGGACGTCTGTCCCAGCGCGACATCAACCTTGTCAATCTCCATGTGGGTGTCTCCCACAGCAATCTGGAGGACCTGAGTCTCTTCTCCCTGGCCGGCGGCGTCTGGTGGGTTATCCTCTTCTCCCGCTGGCTTTTATCAGCGGTCATCGTCTGGATAGTCCGCGCTGTCTACGCCCTCCGCGACCGGCGTTAGTCTTTCATCTTCGCGCCGAGAGCCTTCTCAAGGTCTTCCCGCTTTATCTTGCCGTCGATGCAGATGAAGGATGTCTCATCGGGTTCCACAGCAATCATCACGAAACTGTCCACGATGGTTTCGGTTCCGACGGTGTACATCCTGACAATATCGCCCGAGTCCTTTGCTTCCATCAGCAATTCATATTTGCCTCCGGAAATAAACTTGTCAACGTCCTTTTTGAGGTTGCCGATAATTTCCGGATCCTCGCTGTTGATGATATAAAGGCCTGTCAGGGTTTGGATAATCGGGGCCAGATTGACATCCTTGCCCTCTACCTCCATGTCGGGAATCTTCCCCATCAGGCGGAACATGGCGGGTGAGATGTACACGGCACTGACCCCCTCGCTGTCGGAGTATTTCTGATAGATGCTCTTGCCGTTCTGGGCAGACGCGCATATAAAACTGAGCAGCAATGCTGCTATAATCATCATTCTTTTCATTGTTTGTCTTTGTTATTCGTTACTTCGATGGGTTTGTTGGCCACCGATGCCAATTTATCTGAGATTTGTCTGAAAGTGGCTTCTACCTGAGCATATGCCAGCGCCGGATCGTCGAAAGTGTCTTTCGGCTCGGATGAGGCGCGGTTGGGGAAGATTGCGAAAGCGGCGATAGCGGCTGCTGCGGCCAGTCCGGTAGCGGCAATCCAACCCGCGGCGCGTTTGGGCGCCTTAGGCTTGTCATCGTCGGCGATGGCCTTGGCGGCCAGGACCGTCTCTATGCGGCTCCGCAGCCCTTCCGGAACGATAGCTGACTGCTTTTCTGCAGCAGATTCAAGCTCTTCCGGGGTCATTGTCTCTATGTCTTCTATCTTTTTCATACAATCTGTTTCAATTTGGTTCGTGCTTGCGAAAGCGTGACTCTCAGAGTCAGGAGGTTCATTCCGGTCCGTGCGGCGATCTCTTCGTACGAGAGACCTTCCACCGTGCGGAGAACCAGTACCTGCCGCTGTCGCTCGGGGAGCGCCTTGATGGCCTCCAGCACCTTGTCGAGCCGCCTGCGGGTGTCAAACTCTTCGTCCTGGGTGCGGAATGTCGGCCTCTCTGGGATGGCTTCCGAAAAGGTCAGGTGCCTTGCGCGGCGGATGCGGTCCATGCATAGGTTCTTGACCATTCCGATGCTGTAGGCTTTCGCGTTGCGGATCCCGTCCAGCGTCGAGCGATTCACCCATAGCTTCAGATATACCTCCTGCACGGCATCCTCCGCCTCCTCTTTCGACTCCAAAATGAAGAAGGCGATTCGGTAGAGCGTCTCCGCCAGGGGGAGGTATTCACTATGGAAGCGCTGCTCAGTCATTGTCCATGATATGTACAGCCTGCCTGGTCGATATCGAACCGAAGATGCAGATCAGGGCGCAATCGTTCGGCGCATAGAGGATAAAGTCGCGCACGGTGTCGCCTTTGTCGTCCACGACCCCGTAGATGCGCATCTTTTCGGTACCATCCTTGGCCTCCATCAGGATGTCTCCGCCCGCCAGGATTTTGTCCAGGCGGCTGGTGATGATGGCTTTGTCGGCGTCTGAGCAATTGTCATAGTCGAATATCGACATGCTCTTGATCCCCTTAATGAAGGAGAGCGCCTCGCGGACATCGGGGTCGCCGATTCCGGAGATACGCACCGCACCCTTGAGCGCGCTGGTGGCAAGCTTGCCAAGCTGCACCACCTCGGCACCTTCATAGCCGCGGCAATCGGAGATAAAAGATGTCAATCTGGATTTGGTGAGGGTGTTTCTGACAGTCACCCCCTGCATCATCATCGGCATCAGTATGCCGAGTATCAATAAAAATCGTTTCATACCGTAAAGACGAATAACCCGCCGATTTGTTAATAAGATTATTAACTAAATCGGATAGATGTCGGCGCCGACGAAGCGGATAAGGTCTTCGGGGTTGATTTTTATCTGGAGGCCGCGGATGCCGGCGCTTATGTAAATGTGTTCGTAGAGCAGGGCCAATTCGTAGATGAATGTAGGCAGGGGCTTCTTCATGCCGATGGGGGAGCAGCCGCCGCGGATGTAGCCCGTCTCGGGCAGCAGTTCCTTCACGTGGATCATCGCGCACGATTTGTTGCCGGAGATGCGGGCGGCCACTTTCAGGTCTACCTCCATGTCGCCGGGCATCACGCACACGAACAGGCCGGTGCGGTCGCCGCGCAGCACAAGTGTCTTGAACACCGTCTCTATGGGTTCGCCAAGTTGGGCGGCCACATGGTCGGCAGCAAGATTGTCGGGGTCAACCTCGTAGGGAATCAGTTCAAATGCCACGCCCGCCGTCTCCAGCAGCCGGGCCGCGTTGGTTTTGGGGACGGAGGCCAAATCAGTATTCTGTTTTGTCGGTTTTTTCCACCCAGTGGCGGAAGGTGTGAAGCGCCTCGTCGCGTAGCAGCGGGGTGATGGGTACGCACCGCATATCCAACGGTTTGTCCAGCTCTTCGTAGATGAAATTGTCGGCAAAGCTGATATCGGCGGCGTCCTTGCGGTTGTTGCCGTAGAATATCCTCTCGATGCGGGCCCAGTAAATGGCGCCCAGGCACATAGGACACGGTTCGCAGGAGGTGTATATGGTGCAGCCCGACAAGTCGAAAGTGCCCAGAACGCGGCATGCGGCACGTATGGCATTGACCTCGGCGTGGGCGGTCGGGTCGTTGTCTATGGTGACGCTGTTGGATGCACCGGCCACAATCTTACCATCCTTCACTATGACGGCGCCGAACGGACCGCCGCCGTTGTTTACGCTTTCTGTGGCCAGACGGATAGCCTCGCGCATAAAGCGCTTGTCTTCTTCTGTGGTTGTATGCTGAATCATAAGCTTGAAAGATAGATATCGTCCTTGCTGCCGAAATGGTCGTAGATAAAGATGCAGATGTTGGTAAGCAGCAGCACAATGAATCCGGCCAAGCCGGGACCGCCCACCAGAAGGTCGTTGGCTGGTTCCACCAGGATGTTGCTGATGCCTATCACGGCGTTGAAGGTGCCGTGCATCACGGCCGGCACAATCACGCTGCCCGACTTTTTGCGGAAATACATCAGGATGGGCGTCAGCAGGATGCACATCAACACCATCAGGAACACGCCCAGAACGGGGTGCTGGGGGTAATTGTGGCCGTTGAGTATCAGCGGGAAGTGCCAGAAACCCCAGATGACGCCTATTATCAGTGCCACGGTGAGGAATTTGCGG
>JAFSQE010000009.1 GCA_017446775.1 Bacteroidales bacterium | reverse complement strand
TGTTTGGTTCGGTATTTTGTTTTGGGCAGGGAAAGGTCTCTATCTCAAGCCCTAAGCTCAAACTCTGGGATGACCCGGGCGATAACAGATACTTCTATTCTCCACGCTCTCATGGAAGTAAAAATTTTACACTGAGCTATCGTAGAGAGAATTACCTCAATTCCAATTATTTCGCAAACAAACAGGCGGGGATCATTGTCCCGACGAATCGCAGTCTGTCGGTTTCACTATCGTATTTTCTGCTGAACAATGTTGAAGTCGAAGGGGCGTACTTTGGCTCTGTATATGACTTCAATGCTTCGGACATTGACGCCACTCAGGTGTCGCACAACGGTTTGGAGTTTTTTGCCAATCTGTATGTGCTGCCTCCGTTGGGAGAATGGACATCGGTGTTCTGCCCTTATGTCGGTGCCGGATATCAGACATCTTCTCTCGCCGGGGGGAAATCGAGCTATTCAACATCCATAAACAGCCCGATTGCCAAGGGTGGCTTCAAGCTTTATTTCATGCGGGCATTCCTTCTTAAAGTAGAATATAAGCAGACGCTGCCTGTGGACAGTGAAAAACTGTTCCGCGTGGTTGAAGTTGGATTAGGTATGGCATTATAGGAGATTGAGCTATGAAGACAAAGGTATTTTTATTAACCATATTGATAATCGGTCTCACATCTTGCGCGACATACCGTCCGATTGCAAAGAGTGTGAGCGATCCTGATTATAACAATCGTATACAAGTTACTCAACCAGAATACTACGTCAGCCCGAATGCCATCGGCATCACTGTCGGCGCAGCAATGCCCGTTGCAGGTGCCGTTGCCGGAGCTATGCTGGGACCTGTCCAGCAGCAGACAGCCGCAGGGCGGTCTTCATCCAAAGTCGGATCTGCCGTCTTTGGTGCATTAGTGGGGGTGGGTGTCTCTTATGGAATAGACGCCCTGGCAGGATACAGGACAAAAGCGGATGTCGACAATATAGATAAGTGGGCAGAAAGGGCCGGAGGGGATTATATCGTCATTTCAAGTGAGAAAGTCAATTCAAGATACAGCACGGTCAGGCTGATAGACAGGAATGTAGAGAACCATTTCGTGGTTAAGCGGCTTGCCGATGTCAGGGACTTCGTTACCGCATTTCCCAACAGTGTGTATTCCGACGACGTTATGCTGGCGGGCATTAAGAATCTCTCAAGAGATGATATGCCGGCTCTGGTGCAATTGATGCCTAAATCCAAATTCGTCGTAGACGCCACTGACAGATACATTGCAGAAAGTCCCTCCTTTGATGCCCTGTCAAAGGCACTGGCCAAATATTCTACATCAAAAGATGTAGAGCCGTTATATGTCAGCCTGGTAAAAACAGCCGATGAAGCCATCAGGTTTAACGGTCTCTATCCAAACTCCAAGTATAAACGCAAAGTCGTGGCTAACGCTTTCAGGACATCCAGTAATACTCTTGAAAGCATCAAGAAGTTGAAATCGGTTTATGGCCAGGAGTATGATCTGGACAGTAAGGATTTAAAATATGCCGCGGATGATGTTAAGAGAAACTACTATCTCGCGCAGATTAATCTGTTGCCCACGAGGGCTAAGAACACAATTGCCGATATCAATAAAAAATACGAATGGCTGATATATAAGGGTAAGGATCAGGACATCCTTGACCAGTGGTGGCCATTATGCATGTCTGGGGCTACCAAAGGGAGCAAGGTTATCAGCGATATGGGGCAATTGACTTCAAGTACATATGCCACCAAGGCCGGAATAGACGGGAAGCGCATAAAAGAGTTTACCCAGACAAAGATAAGCGAGATAGTAAAAGAAAAAGTCAAGCCAATCAGCACAAATACATCCATGACCGGGAGCGAAGAGTTCCAGCAATGGCTTAAGGCAGCATATACTGCCGGTATGGTGCAGGAGTCAGATCATTTCAAGGTGTTGATTTATGGCGAGATAAAGAATAACAGCATCTTTGACATACCTGTAGAAGTGAATATGAGCGGGGTGTTGTACAAGAAGCAACATATTGAAGCGACTGGTATCCTGGGCGGAATCCTTGGGAGTGCAAAGGCGATATTGGAGGGACTGGGCGGTTCGGTGACAGTAGATGAACGGCTCAACAACAGAAAAATTCTGGTCTCTGCCATCAATACCGGCAGCGGTTTTGCCATTCCGATGTTGGAGGCCGGCAAGACTGCACCTTACGCCATTCTCCTTGAAATTTCTGAAATCAATGGTGAATCCACCAACCGCAAGGGTGTCAATTTTGCCGATATCATAAAAGGGACAGAGGAGCTAATGCTGGAGGATGTCAAAGTATTGACGGCGCTTGATACCCGCAAGGAAATATCTAAGCAGCAGTTGAAGACTCAGGCGGAGTGGCTTGCCCTTGCGAAGAACGGATTGCCTTCTGCCGGAGTTTACGATGTATTCAGAGGCGAGAAATTGCGTCAGAGCAAGTGGGACAAGGAGTGGAGCGAAATCGTGGCAAGTGCAGCAGCGGCATCATCATCTTATTCATCATCTTCTTCAGAAAAGGTTTCCGGGATAGATTACGCCAAAATACAGAGACCTACTGAAAAAGAGAGAATCACTTTGGCCGGATACGACCTTGGTCTGGCCGATGAGAATGAGGATTACATATTGACTGGGGGAAAGGTTTACCTTAAAAACGGCAATTGGTATTCATGGCGTATTGTATACCGTCACGGTGAGCCGTTCACATACGATTTCGATCCTGGTGCGTTTTCGTTCTGGAGCGAGCACTGGTCTTATGAGGAAATGCTCAATGCCATTGTAGAATATGATGCCAACAAGTAGCGGTGAAACAACTTAATTATCAGACAATGAAATTTACCAATATATTGATTTCAACTATCGCGGTAGCACTTTTGATGTGCTCCTGTGGCAAAGACAATTATCCCGAAGCTCTGGGTGGTTATTTTCTGGGGACGGGAGAGCCGGTGGAGGAGAAACCATTTGAATACCAGGCTGTCGACATGGGACTGGATGTCAAATGGGCAGATTGTAACGTGGGGGCCCAAAAACCTTGGGAACCGGGACAGTATTTCGCCTGGGGCGAGATACAGCAGAAGCAAAACTATTCCTGGACTACTTATAAGTTCGCTGAAGGTAGCGAGAAGACACAGACCAAGTATTGCGACAATGCAAAATACGGCAAAGTAGATAACAAGCACTATCTGTTGTCAGAAGATGACGCGGCCACGGTATTGATGGGCGACGGATGGAGGATGCCGACCAATGCTGAGATGGGGCAGTTGTTGAACAACTGCGACTGGTCGATTGACTACAAGAATGATATCAAGATAATTGTCGCGACAAGCAAAATCAATGGTGCAACTTTGACTTTTGCGCTCGGAGGCTATATGAACGATGGCAAATTAGTAGACAGTGGAGCCGGTGGCTTCTATTGGCTCTCTGAGATTGAGACGAACCGGCCATGTTCTGCACGCTATTTATGTCTGGACACAGACGAATCCAAGGTTTACACAGATAGCGGCTATAAGTTCTATGGTATCAACATTCGCGCTGTCCGGTAGAAAGGTCTACTCGAACACCAACTCGCCGAAGTATTCGGGGCGATGGAAATCGGGATTGGGACAGCCGATGGGGTTCCAGCTGACAAAGTGCGGGACGGGCATATCGTCGCCGCATTTATAGAAGTTGGCGCACAGCCTCTTTCCTGAGACAGAAGCCCCGTCAAGGCCGTAGATATCGAACGGGATGGCGAGGGTCAGGCTCCAGCAGCAGCGCCCCTTGTCGTGCACCACAGCCGACGACCCCAGCGAAGCGTACCGGCGGATACGGCCTATCACCTTATCGTCGAAGTTGTGCCGATGCCCGCGGTCCGGACCGCAGGCAAAGGTGCCGTGCCCGATGCAGGTCATCTCCACGTTGAAATAGTCTGGCTTGTCAAGATCCGGAGTCATGAAGAACTCTACGCAGGAATCTGTCCAGGGCTGCGAGCCATAGTCGTACTCAAAGGTGCCCCGCACACCGCGTTCCACCACGCGGAACTGCAGGAAGATCTCATCGCCGTTGTGGGCAATCTTGAAGCTGACCCGCGGCTTATAGGGATACTCCGGCCAGTTGATGCAATCTATCGCGTGCGAAGCCACGCTGCGGCGATTGAAATACTTTACGACGTCTTCTATTTTAGCCCCTTTGGGGAGAGAATTCTTAACGACTTTGAGCGACTTTGACATATTTTCCGACAATTATTATTATTTTTGCGAAATTTAATGTACGAAAGTAATAACTAATAAATATTTAATCAAAGATTTTTATGGTAAAAAGAGTTTATCGTTTTGGCGGCAAGAGCGCAGAAGGCAATGGCCAGATGCGTGAATTGCTGGGCGGCAAAGGTGCTAACCTTGCCGAGATGTGCCTTCTGGGAATGCCCGTTCCCGCCGGCTTTACAATCACCACAGAGTGCTGCACAGAGTATTTTGACCTCGGCGGCCAGTTCCCCGCAGAACTTGAGGCAGAGGTTAACGCAGCTCTTGAGGCTACTGAGGCTGTTATGGGCCGCAAGTTTGGAGACGCAAAGGATCCCCTGCTGGTATCCTGCCGTTCCGGCGCCCGCAGCTCCATGCCAGGCATGATGGAGACCGTGCTGAATATCGGTCTCTGCAGCGCAACCATCCCCGGCCTTATCGCCAAGACCAAGAACCCCCGTTTCGTATATGACGCATACCGTCGCCTTATCATGATGTACTCCGACGTCGTTATGGAGAAGGCAGAGGGCATCGAGCCCGAGGACGGCAAGGGCATCCGCGTCCAGCTGGACAATATGATGGCCGAGGTAAAGGAGAAGAAGGGTTACAAGCTTGACACCGAGCTCACAGAAGAGGACCTCATCGCCCTCTGCGACGCTTTCAAGAAGAGAGTCAAAGATGTTCTGGGCAAAGAGTTCCCCGACGATGCACGCGCTCAGCTCTGGGGCGGTATCGGCGCAGTGTTCAAATCCTGGAACGGCAAGCGCGCCATCGCTTATCGCCGCATCGAGGGTATCCCCGATGACTGGGGCACCGCTGTTACCGTAATGTCAATGGTATTCGGCAATATGGGTGACACCTCCGCTACCGGCGTTGCATTCAGCCGCAACCCCGCTACCGGTGACAACAAGTTCTACGGTGAATGGCTCATCAACGCACAGGGCGAGGACGTGGTTGCAGGTATCCGCACCCCCAACCCTCTGAACGAGGCCACCAAGACCGAGCACAACAAGGCTCTCCCCTCTTTGGAGAAGGCAATGCCCGAGGTTTACAAAGAGCTTGACACCATCCGCCAGAACCTCGAGAAGCACTACA
This sequence comes from Bacteroidales bacterium, assembly GCA_017446775.1. Lineage (GTDB taxonomy): Bacteria > Bacteroidota > Bacteroidia > Bacteroidales > UBA932 > Equibacterium. The sequence goes on along the minus strand of JAFSQE010000009.1, from coordinate 35,639 downwards.
GCGACATGCAGGACATCGAGTTCACCATCCAGGAAGGCAAACTCTGGATGCTCCAGTGCCGCGTGGGCAAACGTACCGGTATCGCAGCCCTCAACATGGCTATGGATATGCTGGACGAAGGTCTTATCGATGAGAAGACCGCCGTTATGCGCGTAAGCCCTACCCAGCTCGACGAGTTGCTGCACCCCGTGCTCGACCCCGCTTCTGAGAAGAAGGCAAAGGTTATCGCAAAGGGTCTGCCCGCAGGCCCCGGCGGTGCCGTAGGTAAGATTGTCTTCACCAGCGCCAAGGCTGTCGAGGCTGCAGAAAAGAAAGAGAAAGTTATTCTGGTGCGCGACGAGACCAACCCCGAAGACGTTGAAGGTATGCGCGCAGCAGACGGTCTGCTCACCGCCCGCGGTGGTATGACCAGCCACGCTGCCCTGGTTGCCCGTGGTTGGGGCAAGTGCTGCATCGTAGGATGCGACGCAGTCAAGTTTGAAGAGCAGGCAGACGGCACCCGCAAACTCTTTATCGCAGGTAACGAGTTCAAAGAGGGCGATGTCTTCTCACTGAACGGAACCAAGGGTTACGTATATGCAGAGAAGGTGGGCACCATGGACGCAAGCGAGAATCCCCGCTTCGTTAAATTCATGAACCTCGTCGACAAATATCGCAAACTTGGTGTCCGCACCAATGCAGACAACCCCGACGATGCTGCCAAGGCTATCGAGTTTGGTGCAGAGGGTATCGGCCTGTTCCGTATAGAGCACATGTTCTATGGCAAGAACAGCGAGGCTCCCCTTGCAAAACTGCGCAAGGTGATCCACACCGCCACTGCAGAAGAGCGTCTGCAGGCAATCAAGGAGCTGGAGCCGTTCGTAAAGGAGGCTGCCAAGGCTACCATGAAGGTCATGAACGGAAAGCCCGTCACCTTCCGTCTGCTTGACCCGCCTTTGCATGAGTTTGTTCCCCAGACCCTCGACAAGCAGGAGGAGCTGGCAAAAGAGCTGCATATCTCTATAGACGAGATCCGCAAGCGTGGCGAGGCCCTGCACGAGGTTAACCCCATGATGGGTCACCGCGGCGTACGTCTGGGTATCAGCTACCCCAGCCTTAGCGAGATGCAGTTCCGCGCAATCTTCACCGCTGCCGGCGAACTTTACGCAGCAGGCTTCAATCCCCGCCCGGAGATCATGATCCCCGTAACCGTATCTGTGAACGAGCTTAACTTCCAGAAACGTATCTGCGACCGCGTACACAAAGAGGTCGAGGAGAAGTTTGACATGGACATCCCGTTCCTGTTCGGCACCATGATCGAGATTCCGCGCGCCGCTATCCTTGCAGACCGCATGGCACGCACCGCACAGTTCTTCAGTTTTGGTACAAACGACCTTACCCAGATGACCTACGGCTTCAGCCGCGACGACATCGGCAGCTTTATGAAGGACTACCTGGACAACAAGATCCTCCCGTTTGACCCGTTCCAGAGCATCGACACCGAATCTGTCGGCAAGCTCATCGAGGTCGGCGTCAAGGGCGGACGTTCTACCCGCGAGAACCTCAAGGTGGGTATCTGCGGCGAGCACGGCGGCGACCCCGCATCGGTAGAGTTCTGCCACAAGATCGGCATGAACTATGTATCCTGCTCACCTTTCCGCGTTCCCATCGCACGCCTTGCAGCTGCACAGGCCGCTATCAAGAATGCATAACGAAGCATCTAACCTGTAAAATTGTAGAGACCGGCGCAAAAAACCGGTCTCTACTTATATAAAATGCGCAAAGTATCATCATATATCCTTATCGCCATCAAGGGAGCGCTGATGGGGGCGGCCAACGTGGTGCCGGGTGTGAGCGGCGGCACGATAGCGTTGCTTACCGGCATATACCAGGAACTGATAGAGTCTATAAAGTCGATTGGCAGCAAGAATCTCGGACTGCTGTTCAAGGGCAGATTCAAGGAGTTCTGGGCCGCCATCAACGGCAACTTCCTGCTGGCGGTAGCCGTCGGCATTGTGGCAAGCATCTTCTCTCTGGCCAGGCTGATGACATATCTGCTGGAGAACTTCCCCATTCAGACCTGGTCGTTCTTCTTTGGCCTGGTGCTGGTCTCCACCGTATATATGATTCGCGGACTCAAGGACCGCAAGCTGTCCCAGTGGCTCTCACTGACAGTGGGCGTGGCCTGCGGCGTGGCGCTGTGCCTGGTCTCCCCCAGCCAGACCAGCGACAGTCTGCCGTTCATCTTTATCTGCGGCGCGATTGCAATGTGCACGATGATACTCCCAGGCATCTCCGGCAGTTTTGTGCTGGTGCTGCTTGGCAAATATGCCTTTATGATGGATGCCGTGAGCAGCCTCAATATCACTGTTCTGGTGGTGTTCTCCATCGGTGCGATACTGGGCATCCTGGCTTTCTCACACGCTTTCTCTTGGCTGCTGAAAAAGGCCTACAACGGCACGATGATGTTTCTTGCCGGCCTGATGCTGGGCAGTCTGGTAAAAGTTTGGCCCTGGAAGATGGCACTTGAAAGCGGAGTTGACCGCCCGCTTTTGCCCTGCCAGGCAATGGGTGAACCCCACATTGCCGGCGCGGTTATATGGGCGGTGATTGGCGGTATCCTGATTGTGACGATAGAAGCCGCGGCCAAATCGGTTAAGAATAGATCAAAATAATCCGGGGCTATTTGCGCCTCTTTGGCTTGGGATATGCCACCCGGCCATGATATACCTGCTGCAGGTTCTCCACAAATATATGTTTGATGGTATCTATCTCGCCCAGGGTAATATCACTCTTGGCGATCTGCCCGCCGGATAACTTGCCATCCACGATGTTGTTCACCATAGCCGCTATGCTCTCCTGCGAATAATCCCGCAGCGAGCGTGAAGCGGCCTCTACGCTGTCTGCCATCATCAGCACGGCCTCCTCTTTTGTCTGTGGCAGTTTGCCCTTGTATGTGAACGGTTCCACATTATCCGGGTCACCGCCGGCGTTGCAGTACTTGGTGTAGAAATACATCGTTTTGGTGGTGCCGTGGTGACTGGCAATCATATCGGCCACCTGAGGTGGCAGGTTGTGCCGCTTTGCCTGCACCAGTCCGTCTTCTACATGCTTTATGATATCGTGGGCACTTTGCTGCGGAGAGAGATCCTTGTGATAATTGTCCCCGGCAGCCTGGTTCTCCACGAAGCAGAGGGGATTGTTTATCTTGCCGATATCGTGGTAGAGCGCCCCCACCCTTACCAGACGGCTGTCTCCGCCAATGGCGCGTGTGGCCGCCTCTGCCAGGTTTGCAACGCTCATAGAGTGCTGGAATGTGCCGGGTGCCTTGCGCGACATCTCCAGCAACAGGGCGTTGTTGGTGTCAGAAAGCTCCCAGAGACGCATCTGCGAAACCAGCGAGAACATCCTCTCGAACAGGAACACGAACGGATATCCGATTATGGAAAGGATAGAGTTGAGAGCGAGATACAGCACTATCCTGTTCTCCAGAGGGGTGCCGGTGGTCACTTTGAAGGTGCCGTATACAAACATCAGCGCTATGAAGATGAACAGCGAATTGGCAAACTGACGAAGTCCGCGGCTGAAATATTTATAGCTGATAAGCAGCACCGCGCCCGCAAGGGCGTTCATCAGGTAGAGCACCACCCCGTTGTCGCGCAGGGCCAGCAACGGCAACAGCGCAGCCAGATAGAGCGGCAGGCAGACACGGTTGCGGAAGAACTCCCGCACATACAGGATATAGAGGCAGAACGGTATCAGGTACAGTATCGTCTCGTTGGATGCCGGAAATGCCGTAACCGCCACATAAACCAGCACATAGAGCAGCATCAGGAACGACAGGCGCGGGAAATCGGAATAAAGCGAACGGTCGGTGCTATAAATCATCAGGGCATACATCGCCAGCAGCAGGACCACCATAAGCAGATGGCTCAGGTGCAGCATAAAACCGGTAAGCGAACTGCCTCCGTAAGAAGAGATGAACTCCGCCTTGTACGAATCCAGGATACGGGCGGTCTCTACTGTGACGATTTCTCCCCGGTCCACTATCCTCTGCCCGGTATACACCATGCCCGATGTGGGCGAAATATATTCCAGCGCCTGCCGCGCAAGGGTGGCGGTTGTCTGCGGATCGTAATACAAGTTGGGCACTATCGCCTCTGCAAGATTGTTTTTTGCCACCAGAGAATCGACATTCACCTCCAGGGCCGCCGCATTCAAATCTTCAAGGAATCTGGCACACGCCTCGCCGGTAGTATAGACATCGCTGGCAGGAACCTGCTCTATCTTTTTGCCGCGCCGCACGCTTATCATATCGCCGTTGCCGTTCAGGGAAGATACCACACCGCTGAGATAAATCCCCTCCAGGGAGGCGGTGACCACCTGCCGCAGCGAATCGGTCTCGAAAGCGGCAAATGCACCCAGCACCTGCGAGAGCACATTCTCATCGTAGCGGTAACAATCCATGCTCTGGGCACTTTTCTGCTCCCGCTCCTGCTGGAGTTGCTCTTCTGACTTGAGTATCGGGAAGTCAAAAGTCGCGGTCAGGCTCTCGTAATTCCACGGTGTACCAGCCTGGTAGCGGTAGCGAAAACTGTTGCGGTCGGTGAAAAAAAACAGCATTATGGCAGCGACTGCCAGAAATAAAAGCGGTATGCGAATCTTCCTCATAGATGGTAAAGGTAAACAATTCTTGGTAATTTCTGAAAATTAGCTTACCTTAGCAGTCCGCTTTTACCGGTACCATGGCCGAGTGGTTAGGCACAGGTCTGCAAAACCTGGGACAGCAGTTCGATTCTGCTTGGTACCTCTGATATTTTCGGAGCTGACGAATGCGCTATTGGTCAGCTCTTTTTTCTTATGAAAGAGCGTTTAAAGACACGGATTAAGGAGTATTCCCTGCTGGTTCTGGGCAACTTTATATTTGCCCTGGGAGCTGTCATGCTGGTGGAGCCCTACGGCTTTGCACCCGGCGGAACTTACGGTCTGGGCATGGTAGCCCACCACCTCTGGGGGTTCGAGACCGAGTATGTAGCCCTGTGCATGGATGTCCCGCTGCTGATTATCGGCTTCATTGTCCTTGGCAACAGGTTCGGCATCAAGACCATCGTAAGCACCATTCTGCTGCCGCTGTTTATGCAACTGATACACCGCATATACGGATATGCCTCGCTGATAGAGCCGGAGGTGGTGGAAATGACAGCCTATCAGCACCCCATCATCGCCGCCATTTTCGGCGGAGTGGTGTATGGCATCGGCCTGGGTATGGTGTACCGCTCACGCGCCACCACCGGCGGCAGCGACATCATTGCGATGATACTGCGCAAGTACACCCACCTCTCAATGGGTACCGCCACCATCATAGTGGACGGACTTATTACACTGACAACCGTGGTGGCCTTTGGCGACTGGAAGCTCCCGATGTACTCCTGGATTATCATTTTTGTAGAGAGCAAGATGATAGACTTCATACTGGAGGGTCCCAAACGGGCCAAGACCCTGATGATTATAACCTCCAAGGCCGACGAACTGCGCGACTTCATACTCAACGATATGGGGCGCGGCGCCACCCTCATCCCCGGCAAGGGGCTCTACTCCGGTAGCGGCCGCGACATCATCTACGTGGTGGTGGAGCGCAGCGAAATGATACGCCTGAAGGAAAAGGTCTCCAAGACCGACCCCCAGGCGTTCGTCAACGTTATCGACTCCGCCGAGATTCTCGGCGAGGGATTCCAGAAATTATCGGGTTCCGACGTGCTTTAAGCGTCGATATTGGCGTACTTCGCGTTCTGCTCTATGAACTCGCGACGCGGCGGGACATCATCGCCCATCAGCATAGAGAAGATGCGGTCTGCCTCTGCGGCGTTCTCTACGTGCACCTTCTTGAGCTTACGGTTGGCCGGATCCATTGTGGTCTCCCACAGCTGGTCGGCACTCATCTCACCCAGACCTTTATAGCGCTGTACCTTGACGCCGGCCTCTCCACGTCCGCCGGATAGCCTTTCGACCTCTGCACTGCGCTCTTCGTCGCTCCAGCAATAAACCTGCTCCTTGCCCTTCTTGACCTGATACAACGGCGGTGTTGCAAGATATACATAGCCGTTGTAGATCAGATCCGGCATATAGCGGAAGAAGAATGTCAGGATCAAAGTGTTGATGTGGCGGCCGTCGACATCGGCATCGGTCATCAGCACAATCTTATGGTAGCGCAGCTTGCTTATGTTAAGCGCCTTGGGATCTTCAGGCGTGCCTACGGAAACTCCCAGCGCCGTGTAGATGTTGCGTATTTCTTCGCTCTCGAAGGCGCGGTGCTCCATAGCCTTCTCTACATTCAGGATCTTACCCCTGAGCGGGAGGATGGCCTGGAACATTCGGTCGCGGCCCACCTTTGCGGTGCCGCCCGCAGAGTCACCCTCTACCAGGAAAATCTCGCACTGCTCCGGGTCGCGGCTGCTGCAGTCGGCCAGTTTGCCGGGGAGTCCTGCACCCGACATCACGGTCTTGCGCTGCACCAGCTCACGCGCCTTGCGGGCAGCATGGCGTGCGGTGGCGGCCAGTATCACCTTCTCCACAATCTGACGGGCATCCTTCGGGTTCTCCTCAAGATATGCCTCCAGCGCCTGGGTAACGGCGGTAGAAACCAGACCCATAACCTCGCTGTTGCCCAGCTTGGTCTTGGTCTGCCCCTCGAACTGCGGCTCCGCGACCTTTACAGAAATCACAGCCGTAAGGCCCTCGCGGAAATCGCTTGGATCAAGCTCGAATTTGAGCTTCTCCAGAAAACCGTTCTTGTCGGCATAATTCTTAAGGGTCGTAGTGAGGCCGCGGCGGAAACCGGTCAGGTGCGTACCGCCCTCGATTGTGTTGATGTTGTTCACATAAGAGTGGACATTCTCGGAGAAGCCGGTGTTGTACTGCATAGCCACCTCTATGGGGATCACCTTGTCGGTTTCCAGATGGATGGCGCTCTCGCAGAGCTTCTCGCGGGTGCTGTCAAGATAATCTATGAACTCCAGCAGACCCTTTTCTGAATAGAACACATCGGAGCGGGGCTCCTTCAGGGGTTCGCCGTTCTCATCGACAGCTGCACGAAGGTCGGTGAGGGTCAGGCGCACCTTTTTATTAAGGTATGACAGCTCGCGAAGACGGTCTGCGATGGTGTTATAGTCGTATACGCTTACGCTGAATATTTCGGGATCGGGATGGAAGGTTATGATGGTACCTGTGTCAGAAGCGGGGCCGACGACCCTCACGTCGTACAGAGGCTTGCCCTTGGAATACTCCTGCATATAAGCCTTGCCGTCGCGGTGTATCTCTGCGGTAAGATGGTCCGAAAGGGCATTGACGCAGCTCACGCCCACGCCGTGCAGACCACCGGAAACCTTATAGCTGCTCTTGCTGAACTTACCGCCGGCATGCAGCACGGTGAGCACGACCTCCAGTGCAGAGCGATGCTCTTTCTCATGCATGTCCACGGGGATACCGCGGCCGTTGTCCCTGACCCTGATGGAATTACCCTCAAGGATAGCGACCTCGACGTCGGTACAGAAGCCCGCAAGGGCCTCGTCTATAGAGTTGTCTACAACTTCGTATACCAGATGGTGAAATCCGCGTGCAGAGACGTCCCCAATATACATGGACGGTCTTTTACGCACCGCCTCCAAGCCCTCCAGGACCTGGATACTGTCGGCGGAATAGCTCTCAGCTTCCTGCTTTTTTACAACTTGCTCTTGTTCTGCCATATCTTCAAAAATATCTTTGCGAAGATACGAAAAAACGGCGAGAAAACCTGCGAAAAACCTGGTTTTTTAGGGGTTCTGAAAGCTAAAAATTGAGGCGTACGCCACCCCCTATGTTAAGGGGTAGTTCCGGAATCTCGAAATACCTGTAATTGGGGTTGTTGAGCAGGTTGCCACCCTTGACATAAACGGCGATATGACGGTTGATAACCCCCGTGAGAACCACCGTAAGGTCGGAATAGTTTGGTATCGTGCCACCCCAGCTGAGCCGCTCACTCTCAAAGGTGTATGCGGCATTGAGGAAGAAACGGCGCTTGATGTTGAACTCCATCGAGGCATCGGCCTGCCACTCTGCAACCATATAAACCGGATTATCGTCTTTGCTGATGGTGTTGTTGCGCCTCACGCTACCGGCGATGGTCAGGTTTTTTGACTTCCACGACGTCTCCACGCCCAACTGGGTGTAGGCATAGTCGGAATACTCCGGCAGAAGGATCGGCAGCCCTGTATCGGTAAAATCGGTGCGCAGCTGCAGCCGGTTACTGTAGTTATTGTATGCAAAGTACGGCGACAGTGCAAAACGGCCGGCCACGATGCTTTCCATCGACACCTTTGTCTCAAGATTACGGACGGCAATGGCATCGGCCGCAACCCTCTCGTCGCCCTTGAGGCCATTGCACAGCCAGGGGGCATCGTGGATATAATCTACCAGTGAATTGAGCTCGTTTCCTCCGGATACGACACCGCGCAGCCACAGGGTATTCTTGAATACCTCAAACTTGACATCCGCTTCCGGATGGATGGTGGTAGAGGCGTCGGTACCGATATACTTGTTGCCGAAACGCGCCCCCGCACGCAGCTTGAGGCGTCCCTGGGCGTATTCATACACCGGCATAAACTCAAGTAGGCCTACATTCAGCTTATCTTCTCCAGTACCCGATATGGCCGTCTGATATATCATGTTCACATAGATGCGGTGCTTGTCGAACGACGAGCCCAGCGAACCCTTTATGGAGAACTTGGTGTTGTTGTAGGTGGTATCCATGCTCTGCAACCCGCTTAGAGACTTCTCTGCCGTGACATAATTGAAGTCCAGATTGTAGAACACGCTGCCGTCGGCGGGGTCGGCAGAGGTCAGGTTCAAGTCAAACTCCAGCGAATTGATACCGTGGAGCAGGCTGTTTTCGCCCAGCTGGTCCTGATATGCATCACCCTTATATCTGAGCAGCATGGTGATTTCCCCGGTATTCCAGGCATGCTTGAGATTGGCCGACATATCGCCGTTCAGACGAAATGCCCCCAGGGCCTTCTCCTCGCCGCGGAAATCAAGATCGGTCATAGCAGACTTGAAGTTGCCGTCCAGACCGATATTCAAACGTGGTCTTGTAACAAGCTGCGAGCGCAGCATCAGCTCCGGCGCAAAGGGGAACTGGCTACCCGCCTGGGCCATAACAAACGGCGGACGGCGGCGCACCACGGCGCTGATACTGTCGGTCTGATATGGCGTGAACTCGTACAGGTCGGTGTATGGCCTGTCGAATATGGAATAGTCGAACCCTACGTCAAACCGCTGCAGAGAATCGGCCACACGGTTGTTCTGCGACTGGGGCCTGTCAATATCGGCGACGTTCACCCTGTACTGCCGGCTGACCTCAACGGTAGGGTCTATCTGGGCATACAAACTGCCACACAACAGCATGGTGGCCACGATTGTCAATATCTTTTTCATCATTTGGCGGAATTCTTCGATTGTATCTTCTTGAGTCTCATCTGGACCTGCTCAAGGACATCGTCCTGCTTGCCGTTGGATGAATAGTTGTCGGCAATGCTCTGCCAGGTCGCCGTGGCCTGCTCTGTCTCGCCGCGGTCGGCAAACGAATCGCCCAGTGCTATGAAGCTCTTGGCAAGCCAGTAAACCTGGTTGGAGTTCTTGTCGGCAAATTCATACACCATATCTTCAAGGGTGGCGTAATCGCCGGAGTTGTACGTATCCTCTATCAGGATATATGCACTCTCTGCGCCAATGGCATCGTTCACATCCTTCGACAGAGCCTTAAGGATAGGTTTGGCCTCTTCCCGGTCGCCCAGCACGATATAAGATTTGGCAGAGACAAAATCGGCCTGACGGATTGCCGCCGCATCGTCTGTCGCCCCTTTGAGCCGCTCCGCCTCCTCTATTGCACGCAGATAGTGGCGGCCACCGTATTCAGAGAGCACCACGCCCAGCTGTGCCTTTGCCTTGGCAGCATCGTCGGTGGTAACATCTATCAGATCCTTATATGCTGTAGCTGCCTTGCCGTACTGTCCCAGACCGTATGTCAAATCGGCATACTGGCTCATCGCGGTAAGCTTAAACTCCCCTATGTCGTATTTCATGGCCTTCTCATAAGCGTCGGCAGCAAATTCCTTGCGCCCCTGCTTGCGGTATGCCTCGGCAGTGTAGAAATAAGCGCGGCCCAGATAGTTCCCCTTGGGAAAATCGTCTATGTAAGCCCGCAGGGAACGCAGGGCATCGGAATGTTTCCCGGAGAGATACAGCTGCTCTGCAGCCTTGAATATCATATCCTCCTTCTCCCCTGCCGTCTTTATGTCAGAAAGGCCGACCTTATCCAGATATGCAAGATATTCAGACGGACGGTTAAGCAACTGATATACGCTCTCCATGCCAGACAGGGCGGTTGATGCATCGGCCGTACCGGGCAGTTGGCGGACCACCTTGTCGTAGTACGATATGGCCTGGGAATACTGGCCGGCATTGACATTTATCATAGCCATCTCCAGCAGCGCACGGCCGTAGTAGTTGCTGTCGCGGGAAGATATGATCTCATTGAACACTTTCTGAGCCTGGGCGTCCTTGCCGGACTGGACATAAGAGCGACCCAACTCATACAGGGTCGTATAGTAGAGCGGAGACTTGCGGTTCTGTTTTACCGCACTCTCCAGCAGGCTCTGCTTCTTTGCCTCGTTACCCACCAGGCCATAGGCCAGCGATGCCTGATACCAGGGATAGAGGTCTCCGTCCCGGTACTGGGTCGCCACCCGCTCGTATTCTTTTGCAGCGGCATCGTAGCTGTTGCGCATGAAATAAGAGTCGGCCAGACGCAGGGCGGCATCACGGTAGGTCGAACCCGCGCTGTCGTCTGCCACATCCAGATACTGCTCGAAATACTTCGATGCAGAGTTGAAATCCCCCAGCTTGAAGTGGGTGTAGCCAACGTTGTAGCAGAGCTCCATACCAAGGTTGGTATTCATGAATTCCGGATCCATCAGCAGTGAGTTCTGCTCAGAAAGGGCTGCGCGGTAGTTGCCAAGGTTGTACTGGCACTCTGCCAGGTAAAACTTGGCCACGCTGGTGGTCATAGGATGCTCGCCCAAATCCTCTGCCTCCTGCAGGAGCGGAATCGCAGCACGGTATCCGCCGTAATTGATAAGCTCTACAGAACGCAGCAGCAGCGCCTTCTGCAGGTTCGCGCGGTCGGCGGCAGACGGAGCCGATATCTTGTGGATGGCATCTATCGCAGAGACATAATCCTTGCCTTCAAGCGACGATGTCGCCACATAAGAGTTGATGATATCGTCTTTGCCGCTGTCGGGATACTTCTCTACATATTTGCGGAAAACCGATATGTCGGAATTCACGTCGTAGCTTAGCTTGGCCAGGTTGAACAGCGCATCTTCTGCGACCGTATCGTCATAGTTGAGCTGCGAAGCAGAGCGGAAAGCCTCCAGCGCCGCCATCTTGTTGCGCTTGCCCAGATAGCAGTTGGCCAGGTAGTAATATGCGCTCTGGCCTATGGCATCATCGCTGCCAACCACCTCGGAAAGTGCAGCGATCGCATTGTCGGTCTCGCCAAGAGAATATGCCAACACGCCGTAAAAATAGCGGTCTTTGCGGGTTACCTTGACATCGGACGCGAGGTACTGCTGCAGGTGGCGCATAGCCTCGTGGTTGTCTCCCTTGCCGAAATAGGATTCCGCCACCATGCGGCTCAGGTCGGCTTTCTGCTGCTTGTTGACCTTGGAATAGAGTTTGGGGCCGTTCTTGATGGTGTAGTCGTAATCCTTCATCATGAACTTGCACTCTACCATATAGTAATCTGCCAGCAGGGTGAAGCGGGTATCTTCGCGGGCCGTCTCGAAATATGCATAGGCGTCGCTGAAACGCTTTTCAAGATAGTTCACATAGCCCGAGTAGTAGATTGCCGGATAGGTATATTGCGACTGCGGCCGGCCTATCACCTTCTGGAACCCTTCCAGGGCATCGGCATATTTACCGGCGTAGATGCTGCAGTAAGATTTCTTGAAATAAAACGGGGTGAGGGCGCTGCGATAGAGGTTGCGGGGCTGGATGCCTTCATACATCACCAGCGCGTCGGTATAGTCCTGGCTGTCGAACTTGGCATCGGCCAGGTTCAGCTTCAGCACAGCCAGCTGAGGGTCGTTGGGAAAATCTATCTCCAGGTTCTTCACAAGTCCGTCCACATCGTTGCGTCCAAGTGCAATGGCGCACATTATCTTGTTGGCCATCACCTCGGAGTAGAGCAGCGACCGCTTGTCGGGCAGATCATCTGCCAGCGATTCCAGCTCTTTCTCTGCGGATACGAACATCCCGCTGTTATACAATTCTTTGGCCCGCTCCAGACGGACAGCGAAGGTGTCCCCTCCAAGTACCTGTGCAGGAGCGGAATGTGCAATCGGCAACAGTAGCATTGCGACCGCCACGGATAGTATCTTATTTCGCATACGGTTCATCGCGATATTATTCGTCCAAAATTAAGCTATTTTTTCTAATTTTGCTTTATGGATGCAAATACACCACTGATTGAATTCTCAAAAGTCGACATCAACAATGGCGACAGCCTGGTTATCGAACAACTGGATTTTACGCTCAACAGGGGCGACTTTGTATATCTCACCGGCAAGGTGGGCAGCGGCAAGACATCCATTCTGCGCTCTTTTACAGCAGAGAATCCCGTAAGAAACGGCAGTGCCCGTGTGGGTGAATTCAATCTCATCGGCATTAAACGTAAGCAAATTCCATACCTAAGGCGCTCTCTGGGGGTGGTGTTCCAGGACTTCAAACTGCTTATGGACCGCTCTGTGTACGATAATCTGGAGTTTGTGCTGCGCAGCACCGGCTGGAAAGATGGCTCCGCAATCAAGGCGCGCATCGCAGAGACCCTGGATATGGTGGGTCTTGGCAGCAAGGCGCACAAGATGCCGCACCAGCTCTCCGGCGGAGAACAGCAGCGGGTGGCGATTGCCCGCGCCCTGCTCAACACCCCGGAGGTAATTCTGGCCGACGAACCCACCGGCAACCTTGACAATGAGACTGCGGTGGGCATAATGGACCTTTTGATGGGCATCAATTGCGAAACCGGTACAGCAATAGTCATGGTTACCCACAACACCGCCCTGCTTGGCAAATATCCTGGCCGGGTGTTCGTCTGCAAGGATTGCAGCTGCCACGAAATCGCCGGCGGGCAGGATATTATCGACCTGGACTTTTAACCGGCACCATGAAAAAGCACTATGCCGATATCGTCGGGTGGTTTGAGACCAATATGCCCGTGGCGCAGCCAGAGCTGCATTTTGACAATCCCTGGCAGCTGCTGGTGGCGGTGATGCTCTCTGCCCAGTGCACCGACAAGCGGGTAAACATGGTAACACCCGCCCTTTTCGAGGCCTTCCCCACCCCTGAAGAGATGGCTGCGGCGACAGAAGAACAGCTCTTCCCTTTTATCAAATCGGTCTCCTACCCCAACAGCAAGACACAGCATCTTCTGGAGGCTGCAAGAATGATAGTAAACGACTTTGGCGGCGAAGTGCCCAAAGACAGTGAGCAACTGCAGAAGCTCCCCGGCGTAGGGCGCAAGACGGCCAATGTGGTTACCAGCGTACTGTGGGACAACCCCGTGATTGCGGTGGATACCCACGTGTTCAGGGTCGCCCACAGGCTGGGACTCTCGCGTGGAACAACCCCGCTTGCGGTAGAGAAAGACCTCACGGCCAACATCCCGGAGCAGAAGCGCCCCACGGCACACCACTGGCTGATTCTTCACGGACGCTACGTCTGCAAGGCGGCCAGACCCCTTTGTGACAATTGCGGACTGGCGCAATTCTGCCCCGAATTCAAAAAGCGACGGTGCGATGGCGCGCGGTAATTATTCCGGAACGATAGCCGACTTCTGCAGCTACCTGCGCTTCGAGCGGAGCATGTCCCCAAATACAATTGAGAGTTATGGCAGGGATGCCACCGCGCTGTGCGATTTTCTTGGCGGACTGGGGCGCGAAAATCCAGAAGAGGCCACCGGAGATGATTTGTGCCGATATGTGGCATTTCTGGCAGAAAGCGGCATTTCAAAGCGGTCTCAGGCCAGGGTAATAAGTTCCATAAAATCCTTCTACGACTTTTTGGAGCGTGAAAACCGAATCGGCCGTTCGCCCTGCGATGCGCTGGATGCCCCCAAGATACAGCGATACCTGCCGGTCGTGCTCAGCGTAGAGGAGGTCGATGCCATCATCAATTCCGTGGACCTTTCAAAGCCGGAGGGGCATCGGAACAAAGCCATACTGGAGATGCTCTACAGCTGCGGACTGCGCGTGAGCGAACTCACCTCACTCAAGATATCGGACCTGTATTTCAGCGACGGATTCATCAAGGTCGTTGGTAAAGGTTCCAAGCAGCGGCTGATTCCGGTGGGAGAATATGCCGTAAAGGCGGTCACGCTCTACCTGGAGCAGCGCCGCAAACTCCCGGTGGCGCACGGCGCGGAGGACTATCTGTTCCTGAACCGCCGCGGACGGCCCCTCACCCGGCAGATGGTGTTCAAGATTGTGGGTGATGCCGCAGCACTGGCACATATCTCCAAGACCATATCTCCGCACACATTCCGCCACTCGTTCGCTACCCACCTGGTAGAGAACGGTGCCGATTTGCGCGTGGTCCAGCAGATGCTCGGCCACGAATCCATCCTCACCACAGAGATCTACACCCACATCGACTCCGCCAAATGGCAGGAGTCCATCCTGAAATACCACCCGGAGCGGTAACAAAAAAAAGGGCCTGCCAGATACGGCAGACCCTTTTTTGATGGCGGGCGGCTTGTTAGAGCATCAGCATCGCGAGGATGGCACCCACCAGGCCAAGGATGGCGTACAGTTCGGGGAGTGCGGCATAGATCATGGTCTTGGTCTGCACGTCGTGACCCTGGCTGAGGCCGATGATACCGTTGGCGCAAACCTGACCCTGACGGATACCGGAGAGCAGGCACACGATACCGGCGCTAAGACCGATGCCAAAGCAGATTGCACCGTGCTCAACGATCCATTCGTTGCCCTGGAGCAGCCACAAGAAGAAACCCACGAAACCGTAGATACCCTGCGTAGCGGGGAGTGCGGACAGGATCATGTAACCCGACGCCTTGTCCGGATTCTTTTTCAGCGCACCTTCTGCGGCGTTGCCGGCGATGGTTGTTCCAAAGCTGGAGCCGATACCTGCAAGCGCCAGCATCAGACCCATACCGAGATAACCTAAAATTGCATTCATAACTGATTGTTTTATTTGTTAATTATTTGATAATCGGGTTGTATTGAGTGCCCTTGCCCTCATATCCGCTGTTCTTGAAGAACTCCAGGAAATTGAGTCGCAACGGGTGTACAAAGGCTCCCAGACATGCCATCGCAAAGTTGAGCGAATGGCCTATCAGGGCGATGAGTACAAAGAAAAACCACTGCCAGGTGGGGTTGGAACCCAGCGTCATGGATGCCAGTGTGTTGAAAGATGCACCCAGCATGCTGCCCGCAAGGCCAAGGGCAAAGAGGCGGATGTAGCTGAGCACGTCTCCCACCAGACCGGTGACCATTCCATAGGTATCCCACAGGCCGGCACCGATGTTGATGAGCGGATTGCGGCCCGGCTTGTTGAAGATAAAGATGCCCAGGGCGGCGACAATTCCGATGGCCATCAGGGCTATCTTCGTGACACCGGCGTCAATCACCCCCGCAAGGGCGAAGCCGCCAACGATGAGTCCGCCCACTATCAGAGTAACCCATCCCCACGTGGAGACGGTCTCCTTGAAACCGAAGCGGCGGGTATAGATAATGGCTTTGACCACCATCGCCAGGCTGATGTGGAACACACCTACTGCGATGGCCAGTACCATCTGTGCATTGAATCCGAAGATTTCTCCGGTAATCATGCAATCCTTGAGGACCTGCGGAACCCAGGATGCCTCGGCCAGGCTGATGCCGAAGAAGGTGCCAAGCAGGGTACCTATGACCAGCGTACCTACGCCCAGCATCGTTACCAGCCGCCACGACTGGGCAAGTCCCCCCTTCATGTTGCGGAGCATCAGACCTATTGCAATAAGAATCAGGCCGTATCCGGCATCTCCCATACACATTGAGAAGAACAGAAGGAAGAACGGGGCCAGCAGCGGCGTCGGATCGAATTCGTCGTATACAGGCATGCCGTACATGCCCGTCAGCACTTCGAACTGGCGTGCAAACCACCTGTTTTTGAGCTTGATGGGCGGGTTATCCTCTGCCGATGCAGCAGCTGCCAGGTAGAAGTATCCCATTGAATCGAGCCTCTCCTGGATCTCCTTGTCTTTCGCTGAAGGAGCAAAGCCGATATAAACTGCAAGATGATCTTCTGCCGCGCTCTCGCCGGTCGCCCTGGCCCAATAAAGATCGAGGTCGTGCTTCTGGTCGGCGAGCTTCTCTTTCAACTCCGGCAAGGATTCGCGCTCCGCCTCGAGGGCGGCGACGCGGGCTGCAATGGCATCGGATGCATCGCTCACACGACCCTGTGCCTGTGCCATGGTTCCGGAAGGGCCAGCCACCGGCTCGAAAGGAATCGGAAGGGTCTCCCCCACGGCTGCGGCTACCGCCAGATAGATTTTGCTATCTTTGCGGCAGACAACCTGTGCGGCATACTGCTCTTCCCAGGCTGGATCGAATTTCTTCTCCGGAACGATATAGTAATGAAAGCTGATTCCGCTTTTCTCCAGAGCCTGTGCCTGTGCAGGGTCAAACTCACCCCAGGGGAGCCTTGCATCCAGCTCCCGCTCTGCATCCGCCTTTTGCTGCAGCAGGGCGGCGTAGCCTTCGTCACGGTTCCAGGTGCCCTTTTCCAGCAGCTCTATTCGCCGCTTAAGGCTTTCTGCTTCGCGCAGCATCTGCGCAGAACGCTCGTCTATAGCCTTGGAAGAGCGGCTGATATCCATCACTCCAAGCCCCGAGAGATCTTCCAGGAAGCCCTCTTTTTCCCTATCCAGAAGGATAAACGAATATTTGGTCATCCGCTCTATCATGCCTGCTCCTCCTCTTCTTCTGCCGCGTGGCGGACCTTTACTATCTTCTGAGAGGCCTTGGAGATGTTCTCCTCATCCTCCATAAAGCGCTTGATCTTGCGCATCGCCTCCTGGTAACCGGGAATCTGCACCTTCTCGTACAGATTCACCTTCTGGGTCGTCTTCTTGCGCTGGTAGTCCAGAATGCGGGCTTTCTCCAGCAGAATCTGGCTCTCGATACCTATCTGGGCCAAATCCTTGAGAATCTCCACACCATCGGTATACCACATGGGTTTTGCAAAGGCGTCGAACGGCTTCACGGAGTAGTTGATCTGCTTAAGGTGGGGTGTCTTGACCCCCGCCACCTTAACGACCTGAAGCTCTACCCCCTCAATTGTAATCAGTCCGGGTTCGAACTCGTTCCAGAGGGCGGCCATATAGTCGTAGCTCTCCAGCGCCTTCAGGTACTCCCCGGAAAGCTCCTCCGCCCGCTCTTTGGCATGCTTTACCTCCGCCCTCAACGCACTCTCCTTGTTCTTAAGAGTAGGCAGCGCGCGGGTGCGGATCTTCAGCTGGCGGCCGAGCTCCGTGAGCGACGTCTTGTTATATTGATACTTTATGGCCATCTGCCGTTAGTCTTTCCAGTATTTTTCTGTAAGGGCCTCCTTGATACCGGTCTCGGTCTTGGAGAAGTATTTTTTGAACAGGCCCCACGCGGTATCCAGCATCTCCTCTATGGTGAGGTTCACATCTATGGCCAGCAGCTTCACAGAATACTCCTTGGCATACTCCAGACACCGCTTGTCGTAGTCAGAGAGGTCGAAGCCGTTCTCCAGCTTGGTCTTGGCGCTGGCAGCGTCGGCATAAAGGCGCACGGAGGCGTTCATCACGGCGCTGTGATCCTCGCGGGTCTTCTTGCCCTGTACCAGCTGTTTCAGACGAGACAGGCTGCGGAACGGATCGATGATGACCTTCCCGGTGTCGGTGTCCATACGCAGGAACAGCTGACCCTCTGTGATATAACCGGTGTTGTCCGGAATGGCGTGGGTGATGTCTCCGTCGTTCAAGGTCGTTACTGCGATAATGGTGATGGACCCGCCGTCGGGCAGCTGCACCGCCTTCTCGTAGATCTTCGCCAGGTCCGAATAGAGCGAGCCGGGCATGGAGTCCTTGGACGGGATCTGGTCCATACGGTTGGATACGATACACAGCGCATCGGCATAGAGTGTCATGTCGGTGAGCAGCACCAGCACCTTCTCGTGCTTGTCCACGGCGAAATATTCTGCAGCGGTGAGCACCATATCGGGAATCAGCAACCGTTCTACCGGCGGCTGGTCGGTGGTGTTCACAAAGCTGATGATCTTGTTAAGCGCACCTGCCGACTCGAATGCCTGCTTGAAATAGAGGTAGTCGTCGTTGCTAAGGCCCATGCCGCCCAGGATAATCTTATCCACATCGGCACGCAGCGCCACCTGCGCCATCACCTGGTTATACGGCTGGTCGGGGTCGGCAAAGAAGGGGATCTTCTGGCCGGTGACCAGGGTGTTGTTAAGGTCGATGCCGGCGATGCCGGTAGGTATCAGCTGCGACGGCTGCTGGCGCTTGTAGGGGTTCACTGAGGGGCCGCCTATAAAGCGCTTCTCTCCCTCTACCCTGGGGCCGCCGTCTATCGGGTCGCCGTAGGCATTGAAGAATCGCCCGGAGAGGTCATCGCTCACGCGCAGCGAGGGTGCCTCGCCCAGGAACTTGACCTCCGCATTGGTGGGGATGCCCTCTGTTCCTGCAAAAACCTGCAGGGTCACAGTATCGCCCTTGATTTTCACAACCTGCGCCAGACGGCCGGCCACGCTGGCCATCTCATCGTTGCTGATGCCCTCTGCGTGCAGCGAAACAGTCGCCTTGGTTATTGACTCCAGCTGTATGTATGTTCTTGCAAATGCGTTATTTGTTGCCATTGACAAGGATGTTGTTTAGTTGGTCATTATATTTCTCGAACTGCTCGCCCTTCCATTCGGAATAGTTCATCTGGCGGAAGATATTGATGAGCTGCTTGAAGTATGCCCCGCACTGTTCAAACGACTCAAAGTCAAACTTCTTGTCGCACACCTCCAGCACCTTGGTGAGCATATAATCCTGACGCTCCATAAGGCACTGGCTGTCCACAGGGTCAAACGCATCCTGCTGCAGAATCACGAAGTCGATAAGTTCCGACTTCCAGAAGGTTTCGTGATAGCTCAAAGGGACTCCGTCGTCGCCCAGGATGTTGATCTGCTCTGCCATCTCCTTGCCGCGGCGCACGATATTTTTGGCGCGCATAACATCATCTACCCAGCCGTCGCGCACCCTGTGGTTCAGATAATCCACAATCTCGGGATACTCCAGGTATTTCGAGTAAGAATCAAGCGGATTCACCGCCGGGTAACGCTTGCTGTCGGCACGTGCCTGCTCCAGCGCATAGAAGCAGCGGGCAGCCTTCTTGGTGGATTCGGTTACCGGCTCCTTGAGGTTACCGCCTGCGGGCGATACCGTACCGATAAAGGTCACCGACCCGGTGGCGCCATTGTTAAGCTTGACTATGCCGGCGCGGGAATAGAAATTTGAAATGATAGAGGATAGGTCCACCGGGAATGCATCGGCACCGGGGAGCTCTTCCAGACGGTTACTCATCTCACGCAGCGCCTGTGCCCAGCGGGAGGTGGAGTCTGCCAGCAGCAGCACCTTGAGACCCATCGCACGGTAATACTCGCATATTGTCATAGCGGTGTAGACCGACGCCTCGCGGGCTGCCACCGGCATGTTGGAGGTGTTGCAGATTATGGTGGTGCGCTCTATCAGCTTGCGGCCGGTGTTGGGATCTATCAGTTCGGGGAACTCCTTGAATATCTCCACCACCTCGTTGGCACGCTCGCCGCAGGCAGCCATCACAATCACCTCGGCATCGCCCTGGCGGGCAATAGCATGCTGAAGCACAGTCTTGCCGCAGCCGAACGGACCGGGGATGAAGCCGGTACCGCCCTCTGCAATCGGGTTGAACGTATCGATGGTACGCAGGTGCGTCTCCATGATGCGGTAGGGACGCGGCTTCTCTTTGTATCCGCCAATGGCCACCTTGACCGGCCAGCGCTGCACCATGGTCACCTTGACCTCCGCCCCCCTGGCATCGACCAGGGTGGCGATGGTATCGTCTATGCGATACTGACCGGCAGCAGCCACCTCTTTGACGGTATAGACGCCCTTGAAAGAGAATGGCACCATTATTTTGTGAGGCAGCCACCCCTCTTTCACCTCGCCCAGCCACGATGCAGCCTCTACCTTGTCGCCAGGTTTGGCGATGGGGGTAAAATCCCAAAGCCGTTCGTGGTCCAACGGGGAGGTGTACTCGCCGCGTTTGAGGAAAACATCCTCCATTGTGGCAAGGTTGTTCTGCAGGCCGTCGTAACTGCTCATAAGCAGGCCGGGGCCCAGAACAGCCTCCAGCATGTGGCCGTCAAATTCCACCTTGTCGCCCTGGCGAAGGCCGCGGGTGCTCTCGTAAACCTGGGCGAAGGCGTTCTTGCCGTTGACCTTGATAACCTCGGCCATCAGCCTTACGCCTTTCAAATCTATGTAACAGATCTCATTCTCTGCCACGTGACCGTCGAAACGGATGGTCACAAGGTTGGAGATAATGCCCGTTACAACTCCGGTTGTCTTCATATATATCAGAATTCTATTTTGTTTCTATTGTAGGTATCGTCTATTTCCTGCACGAAATCGTTGAACAGCTTCTTCCCGGTGGCGCGGTCGAGAGCGTTCCAGCGGGCCACGATATGCGCCTTTGCCAGAAAGGCCAGGATGATGTCCAGGGTGAAAACATCCAAAAGGACCATCTCCTCTATCCTGTTCCAGACTAGAGAGTTTATAGCCTGCTCGCGGCGCAGTATATCTTTGATTGCAAACGCCTTGTGCAAGGCCTCCTTCTCTTCGAAATCTTCGCCACTGTCTTTATGCTGCAGCCAGGCCACCTTCTCTGTGCGCAACTGATAATCAAACGCGAAGAAATTGCGGACAAAGCGGTTGTTGCAACGTGCACATTCCTGATAAAAATCATGCGTGAGATTCTCATCCCGGAATCCCGCCTCGAGCAGCTCCACCATCTTGCAATCACCCGCACTTAGCGAAAAGAGAATGTTTTCGCGCACAAAGGCATAGTCAAACCCGTGCTTTTCAAAATCGAGCACGAGGTCGGGTAGACTGGCAATTATATAGGGGTAATTGTTCATCTGCCTCCCGGATGGTTAGCCGAACAGTATCTTTTTGGTTGCCGGGCGCAGATACTCGCCCAGCAGAGCCTTGAAGCTCTCGTCTGTAAAGTCCAGATAATAGCCCTTCTCTTTTGGAACTACCCTGAATCCGCCTGCGATATCATCGCTAAAGCCAAACTCCAGCCCCTTTGCGAGCTCTTTGCCGACATTCTCCAGGACAAACTGCTCCAGAGAAGCCTTCATCCCGGCGGGGAGTATCACCTCCAGGGACTGCTGCTCACCATCGGCAGTGAAAGCTGCCGCAATGGTATTTAGCAGGCCGCCCACAAACTTGCCATCGGCAAGGGCAGCATCCACCGCACCGCCTACAACCCGGGCCTCTATCATCTGCTCTATCTGCTGACGCAGGGCAGCCAGAGTCTGGCTGGAAGCCATTTGCACATCGCCGGCAACGCGCACCTTAAGGTCTTCTGCCTCGCGCCTGGCAGCGGCGACTATCCCGTCCGCCTTCTCGTTTGCCTGGGCAATTATCTCATCGGCCTGTTTGCGGGCCTGTTCCAACAGATTGTCGGCATCTTGCTTGCCCTTTGCAAGTCCCTCATTATAAAGCTTGTCGGTAAGTTCTTGCAGTTTATTTTGCATACCTTGATTTTTTATTGAAAAAACGCTGCAAAGTACGCATTTTTAACAATATTTCTAAATCCGGGTGCCATATTTTTTACACATTTATCAACAAAAAAGCC
Source organism: Bacteroidales bacterium (assembly GCA_017446775.1). Taxonomy (GTDB): domain Bacteria; phylum Bacteroidota; class Bacteroidia; order Bacteroidales; family UBA932; genus Equibacterium. Next base: position 13,638 of record JAFSQE010000009.1, on the reverse strand, counting down.
GCACCCAAAGGCGCGGCTTCCTGTATGAATATGATGCGGCTATCTGGAGAGCGAATAATTGACGTTGGTAACAACCCTCACCTTCTTTATCTGAGGGGTATTGCTGTCGCGGTCTTCTATTGTGAAATAACCCTGGTTCGCGTTGCGGATCTTGCCCAGGCGGCTGCCGGAATCATCTGCGAACTTCTGTGCCGATGCGCGGGCGTTCTTGGTAGCCTCCTCTATCATCTCTGGCTTGATATCGTTGAGACTCTCAAAGCTGAAGGTGGGACGGCTGTCCCAGCCGCTTTCAAGGGTTATCCCGCTGCGAAGCAGGTCGCTCTGGTGACCCATCAACTCCAGCACCTTGTCCACTTTGCCGGTGCTGACGGTAGTGGTAGATTTAATCACATAGCGAAAGCGACGGTTGTTGCCACCATATTCCTGCGTAAACACGTCAGAGACGTTAGGGGCAGAGGTAGTAATCTCTCCGTTCTCTATGCCGCCATTGTTAAGGAAACGGCGGATAGCGGCATCATTTGCCTCCATCTGCTTGTAAAGCGCCGTCAGGTCATCGCCGGCGATACTGTATTGCAGCGGCCAGATAACCTTGTCTGCCATAACCTCGCGCTCGCACAGGCCGCGTACGCTGACGTTGCGCGATGCTGCGTTCAAAACCCTTACAGCCTGCGGAATGCTTATCGCCACCGCAACCAGACCCACCATTATTGCCAGGCCTGCCAGAAAATTACCTTTGTTTTCCATATTAAAAGATTTTTACTCTTGACTTAACTTCTTTGCCTCGCGGGCAGCTTTACGGGCGGCGCGTTTAGCTGCGCGTTCTGCACGGCGTGCCTCCCGCTCTGCCTTTCGTTGCTCCCTACGCAATTGCCGTGCCGCTTTTCTCAAGGCACGTTTCTCTGCACAGGTGAGTTTCTTGCCCTCTTGCGGCAACTGAATCTCTACAAAACCCTTTGAAGAAGCGGCCATCTGCTCTTTAAGCGAGGCTGCGGTTGTGTCACGCACAGCTTCTGCAGCTTTGACAAGAGTATCGGGCAGCATCAAGGCTGAGGGGAGACTCACTGTATCGGGCCGCGCCAGGGTATCGGCACGCATTACGGTATCAACACGCATCAAGGTATCAGCATGCATCTGCGGATCGGGCCGCAGAGTTGCCAGGGAGTCGATAATCAGCTCACCCTCGCGGGTAAACGCGCTGGATATGCCCAGGGTAGAATCGGCAGATGCGCGGCTTAGCTCCATCTGGCGCACCGCCTCCAGGGAGTCGCTGCGCTGCTGCTCTCTTTTCGCCTGCTCTGCCCGTTCTGCTATCTGGGTGTATATGTCGGTCATGTAGTCGTCAAAGTAGTGGTTGGTGCGGCGGAACACCGGCAGCTTGTTCGCTGCGTAAGATGCACGCTTGGAGGGGCGCAACTTGCGCCTGGTAACCTCAAAACGACTCTTGGGCTGCTCTTCTATACGCCACTTGAACCCCTTCAGGCGCTGCTTGTCCATCGGCAGGTTATACACCGGATAGGCGTCGCTGTTTATCGACTCGTAGTATTTGAGCTTTTCCGCCACCCCGTTCTTCATGGTGACCATCATATACTGCGCCTGTTTGGAGTTGAGGATGGTGATTACGCTATCCTCCTGCATATAGAACATGGCATTCACCCCGCCTAGTGCATCGTAGCGGCGCAAAGAGTTGTCCTTGTTAAAATAGCCCAGCATCTCGGTGGCCTTGATCTGGTCAAAGTGCAACGAATCTTCCTGACTGATTATCATCGCATTGCCATGCAGGTTCGCACGGTCAAAGGCGTTGTCGCGCATCTGCAGCACCACCGATTCCGCACTGAGCTGATGGCGGTTCTCGTTCCAGATAACGGGATCTTCAAACATCCTGATAAGGGTGTCAAGCTGCGAGAAGTATAAAGAATCGCACCTTGCCTGGACGTCGGTACGATATATTATCGCATTGCGATAGCCCTTGATAAAGCGCAATTTTGTGGTATCGGGCATATCTTCTGCCACCACAGCAAGCGAATCCGCTGCCGCAAGGGAATCTGCCGCCTGCAGCAGGCCGGATGTCCCAAGGGAATCTGCAGGAATCTGCAAAGAGTCAGCAAGGGCCAGTTTGCCACCGGGCGCCCGCAAAGAATCGGGTTTCTTCGCACCCACAGTATCTACATCGGCAAGGGTTGCCAGGGAATCAGCTGCCGCAAGCTTCAGGGAATCGGCTGCGGCAATTTGTAGCGAATCCAGTGCGCTGACACCCAGGGAATCGGCTGCGGCCAGACGCAGGGAGTCCTGAGCCAAAGCCGCCAGGCTGTCTTTCGCCGCCTGTGCCCGCGCTGCCGCGATACTGTCCTGCCGCCTCTTTTCTGCCAGCTCCATCCGCTTCTTATATGCCTTGTATTCGGGCAGTTTCTCTATGGCCGCTTTCCTCTCCTGCTCTTTTTTCTCCTGAGCCTTGCGGTCGGCCTCGCCAATCGCGTCAAAATTGACCTGGCTGCGGGCATCTTCGCTGTCTTTCAGCTGTTCTTCAGTGATGTCGCACATCCGCTGGGTGTAAAACATCAGGGTATCGGCACGGCAGAAGAGGGTATCTATCTTATGTTCTGTATTCTCGCCCACAACCACCGCGGCCGGATCCAGGAACAGCGTCGCATACAGGTTGTTCACCGTGTCAAACCAGATGTTGCCCGCATCTGAGACGAAGTACGTCTTGTTAAGCGAGTCCAGCAGCTCCACGTTACGGCGCATAAACCCCCGGCGGGTATGCTGATAGTAGTACAGCGTGTCGCACCACCCCTCGTAGTCGGGATTGTTAAGATACACATCGGTATCAAAGTAAACCACCCCGGAATCCTGCTGATACCAGCCATACTCGCCACGCATGTAGGTGTCGTTCTTCCACATCTGCGTATTCTTGCTGAAAAACGCCTTCTGCAGGTTGGTGTCGTAGTCCAGCCGGGTGGTCTTGATAAACAAGCTGTCGGTGAACATCTCCACGTTGTCGGAGAAGCGGCAAATGCCCGTCTTTGCATCGTAGACCCCGCGGTCGCTCTCTATTACCTCGCCCTTTGCGGTGCGCATCGCCCCGCCAAAAGAGAAGGTGGCGGTGCTGTCTTCTGTATTGTAATCCAGATATCGGGTGCGCAGGGTATTCTTATCCTTGTCGCTCACCTCAACCACCTCTCCGCGGAAGCGCGCCAGGTTTTCATCGGCAAAGTAGATGACATTGTCGCTGGTTACCACCGTCTTCTCCTGAATCAGTTTCACGTTTTCGTAAGCCTCTACCTGGTTCAGGCTCACGTTCCAGATGGCGGAGTCGCAGAACATATATGCCCCGTTGTGCAGAAAGGTCGCAGGCCCCTTGACCTCGCGGTATTCCCTGTTGCCGGGGCGCGAGAACACCCTTGCATACTCTGCATTGAGCAGGGTAAGCAGGCTGTCTTTATCCTCTGACTTATTTTTGCGCTGGGTAACGGCGTCGGGGCTGTATGCCAGCAAAAAAAGCAGGATCAGGAGAAAAAAGACGTATTTACCGGAGGTTGTTCTCATCCACGAACTTGCATCCGCTAAAGAGCGGGTCTATCTTGATGTGAGTGGTCTTCTTTTTCTCTTTTACAAAATTGTCTATCGCTGCGCGGGCATTCTCTTCGTTGGTCATCTCCACAAGGGTGTCATAGTCGGTCTCGAAAGTGGCCACATGGGAAGGGGTCACCTCGTCCAGCCGGACAATCTTGTATATGGTGTGGCCGTTCCCCTCGGTATCCAGAGATTCGAACGGCTCGGAGATCTCACCCACCTCCATCTCCTTTATCACGGCGTAGTCGGCCGGATTGAGGCGGTCCTTCTCAAAACTGGAACTGCCGGTATATTCATCCACCATCATGCCGCCGTTGGTGCGGGTCTTGAAATCTTCCGAATTGTTCCACGCAGCCACATCAAAGGTCACCTTATTCTCAAGGATAGCGGTCCTGATGCTGTCCAGGCGTGCGAACGCTTTGTTGCGGTCGGTTGCGGTGTAGGTGGGCTTTATAAGGATATGACGCGCATTGAACATATCGCCCGACTTCTCTATCATCTGGATGATGTGGAAGCCGTCCGGCGTCTCCACTATCTGCGAAACCTGACCGACCTTGAGCGACATCGCGGCATCGGAGAACTGCGGCCAGTAGATGGTTTTGGAGCGCATGCCAAGCTCGCCGCCCCGCGATGCGCTGCCGGGATCCTGTGAATAGAGACGCGCCAGCGAAGTGAACTTCTCGCCGGCAAGGACTCTCTCGCGCAGATCCAGCAGTTTCTCCTTTACCACCATGGCTGCCGTCTCCTTATCGGGATAGAGCACAATCTGGCGCAGTTTGTATTTGGTGGGGATTACCGGCAAATCTTCTGCCGGGGTCTCCTCGCTCTTTTTCTTGATCTCTGCCGGGGTCAGCTTGGGGATATCGCTGTACACCTTCTGCTGCATCTGCTGTATCAGCAACTGCTCGTTGAAGGTCTCGGTCCAGTCTTCCTTTATCTTATAGATCGGTTTCTTGAAATACTCTTCGGTCTCTTTCTCGCCACCCAGGCTGTTCATCACCTGGTTGAGGCGGGCGTTGACCTGCTCCTTGACCTGTTCGTCGGTAACGGTGAGGGAGTCCAGACGGGCCTGGGTGAGGAACAGTTTTGCAGACACCATGTTCTCCAGAATCTGGCAGCGGGTGTTGTTGTCCACCACATTGCCGTAGGCCTGCATCATCCTCACCTCCTGTTCTATGTCGGAGAGCAGGATCACATCGTTGCCCACAATGGCCACCGACTTGTCTATCAAACCGCCCGAATAGGTCTGGGCCCCAAGGCCAGGCGCAAAGAACATGGCCAGCAGCGGAGCCACAAGTATCGATATAACCCGTTTATTCATCTATTCAGTATAAGATTAGTTTCTTGGTTTCGACCCCTTCCTGCAAAAGCTCCTGTTCCATCTGGGCACGTAACTCCTGCTTGCGTTTGTTAAGGATCGCATCTTTTATGGTTTGTCTGCAATATTCGTAAGGGGCAAGTTCCCCCACCGGAATCTTCTCGCTCAGGAAGATGAAATAGTCCTTGCCGTCTCCCACCTTGATATACTTGTCGCCGTTGCGGAATATCGTCTCGCAACTCTCTGCATCCAGCCCCGGCACCGCCTTGGCAATTGTGGGCATCGGCATCCAGGCCCCGCCAAACTCCTCAAACCGCTCTGCATAAGATAGCCACAACTCCCTGAGTTCCTGCTCTTCCTCTTCTTTGGTGGCATCGAAACTCTTCTTTATCGTATCGTAGTGCGGCGAATTCTGAGAGAGAGTAACTATGCGCGCCTTGGCAATGATGTAGGGATATTTGTAGTTGCCGCTGTGGGCATCATAGTATTCGCGTATCTCTTCATCGGTTACGGTCGTATCCAGCCGCGACTGCGTGTATGCCCGTTCAAAACGATAGTTTAGCAGGTTGGTGCGGTAGTCCTCCACCTCGTCTGTGATATCCTTCTCCTCTTCGGAGAGCGCCTCCTCTGCCTTGAGCAGCTTCAGGTGCGCCAGCGCCCATGTGTTTATGTACTGCTGCACCATTGCGGCACTGTCTTCTGCCGATATCCCCTGCGGGAGCAGGCGCGCGATGTCCTGCCTGTACAGGATATGGTCACCCACCTTGGCTATGCGGTCGCTGACATCTATCGTGCAGGCGGCCACAGCCAACGCGGCAAGGAGTATCACCAGATATCTTTTCACGATCTTTACCTTGAATAGTTGGGCGCCTCGCGGGTAATCGTCACGTCGTGCGGATGGCTCTCTGCCATACCGGAGGCGGTAATCTTTACAAATTTGGCTTCGTGCAGGGCGTCCAGGTTGCGGGCGCCACAATAGCCCATGCCGGCCTTGAGACCGCCCACCAGCTGGTAAACAACCTCTGCAAGAGTGCCCTTGTAGGGAACCTGGGCCACGATACCTTCCGGAACAAGCTTCTTGATATCCTCTTCCATATCCTGGAAGTAGCGGTCCTTGGAACCTTTCTGCATAGCCTCCAGCGAGCCCATGCCGCGGTAAGACTTGAACTTGCGCCCGTTAAGGATGATGGCCTCGCCCGGCGCCTCTTCTACCCCGGCAAACAGCGAGCCGGCCATGATGGTGCTGGCTCCGGCAGCAAGAGCTTTGGTGATATCGCCGGAATAGCGGATACCGCCGTCTGCGATAATGGGGATGCCGCTCCCCTTGAGAGCCTCTGCTACGGAGAGGACGGCGGTAAGCTGCGGCACGCCGATGCCGGCGATGATGCGGGTGGTACATATTGAACCGGGGCCGATACCGACCTTGACTGCATCCACGCCACACTCCTTGAGGGCGAGCGCAGCCTCTGCGGTTGCGATGTTACCTGCAACTATCTGGACGTGAGGGAACGCAGCGCGGATCTTCTTGATGGTATCCAGCACGAATACAGAGTGCCCGTGGGCTGTATCCAGCACAACCGCATCGGTGTCCACTGCCACCAGCTGCTCTACATTATCTATGCTGTGGGAGTTGATTCCAACCGCAGCTGCAACCAGAAGGCGCCCCTTGCTGTCTTTGCTGGCCTCGGGGTTATTCTTGATTTTGGTGATGTCCTTGTAGGTGATAAGGCCTATCAGCTTGCCATCCTTGTCCACCACCGGGAGTTTCTCGACTTTCGAACGCATTATTATCTCGGTTGCCGCCGGGATATCGGTATTGGGGCCGCACGTTACCAGATTCTCGCGGGTCATCACCTCGCTCACCGGCCTGCGGGTATCGTGCTGGAAGCGCAGGTCGCGGTTGGTGACTATACCCACCAGATAACCCTGGCCATCCACCACGGGGATACCGCCGATATGGTTGGCTGCCATAAGTTGCAGCGCGTCGCCCACCGTCTGGTCACCCTTGATGGTTATAGGGTCGTATATCATGCCGTTCTCTGCCCTCTTGACCTTGCGCACCTGGTTTGCCTGCTCTTCAATCGGCATATTCTTGTGGATCACGCCTATGCCGCCCGCCCGTGCGATAGCTATCGCCAGCTTGTGTTCGGTAACGGTGTCCATCGCCGCAGAAACGATCGGCACCGAGAGCGGAATCTCACGGGTAAAGAAAGACGATACGTTAACGTCGCGGGGGATTATCTCGCTGCGTGCGGGAATCAGCAGCACATCGTCGAAGGTCAGGCCTTCCATCACGATCTTGTCGGAGAACTTTTGCATATTCGAGTCGATATAAATTTTGCAAAGATACTAATTTTTCGGGGCAATCAGCCTGCCCTGGAAAGTTTCTCTCTGCTCCAAACGTTTTTCCAACATCCTGATAATTTCTACATTCCGCACAAGTCCCCACGGCGTCGAATTGACAAACCGGGGAGGCACCTCTCCCGCAAAGCGCTCAATCACCAGATCCGGGCGCAACCGCTCCAGGAAATCGACAAAGAAATCGATATAATCTTCCAGCGCGAATGTCTCGAACCGTTCGGGATGTTGCGAGAACTCTTCTTCCATTTTCGTGCCTTTTATGACTTGGAGCTGATGAAACTTTACGCTCTCTATCTCCAGACGGTTTATCTTCTCTGCCGAATCAAGCATCATCGCCCGCGTTTCGCCCGGCAGACCAAAGATAAAATGTGCTCCGGTGGCGATACCGCGGCCGGCTGTCATCTGCACCGCGCTCACCGCTTCGTCCCAGCTGTGACCACGGTTGATATGCTCCAGGGTGGTATCGTAACACGATTCTATGCCGTATTCCACCATCACTATCTTTTCGCGCGAAAGCTGCTGCAGATAGTCCAGCTTTGATTCGTCCACACAGTCGGGGCGGGTGCCTATCACCAGGCCGCGTACCTGTGGGTGGGAAAGAGCCTCTTCGTACACTGCTGCAAGATGCTCCAGCGGCGCATAGGTGTTGGAATATGGTTGGAAATATGCCAGATAGCCCCCTGCGCGGCGATACCTGCGCTGGTGGAACTCTATCCCCTCTTCCAGTTGCTGCGTGATGCTCTTGTCGGGGGTGCTGTATCCGGGATGGAAGGCGTTGTTGTCGCAGAACGTGCACCCGCCACGGGCCTTGCTGCCGTCGCGGTTGGGACAGGTAAAACCGGCATCCACCACAAGTTTCTGTAGCCGGACGCCGTATTTCTCCTTAAAGAAATCTGCCTGTGAGTTATACCGGCGCATCAGAGTTTCACCTTGAAAGCCTTTCCCGGACGGGAGCGGTAGGTTCTGGTTTTGCCGGAGAGATTGTCTGTTATGGTGGTCTTAAGCCTCTTCCCGCACCGTTCTACCTTGATGTCAAAGTCACCGCCAAATGCACGCACCCTGCGCAGGGCGATTTCGTTCCACCCGTCGGGGAAAGATGGCTTCATGGTGAATTTGCCAAAGCCGGTGGGGCGGATGCCGAACATCCCCTCCGTGAAGATGCGGCAATAGAGACCGCTCTCTGCAGAGAGATGGCGCTGGCGCCCTTCCGGCCAGGCCTCGATAGGATACGGCACATGGTCTTCCAACAGGCGGCGGTGGCTGTAGGCGCTTACCTTGGGGGTGATGTAGTCCCCCTTGCCGGCAAAATACGCTCCACGGAAGGCATACAGGGTAGACCTGTCCCAATAAGTCTCCTCTCCCATCTGGGTCAGAAGCCCCTCGCCGGTATAGAGTTCGCTCTCGAAAAGGGCATCTATGGTAGCGTCGGCGCGGTCAAATATCCCCACCACCAACGGCATGCATATCCAGGAGCGGAGGGTGTCGTTGCCATCGTAGTAACGGTAGGTCTCATATCCGCCCACGTTTGCTTCAAAATAGTTGCAGATATTGCGGCGCATCTGCCTGGCCTGACGGCGGTAGCTGCGAGCCATCCTGCCCCCCTTGCCCAGCTCCTTTGCCAGATAAGATGCGCTCTGCAGGGCATCGTAATATAGGGTCGATGTACACAGGTTGGCATCGCCGTCCTCAAAGCGTCCCTCCAACTCATCGTGGTCAGATTCCACAACACCATCTGCATTCTGCTTCAGGCGGCAGTATTCCAGACACCACTCTATCAGCGGCCAGATATCCTCCGCAACCTGCCTGTCGGCACACTCCAGGCAATATCGGGACGCGCCGTATGCCGTCATCGCAGCATCGCCACGGTCGCCGGCACCGTTCCAGATGTCGTCGCCCTCTGCAATTATGGAACTCGGTATCGGGTCGTAATTATCGTTCATGAAGCGAGAATACTGCATGTAGCAGTCGTAGGCAGATTTCACGCCGGTATCGTATCCGGTAAAGGGGAAGAAAGGGTTTACATATTCGCACTGGTCGTTGCACCATAACGCTGCGTAGTAGGACTCGCCGCCCGGGGCGTGCATCAAGCCCCCTTTGGTGGCGATAATGCTCTCGCTGGCCCGCAGCTTCGCGAACCTGAATCCGGTATTTATCACCTCGTCCGGAGTTTCAAGTATCAGCTTGTCGCTCAGGGTTTTGAAAAGGTCCTGACGAGCGGAGAGCTCGGCATTGACATCAATTGTTTGAGAATCCATTCTGGTTGCCTCTGTCTCATTCTTCCGATAGGCCTGCATCACCAAGGCTATAGCACGGGTGGCACCGGGCGCCAAGGTTGTCTTGCCTCCGCCTGTCAACTCGATATCCATAACGTAACTGCCTTTCACCCCTTTTGCAGGATCCGATTCCCAGGTGTATCTGTATTCCGGGATATCAATCACAACAGGTCTGTCTGTCAGATTCTTGACAGATGCCAATTCAAATGTGGCCTGCTTCTCACGGCCGGGGAAATCAATTCTGGTGAGCTCCAGATTGCCGTCGGTCTCAATAACCTTCAGAGTGCCGTCAATCTCTATCTGCACCGCCTTCCAGTCCGGGACATTGCCGTCGGCCTTTATCATCTGGGCCACGTTGGTCGAATGCCGGTACGGGAAAAATGCGTGGGTGTTGTTGGGGATCATCCTCAGAAGGGGGAACACGTGGTGGTATTCGCACTGGTAGCGTCCGTTCTCGTCTATGCCCCAATAGTATACGATAGCCGCCCGCTGGCCGCTCATCTCAATATGGTCGTGATGGCCTGTATTTGCCTTGGCGTCCATCACAATGGCGCCTGTCGCGGAGTCAATCGCCCACCGGGTCCTGGCCATCGCTGCGGGGTGCGCAATCAAAAGAAACATCACCGCAACGGCGGCAATCATTTTTGAGGATTTTCTCTCTGTCATACGGGGAATATTTTATCTTACAAATTTATAATTAATTACCTTAGCAGAAAATATCCCGATTATGTTGTTCAAGAATCCCTGCTGCCGGTTTCTGCTTGCCCTGGCCATAGTATGCACCGGCTGTTCCAAGAACTTCGCCGTATCTGTTGATGACCTGGCCCGCACCCTGCCGATGCCCAAGACTCTGGACGATGACTATTCGCGTCAGGACTACGGAATCTGCAAGATATCTGTGATGAACGTCCGGGAAGAGCCGGCCTACGAGGCCGAGATGGGTACCCAGATGCTCATGGGCGCCATCTGCTGGATTATTGACCGGCGCGACGGGTGGTCTATGATATCCACCCCGGACGGCTATATCGCGTGGGTCACCGACGCCAGCCTACATTATACCGATTACGGCGGGGCAATGTCCTGGAAGGCAGCCCCGAGACTGGTTGTAACAGCACACTACACCCCGCTTCTATCGGAGCCCAGGTCGGGCAGCGATATTGTGCGCGATGCCGTACGCGGCTGCATCGTGGCCAAGACTGGCCGCAAGGGGAGTTATTACCAATGCCGGCTGCCGGATGGAGAGCAAGCATACATCGCAGCGCGCGATGTGGCCGACTGCCGCGAATACTTTGAGGCGCAGCACCCCGCCGGGACGGATATCGTGGCCGATGCAAAGCGCTATATGGGCGTCCCTTATATGTGGGGCGGCACCAGCATCAAGGCGGTGGATTGCAGCGGCCTGACCCAGCGGGTTTATATGGATTGCGGCATACTGCTCCCCCGCAACGCCTCGCAGCAGGCACGCAGCGGAGATGAGGTCGATATCAGCGCCGGATGGGACAAGTTGCAGCCGGGCGACCTGCTATTCTTCGGCCGGCCGCGGGACGATGGCACGTGGCGCATCTATCATGTAGCCATATACATCGGCGACGGACAGATAATCCACAGCGCTGCCGGCAAGGTGCACACGGCGTCGTGTGTCCGCGGCCGGGCTAACTATTACCGCGGATGCGAGAACATCGTTGCCGCACGGCGGATCCTGGGCAGCGAAGAGAGCGGCAAAGCCGTCTGGAGCATCTGCAACAACGGCTGGTATTTCTAAAATTATTGTTATTTTTGCGACAATTATTAAACATTTCCATACAATGAACCTCAGAGTTATCAAGAAAGACATCCAATTCGTAACCAACGAATTCCTCTCAGACTGCATCACCTTCAGCGAATACAGCGAAGGCAAGAAAGACGAACAGGTGAAGGAGCTTATCAACGAGGGTCTGGTGCTTGCCGGCACAGCCTTCTCCAAGATTAACCAGTATCCTGCAGAGGGGGTTAAGGCATATTTCAGGGAGCTGCAAAAAGAGTTCTACGAAGGGTTCGACGCTCTTTACCAGAAGCTCAGCGACCTAACCAAGTAAAGTTTTCATGACATTTCACACGGCAGGTCTCCCGGCGTTACGGGAGGCCTGTCTATATTTATAAATCTCCTGCGATGAAAAAGCTTGCCGCCATATTGCTCCTCTCGCTGCTGGCTGCCGCCTGCTGCAACACTGCCCGCGACCGATATGTGGTTATACTCTCTATGGACGGGTTCCGCCACGACCTGCCCCAGCTATACCAAACCCCGACCCTGGATTCTGTAGCGGCTGTGGGCGTTTATTCGCGCATAAGGCCGGTATACCCCTCGGTGACATTTGCCAACCACTATGCAATGGCCACCGGCCTTTATCCGGACCATAGCGGCATTGTGAACAACAAGTTCTGCGATACCGAGCTGGATACGGTATTTTCCATCTCCCGGGAAGAGACCCGCACAAATGCCGACATGTATCTGGGAGAACCGATATGGAATACCGTACAGCGGCAGCATCTTAAATGCCACGTATACGGATGGGTCGGCGCAGAAGCTCCAATCAACGGCAGCTATCCCCAGGGAGGTGTGCTGTACGACGCCGGCCGCACCCGTATGGAACTGGCCGACATGGTTCTGGAAGCTCTTTGCAATCCCGACGTAAAGCAGATTCCCAACCTCACAATGTGGTATTTTGACGAGCCGGATGCCGTTGAGCACCAACATACCAGCATCAGCGACAGCACACGTGATGTTGTAGAGGATATCGACGGTGTGCTGGGATACTTCCTTGCGGAGGTTAGAAAATCGCCCGTGTACGATAAGATTGATTTTATTTTCACCTCCGACCACGGGCACACGCCACTCTCGCCAGAGCGATACTTGAACCTATATCCTGCAATCGGTTCTCTTGTGGCTCGCTGCGACAACCAGACGCCGCTGGGCATCGTTCCCAAAGAGGGGTGCTGCGATGCCATCATTGATTCGCTGGCCGTCTACGCTAAGGGGCGCTATCGCTTCTGGCATCGCGACAGTCTCCCTTATGAGTACCACTACGGCACATTTACCGCCCGAATCCCGGAGGTGATTGTGCAGCCCGACCTGGGCTGGAGAGTCGTCTGCGATGCCAACCCCGATTTCAGGCGTCCGGCACCGGGTTCTTCTGCGCATGGATATGATCCTGCCGAGAGCGATATGCAGATGGTGTTCTATGCCTTCGGCCCTCATTTCAAAAAGGGCTACAGCCACGACACCGTCTTCTGCAATTTAAACGATTATCTGATTATCTGCCGCCTGCTTGGCATCAAACCCGCACCCAACGACTGCAGCGAGGCCGACATAGAAGGTCTCTTTTTTGATAATCGGTAAATTTGCTTACATTTGCACTCCCCGCGCAGGGGGTCTCCTGCGCCACTGGTCCGGTAGCTCAGTTGGATAGAGCAGCAGCCTTCTAAGCTGCGGGTCTTGGGTTCGAATCCCAACCGGATCACCTATAATACTGGGGCGCTGCCCCAAACCCCGCCGCTTCGCGCTGGCTATTCTGCAAATCTTCCCACACGCGCTACGCTAGCGCCTGCAGGCGCTTTTTATTTAAGGACCCCCGCAGGGGGGCGGGGAATGCGCAGGGCGCAGCCCGAGCATAACCCCAACCGGTTGTCCGGCCCCCCCCGCCGTTTTTTCGTTCCGGGCAGATGCCTTCGCTTGAAAGTTTTGCTCCCTGCTTATAATACTGGGGCGCTGCCCCAAACCCCGCCGCTTCGCGCTGGCTATTCTGCAAATCTGCCCGCACGCGCTACGCTAGCGCCTGATGGCGATTGGGGCTAAGCCGGCGACTTCGAAACGAAAAAGCCACCGATAGGTGGCCGGCGCCTTGCGCCGCAGGGGTTTTAGGGGGCAGAGCCCCCTAGTATTATAAGCGTGCTTCATGCAAAAAGACCCTGCCAGCTTTTGCTGACAGGGTCTTCGCATGAAGTCGGCGGCTTCCTACTCTCCCACATGGTGTCGCAGTACCATCGGCGCTGGTGAGCTTAACTTCTCTGTTCGGGATGGGAAGAGGTGGATCCTCACCGCTATAACCGCCTAATTTTTGTACGGTGGATTGGTTTCAC
>JAFSQE010000002.1 GCA_017446775.1 Bacteroidales bacterium | reverse complement strand
TCTTTGATTTGATAAATCTGATTTTTGTCCCGTTTTTGTCCCTTCTTACCGAAGACAAAACGGAACAGAGCGCTGTAAGAAATTGATCTACATCTTATTCCCTGCCACCTCTCTTCTTTTCTGGCAGGAATCGAAAAGATAATAAAAAAACTAACTTAGCGGCATTATGGCAAGCAGTATCAATTTCCGTTCCGTAAGGCCAGTTCTGGATTCGGCCGCCCCTCATGTGTTCATAGAAACCTATGGCTGTCAGATGAATGTGAACGACAGCGAGGTTGTGCTTTCTATCCTTCAGGGGGCAGGATTCACATTATGTTCGCAGCCGGAAGATGCCACATTGGTGCTTATCAACACCTGCGCTATCCGCGACAATGCAGAGCAGCGGATTCTGGGCAGGTTAGATTTTTACCGCCTTCTCAAAAAGAAAAACCCGCGACTGATAGTGGGGGTGCTCGGATGTATGGCTGAGCGGCTTAAAGATTCCCTGCTGGAGCATCCCGCCGTAGATCTGGTGGCCGGGCCCGACGCATATCGCGATTTGCCTCGCCTGATAGGCATACTGGGCAGTTCCGGCAGCAAGCAGATAAACACGCTGCTGTCTCATGAAGAGACTTATGCCGACATCTCTCCGGTGCGTATGGACCCTGGCGGCGTGAGTGCCTTTATTTCGATTATGCGCGGATGCAACAACGTATGTTCTTACTGCGTGGTGCCGTACACCCGCGGTGCAGAGCGCAGCCGTGACCCCGAAAGCATACTGCGGGAGGTTGGCGAAGTCTTTGATGCGGGCTACCGGGAAGTCACGCTGCTTGGCCAGAATGTAGATTCTTACCGCTACGGCGATACCGGATTCGCACAGTTGCTGGCACGGGTTGCACAGGTTTCCCCACAGCTGCGGGTGCGTTTCTCCACATCCCATCCAAAGGATATGAAGGACGAGGTGCTGCTCACTATGGCCAGCTATCCCAATATCTGCCGCCATATCCACCTGCCGGTACAGTCGGGCAGCAATGCCATACTGGAAAAGATGGGGCGGCGCCACACCCGCGAGTGGTATCTGGAACGGGTGGCCAGAATCCGGGAGGTGATGCCAGACTGCGCCATTACCACCGATGTGATAGCCGGTTTCTGCAGCGAGACAGAGGACGATTTTGAAGATACGCTGGATCTGATGCGCACCGTACGGTTTGATGCGGCGTTCATGTTCCAGTATTCCGAGCGTCCCGGCACCAAGGCGGCGCGGCATTTCCCCGATGATGTACCGCCCCAGGCCAAGACGGAGCGGCTGGAGAAGATAATCGCACTCCAGAGCGAAATGTCGCTTGAGAGCAACCGCCGCGATTTAGGCAGGTGCTTCGAGGTGCTTATAGAGGGTCATTCCAAAAAGTCGGACGCCGACCTTATGGGGCGCACATCGCAGAACAAGGCGTGCGTATTCCCCGCCGCAGGTCACGCCATAGGCGAATACGTCACCGTACGCGTGCTCTCCTGCACCGCAGCCACACTCCTGTGTGAGATTGTTGATTAAAAACCTTTACCGGCTGAGATACACCGCCGCAACCGCTGTAAGTGCCGCTGTCTCTATACGGAGACGGCTGTCGCCAAGAGAAATGAGCTGCCAGCCGTTTTCCAGCGCAAGCGCAATCTCATCGCGAGAGAAATCGCCCTCCGGGCCAATCATAACCACAAAGTCATTTGTGTCGCCGGCGGTGGCCAGAGCCTGGCGGATGTGAATCTTCTGCGCCCCATCCACATCACTGCAATAGCAGATATACTTGTGCGTATCTGCCCCGAAATCACGTGTAAGGAACCCGCGCACCGGCGTCAGCGCGCCCAAAGAGGGTATCGCCCCTTTGTGAGACTGTTTCGCCGCCGATATGATGATGCGTTCGCAGCGGTCGCCCTTGAACACCTTCCGTTCTGAATAGTCGCCCACTATCGGCACAATCTCGTCTACACCTATCTCTGTGGCCTTCTCGCAAAACCACTCGAAGCGGTCTATGTTCTTGGGCGGAGCCACAGCCATGGTGAGGCGGTAGGGATGGGAACCGTAGCCCTCTATCTTCTCTTCTACCTCAAAAGCAGTCGCGCCCGCATCGGCCTTTGTTATCCGGCAGCGATAAAGGCCTCCGCTGCCGTCAACAATATGTATCATGTCGCCTTCGCGGTGACGCAGCACCTTGATGCAGTGGCCCGACTCCTGGCGGTCCAGTTCCCGCGCCCCGGCGGCGATTTCTCTTGAGAAAAACAGTTCCATAGCGTTATTGGCAAACCTCTTTGCGGGGCCACTCCCCCACCTCCATGTCGTGGATATCGGCTCCGTCTATCTTGAAGCGCAGGGCGGTGCGCACGGTGTGTATCCCCTGGAATCCGCAGGAGCCGGGGTTGAACACCATCATGTCAAACTTCTTGTCGCCCATCACCCGCAGTATGTGGGAGTGCCCGCATACAAATATGCGCGGTTTGTTGTGGTTTATCAGGTTGAACGCCTCCCAGTCGTACCGGCCGGGAAAGCCGCCTATATGTGTCATCGCCACCTTCACATCCTCTGCCATAAACACCTGGGTCAAAGGGTACGACGCCCTCACATCCCATCCGTCGCAGTTGCCGTATACCCCTATCAGGGGCTTGAACGCCGCTATGGTATCGGCACAGGCGATGCCCCCGAAGTCCCCGGCGTGCCAGATTACATCCACCGGCTCCAGGAACCGCTGCACTTCGCAATCAAAGGTGCCGTGCGTGTCGGAAATAAGCCCTACAAACATAGCCTTATCCTTCTTGTATTCTGGTCTATCGGCTCGATCTCCACATCCAGGACCTCTTCCGGCAGCAGATCGGCAATCTTTTCGGGCCACTCCATAAAGCAGAAGCATCCGCTGAAAAAATACTCTTCCAGGCCAAGGTCCTGCGCCTCCCGCAGGTCATCTATGCGGTAGAAGTCAAAATGGAACACGCTCTGGCCATCGGCCGCACGGTATTCGTTCACAATGGTAAAGGTGGGGCTGCAGACATTGTCGACAACACCAAGAAGGTCGCACAAGGCCTTGATGAAGGTGGTCTTCCCCGCCCCCAGATGGCCGTGGAAAGCTATCAGGCGGTTATCGCCCACCGCATCCAGAAACTCTGCCGCTGCCGCCGCCATATTGTCCAATGTGCAAATAATCTCTTTCATTTCGCTTGAAATCCACCTGCAAAGATATAAATTTGTGTTTGTTATGGACTCTTCAAAGACAAACACCTACACCTACCGGGTGTTGCCGCAGGACCTCGACGGCAAACGCCACTTCCGTGCGGTGGCCATGGAGCGGGTGCTGATGAACACCGCCGGCCGCGCCGCAAACGACCGCAATTTTGGCACTTTCAAGCTGATGGATACCGGCGGAGTGAGCTGGATCCTGCTGAAAATGGCCTTTGAGATAAGCCAGATGCCGCAGGAAGACGACCTTATAACCATCGAGACCTGGGTAGAGAAGGTGAACAGCCTTATCACATCCCGTAATTTCGCAATCCGCAATGAAGCCGGCCAGCCGGTAGGCCACGCAACCAGCGAATGGGCGATCCTGGATCTGGAGACCCGTCACCCGGTGTCAATTACTTCCGATACCACCATCTCTGACTGCGCCACGGGAATAAGCGTACCGGTGGCGATGCCCGGCCGCCTGAAGCACCTGACGACAGCGGAGGCCACCAGCAGACATTCCATCAAGGTATCTTACAGCGACATAGATTACAACGGCCACACCAACAGCGTCCAATATCTGCAGTGGATGCTGGACTCATACCCGATAGAGAAGGTATATGGACGACAGATCGCCCGCCTGGAGATTATTTATGCCCAGGAGGTCCGTTACGGGGAAACGGTGGATATCCTTTACCGCGACATGGACGACGGCTCCACCCTTTTCGCCGTGCAGGCCGCCGACGGCAGCGACTGTGCCCGCGCAAAAATCATCTGGAAACAATAAATACAACTGATATGCACCCTGTCCTGCATTTTATCTCTGCAATACTGATGCTGTGGCTCGCCTCTGCCAGCTGCGATTCCGGCAGCTGGGACCCGGACGAGTTTGAACAGATAGGCTCTATCTGGGCCCGTCCGCGGGGCGGCGAGCGGCATATCCCGTACAACCGCAGCCACAACGAGGAAGAGGTATCGCTTACGCTGGTAACCTACAACGTGGCCAATATGGGTCACGGAGGCGACCGACTGGACGACATCGCCCTCTTCCTGGAGCAGGTCGGCGCCGATTTTGCCGGGCTGAACGAGGTGGACAGCTGCAACCAGCGCCACAGCAACTTCCAGCTGAGGGATGTGGCAGAAAAGCTGGGAGGGTGGAGTTACCACTTTGCCTCTGCATTCGATTTTGCGGGCGGCGGATACGGCAACGGAGCAATATGCAGTTTTCCGCTGCTGGATGCCTATACCCTGCCCATCCCCCGCGGCAGCGGTCACGAGCCTCGCAGCGTGGCCGTGGTTGAGACTAAGGATATTGTGTTCTGCGCTACCCATCTGGACTTCGGCCCTCCGGGAGAACCCTCTTACGAGCAGGCGGTGTATATTAACCAGTGGTTCGAAGAGCATTACGACGGATACTCCAAGCCGGTGATAATTGCCGGCGACTTTAACACCGACCCCGGCACCGCCACCATAAACGAGATGGACCGCTGCTGGACACGCCTTTCCAAACCGGAGCTCAGCTGGTCGTCGAGTTACCCTACCATGTGCCTGGACTATGTCTTCTGCTACAAGGGAGCCGCACAGGTAGAGGTTACAGATAACACCCTTCCCACCGGCATCATCAGTTACAAGGATACCTCAGACCACTTGCCGGTAGTGGTAAAGATCCGCTTCACCCGCAAGAAATAAAGATGGATAAAAAACACTTGTTTTCTGCCCTGCTGGTGCTGATGCTGGCGACCTGTTGCCACCCGGGGCATTTGGCCGACGCTCCGGTCAATGTCATCTTCGAGACCGATATGGGCAACGACATAGACGACGCCATGGCGCTGGACATGCTCTACAAGTATGTCGATGATGGCAAGGTCAATCTGCTGGCCATAATGATAAACAAGGAGGGCGGTGCTCCGGCAGAGTTTGTGGATATAATGAACACCTTCTACGGCCATCAGGTACCGATAGCAGTCCGATGCGGCGGCGCTCCGGCAGAGACAGGGGGAGTAAACTTTGCGGAGGTGATTTCTGACATGAAAGACGATACAGGGCAGCCGGTATTCAAGCGCACCCTGAATCGCTGCGACACATTTCCGGATGCATTGACGCTCTACCGCAGAATCCTCTCCGGGATGCCGGACGAATCGGTAAAAATCATCTCCGTAGGCTTCCTGGGCAATCTGGCCGCGCTTCTGGAGAGCGAACCGCAGCTGGTAGCGCAGAAAGTCATCTCCCTTACCACCATGGCTGGCTGCCTGTCTGCTCCCAACGGGGAATTCAACCTTCTGGGCGATCTTTATGCCAGCAGAAAAGTGTTCGCCGAATGGCCCACGGAGATCGTGACATCGCCCTTCGAGGTGGGCATCGCAGTATGTTACCCCGGCGAAAGCATAGAGAACGACCTTGACTGGGGCATCCCCCACCCGATGCGCGAGGGCTATCTGGCCTACTGCCCGATGCCTCACGACCGCCCTTGCTGGGACTTGACCGCAACGCTGTTTGCTGTGGAGGGGGGCGAGTGGTTCACCCTGTCGGAGCCCGGCAGGATTGATGTGGGCGAAGATGGCGTGGCCGTATTTACACCCGAACCGGCCGGCAACCGCCGCTTTTTGGCCGTTACCCCCCAGCAGGCCGCTGCAATCAAAGGTCACTTTGTGGAGATCCTGACCCGCAAACCGGCCAACATGCATTAAAAAGGCATCTTTTTTTTATATTTGTAATCTATAGCCACTTTGATTCGAATAACAGAATAATATCACATACTATGAGCAAAATCCTTATCATCGGTAGTTCAAATACCGATCTTGTTGTAAAAACCAGCCATATCCCGGAGCCGGGAGAAACCACACTGGGTGACAATTTCATGATGGCGGCAGGTGGCAAGGGTGCCAACCAGGCCGTGGCGGCATCGCGACTGGGCGGTGACGTTGCCTTCATCGCCTGCGTAGGTAACGATATGTACGGCCGTCAGTCCATCGAGAACTACAAGAAAGAGAATATGGACATCTCGCATATCCGTATGGACGAGACATCTCCCAGCGGTGTGGCGCTTATCAGCGTGGCTGCCGACGGCGAAAACTCCATAGTGGTGGCATCGGGCGCCAACTACGCCCTCAGCACCGCCGATATCGATGCTGCCGACGCACTTTTCCGCGAAGCGGAGTACATCCTCATGCAGCTTGAAATCCCCATGCCGGTGATCGAATACGCTGCTGCGCTGGGCAAAAAGTATGGCAAGAAGGTCATCATCAACCCCGCTCCTGCGGCATACCTCAACGACAAACTGCTCAAGGGGCTGTATCTGATTACCCCCAACAAGACCGAGTGCCGCCAGCTCACGGGCATCGACATCCAAAGCGACGCCGACCTGGACCGCGCCGCAGAGTGCCTCATGGCAAAGGGCGTGGAGAATGTGGTGATTACGCTCGGGAGCAAGGGTTCCTACGTAAGGACTCCTTCCGGCAGCAGCGTAGTGCCCACCATGAAGGTCAAGGCGATGGACACCACGGGCGCCGGCGACACCTACAACGGGGCGCTTATGGTAGCCCTGTCGGAAGGCCAGCCGCTGGAGAAGGCAGTGAGCTTCGCAAGCAAGGCGGCAGCTATCTCCGTGACCCGCATGGGCGCGCAGCCTTCCATACCTACCCGTAAAGAACTTGAATAATAACAATTAAAAAATACTACTATGTACATCGTTGGCAGTTATACACTTGCAGTAATATTCTGCTTTGTCACCATGCTCTGCTGGGGTTCCTGGGGCAACACCCAGAAGCTCGCCGCAAAGAGCTGGAGATACGAACTTTTCTATTGGGACTATGTTATCGGCATGGTCATCTTCTCGCTGATTCTGGCATTCACCGCCGGCAGCATCGGCAGCCAGGGACGCCCGTTTGTCCAGGACCTTGCACAGGTTAGCTGGGCAAGCATCGGATGGGTCGTTCTTGGCGCCGTCGTGTTCAACGTCTCCAACATCCTGCTCTCCGCATCGGTATCGCTGGCAGGCATGGCGGTAGCTTTCCCGCTGGGTGTGGGCATCGCACTGGTTATGGGCGTGCTCAACAACCTGCTGCTCCACCCCACCGCAGGCCAGAACACCACCCTGCTCTGGGTCGGCGTAGTGCTGGTTGTGCTGGCGGTCGTGTTCAACGGCATCGCTTCCGGCAAGGTATCGTCTGAGCAGCGTGACCCCAAACAGAACCGCAAGGGCATCATACTGGCACTTCTGGCAGGTATCATCATGTCGTTCTTCTCTGCACTGGTTTACAACGGTGTGGACCTGGACAACTTTGCAGCTCCCGCCGCAGGCAAGATGACCCCCTACACCGCAATGGTAATCTTTGCGCTTGGCGTATTCCTGAGCAACTTTATCGTGAACACCATTGTGATGAAGAAACCCTTTGTTGGAGAACCTGTAACCTACAAGCAATATTTTGCGGGTAATCTCAAGACCCATCTGGTAGGCGTGCTGGGCGGCTGCATCTGGGCGCTGGGTACATCGCTTAACTATATCTGCGCAGGCACCGCCGGTGCAGCAGTATCTTACGCCCTGGGCCAGGGGGCTCCCATGGTGGCTGCCATCTGGGGCGTATTCGTCTGGAAGGAGTTCAAGGGTGCGCCGGCCAAGGTTTACTGGCTGCTGGCACTCATGTTCGCCCTGTTTGTGGCAGGTCTGGCCTGTGTGGTCATGGCCGGAATGTAATTATACTGTACCATGAAAAAGCTTTTACTCACTTTTGCCGCCGTCCTTTTGGCTTGGACGGCGATTGCGCAGAACGTGACCGTGACCGGGCGTGTATCCGACGAGAACGGAGAGCCGCTGCCCGGTGCGGCGCTGATTGCGGGTAAGGACTATGCCACCAGCGATCTGGATGGTAAGTTCATGCTCAAGGCCAGAGCAGGCGAAAAGGTCGTGGTCTCTTACATGGGCTACGAAGATTTCACCTTTGCCATTACAGAGAAGATGGCCCCCATCGATATAAAGATGACCCCTTCCAAGGCGCTCATGCTTGACGAAACGGTGGTAATCGGTTACGGCACAACCACCAAGAAAGAGGTTACCGGCAGTGTAACCTCCATCCGGAGCGACGAACTGGATAAAGGCGCATTCTCCGATGTATCGGGGATGCTGCAGGGCAAGGTGGCCGGTCTTACCATCTCCAACCCCAACGGTGGCGACCCCAACGGCTCTTACGAGATCCTTCTCCGCGGAACCAACACCCTCTCTGCCGGCCAGGGACCCCTGATTATCATAGACGGCGTGGTTGGTGCCGATCTGAGCACCATCAACTTCCAGGAGGTCGAGACCTTCGACGTCCTCAAAGACGGTTCTGCCGCTGCCATCTACGGTACCCGTGGTACCAACGGTGTGATTATCATCACCACAAAAAGGGCGAAAGCTGGCAAGACACAGGTAGATTACGACGGTCAGATCTCTGTCCAGACGCTTCTCTCCCGTGCGGTTCCGATGACTGCCAGCCAGTTCAAACAGACCATAGAAACCTATAAACCCGCATCGGCCGCTTCCCTGTACGGTGCCGAAACCGACTGGTTCGACGAAGTTACCAGAACACCTATAAGCCACAAGCACAGCCTTGCAATATCCGGCGGTTCCCAGTCTTTCTCCCACCGCACCGTGCTCAACATAGAGCAGAACCAGGGTATGCTCCGCAACAACAACGCCGACAAATATCTCTTCAAGACCAACATCCACCAGGAGTCGCTTGAGGGGTGGCTGACCGTGGACATCAATATGCTCTATACACACAGGGTGTATGAAGGGACCCGCTCCGGCATCTTCCGCCAGGCGTTCTTCCACAACCCCACGGAGCCCGTCTACGACGAGACAAACACCAGAAACGGCGGCTACTTTACCGTAGAGGGTATGGATTACTACAATCCCGTGGCAATGCTTAACGAACGCCAGAGTCAGTCCAAGGTCAACCGAATCGGCGTCAACGGCAGGTTTACACTCAACATCCTTCCGGTTCCCGGACTCAAGTGGGAAAATTTTATCAGCTACAACAACGGACGCTTCGAGAACCACGACTACAAGACACGTTACTATCCCGGCGAGACCGGCAACAAGGGTATCGCAGAGATTTCCGGGCACAACTGGGAAGATCTCCAGTGGGAAAGTACCGTTCAATACAGAAAGAAGATAGACCGCCACTCCATTCAGGTAGTGGGCGGCTATGCATACCAGCAGCTCGGGGAGACAGAGTCCTATATGAGCAACTACGGGTTTGACGTGGACTTCTTCAAGACCAACAACATCGAGGCTGGTTCTGCACTCAAGGCCGGCAAGGCAAGCATGGATTCTTACCGTGAATCCAGCAGATATATCGCCTTCTTCGGTCGTGCAATGTATAATTACGATGAGAAATACCTCGCTTCCGTATCGCTGCGCTACGATGGCTCCTCCAAGTTTGGCGCAAACAACAAGTGGGGTCTATTCCCCGCAGTGAGCATCGGCTGGCGCATGTCCCAGGAAGATTTCCTGAAAGATGTCAGCTGGCTCGACGACCTCAAGCTCAGGACTGGTTACGGCGTTACAGGCAACCAGGACTTTGCCAGCTACAAGTCACTCTTCCTTGTGAAGACATCGGGCAGCTTCTATTACGACGGACAGTGGGCTCACGCCTATGCTCCCGCAAGCAACGCCAACCCGGACCTCGCTTGGGAGAAGAAGGCCGAGTTCAATGCCGGAGCCGATTTCTCTTTCCTTAAGGGGAGGATTTCCGGATCCATCGACTACTATTACCGCAAGACCACCAACCTGCTTTACAATTACGAGGTCCCTGTCCCGCCATACGACTACAGCACCTACTTCGCAAACGTGGGCGCCATCAGCAACCGCGGTATCGAGGTCACTCTGGCCGGCATTCCCGTCAAAAACGACAGGCTTGAGTGGAATACATCCCTTGTATTTGCAAGTAACGCCAACAAGCTGATAAGCTTTACCAACGAGGAGTTCCAGGGCCAGGAATACAGGGTAGGCTGGATCAACACCCCTGTGGGCGCATACAGCCAGAGGCTTATCGAGGGCGAAAGCATCGGCACCTTCTACGGGCCGGAGTACAACGGACTCAACGGCGGCGGCTCTGTAAGGGTTAAGCAAAACCGCGAGACCGACTGGATAAAGCTTGGGAGCGCATATCCGCTCTTCACACTGGGCTGGAGCAACGCCGTAAGGTTTGGCAACTTCTCGCTCAGCGCCACTCTCCGCAGCTCTATCGGGGGCAAAGTCTTCAACCAGATGAGAGCCGTATATGAGAATATCTCAGAGCTCGGACAGAAGAATATCCTGGCATCATGGCTGGATCACACCGATTTCGTGGGCAAGGTTACCTATTCTGACTACTATCTTGAAGATGCTTCTTTCGTAAAGCTCGACAACGTTTCGCTGTCGTACATCATCCCTGTCAGGAAGGAGAGCCTGCTCAAGGGGGCATCTTTGTACCTCACCGGGCAGAACCTGCTCACAATCACAGGCTACAAGGGTGTAGACCCGGAGGTATCGCTCAGCGGCCTGGCTCCCGGCATCGAGCCTCTTGCATACTATCCACGCACACGGGTATTCACCCTTGGCGCAAAAGTCAACTTCTAACACTTTGAGCATATGAAAAAAGTTATATTCGCAATAATGGGTGTGATGCTTTCCCTGGCATCGTGCACCAACCTTGACGAAGAGATTTATTCTCAGATGTCCAAAGAAGAATTCCTGAGCGACGACCAGAATCTGGTACTCTATACGACACGGCCATACACAGCGCTCCAGAAATGGGGTTCCGAGCAGAGCATGTGGACCTTGATCATGCAGCTCTCCAACGAGGTGGCTGTGCCTAAATCCAACTCCGGCGCATGGGGCGAGACCCGCTACGGTGAGCTCCAGAAACATGCGATCCCCACATCAAACAAACTCGTCCGCAAGGGATGGGACTTCTGTTTCGACGGGATCGCCGCCTGCAACGATGCCATCTTCGAGATGGAGAGGGCCGGTGATACCGAATTTCTCAGGAAATCGGTCCAGGAGATAAAGATTCTCCGCGCCTTCTACTATTTCCTTGCCGTTGACTGCTGGGGCATGGTGCCATTTTCCATTGATAAAACCCAGACTGACTACCCTACCACCAAGACCCGTCAGGAGATGTATGTATGGCTGGAGCAGGAGATAAAGGCCAACATGTCGCTACTGGACAGCCAGCGCACCAACGCCAACTATGGCCGCGTGACGCTGGATATGGCCAACTTCCTGCTTGCAAAGCTCTATCTCAACGCCGAGGTATGGACAGGCACACCCAGGTGGGACAAGGCAAGGGAGGCCTGCGAGGCTATCATGGGCAGCGGCAACTACAGCCTTGCCAAGAAATACGAAGACAACTTCAAGGTCGATAACGAAAACGGCTCCGAGGCCATATTCGCAATCCCCCACAGCAGCGTATACACCAAAGAGGCGTTCTACCCTTACGTGATTACCCTCAACGACAACCTCAAGGATATCTGGAACATAGGCAGCACCTGGGACGGGACCTTTATGGGCCAGCCCGACTTTATGGCCACATACGAACCCGGTGACCTTAGAAAAAGCGCCTGCTGGCTCTATGGACAGGTTTACGATCTGAGCGGCAACAAGGTGCAGTATCAGGATGGTGTGGATGCCGACAAGAAACCCATCATGAAAGACCTTATTCTGGAAGACATCAATATTCCGGAGGAGAGATATGGAGCCGGCCTTGCCAAGACCGATGGCGCCCGCATCATCAAGTGGCCTTATCAGAGCGACGGCAGCCTCACCAACTACACCGTAAGCATGGATAACGACTTCTATCTTATGCGTTATTCCGATGTTGTGCTTATGTATGTAGAGACTCTCATACGGGAGAACAGGGCCGGCGAAGCCGCTATGGTGCCCGAATTTGCCCAGATCCGCACCCGCGCAGGCCTGGAACCTTTCACCGCGGCAGATTGCACCCTGGATAGATTCTTCATTGAACGTGCGCACGAGATGGCCATAGAGGGTTGGGAGCGGGAAGACCTTATCCGCTTCGGAAAATATCTCGAGCCCTGGTGGGCAAAGCCCGATGCAGGGCAGGATTACATGCTGCTGCTCCCTATCCCCGAGCTTGCCCGCGGTGCAAACCCCAACCTTGGACAAAACCCCGGATACGATAAGAAATAATGAAAAGATTATTCACCATATCAATTCTCTGCCTGATGCTGGCCTCCTGTGCCGATTGCGGCAAGAAGGAGATTACCCGCACAGAGCTCAGGGAGAAGATTGCCGGTGCCTGGATCGGCCAGATGGTGGGCAACATCTACGGGCTTGAATACGAAAACAAGTTTGTGGATGAGCCAGGCCAGGGGCCGTTTGTGTTCAACAAGGCGATGCGCAAGATGGAGGCGGTGGACGGTGCCTTTTCTGACGATGACACAGACGTGGAGTATCTCTACCTGCTGATGATGGAGAAGCACGGCGTAAACCCCACATACGATCAGGTTAAGGAGAGCTGGATGTACCATATCCGCGACCGGGTTTGGCTGGCCAACCGTGCCGCCCTCGGGCTGATGCACTACGGCCTCAAGCCACCCTACACCGGCAAAAAGGAGTATAACCCGCACTGGTTCCAGATCGACCCTCAGCTTATCAACGAGATCTGGGCATATACCGCCCCGGGCATGCCGGACTACGCCGCCGGCATCTCCGACTGGGCAGCCCGCATCACCAGCGACGACTGGGCCGCATCTCCCACCGTGGTCTACGGATCGATGTATTCCGAAGCTTTCTTCGAGAGTGATATCCCCACTCTGGTACGTCACGCCAAGGGGTATCTCCCCAAGGGGGACCGCTTCCGCGCCATTATCGATGAATGCCTGGAACTCTGGCAGCTGCATCCCGACGACTGGAAAGCTTCCCGGAAAGTGATTGCAGACGAGCTGTACGTAAACGAACCCGACATCACCCGTAGCATCTGGAACGCCGACCTCAACGGTGCGATGGGCATCCTGGCCCTGCTGTACGGCGACGGGGACATCGAGAAAACCCTGAATATCGGCTGCGCCCTGGGCTTTGACTGCGATAACCAGACCGCCACAATCTGCGGCCTGCTGGGCGTCATCAACGGTGTGGGCAGCGTCCCGCTGGACCGTGCCATGCCCTATGAGCATTGGACCAAGCCGTTCAACGACCGCTATATCAATGTAACCCGCTACGACATGCCCGATGCGTCTATAGAAGATATCATAGAGCGGACCGTTGTGATCGCAGAAAAGAATATTCTGGAGCGCGGCGGCAAGGTGCGTCAAGAGAACGGTGAGACGATTTACACCATCAACACAAAGGCCCGCTTCCAGCCCGCAAAGGAGTCTGCGATGAACTTCGAACTCCCTGCCGAACGCGGACGCAATATGGCAGGCGAAGCGGCAGAAATACTGGCGCTGACCCGCGAAACCGATGTGGCGACCCTTGATTCCTGCTGGCTTACGATACCCAAGACATACCGTGCATACACGGTAGATGTTATCAACGACGGTGTTGTGGGTGGCCCCGGGGCTGCATTCTACTCACTCGGAGAGAAATCCAACGCACCAAAACAGGATTATTTCGGCTACCGCTGGGATAACCCCATTACCACCGACATGGTATCGTTCCACTACGGTCCGCTGGAGGAGTTCGGCGGCTGGTACAGCAACCTGCACGTTGAATATCTCGACGAGGCGGGCAACTGGCAACCGGTTGAGGCCGCCGTTACCCCCGACTGGCCTTTCTGCGACGAAGTATTCTTCCAGCCGCACAACGCCGAATTCGTGTTCACCTTCCCCGCCGTTACCACCACGGCCGTACGTGTTATCGGCGACGATGCCGTTCTGATTCACTGGCATAAGTATACCAAGGATGTAAGCGCCTTTATCTCCATTACCGAATTGCAGGTTTATGAAGCGAAATAGCATAATACTTCTGGCGCTTTTGCTACTTGCCGGTTGCGCCCCCAAGGCTCCGCAGAGCGTTAACCTTTCTCGCGAAGCCCTTATGGACAAAATACGCGGCGGGTGGGCAGGCCAGACGATAGGCGTGGTGTACGGAGCTCCAACCGAATTCAAGTTCACCGGTACCCTGATTCCGGACAGCCAGCCCATCAGCTGGGGCGAGGGATATGTCAAATACTGGTGGGACCGCAAGCCGGGCCTGTTCGACGACGTTTACAACGACCTTACCTTTGCAGAGGCCTTCGAACAACTGGGCTTGGATGCCACTTCCGAGCAGTTGGGAATGCGGTTCGCATACGCTCCGTATCATCTGGCCCACGCCAACCAGGCCGCCCGCTACAATATCCGCCAGGGCATCATGCCGCCCGAATCGGGTAACTGGAAGAACAATCCGCATGCAGACGATCTCGACTTCCAGATCGAGGCCGACTTTGTGGGGTTGATGGCGCCCGGGATGCTTGATCAGGCGCTGGATATTGCCAACCGCGTGGGGCACATAATGAACAGCGGCGACGGCTTTTACGGCGGAGCCTTTGTGGCGGGCCTCTACAGCGCCGCTTTCATAGAGAGCGACCCGGCAAAGATTGTTGACATGGCGCTGGAGGGAATTCCACAGGAGAGTACCTTCTGGCAGTGCGTGAACGATGTGCGCGTATTCCACAAGAAGTATCCTTCTGACTGGAAGCAGGCCTGGTTTGAGATTCTCAAAAAGTGGGGCTGCGACACAGGTTGTCCCAAGGGGGTTTTCCTGAGCTTTGACATCGACGCCAAGATCAATTCTGCCTACGTGGCTATGGGTCTGCTGTACGGCGGCGGTGACTTTGGCCGCTCCCTGGAGATTGCGACCCGCTGCGGTCAGGACTCCGACTGCAACCCCGCCACCGTGGGTGGCGTGCTGGGCGTAGTGCTCGGTCTGGAGGGGATGCCTGCATTCTGGAAAGATCCAGTAATGGAGATTTGGGACCTCGATTTTGAAGGGACCGATGTCTCGCTGGCCAAGGGGAGCGAATACTCCTTTAACCAGGCGCTGCAGTTGATTTCACTTTCCGGCGGCGAGGTTACCGACAGTTCCGTCACCATACCGCTTAAACCGGTTGAGATACTCCCACTGGAGCAGAATTTCACCGACACTTATCCCATCTACCGCGACCAGAAAGACGACTGGATGAGCGACACCTACGAGTTTGACTTCTTGGGCAACGGCTTCGTAATCTGGGGCAATCTGGTATGCCTGCGAGGCATCACCGCAGACTACGCCGCCCGTGTGAGCAAGAAGCACGTGGGCAGCGAGGTCTTTGCCCTGGCAGAAGAAGACGACGATTACGTGGCGGAGATTGAGGTTTGGATAGACGGCTCCCTGGACCAGGTTTCCATGCTCCCTATGAAGGGTACATCCCGCAAACTGGAGCCGGCATGGAAATACTGCATGGAACCGGGCCGCCACAACGTGAAGATGGTATGGCGCAACCCCAAGCCCGACACCTATCTGCTACGAATCAACGCCATACAGTATTACGGCGACAAACCTATAGAAGACGTTTATTATCATAACTGATTATCCCTTGAAAAAATTCTACATACTTCTTTCTCTCCTTATCCTGACGGCCTGCACCTGTAAGCCCGCAATCCCCTATGGGGAGACGGTCAAAATGGATTCCGCCACACTGATGGACAAGATACGCGGCGGGTGGTACGGCCAGACCATAGGCTGCACCTACGGCGGCCCCACAGAGTTCAAGTACAAGGGTGGAATCATAATGGAAGAGATTCCCATCCCCTGGTACGACGATTACATCTACGATACCTTTATCGAAGACCCCGGCCTGTACGATGACGTGTACATGGACCTGACCTTTCTGGAGACGATGCTGGAGTATGGCATCGACGCCCCTGCCGACTGTTATGCCGAGGCCTTTGCGAATGCCG
Source organism: Bacteroidales bacterium (assembly GCA_017446775.1). Taxonomy (GTDB): domain Bacteria; phylum Bacteroidota; class Bacteroidia; order Bacteroidales; family UBA932; genus Equibacterium. Next base: position 25,799 of record JAFSQE010000002.1, on the reverse strand, counting down.
ACTACAAGCTGTGGCACGCCAACCAGGCGGCGCGGTACAACATCCTTAACGGCCGTGGCGCCCCCGAATCGGGTCACTGGATGTACAATCCACACGCAGATGATATCGACTTCCAGATTGAGGCCGATTTCATAGGCATGCTCTATCCCGGGCAGGTGAACAAGGCATCGGAACTCTCCGACCGCATCGGGCATATCATGAACTACGGCGACGGATGGTACGGCGGCGTGTATATCGGTGCCATGTACTGTCTGGCGTATGTGTGCGATGACATCCCCACCGTGGTCTGCGAAGCGCTGAAGACCATCCCGGAGGGGACCAAGTTCCACAGTACCATATCCGATGTCATCAAATACTGGAAGATGTATCCCGACGACTGGAAGCAGTGCTGGTTCGAGGTCACCAACCGCCACGCCAACGACATCGGCTGCCCCGAGGGGGTCTGGAACGGCTTCAACATAGACGCCACTATCAACTCTGCGTTTGTGGTTATCGGCCTGCTTTACGGTGCAGGAGACTTTTTTAAAACGATGGACATCGCCACCCGGTGCGGCAACGATTCCGACTGCAATCCGGCATCGGCTGCAGGTATTCTGGGAGTGATGTACGGCTACGACGCCATCCCCGACGAGTGGAAGAAGGGAGTCGAGCGCATCAAGTATATCAACTTCCCCTACACCAGACTGTGTCTGGAAGATGTTTGCTGGGCCAACCTGGAACTTGTGAAAATTATTGCGCCAAAAAGTGAGAAAGAGGGGGACGATTGCATTTATATAGAGTTGGAAACTCCGCAGGCAGTACGCTGGGAGCAAAGTTTTGAGGGGATTAAACCGGTAGAGAAGCGGGTGCTCAAGAAGGCTTTCACCGACAGTGTTTCGCTCAGTTTCAAGGGCAACAGCATAGTGGTGGAGGGCTCAGTGCGCAAAACCGGCCATGCCGACGACAGCTACGTTGCCAACATAACCGCCCTGATAGACGGCGAGCAGGTAGAGAACTTTAACATGCCGATAGACTATATCAAACGCAAGTACGAGATTTTCTCAAAATACTGTTTTGCAAGTGGAGAACACACCCTCACCCTGCGCTTGAACAATCCCCACCCCGATTACGAGATTTACGCATCTGAAATGGTTGTTTATGATGAAGAATAAACCATATCTGTTACTGATTACGCTGCTTGCGTTCGTATCCGCATGCGCGTGCGATGCCGACAAGCCGGACGGACCCGATCCGGGAGAGAATTTCCAGAGATACACCACCGACTTGTCTATCCAGAGCCAGATTCTTGGCCGTAAGGTCAATTTCTCAATCACTCTGCCCAAGAGTTACGTCACGGACAAAGAGCGCCGGTATCCCGTGGTTTATATGCTGCACGGCTATGGCGACGACAATAACTCCTGGAACGGCAACTGGCTGCACGGCAACGACAAGATATTCGCACTGGAGAACCAGGGTCTTTCTGATATGATTTATGTGTACCCGCAGGGGTTCACAACATATTACTGCAACTTCTACACGGGGGCGTTCAACTATATGGATATGTTCATCCAGGAATTGATTCCCCATATCGACGCCACATACCGCACCATAGCAGACCGTGAGCACCGCTCCGTTACAGGTTACTCGATGGGCGGCTTTGGCGCCATGGCACTTGCCCTCAAGCATCCGGAAACTTTCCTTTGCAGCGCCCCGCTAAGCATGTCTTTCCGCACCGACGACCAGTATATGGCCGAATCCCAGAGCGGCTGGGACAATCAGTGGGGGGGAATCTTTGGCGGTAAAGGACAGGATGGCGAAGCCCGCATAACCCCCTATTACATGGAGCACTGCCCTTATTATCAGTTTGTACCGGAAAACAGGGCAGAGCTGGAGAAGGTACATTGGTATTTTACCTGCGGCGACGACGAGGAGCAGCTGCTTATCGCCAACGATACGCTCCATGTTCAAATGCGCGACAACGGCATCAGGCACGAATACAGGGTCGGAGACGGAGCCCACACCTCCAAGTACTGGCTCGGCGCATTGACGGAGGTTTTACCGATGTTCGATTATTATATGAACGGAGGTTCCCAGTGGCCCGGTCTGGAAGAGACACACAATATTCCGGAAATCACACTTCAAAGCTCCGGAGCATTTGTTTCGGAAAGATACAATGCCGTAACAGAGGGGCAACTCGTTATGGTTCTTGCCCATGACGGGCTCGATGCAGACAAAATCCGGAGCTTGATTGGCGCAATGTTCAAGGAATATTCCCTGAAACCTTACGCCATAGTACCGATGGATGTCTCCAAAGGCACTTTCAAGGAGACTTTGGCAGAAACGTTGAGTGGATACAGCTATGAGCGGCTTGGCGTGATGGCCATAGGCGATGCCGGCATAAAGGTTTTTGCCAACCGGCAGTCGTTCAACAACCTGTATTTCGTAGAGGCAAAGTTAGGGACCATTCCCGCCACTTTGTCCGAAGAGCAGACGTACTGCTTCTGCTGCACCGATGACTCTGCATCGTATCGCGACTTCGGGACGCTCTACCGCACCTGCAAGCGGGGCGGCATTCCGTTCGAATACAGGGTTATCAACTCAGTAAACGATTCCGGACAGGATATTATCAATTGCATTTTCACTCTACATAATACTTTTATTTATTAACCAATCTTATTTAACACTTATGAAAAAGATTTTTAGCATTTCACTCGTGCTGTTCGCAGTAGCAGCAATGTTTGTTTCCTGCGACAAGGACAACAACGAAGACGAAGAGCAGGCTTTCAAGCAGACTGCAAGGATGAAGACTCTTGTTGCTGTCTATGGCGACGACAATGAGACTTGGGCATACACTTATGATGCACAGGGTCGTGTAGCTACTGTTGCCGCTTCCTGGAATGGCGAGGTTTACAGCAACTTCACCTTCACATACGAAGGCAACAAGTGCACCGTTAAGGATGGCGACAAAGCCGCTTTTGACATCGACCTCAATGCAGATGGTCTCGCAATCAAGATCAAAGACTACGACAAGAACAAGACCGTAGATCTCACTTATGTAGACGGTTTTATCGCAACCGCAAAGGTTGACGGCGAAGACGCTACCCAGCAGAGCGTTACCAACGAGTGCGTTGACTACTGGACCAGAAAGGGCGACGGTGACACATGGCGTCACAAAGAGCACACCTACACCGATAAAGAAAACGTCGGCGCCGTTCACACCGAGTGGGCAGAGGATGCAGGTCTCAAGAGATGGCTCTATGAGTCCGGTATCGTTGGCCGTGCTTCCAGATACTGCTGCGCTACCGCACAGTGGGCAGACAGAACTGCACTTGCAGAGTACGCATATGAGTATGATGCAGCTACCGGTGCCATCACCAAGGAGACCAAGAGCTATGGCGAACCCGGCGCTCTTGAGTTTGACTGCGAATTCACCTTCACCTGGGAAGCAATCAAATAATCCACGTCAGCTTTTTCTACGACTGTCCGGCACCGCGTGTTCCGGGCAGTCGTTTTTTTTGTAGCTTTACAGAAAATATCTTTTATCCATGAAACGGTTCTTCTTATTCCTTTTGTGTGCGGCATTGTCTGTGAGGGCATTTGCGGGCGGCACTGTTGTTTTGGACAGCATCCCCAGCAAGATTCTGGGCTGCGATGTCAGGTGCAATGTTTATCTCCCCGACGGGTTTGAGACCTCCGGCAAGAGCTATCCTGTGGTGTATCTGCTGCACGGCCTAAGCGACACATACGCCGGCTGGGTAGAGCACGGTCACATGCAGATGATTGCCGACCGGCTGATTGCTGCCGGGCAGGCCATGCCGATGGTGATTATAATGCCCAACGCCGGCCATCCCAATCCCAGGGCTGTGCTTAATGGCTATTTTAACACGCCCGGGCGCAATTACGAGGATTTCTTCTTCCAGGAGCTGATGCCGCAACTGGAGAGCAAATACCGCTGCATCGGCGATAAGAAGCACCGCGCCATCATGGGACTGTCCATGGGCGGCGGCGGAAGCACAGTTTATTGCCAGCACCACCCTGAGATGTTCTCCAGCTGCTATGCGATGAGTCCCTGGCTGGACGAGAAGGGCGGCGAGGTCGGCGGTGATGGCAACGGCGACTTTCTGGCCGTGGTATGCCGCTCTGTACGGGAGAATTCTGCCCTGGATTTTGTGGGTAATGCCAGCGAAGAGACTGTGGCGGCGCTGCGCACTGTCAAGTGGACATTTGATATCGGCGACGATGACTGGCTGCTGCCGCTCTCTGTGGATATGCACTACAAGATGAACCGGCGCGGCATACCGCACGAGTTTCGCGTGCGCGATGGCAATCACGATTGGTACTACTGGCCCATGGTGCTCCACTACGCCCTCCCCTGGGCATCTATACATTTCGGAGAATAACCCCCAGAGCAGGGAGAACCTGTGCTATGGCAAGCCTGAAGCGGTAGGGGTTTCAGGGGCGTCATCCCCCTGTATAACAGGGCGGATGGGGTAGCCGCGGAAGCGTCCGTAGAAATAAGCGTAGTAAAACTCTTCGCTAAAGAAGATATTCATCCCGCATTGCGGATGATAGGGATGGCGGGTGGCGCTCCAGTAACGGCCGGCGGTACCGGGGAAGTGTCGCTTAGTCCCCTCCATATAACCGGCCGCCGGCAGGAATATGCTCTCTCCGGTGGCCTTGCTGGTAACTTTGTACCCCGTCACTCCGTTCTGCGAGACCAGAAGCCAGTCGCACTGATATACCAGTTCCTGAACTTCGGTAAAGGTTGGCATGCGCCAGCCGCAGCCAAGGCGAACCTGTGCCGCATCGTCTTCTGCATCGAGCTGCCGGTTAAGGATAAAGCCCTCTGCATATTTGGTCATGGCTCCGTTGCCCCAGGCGTATGTACTCCATGAGTAATTCTCCTTGGGTGCAGTTTCGCCCCACGCAAAATAATCGCCATAGCTTTCAGGAGCGTCGGCGCCAAGGTTTCTGTCGGCCCATTTCACGCTTAGGCCCATATCCACCGCCACCGGCTGCGCATTGGCCGCAGACAGCAAAACGCAACGCAGCGCCGTCGCCAAAAACGCTATCCGCATAATCATTTTCATCTGGAGTACATTTTGCCGTAAAAGTAATAATTTCCCGCCTTAAAATGCTACCTTTGAGTCTGTAGAAATCCACGATTCAGAAACATGAAACGTATCATCCTGGTTCTCATTTGCCTGCTAACGGGCATTTCCCTCTGGGCAGAAGGGTTGCGTCTGCCGCACTGCATCGGCAGCGACATGGTTTTACAGCAGGATGCCGATGCCAACATCTGGGGTTGGGCCGACGCCGGGGCGCGCGTCAAAGTGTCGGTGGGCTGGAACAAGACCAAATATACCGCCATCGCTGGCGAAGACGGCTTCTGGAAGGTAGCTGTGGCCACTCCTGCGGCATCCTTTACCCCATACACCGTAACCATCGCTTCCGGCAAGGAGTCGCTCACGCTGGAGAATGTGCTCATTGGTGAGGTGTGGCTGTGCAGCGGGCAGTCAAACATGGAGATGCCGATGGCGGGCTGGAGCATCCAGCCGATAGAGAACGGTGCAGAAGAGATCCGGGAGAGCAACCACTACCCTTTTGTGAGGATGATTTATATGGAGAGGACAGAATCTCCCCAGCCTCAACAGGACTGCAACGGCACCTGGCGTTGCGCTGGCAGCGAATTCACCCCGGGCTTCAGTGCCACCGCATATTTCTTTGGCAAACGGCTGGCTCAGGAGCTCAATGTGCCCATCGGACTTATCGTCTCTTGCTGGGGCGGCACCATGATAGAGTGCTGGATGGACCGCGACGCCCTCAAGAGTGTGGGCGAAACCGATGCAAGCATAGATGAAAGCATCGCCCCGCGCGAAGGCGGCTGGGCCGGGAACCGATATACCGTGCTGTACAACGCGATGCTCTATCCGCTGCGCCACTATACCGTAAACGGCTTTATCTGGTATCAAGGGTGCTCTAACGTGGGCAAGGTATTCGCGCAGGACTACGCAAAGTATCAGGCGGCGATGGTGACCCTCTGGCGCAGGCTTTTCTGCCGGGGAGACCTTCCGTTCTACTATGTTCAGATAGCGCCGCACCCCTACAGCGGCGAAGGCGATTCCGGGCTGGCCCCGCTGCTGCGCGACCGTCAGAAGGCTGCGGCCGCTCTGGTGCCTAACTCGGCTATGACTGGCACCTGCGATTTGGTCTACGACTTTGAGGAGGGTATTATCCATCCCCGCCAGAAAAAGGCCGTGGGGGACCGTCTGGCCTATCTGGCGCTTGAGAACTGGTATGGCTTCAAGGGCTACGGCAGTGCCTGCCCCGACCTGGACAGGGTTATCTATGAAGGCTCTTCTGCAAGGGTTGTGTTCCACAACTGCCACAACGGCATACACGGTGACAATGGCTGGGAGTTTAATGGCGTGGAGGGTTTTGAAGTGGCAGGCGCCGACGGAACCTGGCACCCTGCGCGCATCAAGGATTGCGGCGGGAACGTGGTTGTGATTACCTCAGACGAGGTTTCCGACATCAAGAAGGTGCGCTACCTCTGGCACGACTTTGCTATCGGACACCTCTGGAACAACTACCGCATGCCGCTGCTGCCGTTCACCACAGAGTAGCCCCGCCACCACATACAAAGAAGTGGACGAGGTCCCCTACAGGGTGGGGGTATCTCGTCCACCTTCTTTTTGTACATCGCTGATTTAACGCATGTTACGATTTTATCGCGGACGAGGTCCCTGCCTTTGTAGAGGACCTCGTCCAGTTACGGCTATTACTTGGAAACTATTTTGAGGCGATGGGTCCCGCTGCCCACCGTGACGAATGGTGTTGCACCGGCTATCTCCCCGGGGAGCCAGATGTCGGCGGTCATGTTGGCAGGGATGGTGACCTCAAGGTATTTCTTGTCGATACGCATCTTTATGGTGCCACGGATGGTGGGCAGCGATATCTCGGCCCAGGTAAGATCGCCTGGCTGGGGGCGGATATCGACGCGTGAAAAGCCCGGCTCTGCGGGACGGATGCCCATCAGGGAGAACGGGATGGCGTTACCCGGGGCGGCGCCGGCGATATGGTTCCAGTCCTGGTTAGGCTTGAAGCTGTCGTCCCAGGCCTCAAGGGTGATGGTAGTTCCCAGACGCAGACCGTTGTACCAGCCACGCATGCTGTCGTTGGTCATCAGCTTGAGGGCAAAATCGCCACGGCCGGCGGCATAGAGTGTCTCCAGCATATTGTGTGCGCCAAAGATGCTGCACATAAGGCCGCGGGACTGGACATAATCAGCAACCGCCGGAATCTCGGAGTCGTCAAGAAGGCCGCACAGTATCGCCATCATATTAGAATGCAGCGCCGCATGGTCGGTATCGATGCCATCCTTTATCACGCCTTTATCCGCATCGTAAAATGCCTCGCGGAAGGATTCGCGGGTAGCGGCCGCCTCCTCGCAGAAGAAATCCGCATCGGCTTTAACCCCCACCCTGTCGGCAATCGATGCAAGGCGCAGCAGCGTGCGGTAGTAGAGGGCATTCACAACCGCATTGAAATCGGTGTAGACAAAGCCGTCGTCCTCTATCTTGTTGTGAGGCCAGTCCACGATATCGGTGATGGCACCGCGGCGGATGCTGGCCAAAAATTCAGGGCTCTGCCCCTGTCTGGTACTGATCAGGCCGTTGGGTTTGCGCAAGGCATCAAGGCCATGTGCCTTAAGCACTTCGTAATTCGCCCTCAGCGCCCTGTCGTCGCCGGTCCAGAGATAATCGTTCCAGGCAATTTCTACAGCATACAGTATCCACTCCGTGGGCCAGGTGGGCTTCTGTAGCAACCACTCCAGCGTCCGACGGTCTATCGAATACTCTGCGTCGCTGCCATAGTGGCACAACTGCGCGATAAGGGCATCGTATTCGTAGGGTATGCGCTCGCGGTTGCCGTCCACCCAGATTCCCAGAAAAGAACATGGCTCAAGGCTGTAGTGGCACAGGTCCCAGATGGCGTTAAGGGTATCGTTGCTGCAGCGAAAAGATGCCGCTTGTTCATCAAAAGGATAGTGATAGCTTATGCGCTTCACACAAACCGGTTCTGCATCCCCCGCAATGGAGCAATACCTGAAGGGAGCCACCACTCCGGCATATTCCGGCAGAGGCACAGCCTGCGGTCCGGTATTGCGGCCATCGCGGTTGGGTTCTACCAGATAGGTATGTGTACCGGCCTTTACCCTCAGGCCGATTTCATCATAAACCACAGAACTGACACTCGGAGTGTGCTCTATCAGGCCATCTTTAAGCCGCTCTCCGATAATCACGGTGATACTGTCGTTCCTGGCAGAGTTGAGCGTCAGTTCCAACATGCCGAACGCGGCTTTTTTAAAATCGTAAATACCGCCGGCCGCCTTTTTGCAGATCTCTTCTTTGGCTATCAGCGGATACGAAGGCGTAGAATATTCCTGCAGGCTGCCAGCCGTTTTAAAACGTTTATAAACGCTTTCTGACGTTTTTACACGTTTACCCCTGGCATTGACAAGCTGCAGTTGAACAGACCAGCTGTAATAGGTATCTCTCTCCAGCTCCGGCCCCTGATACGGCACCGCAACACTGGCGCCGCTCTCTACCCAGCCGCTGTTCCAAAGCTCCGTCTCCCCCTTGTTAACCACAATCTTGTATGCAGTCTGAACCGTGCCGTTACCTGCCGAAGGCACCACCCAGGAAAACATGGGGCGGGAAGATGCCACAAGAGCCATCCGCCCGTGTCCGAAATCGGTATCGGTGAACTCCATAAGGTCAACTCTCAGACCGGACGGCCGTTTGGAAGCCGTACATACAGTTAGCAATACCAAAAGACAGATGGATGTCAGAATAAGTCGTTTCATGGCAGAAAATGATAGCGTGCACGATTTTTGCGGGCAAACGGACCCGTAGCGCTAAATTACAAAAAATCCGGGCACGAAACGTGATATCCGATGTGATATCCGCCCGGTTTTGGCATTTAACAGTTATAAGCGTATTATTATGAAAAGATATATGATTCTCAACACTCTCGTGATTATGGCAGCGACTCTGCTCTCTCTCTCGTGCGAAAAAGAACCGGAGAAGACCAACCAGCCCAAGGAACGTGCGGATATCGTCCTCACCAAGGTCCAGCAGCAGATCAGCTACAATGCCAATGCCTTTACGTTTGAATTCCTGAAGGCTGCCTGCAACAAGGAGCAGGCGGGCAAGAACATCTTCGTATCCCCGTTCAGCATACAGATGGCCCTTAGTATGGCGGCCGCCGGAGCAGTTGGGGACACTCAGGGCGAGATGTACTCCGCAATCGGCTTCAACGATTTCTCGAGCGCCGAGGTTGGCGGATTCTACCGCTACCTGATTCCGGCGCTGCAGGATGTGGATAACACCACCACCTTCGAGATTGCCAACTCTTTCTGGTCAAAGCCAATAATCGTTGTTAAAGACGACTATACAAACGATATAAAGGAGAACTTCTTTGCAGAGGTGCGCGATCTGCCCGACAACGGTCAGCAGGCGGTTGCAGAGATTAACGGATGGTGTAAAGAGCGCACCCACGGTATGATAGACAGGATTGTGGACCAGATTGACGACGACATTATGGTGAGCCTGCTGAACGCAATCTACTTCAAGGGGAGTTGGTCAGAACCGTTTGACAAGAGCCTTAGCAAAGACGACAAGTTTACAAACTGGGACGGCAGCACCGTAAAAAAGACCTTCATGAACCGAACCTTCAACAACGCCCGCGTCTACAGCGACGAGTATGTTGAGGCGATGAGCATCCCCTACGGCAACGAAGCGTTTGCCATGACGATAGTTGTGCCCCGCAGCGGCACCACGGTAGAGAAAGTGCTGGAAGGACTGGACAGGGACCGCTGGCTGAATTTCCTCTACGACGGATATTTGTATGATGCGGTGTTCTCCATGCCACGCTTTGAGCAGGAGTATGCAGCCGACAAGCTGTGCATAGAGATTCTGCAGGATATGGGGATGCAGCTTGCTTTCTCCGGTTCTGCCGACTTTTCTGCCATGAGCGACACCCCGATGTGCATAGACGAGGTCCGCCACAAAGCCAAGATTAAAGTGGACGAGGAGGGCACCGAGGCGGCAGCTGTTACCTACATCGGCATGCGTCTCACAGCCATAGCGCCTGCAAGCGAGGTCTTCTACTTCAAGGCGGACCGCCCGTTCCTCTACTTCATAAGCGAGAAGAGTACCGGCGCCATACTCTTTGCAGGCATCAAACAGTCGCTATAGTCCCGGCCCTGCGGGCATCGCCTGTGGCATCAAAACGCCTGTCTCTCAACACATTACAACATCTTGCTTGCGTAAAATAACGCAAGCAATTTTGTTTAAGATGCTGGGAGTCAGCGAGTTTGGCACCACGGGGAACGCAATCACTTCTGGCCCAGGACCTTTGCCAGATACCGACCGGTGTAGGATTCGGGGCAGGCGGCTACATCCTCGGGTGTGCCGGCACATACGATATGGCCACCCGCGGCGCCCCCTTCAGGCCCCATATCCACAAGATAATCGACGCATTTGAGCACATCCAGGTTGTGCTCTATTATCACCACCGTATTGCCCTGGTCTACAATCTTGCCAAGGACCTCCATGAGCCGCTTTATATCGTCGAAATGGAGGCCGGTGGTGGGTTCGTCCAGCAGATAGAGGGTGTTGCCGGTACTCTTGCGGCTGAGTTCTGCCGCCAGTTTCACCCTCTGGCTCTCTCCTCCCGATAGTGTGGTTGAGGGCTGCCCCAGCTTGACATATCCCAGCCCGACATCTTCCATCGCCTTGAGCTTGGGATAAATGAACGGATGGCTGTGGAAGAATTCGCAGGCCTGGGACACTGTCATCTCCAGCACATCGTTGATGTTTTTCCCCTTATAACGCACGGCAAGCGTATCTGGCTTGTAGCGTTTGCCACCGCACTCCTTGCAGGTTACATGGGCCGGCGGCAAAAAGCGCATCTCTATCTCCTGCACCCCAGCACCTTTGCACGACTCGCATCGTCCGCCGACGGTGTTGAAAGAGAAACGCCCCGCCTTGAAGCCGCGGATCTTGGCATCGGGGGTCGCTCCGAACAGCTCGCGGATGGCGGTGAACACGTTGATATATGTAGCGGGATTGCTGCGGGGCGAACGTCCGATGGGCTGCTGGTCCACCTCTATCACCTTGTCTATATTGCCGATTCCCTCGAGGGTATCGTATGGCAACACCGGATATAGCGAACGGTACAGCTTATTGCTGAGGATAGGCATCAGCGTCTCGCTTACCAGCGACGATTTTCCGCTGCCGGAGACCCCGCTCACACCTATCAGGCACCCCAGCGGCAGCGAGAGCGTAACATCTTTGAGATTGTTGCCACGGGCACCGCGCAGCACCAGGAAAGAGCCGTTGCCTGCCCTGCGATGGCCGGGGACATCGATGCAGCGCCTTCCCAGCAGATAATCCAGGGTGGGCGTATAGAGTCCTGCCTTGCCAATCCCCGCCGGAGAACCGTTATAAAGCAGTTCTCCACCCTGTTCCCCGGCTCCGGGGCCGATATCCACCAGCCAGTCGGCCTGCTCCATTATCTCGCGGTCGTGCTCTACCACCATCACGCTGTTCCCCTCGTCGCGCAGCTTCTTGAGCGAATCTATCAGCTTGTCGTTATCCCTTTGATGCAGACCGATGCTGGGCTCATCCAGGATATAGAGCACATTAACCAGCTTGCTGCCGATCTGGGTCGCCAGCCGGATGCGCTGGCTTTCTCCACCAGAGAGGGTCGCCGTGGGCCTGTCCAGCGAGAGATATCCCAGACCGACCTCCTTGAGGAACCCCACCCTGTCGCAAATCTCCTTGAGCAGCGCCTCCGCTATCAAATTCTGCCGCTCGCTCAAATGCTCCGGGAGTCCCCGGACCCAGTCGTACAGCGTATCGATGTCCATCGCCGCCACCTGGGCTATGTCGAGCCCTGCTATCTTGAAGCAAAGCGACTCTTTTTTCAATCGCGTCCCGCCGCACACAGGGCAAACCGTCTCCTCCATAAACCGCTCTTTGCGGGCCAGAGATTCGTCGCTCTCGCTCCCGGAGGCCATGGTGCGGGGGATAATCCCTTCGAAAGAGACCATCTGCTGATTGGCACCGCTGCCAATGCGGAATAGCTCCTCGGAGCCGTAGAGCAGCACACTCATCGCCTCTTGCGGGATATCTTCTACGGGAGTGTTAAGTGAAAAGCCGTATTTCTTGGCGATGGCTTCCACCACCTCGAATACAGAGCTCTTGCGATAGACCCCCAGCGGAGCGATACCGCCCGACGCCAGAGAGAGGTGCGGATTGGGAATCAGCTTTGCATAATCCATGCTCACTATCTTGCCCAGACCGCCGCAGTGCGGACATGCCCCCTGCGGTGAGTTGAAAGAGAAGGTGTGCGGAGCGGGCACGGGGAACGACATCCCTGTGTCGGGGCAGACATAATTCTTGCTCATGAAGCGCAGCGGCCCGCCACCGTATTCCATTATGGCGATACTACCCTTGCCCTGCCCCAGCGCCGTCTGTACAGAAGAGAAGACTCGGCTGCGACTGCCTTCGTCTGGCTGCAGCTTGTCCACAACCAGATAGATGAAGTGCGATTTGTAGCGGTCCAGCGGCTCTATCGTGGATAGGTCACACAGCTGGTCGTCTACCATAACCTGTGTGTATCCCTTTTTTACAAGGTGTTCGAAAAGGTCTTTGTAATGCCCTTTGCGCCCCGTTACCAGTGGCGCAAGAAGCAATATCTTCCTGCCTGCATACCCGCTAAGGATAAGATCCACTATCATGGCATCGGAATAGCGCACCATCTCTTTGCCGGTAGCGGGAGAGTAGGCCTGCGAAGCGCGGGCAAACAGCAGGCGGAAGAAGTCGTAAATCTCGGTTACAGTGCCGATGGTAGAGCGGGGATTGCGACCGGTAGTTTTCTGTTCAATCGCCAGAATCGGGCTCAGGCCGCGGATGTCATCTACATCAGGACGCTCCAGCATCCCCATGAACTGACGGGCATAGGTGTTAAGGGTATCGACATAGCGGCGCTGCCCCTCTGCATATATGGTGTCAAACGCGAGCGAGCTCTTGCCGCTCCCGCTCACACCGGTCACAACCACCAGCGCATTCCGCGGGATAGAGAGCGAAATGTCCTTGAGGTTATGCGCCCGTGCGCCAATTATGTCTATTGTATCCATCACTCCGTTTCGCGTTTCTACAGTAAAAAGGGGTTCGTCTGTTTCTCTTCGCCAACGGTCGTTTCGTGCCCGTGGCCCGGAATCAGCCTTGTTGCAGGCGGCAGCGGCAGTATACACCGCCGTATGCTCTCCATCATCTGGTCAAAATCGCCGCCCGGGTGGTCGGTACGCCCCACGGCGCCGCGGAATATGGTGTCGCCGCAAAACATCACTCCCTGTCCAATCTGATAGAGGCATACACTGCCCTGGGTATGGCCGGGGGTCTCTATCACCTCGAAACGCAACCCCTGCGGGAGGGCATCGTTGCAGGACATTATATCCAGAACAGGCCCCTCGTATGGCTCGTACGGCAGCCCCACCATATGGCTGAAGCCCGCCGCCCCCTCGAACACCGACTGGTCTTTAGGGTGCATATACACCGGTACGGACCAGCGCTCTACAGCATCTTTCAACCCGAAGATATGGTCAAAATGACCGTGTGTGAGCAGCACCGCACGCACTTGCAGCTTCTCTTCCCCTATATAGCCGGCCAGCCGCTCCCTCTCCCGTTCCGTTATTGCACCGGGATCGATAATCACACACTCGCGGGCATTATTGCTGACGACATAGGTACACTCTCGCAGCGGGTTGAAATAAAAAACTTTGTACATACCGCAAAATTACAAAGTCTTTTGCTAAATTTGTATGATGACAGAAAATCTGTATTTATTATGCATATAGCGATAGCAGGAAACATCGGTAGCGGCAAAACCACCCTGACACGTTTGCTTTGCGAGCATTACAAATGGATTCCCCGGTTCGAACCGGTAGACCATAACCCCTATCTGGCCGATTTTTACGAAGACATGGAGCGTTGGTCGTTCAACCTTCAGATATATTTTCTGAACAAGCGCTTCCGCGATGTCGTGGAGATAAGCCGAAGCAGCGATGTAATCGTGCAAGACCGCACAATTTATGAGGATGCCAACATCTTTGCCCCCAACCTGCACGACATGGGGCTTATGGCCACCCGCGACTTTGAGAACTACAAAGACCTGTTCAACCTGATGATTTCGCTGGTAAAGGCGCCAGATCTGCTTATATATCTGCGCAGTTCCATCCCCAACGTCGTGGCCAAGATCCAGAAACGCGGCCGCGAATATGAGAACAGCATCCGCATAGATTATCTCAAAGGGCTGCACGACCGCTATGAGAAATGGATCGAGAACTATACCGATGGCAAGCTCCTGATACTGGATGTGGACAAATACGATTTTGAAGAGAATCCTGCGGACTTAAGGACAGTGTGCGATCTGATAGATGCCCAGCTTAACGGCCTCTTCTAAGATTAAAACATCAACCCAATCGATAATGCGGCAGCCACACGGTTGCCGTTTCCGTTCATAGGCCTGTTGTAGCCGCCGTCTACCCGTGCGTACGCAGCCAGCTTCTCGCTGAGGCGATGCGTGTAGGAGGCCATGGCCGTGGTTCGGATGTAATAGGCCTTCAGATAATCGACCTCATCGTCGAACATATAATTGACGATGTAGTTGGTAGTGGCATTTTCTCCGGTGTAGGCATAAGCGGTATTTGCAGAGAAACGGTACCCCACATCCAGGCGGAGCAGCAGCGAACCGGCCGTGCCGATACGGGTGTTCTTGCCAAGGAAGGCATACGGCAGCATAGAAAGATTTTTCAGGCTCCCGTCCGGCGTATATCTGGTGGAATTCAAGGAAAAGAAGTCCAGCCCGGCGCCCAGCACAAAATCGTATGCAGGCTTGACATCCACGCCGGTATATACGGTATATCTAAGGTCGGCATCTATAATGCTGTTCTGAGCGAAAGCGGTGCTACCGTTTAGCCAGTAGTTCAGATTGTACCTGAAATCAAGATTAAGCTTGCGGGAGCGGTTCTCGCCAAACAGCCCCTGGATAGAGGCGCCGGTTATAAACCTGTCCACACGGCCTGTAGCGCGCCCTCCGCTTTGCTCCTCAACGGTTGTGGACCCCTTGTCCAGGGATATCTCCAGCAACCATTCTGACTTCTCGCCAAGGTGATTGTATTCAAGCGCGACTGCGCGCATGTCGGTACTGTATTCCAGCGGTTTGAGGGCGATTACCCCGCCGGCCCAGCGGGCAGAGTAAGAACCAAGGCCCTGCAGGAACACCACGCCGATCTCGCTGTTATCGTAGGTCGTCACGGTGCTCTGGGCAGGCAGGTGGCTAAAACGCAGCGCAAGTCCAAGGATATTGTCTTCCGTTATGGAATATGTCACAGACGGGGCTATTTCATACCCGAAAGAAGAATAATTGGATACTATATCCTCTGCTCTGCTTGCCGCACGACAGATAGCCTTTGCCTCAAGGCCCACCGCCAGCGCACCGTCAAGCAAAAGGGGCGATGCTGCCGCTATATCTATATCGGCACTGCTTTTGGTAAGGGGGAAGCGCTCGTCAGTGTTCATCGCCACATAGAAGGGCATATCCCACGCCACGTCATAGACAGAGGTGTTGTACATGCACTGCTCAAGGCTGTTACGCTCTGCATTGACACCGGCTTTAAGCTTGAAACCGCCCAGATTCATAAGCATGTCGCCGTTCAGAGAGAAACCGTTCTGTGACTTTGCCTGCCACGAATCTGTAAACGACCCCTGCTGCAGGCCATAGCCCAGAGAGAGGTTACGCCACTGCCCTGTCTGACCCAGCGCGAGGCCTGCGGTATTGGCAGAATTATACCACAGATCGCGGGAGACGTTTATCTGATACGACGCTATGTCTTTGATATCTTGTGCAGGCAGCGCGCCGGAAAGGGATACAAGGCACAACGCCTCCAGAAAAAGCTTTTTCATCTTTTTAATTTTATCCTTTGGTGCTAAGGTATGCATTTTATGGCGCAAAACAAAAAACACGACGCACACCCGGCAGAAACCAGGTATGCGTCGCGTTGTTTACCCCTTATGGCAGATTACTCTGCTGCGGGTGCTTCTGCAGCGGGTTGCTCTGCTGCGGGAGCCTCTTCTGCCTTGGGAGTCTCGGCTGCGGGAGCCTCGGCAGCTTTGCGGCGGCTACGACGGGTAGCAGGCTTCTTGGCAGCTTTCTCAGTTGCTGCAAGTGCAGCCTCGTTGAAGTCAACCAGCTCGATGATTGCCATATCAGCAGCATCACCCTCGCGGAAACCGGTCTTCACGATGCGGGTGTATCCGCCCGGACGGTCGGCGATCTTGGGAGCCACTACGCGGAACAACTCGCTAACGGCCTCTTTCTGCTTCAGATAGCTGAAAACGGTACGGCGGGAGTGTGTCGAATCGTCTTTCGATTTGGTGATCAGCGGCTCGACGTACATCCTCAGAGCCTTAGCCTTAGCCACAGTGGTCTCTATTCTCTTGTGCATGATAAGAGAGCAGGCCATGTTGGCAAGCATAGCTTTGCGGTGACCGCTTTTGCGTCCCAGATGATTAATTGACCTATTGTGTCTCATATTCTCTTATTCTTTTTTATCAATGTTGTACTTAGAAACATCCATCCCAAAGTTGAGCTTGAGCTTGTTCTCTACCAGGAATACCACCTCGGTAAGGGATTTCTTACCAAAGTTGCGCAGCTTCATCAGCTCCTCTTTCTTATGCGAAACCAGGTCGGCGATGGTCTCAATCTCGACAGCCTTGAGGCAGTTGAGAGCGCGGACTGAAATCTCCAGATCCTGCAGTTTGGTCATAAGATGGTGGCGGGTGCGCAGCGACTCCTCGTCGAGATTCTTGTTCTCGGGAGTTACATTCTCTTCAAGGGTGATCTTGTCGTCGGAGAACAGCATGAAGTGATAGATAAGTATCTTGGCTGCCTCTTTGAGGGCATCCTTGGGAGAAATGCTGCCGTCGGTGGTGATTTCGAGAATCAGACACTCATAGTCGGTCTTCTGCTCTACGCGGCAGTCTTCCCTGCGGTAGTTCACATTCTTGATGGGGGTGAATATCGAGTCGATTGCAATGGTGCCGACGGGCGCCTTGTCGTCTTTATTCTCGTCAGAGGGGACATATCCGCGACCCTTGCCGATGGTGAAGTCCATAACGATTTTCACGTCGGGCTCCATGGTGCAGATGTGCAGGTCGGGATTGAGCACAGTGAACGAAGAGAGACTCTTTGCCAAGTCGGAAGCGGTGAATTCGGTCTTTCCACTAACAGTTACGGTAGCAGTTTCGCCCTCTTCTGTCTCTATCATTCTCTTCAGACGAATTTGTTTGAGATTGAGGATGATGTCCACCACATTTTCCACCACGCCGGGGATTGTGTCAAACTCGTGCTTGACACCCTCGATGCGGATGCTTGTGATGGCAAATCCTTCCAGAGACGAGAGCAAAATGCGGCGAAGCGCGTTACCCACGGTGGTTGCGTATCCCGGCTCCAGAGGGCGGAATTCGAAGCGGCCGAAGGTATCGGTAGCGTCCAGCATTATGACCTTGTCAGGTTTTTGGAATGCTAATATTGCCATAAGTTAATTCGGTTTTTTGTGTTAGTGTTGCTTCACGCTGCTACTTGGAATACAACTCGACGATAAGCTGCTCGTTGATTGTTTCGGGGATCTCGCTCCGCTCGGGAACGTTGAGGAACTTGCCGGCGCATTTGTCGGCGTCCCACTCGATCCAGGAGTACTTGCCGGTACCGTGAGAGAGGCTGTCCTGAATAACTTCGAGGCTCTTGGAACGCTCGCGAACACCCACTACCTGGCCGGGACGGACGATGGTGGAGGGGATGCTGCACACCTCACCGCCAAGGGTGATGTGGCAGTGGCTCACCAGCTGACGCGCAGCTGCCCTTGTGGGAGCGATGCCCATGCGGTACACCAGATTGTCGATGCGGGACTCGAGGAGCATGATGAGGTTCTCACCGGTACGTCCTTTCATCCTGGATGCCTTCTCGTACATAGAGCTGAACTGACGCTCAAGCAGGCCATAGGTATATTTAACTTTCTGCTTCTCTGCCAGCTGAGTACCGTACTCAGAAGTTTTTTTGCGTTTCTTTGCCAAGCCGTGCTGTCCCGGAGGATAGTTCTTCTTGTCCAGATATTTGTCCGGTCCGTAGATCGGCTCTCCAAATTTACGGGCGATTTTGGTCTTGGGCCCTGTATATCTTGCCATATTCTGATTCGATTTAAAAGATTAAACTTTACGACGACCCTTGGGACGGCAACCGTTGTGCGGCAGCGGAGTTACATCGATGATCTCGGTGACCTCGATACCCACGCCGTGCACGGTGCGGATAGCCGATTCACGACCGGAACCGGGACCCTTGACATAAGCCTTGACCTTGCGAAGACCAAGATCGTAAGCGACCTTCGCAGCGTCCTGTGCTGCTACCTGTGCTGCATAGGGAGTGTTCTTCTTGGAACCCCTGAAGCCCATCTTACCGGCAGAAGACCAGCTGATAACCTGACCGGTAGAGTTGGTGATGGTAACGATAACATTGTTAAAAGTTGAAGAGACATGAAGCTGTCCGTAAGCATCAACCTTAACAACTCTTTTCTTGTTTGTAGTTGTCTTTTTAGCCATAATTCAAGTCTCCTATTTAGTAGCTTTCTTCTTGTTGGCGACAGTTTTCTTGCGGCCCTTGCGGGTACGCGCATTGTTTTTGGTGCTCTGTCCGCGAACGGGAAGGCCGACACGGTGGCGGATGCCGCGATAGCAACCGATATCCATCAGTCGTTTAATGTTCATCTGAACCGCAGAGCGAAGCTCGCCCTCGATTTTGTACTCCTCAGCAATCTTTGAGCGGATTGCTGCAATCTGGTCGTCGTTCCAGTCCTTAACCTTGATGTTCTCGTCGATGTTAAGCTCAGAGAGAATCTTGGTGGAAGAGCTGCGACCGATACCGTAGATATAGGTCAGACCTATAACTCCGCGCTTGTTTTTTGGTAAGTCAACTCCGGCTATACGTGCCATAATTTATATTACTTTATTGATTATTCGGTTAAAAATTATGCTTGACGCATTTTGAATTTCGGATTCTTCTTGCAAATAACATACAAGCGGCCTTTACGCTTAACGATCTTGCAATCGTCACTACGCTTTTTGATGGAAGTCTTAACTTTCATTTTGATTTGAGTATTTAATGTTATTTATATCTGAAGGAAATTCTTCCTTTGGTCAAATCATACGGGGACATCTCTACTTTAACCTTGTCACCGGGCAGGATCCGGATGTAGTGCATACGCATTTTGCCCGAGATGTGGGCGATTATCACATGGCCGTTGTCCAACTCGACTCTGAACATCGCGTTAGACAGAGCTTCTATGATGGTACCGTCCTTTTCTATTGATGACTGTTTTGGCATATTTAAGACTTATCCGTTGATATTGATTGTTATTTATTATTCTCTATATATTCGTATGTGGTCAATCTTTCTGCAACGCCTTTCTTGACGACGACCATCATCTCGAAGTGAGCCGACTTCTTGCGGTCGGCAGTATAAACGCCCCAGCCGTTATCGTCGAGATAGACATCTTTCACCCCCTGGTTAATCATGGGTTCGATGCATATCACGGCGTTCTCCGGGAGCTTCATTCCGTGACCCTGGCGTCCGTAGTTGGGCACTTCGGGGCTCTCGTGCAGATTGCGCCCGATGCCATGCCCTACCAGTTCGCGAACCACCGAATAACCGCGCTCTTCGCAATAGCTTTGCACAGCATATCCGATGTCGCCCGTACGGGCGCCGGCGACGGCCCTTTCAATGCCCTTGAACAGCGAGCTCTTAGTAGTATCCAGTAATGCCTGGTCAGCCGCACTAATCTGCCCGCATGCGAAGGTATAGGCCGAATCTCCGTTATACCCCTTGTATGTGGTACCGCAGTCGACGGAGACGATATCGCCCTCCTTGAGCTCGTAGTCCGACGGAAAACCGTGGACAACATACTCGTTGACCGAGATACACAGGGTGTAAGGGAATCCGCCGTAACCGAGGAAGCCGGGGGTAGCGCCGTTGTCGCGGATAAACTCCTCAGCAACCGCGTCCAGCTCTTTTGTCCTGACGCCGGGCGCAATGCGCTTGCCCACCTCTGCCAGCGTCTTAGAGACAAGTATCGCATTCTCTCTAAGCAGCGCTATCTCTTCTTCGGTTCTTACTCTGATCATCCCTTACGAATATATAAAGAATGTTACATTCCAGACCGGCCCTGGAGACGTCCTGTCTTCATGAGACCGTCGTAGTGACGCATAAGCAGGTGGCTCTCGATGTGCTGGAGGGTATCCAGTATCACGCCCACGAGAATCAGCAGCGAGGTGCCGCCGTAGAAGTGTGCAAACTGGTTGTTTACTCCGAGCAGCTGTGCGAATGCGGGCAGGATAGCCACAAGCGCCAGGAAAATGGAGCCGGGAAGCGTAATGCGGGACATTATCGCATCAAGATAGTCGGCAGTCTTCTTGCCAGGCTTTACGCCGGGGATGAAACCACCGTTCTTCTTGAGATCTTCTGCCATGTTGGTGGGGTTGATGGTCACCGCAGTGTAGAAGTAGGTGAAGATAATCACCATCAGGGCGAAGATGAAGTTGTACCAGAATCCAACGGAGTTGTTAAGCACCGCTGCCAGACCCTTGGTGACGTTGAAGCGGGTGAACAGCAGGGGGATGAGCATCATCGCCTGGGCAAAGATGATAGGCATGACGCCTGCCGCATTCACCTTCAGGGGGATGTTGTTCTTCACACCGCCGTACATCTTGCCGCCGACCACACGTTTAGCATACTGTACGGGCACCTTGCGGACAGCCTGTACCAGCGCGATGGTGGCAACGAACACGAAGAAGAGTACCACGAGTTCTACGATGAACATCAGAATACCGCCGGTGGTCTTGGTGAACTTCTCCATCAGCTCCAGATAGAGAGCCTGAGGGAGACGTGCCACGATACCGATCATGATGATCAGGGAGATACCGTTGCCGATACCGCGGTCGGTGATGCGCTCGCCGAGCCACATTACAAACATCGACCCGCCCAGCAGGATCAGGGTAGCCAAAAAGGCATACCAGCCGCTGCCCAACGGAGCCAGGAACGCGCTTGCGGGAAGCTGTGCGCGCATGTTGGCGATGTAAGCGGGACCCTGGATTGCGATAATCGCGATTGTAAGGTACCTGGTGTACTGGTTCATTTTTCTGCGGCCGCTCTCACCCTCGCGCTGCAGGCGCTGGAAGAACGGGAACATCACACCCAGAAGCTGGATTACGATGGACGCAGAAATGTACGGCATCACGCCCAGTGCAAACACCGACGCGTTGCCGAAAGCACCACCCGAGAACATGTTCATAAGGCCGAGCAGGCCCTCGGATGATTGTTGCTTGAGATTGGCGAGCTGCGAGGCATCGATACCGGGAATCACGATATAGCAGCCAAGTCTGTAGACCGCTATCAGCATGATTGTGTAAAGAATCCTCTTGCGAAGCTCTTCAATCTTCCAAATATTCTTTAATGTCTGAGTAAAACTTGCCATAGTCGTTAAAGAACTGTTGTTGTGCCCTCTTTAGCCTCTATCTTGGCGATTGCGCTCTTGCTGAATGCATTTGCACTGACATCCAGCTTTGCAGTAAGCTCGCCGTTGCCAAGCACCTTGACCAGGGAGGTCGGGGATACGAGCCCAGCCACTACCATATCGTCTATGGTGATGGTGGTCGACCCGATCTTCTCGCTGAGTGCCTGGAGAGCGGAGACATTAACTACTGCATATTCTACTCTTGTGGGGTTCTTGAATCCGTATTTGGGGAGACGGCGCTGAATAGGCATCTGACCGCCTTCGAATCCGATTTTGTGCGAATAACCGCTGCGGGCCTGGGCGCCTTTGTTACCACGGGTGGCTGTTCCGCCATGTCCCGAACCTTCGCCGCGACCGATGCGTTTGGGCTTCTTCGTTGAACCTTCTGCCGGTTTGAGATTGTGTAATTTCATTGCTGTCTTCTCCCTATTTTACTTCTTCAACTTTTACAAGATGACGAACCTTTTCTATCATTCCAGCGGTTACAGGGGTGAGCTCGACCTCAACGGTCTGGTTCATTCTGTGAATGCCCAGGCACTGCATGTTGGCCTGCTGACGCTTGGTTGCACTGGCTATGCTCTTAATCTGAGTTACTTTTACTTTTGCCATAGTCTGGATCTCCTTAACCGTTAAATACCCTTTCCATGGGGATGCCGCGAAGGCCTGCTACCGTATAGGCGTCGCGCATTTCGCACAGAGCCGCAACAGTGGCTTTCACCAGGTTGTGAGGGTTGGATGAACCTTTACTTTTTGCAATGACATCGTGAACACCGACTGCCTCGAACACGGCACGCATCGCACCACCGGCCTTTACACCGGTACCGGGAGCTGCGGGTTTCATGAACACGCGTGCGCCGCCGAACTTGGCCTCCTGCTCGTGAGGGATAGTCTTCTTGCTCAGAGGGATCTTAACCAGATTCTTCTTGGCATCCTCTATACCCTTGGAGATAGCTGTCGTTACTTCGTTTGCCTTTCCAAGGCCATAGCCAACGACACCATTCTCATCGCCTACAACGACGATTGCTGCAAAGCTGAAGTGACGACCACCCTTGGTGACCTTGGTCACTCTCTGAACCGCTACCAGTCTGTCCTTAAGTTCCAGATCGACGGTTTTAACTTTCTTGGTATTGATATCTGCCATAGCGCTTAGAATTTAAGACCACCCTCGCGGGCAGCGTCTGCCAAACTTTTAACTCTTCCGTGATAGAGATAGCCTCCGCGGTCGAAAGAGACCGTGGTGATGCCTTTCTCAAGTGCGCGCTGCGCGATGCAGCCGCCCACTACCTTGGCAGCCTCGATGCCGCTCAGGCCGTTGCACTTCTCAGCAAGAGCCTTCTCCAGCGAAGATGCCGATGCAAGTGTGACGCCCTTGGTGTCGTCTACCACCTGAACATAGATCTGCTTATTGCTTCTGAACACTACCATGCGGGGACGCTCGGGGGTACCGTTAACGACCTTGCGGATGCGGTAGTGAACTCTTTGTCTTCTTTCTTGTTTAGTCATCATAATGCATTCCTCCTGTTATTTGGCGGCGGCAGACTTGCCGGCCTTGCGACGCAGCTGTTCACCTACGAACTTGATACCCTTGCCCTTGTAAGGTTCAGGCTTGCGGAACGAACGAACCTTGTGAGCCACTTGTCCGAGCAATTGCTTATCGCAGCTTTTGAGAACCAGTACCGGGTTGGCGCCCTTCTTGACAGCCTCGGCCTCGGCCTTGACCTCCTTGGGAAGCTGGAAAGCGATATCGTGGGAATAACCAAGGCTGAATGTAAGCATCTGACCCTGGACATCGACACGATAACCAACACCCACCAATTCCTGTTTGATGGTAAACATCTCGTGGCAGCCAGTCACCATGTTTGCGATCAGTGCGCGGTAAAGACCGTGCATGGAACGGTGGCGGGGCTGGTCTGTCGGACGAGACAGAGTGATTTGATTCCCCTCGACTTTGACTTCGATGTCAGGATCTACTTTCTGTGACATCTCGCCGTAGGGGCCTTTAACCTTAACCACGTTGTCGGGAGTTACCTCAACGGTAACGCCGGCGGGAAGGTGTACAGGTAATTTTCCTATTCGTGACATTATTGTAAAGTTTTAATTAATAAACATAGCAGAGAACCTCACCGCCTACGTTCAAATCCTTGGCCTCTTTGTCTGTAACGACACCCTTGGAGGTGGAGATGATGGCGATGCCCATTCCGTTGAGTACTCTTGGCATATCATCTGCGCCGGTGTAGCGGCGAAGACCGGGACGGCTCACGCGTACAATCTTCTTGATAGCGGCCTTCTTAGTCTGGGGGTGATACTTGAGAGCGATCTTGATGGTGTTGGAAGGGGTACCTTCAACAACCTTGTACGCGAGGATATAACCTTTCTCGTGTAATACGCGAACGATCTCGCATTTGAGCTTCGAAGAGGGGATTTCTACCGTCTTGTGGCCCGCTGCATAAGCATTGCGAATTCTCGTAAGCAAATCTGCAATAGGATCAGTCATATTATTATATCTTTTTATTATTATCTATTGGTTTACCAACTTGCTTTCTTCACTCCCGGGATCAGGCCATTGGAAGCCATCTCGCGGAACTGAATACGGCTGATACCAAACTGGCGCATATATCCTTTCGGACGGCCGGTAAGAGAACAACGGTTATGCATACGGCAGGGGCTCGAGTTCTTCGGGAGTTTGTCTAGAGCAGCCCAGTCGCCTGCAGCCTTGAGCGCTGCACGTTTCTCTGCATATTTGGCAACTAATTTCGCGCGCTTTACCTCGCGGGCTTTCATTGATTCCTTTGCCATACTCTGTTATTTCTTGTTGTTTTTAAACGGTAATCCAAATTCACGCAGCAGTGCGTGTGCCTCTTCGTCGGTAGGTGCGGTGGTCACGAAGGTGATCTCCATACCCATCATCTTCACGATCTTGTCGATATCGATCTCGGGGAAGATGATCTGCTCCTTGATACCGAGGGTGTAGTTGCCACGGCCGTCAAAGTTCTCTGCGATACCCTTGAAGTCGCGGATACGGGGCAGGGAAACAGCGATGAGCCTCTCGAGGAACTCGTACATCTTGTCGCCACGGAGGGTAACCTTAGCGCCGATGGGCATGCCACGACGGAGCTTGAAGTTAGAAATATCTTTGCGGGATACTGTCTGCACGGCCTTCTGACCGGTGATTGCGGTAAGTTCCTGCTGTGCAACCTCAACCAGCTTGCGGTCCTGGGTAGCCTGGCCGACGCCCTCGTTGAGGGTGATCTTCACCAGACGGGGAACCTGCATGATGGAGGAGTAAGAGAACTGCTTCATCAGAGCGGGAACGATCTCCTCGCGATATTTCTTCTGCATGGTGGGCATATAAGCCTTAGCCTTGGGAGCAGCTTTGGCCGGTTTTGCAGCGGGCTTTTCTGCCTTTGCGCTCTTCTCTGCCTTGGGGGCAGCTTCAGCAGCAGGTTTTGCAGCCTTCTTTGCTGCGGGCTTTGCAGCAGCCTTTACCTCTTCCGGCTGTACTGCAGGTGCTTCTTTCTTAGTTGCCATTATTTGATCTCCTCCCCTGATTTTTTAGCATAGCGTACAAGTTTGCCATTCTTGCCAATGCGGCGGCCGATTCTTGTGGGACCACCCTTGACAGGATCAACAACCTGAAGATTGGAAATGTGTATGCCAGCTTCCTGTTTAATAATACCACCCTGAGGGTGCTGTGCGTTGGGCTTGGTGTGCTTGCTTACCATATTGATGCCTTCTACGATAGCGCGATCCTTATCTTTGATCACTTCGAGCACCTGACCGGTTTTACCCTTGTCGTTGCCGGCATTAACGTAAACCGTATCACCTTTTTTAATATGTAACTTTTTCATAATCGCGTCGATAATTAAATTACCTCGGGGGCAAGTGAAACGATTTTCATATAATTCTCACGAAGCTCGCGGGCAACGGGACCGAAGATACGGGTACCCACAACCTCACCGGCCTTAGTGAGCAGAACACAAGCATTGTCGTCGAAACGGATATAGGAACCGTCGGGACGGCGAATCTCTTTCTTTGTGCGGACTACGACTGCATTGGAAACGGTGCCCTTCTTGGTGTTACCGCCGGGGATAGCGCTCTTTACAGCCACAACTATCTTGTCGCCGAC
>JAFSQE010000008.1 GCA_017446775.1 Bacteroidales bacterium | reverse complement strand
GTTTGTCCCATCCTCCCTTTAATCCCTCCTTCCCAGGAAGGAGGGAATTGAGCACAGCACTAATCTACGTCGTGATGCGGCTTTTTTCGTGGAGAATAAGGGAGTCGTGCGACCCTTGTGTTTGTCCCATCCTCCCTTTAATCCCACCTTCCCAGGAAGGAGGGAATTGAGCACAGCACTAATCTACGTCGTGATGCGGCTTTTTTAAAGATTAGCAATCGCCATCAAGCGATAGCGAAGCGCGTGCGGGCTGGGATAAAGAATAGCCAGCGCGGAGCGGTAGGGGTTTCAGGGGGCGTAGCCACCTGTATTATTATACTCCGCCGAAGGCGCTGTAGCCGCCGTCTACCGGGATTATGACGCCAGTGACAAAATTGCTGATGTCGCTGAGCAGATAGAGCATGGTGCCAACGATCTCCTCCGGCTCGCCAAAACGATGCACGGGCGTATTGGCAACAATCTTCTTGCCGCGCGGTTTAAGCGCGCCGGTGGCCTCGTCGGTGAGCAGGAAGCGGTTCTGGTCTGTCAAGAAGAAGCCGGGAGCAATGGCATTGCAACGGACCCCCATGGGCGCAACATGCACCGCGAACCACTGCGTGAAATTGTTTATGGCACCCTTGGCGGCAGAATATGCCGGAATCTTGGTAAGCGGGCGCACGGAATTCATGCTGGAGATGTTCAGCACAACCCCCTTGCCAGTCTCAATCATATCGCGGCTGAAAATCATCGTGGCAAGCACAGTGCCCTGGAAATTGATGTCGAACACCTTGCCGAAGCCCGCCAGGTCCAGACCGTAGAAAGAATCGGCCAGGTCTGCGGCGCTCTCCATCTGTTCTACCTTGCAGGTAGCCTCCGGAGCATTGCCACCGGCGCAGTTCACCAGTATATCGACCTTGCCGAGCTTCCCGTGAACTGTTTCAAGTGCTTTTTCCAGCGCAACCTTGTCTGTAACACCGGCACTTATGCCGATGCAATTAATGCCGAACTCTTTGCTGATCTCTGCCGCCAGCGGCGACTGACCTGCCTTGCGGCTGATTACTGCCAGGTTTACCCCGGCCGACGCCAGGCCGCGGCAGAGCTGGAGTCCGATGACCCCAAAGCCGCCGGTAATTACGCAATTGCGCCCTTTCAAATCGTCAAAACTATATTTCATGGTGCTAAGCATTATAGGTTCCAGAAGTTGTGTCGCCGCCGTGTCCGGTCCAGTTGGTATGGAAGAACTCGCCGCGGGGACGGTCTGTACGCTCATAAGTGTGGGCGCCAAAGTAATCGCGCTGCGCCTGCAGCAGGTTGGCCGGCAGGCGTTCGCTGCGGTAGCCGTCGTAATAAGAAAGGGCTGCGGAGAGTGTCGGAACTGGGATTCCACTCTCCACGGCGCGGGCGATGACCCGCCGCCATCCATTTTGCGCCGCCTCCATCTTATCTGCGAAATAGGGCGCCAGCATAATGTTGGCCAGCGCCGGGTCGGCATCAAACGCCTCCTTTATCTTGCCCAGGAATACGCTGCGGATAATACAGCCGCCCCGCCACATCAGGGCGATATTGCCGTAGTTCAGGCTCCAGCCGTTCTCCGCGGCAGCCGCACGCATCAGCGAGAAGCCCTGCGCATAGGAGACAACCTTGGAGGCGAACAGAGCCTGCTGAAGATCTGACAGGAATGCCTTGGTGTCACCGTCGAAATGCCTGGGTGCGGGGCCTGAAAGAACTCTGGAAGCCGCCACGCGCTCTTCTTTCTGTGCCGACAGGCTGCGGGCGAACACGCTTTCCGTTATCAGCGTGAGCGGGATTCCGGCATCCAGGGCCGATTCTGCCGTCCACTTTCCGGTGCCTTTCTGCCCTGCTGCGTCCAGGATGTAATCCAGCACATAGCGGCCATCCTCATCTTTCTTGGCCAGAATGTCGCGGGTTATCTCTATCATATAGCTGTCCAGATCGCCCCGGTTCCACTGGGCAAAGGTATCGCTCATCTGCTGGTTGCTCATTCCCAGGCACTCCTTCATAATCTGGTAGCATTCGCATATCAGCTGGATATCGCCGTATTCGATGCCGTTGTGCACCATCTTCACAAAGTGGCCGGCGCCGCCCTCTCCCACCCAGTCACAGCAGGGGGAGCCGTCGGCGACATGGGCGCTGATGCTCTGGAAGATGGGTTTCACCAGCGGCCAGGCTGCGGGGCTGCCGCCGGGCATCATGCTGGGGCCCTTGAGGGCACCCTCCTCGCCGCCGGATACTCCGGTGCCGATATAGAGCAGCCCTTTGCTCTCTACATATTCCCGCCTGCGGGCAGTATCAGGATAATGGGTGTTGCCGCCGTCTATAATCACGTCGCCCTGCTCCAGCAGCGGTATCAGCTGGTCTATCAGGCTGTCCACGGCGCTACCCGCCTTAACCATCAGAAAGACCTTGCGCGGACTTTTGAGAGTGGATACCAGCTCTTCGAGCGAATGTGTGCCAATGATGTTCCTGCCTGCGGCACGGCCGGCGATAAAGTTGTCCACCCGGGCCAGGGTGCGGTTGAATACGCTCACGGTGAAGCCTTTGCTCTCCATGTTGAGCACCAGGTTTTCACCCATGACCGCCA
Organism: Bacteroidales bacterium; assembly: GCA_017446775.1. Lineage (GTDB taxonomy): Bacteria > Bacteroidota > Bacteroidia > Bacteroidales > UBA932 > Equibacterium. The sequence goes on along the minus strand of JAFSQE010000008.1, from coordinate 144,593 downwards.
GCCCCACGAGCCCTATGTCAGATTTGTTTGCCATTGTATCGTTAGTTTTTGAATTTCTCTTTATACGCCCAAAGTCCGAGAGCAGGATTTGAGATATAATAAATCTCTTCGCCATCGGGCAAGGTGTTCCAACCGTCCAGGAGCTGCGACGGGTTGTAGCGCTCCAGCATCAGCTGCAACTCTGCGTAACGGAATCCGACCCCCTCTATCTCTTCCCGGCTTAGATGCCCGGGCGCGTAGGTTATCTCAAAGCGCCCTTCGCTGCTGCCGTGAATCAGATGGGCAGCTGCGCCCAGATTAGCCTTCAGCTCCGGGTCGCTCTCTACATCGGCCAGCGTGTGCGGCGTGCCGCGATAACCGTGGCGGCGGATAAGCATATCTATCGTGGCATCTTCGCCAAACTCTTTAAGCCCCGGCGCCAGAATCAACAGCTGCGCACCATCGGCTAAAGCCATCCGGGTGCGATAAACCGCCTTGTTGCCCAGCCAGGTGCTCTTGAACTCCGCAGGGTCCAGATAAACGACGCACTTGTGTATCTCGCGCTCCATCTGCACAAAGTTGACCTTTTGTGAGAGTGCCACCGCCGCCTCAAAACATTCCCGGTCGTCGCCCACAAAAAGACCTTTGGTGACTATGCGACCCTTCTCCTGGGCGCGCACCGTAAGGATATAGACGATTGGCAGCTGGGGGAGAAAGTTGACCCGGGCATACTCCAGCGCCTCGCGAACCGGGCCGCCGGGGCGACCCATGAGACGCTCCATGCCGTAGCTCGCCCCCAGAAAGTGGCTCTTTCCTATGAAATCGGTGCCGCCGACCCCGACGAATATGTTTTTGGTATAATTGGCCATACCGACCACCTCGTGCGGCACCACCTGCCCGATGGACAATATCAGATCGTAGCCCCCATCCAGCAGCAGGCGGTTCACCTGCGCACGTATGGGATAGTCCACCTTGCCGCCGGAGATTTCGCGGATGTACGATGCCGGCACTTCTCCCACATCTGCCACGCCACCGCGCCAGTCGTGCACGCGGAACTTGGAGTGGGGCACGCCGGCAAACATCGCATCCAGCTGTGGCTCCGTCATGGGGCTGTGGGTCCCCAGCGCGGGAAGGATGTCGGTGAGGGTGTCGCCGTAATAATCCTCTGCCATGGCTGTAATCTCGCCGCCCAGCGAATTGAAACGGGTTATGTCCGGCGGAATTGCCAGCACTTTTTTGCGCTCGCCCAAGTTTGCAAACACCCCGCACAGCGCCTGCCGCACCTCCTCGTTGGAGATGACGTCACTCTGTGAGCCACGGGCGTAATAGAGCATTCGGAGACGTTTTTAAACGTTTATCGCAGCACCCTGGCATTCCCTTTCCAGACGCTCCAGACCTGGTCTTCGTCTGCTATCTGGGCATAATCTGTTGTGAAAGTGGTGGCCAGCGCCCCGGCAGCCCATCCGAACTGCAGGCACTTTTCTGCCTCCCAACCGCGAAGCAGGCCATACAGCAGTCCGCCGGCAAAGCCGTCGCCGCCGCCGATGCGGTCCAGCACATGAATCCTGCGCGGCTCTGCAGTGAACCATTCGCCTCCGCAGCGCAGCAATGCGCCCCAGTTATGCTCGCCTGCATCAATAACTTCGCGCAGCGTAGTAGCGAATATGCCCACACTGGGGAATCTTTCGCTTACGCGGGCTATCATCCCTTTAAAGCCGTCCATCTTGGCAGCCAGGCCGCATCCGCCCGCCTCGGGGCCATCCAGCCCCAGCGCCAGCTGGAAATCCTCCTCGTTGCCTATCAGTATGTCGGCGTTCTCGCAAATCTCGGTGAAGATTGCACGCAACTGCGCCTCGCGTCCTTCCCAGAACGATGCCCGGTAGTTAAGGTCAAAGCTTACCAGCGTGCCGTGTTTCTTTGCAGCGCGCACGATGTCCAGGCAGAACTGGCCGCTCTGCGGGCTGAGTGCCGCAACCAGGCCGGAAAGGTGCACTATCTGAACCCCCTCTGTGCCGAATATGCGCTCCAGGTCGAAATCTTTGGAATCGAGTGTGCGCCCCACCTCGCCGGCACGGTCGTTCCACACGCGCGGGCCGCGGCTGCCAAAGCCGGAGTCGGCCACGTTTATCTGGTGACGATAGCCCCAGGGACCGCCCTGAGGCACTTCAGGGCCCTCGAAGTCCATACCGCGGGAGCGGAGGTCGCCTTTGATAAAAGCTGCCAGCGGGCTGCCCGCCACAAATGCGGTGAGCACCTTTACTGGGAGCCCCAGATACGATACCACGCTGGCGACGTTGGTCTCTGCGCTGGTAGCCTGCAGCGTGAATTCGCCACCGGCCGATACGGGTAGCCCCTGCCGCGGAGCGATGCGCAGCCCCATGCTGGTAGGTACCAGCAGCGCATATTTACAGTTATTCTTGAGTGTAATCATATTATGACAAAGCTATTTTCAACATCTCTTCTGCAGTAGAAAAACGATATGTGGCGGGGATAGCGGCATCGGGCGCGGCGCCCCAGTGCGCCAGGGCAAAGTCCATCCCGGCGTTGGCGGCACAGCGGGCGTCCATAATGGTGTCGCCCATATACAGGCACTGCTTCACATCCACCCCCGCCGCAGCAGCAAAGGCCTCTGCCGGTTCGCCGTCGGGCTTGTGCTTCACGGTATCATCGGCACAAATCACCGTCGTAAGCCACGGCCGCCAGGGGTTAAGGTTGTTATCGTACTCGAATTCGTCCCGGCTGCGGGAGGTAATCACCCCGATTCTGATGCCGGCAGCCACTATCTTCTCTATCGCCCCGTGCACTCCGGGATATGGCCGGCTCTTTGTGGCTGCCATCTCGCGGTAATATTTCTCCCAGAGTTCCAGGGCATATTCGTGGTCCGGAAAACCGACCCGCTCTATGCCCACCATGCTGGGCAGGCCAAAGTACTGCACCAAGTCGGCAGGAGAAACAACCTCCCCTTTAATCTCCAGGATGGTCCTGGCAAAGGAGTAAGTGAAGGTATCCCGGGTGTCGATCAGGGTGCCGTCTATGTCAAATGCTATGTGAGTGTAGCGCATCTAGCTCTCCAAATATGCCTTCTGGCGCTCTGTCTGGGTATCGATGGTGACGCCCCAGGCCGCCAGACGCTTGCGGGCCACAAACTTGTCTATCTCTTCCGGCACTACCAGCATGGTGGCCGGGAGCATCCCCTTGTTGCGGACGATATATGCTGCACTCAGGGCCTGGATGGCGAAGCTCATGTCCATGATTTCTGCCGGATGGCCGTCGCCAGCCGCCAGATTCACCAGACGCCCTTCGCCCAGCAGGTAAATCCACTTGCCGTCTACCTTGAAGCCCTCTATGTTGGCACGGGCGACCTTTGTCTCCGAGGCGATGGCGCGCAGGCAGGCCACATCCACCTCAACGTCAAAATGGCCAGCGTTGCAGCAGATGGCGCCATCTTTCATGGCGCGCAGGTGACGCTCTACAATGATGTCGCAGCAGCCGGTTACGGTGATAAAGATATCGCCCAGCGGCGCGGCATCGTCCATAGTCATCACCTTGAAGCCGTCCATCACCGCCTCCATAGCCCGTATCGGGTCGATTTCCGTAACGATGACATTCGCCCCAAGCGCCTTGGCTCGCATGGACACACCCTTGCCGCACCAGCCGTAGCCCGCCACAACCACCGTCTTGGATGCGACGATGAGGTTGGTAGTGCGCATTATACCGTCCCACACGCTCTGCCCTGTGCCGTAGCGGTTGTCAAACAGGTATTTGCATTCTGCATTGTTCACCATCACCATGGGGAACTTGAGCTCGCCGCGGGAGGCACGCGCCAGCAGGCGGTTGATGCCGGTGGTGGTCTCTTCGCACCCGCCCCATACGCCCGCTATCAGCTGCGGATATTCGCTGTGGATCATGCTCACGATATCGCCTCCGTCGTCTATAATCACGTTGGGGCCCGGCTCCACTATGCAGCGGATGTGCCGCGAATACTCTTCCGGACTCTCGCCGTGCACCGCAAACACGTTCACGCCGCTTTTAACCAGCGCCGCCACCACATCGTCCTGAGTAGAGAGCACATTGCTGGCCGCCGCATAAACTTCGGCCCCGCCCGCCGCCAGCACCTGGCACAGATAGGCGGTCTTGGCCTCCAGATGCACCGATACGGCAAATTTTACACCGGTGAAAGGCTTTTCTGCGGCAAACTGCTCTTCAATATCGTTCAACAGCGGCATGTGCGCTCTGACCCAGTCTATCTTGCGAGCCCCACTCTCCCACAAATTGATATCTTTGATTTCTGACATACGATATTATTCCTAAATTTGCTGTAAAGTTACGATTTTTCTCTCAATGGCGGCCAGTCTAAACATAATGTTCTACAATCTTGAGAATCTCTACGACACCACCAAAGACGAGACGATAAACGACGAGGAATTCACCCCTCTTGGCGCCAGGCGCTGGAACACAATCAAATACCAGACAAAGCTGAACAACTTAAGCAACGTTTTTGCGGCGGTTGCCTCGCTGCCGGGCGGCTTCCCCGCCATTGTCGGGGTGTCTGAAATAGAGAACGACCGGGTGCTGGAGGATTTGCTGTCGCAGCGGCGTATGCAGCCCGCCAACTACCGCTATGTCCACTATGACTCCAAAGATGCCCGCGGTGTGGATGTGGCGCTGTTTTTCCGCCCCGACCGCTTCAAGATAGTTGGCAGCGAACCGGTAAAGCTGCAGCTGCGCAGCGGTCGCGAATATATCGGCCGGGACATCCTGGCGGTATGGGGGCGTCTGGACGGCGAGATGTTCTGCTTCTATGTTTGTCACTTTCTCTCGCGCCGCGGCGGGGTGCACGCCTCGCAGGGGTTCCGGCGTGCCGGGGCCGAGACTGTCCGGAGCCATGCCATAGAGATGGGGCGCAAGTTCCCCGGCATCAAGGTGGTGGTGATGGGCGACATGAACGACACCCCGGAAGAAGAGTCGCTGAGCGAACTGCTACGGGCACGCGAGCGGATAGAGGGGGTTGCACCGGGCGACTATTTCAATCCGATGTGGGCAATGGCCAAGGCTGGCCTTGGCACCAGCATCCACAACCACAACTGGATCCTGTTCGACAATATCATAGTCAGCCGCAACCTGCTCCCTGCAGAAGCGGGCTATCCCGACGCCTCCGGTCTGGTGCTGAACAAGTTCGACAAGCACTTCTGGGCGCACATCTTCCAGCGCAACTTCATGATGCGCGGCGGCAAGCCGTTCCGCAGCTGGGACGGCAACACCTTCTCCGGCGGCTACAGCGACCACCTGCCGATATTAATCAGGCTTGCTTGCGGCAAATAATTTGAATTCAGACTATCCTGCGCAGGTTTTAGCGTAGTGACACTGGAGGACCTGGGGCGAATCGCCGTGCCAGTTGTGCATCCCTCCGCCAAGGCAGTTGCGCCACTGCCCACACCCCTCGCAACGGCCGGTGCGTGCCCAGTTTCGGTTGCGGAACACCTCGAACCTGTTCTCCCACACCTGGTAGAAATTATCGGTATAGATGCTGCCCTGACTGAAGCGGTCGCGGTCTATATTGGGACAGGCCGATATCCGGCCGTCTATCAGCACAGAGGCGATATTGACTCCGGCCCGGCAGAAATAGCGTGCCTGCCGCACCTGCTCTTCGTACCGGCCCAGATACCCTTCGCAACTGAATGTGACGTTCATCTTTGATCCCGCTTCCCGTCTGGCTTTTATGAACTCCATCAGCGAGACGAATTCTGCATCTGTAAGGTGCAACTCTTTGTCCGTTGCCGCCCTGCCAATCGGGATGATGGTAAAAAGTCGCCACTGCTTTACCCCAAGGTCACTCAGGACAGAGTAAATCTGATCCAACTGGCCAAGGTTGCGCTTGTTTACGCAGGTCACCACATCGGCGTTGAGGCGGGGTTCACTGGCAATCAGACCGATTGCCTTAAGGGCGCGCTGGTAGCTCCCGGCAGCGCCTCGCATCCAGTCGTGGACCTCCGCAATACCGTCCAGGCTCACGGTGATGGCTCCCATGCCGGCCCCGACCAGACGGCGGTGCATCTGTTCATCGTATTTCCAGCCGTTGGTCACCATGCCCCAGCCAAAGCCCTTGCGCCAGATTTCCCTCCCGACATCTACAATATCGGGACGCAGCAGGGGTTCCCCGCCGGTGAGTACTACAGAAAAGTCCCTGGGGCGATTCTTTTGGGGGATTGTGTCCAGCACAGCGAGAAAGTCTTCAAGCGGCATATCCTTCTCCCTGCTTAAAACAGAGCAGTCGCTGCCGCAGTGGCGGCAGTGGAGGTTGCATCGGGTAGTGCACTCCCAAAACAGGTAACTGAGTTCGTGAACCTTTACCTCGTTATCCCTGAAAAGCCTGAACAGAAGCGGATTCATAACGCGAAATTAGTAAAAATGTTATATTTGCTGTAGCTTTGCATTTATGTGGATGTAATATTTTTGTATTATGAAATGGCTTCGTAATCTTCTTAAAGGGACAACCCTCTCCACCGCACTCTTTGTTTTCCAGGCGTGCTACGGTATGCCGCAAAGCGCGCTCTACGAAAGCGGCATGGCTCCCATGGATTTCTCGCTGGTAGAACGTAATAGCGGGCGCCCCCTGGAGGGCATCACCATAAGCGTTGCAGGCGGCGAGTGGAACGAAACCCAGCTGGGTATTACCGGTGCCGATGGTCGCTGCCACGTGGAGATTCCCTATATCCGGAATGACTTTGGCCCCAAGCTGTCATTTCAGGACCCGACAGGAGTTTACGTCACAAAGGATTCCACCTTCGTAGACCTTCGCGAAAGAGTTATCCTCATTGAACTGGATTCGGCCAGATGAGATTCCGCACGCTTGCCATAGCTGCCCTGCTTCTTATCAGCTGCCCTGCCTTTGCACAGCAGTGGCGGATTGAGATAGGTACGGGCCTGCAGCCCCTCCACATGGGATTTATCGGCAATGTCCCTTCCTGGGCATTGGAAAGGGAGCTGGCAGACAAGGGACAGGAGATAAATCAATCCGACGGCTTCTTCCCCAGCGTTATCGCCTCTGGCATTTATCTCGTAGAAAAGCGCGTGGAGATTGTTCTTACCGGGAATGTTGCCTGGAGTCACCACGCACTAATCCAGTACGATGCTTACGAAGGTGGTTTTGACCCCAACGGGAAACCCCGGTACAACCTCAGGTCAGGGAAGAAAATAGGGATGAAAGACTCCTCTGCTATCGCCTCCTTCACCGGCCAGTGCCGATATCTGTGGACGCCGGAGAGCAAGGCCATACTCTATTCTGCGATAGGGGTTGGTATCAGCGCCGGGACATATTACATCCCCACTCCCACGATTACCCCAATCGGCATCCGCCTTGGCGGCAGGCATCTGTATGCTTTCGTAGAATCGTCCCTGGGGCCGTTTGCCTCATTTGTCGACGGCGGCCTGGGCTGCACTTTCTGATACCCCCCTACTCCAGCGAGGTGATTTTCCAGTCCCCCTCTATCCGGACCAGACGCATTGTGTGCCGGATAGCGGAGCTTTTCGCTGCGCCGTAGGGAACGATTTCGTAGTTTACCACCACATCGCCCGATTCTTCGTCCAGTGCAGAAGAGAGCACCTTGAAGGTTGTCTTTCTGGATGCCTCGACCACTTTGGCCCGGATCTCTTCGCTGGGATAATCGCCGGCAGCTATGGTGTCGCGCAGCATGGCGGCAATATCGTCGGTGCAGAAAGCCGCCGCACCGGCATAATCCATGTTGAAGAAATCGGAGAGGAAGTCGCTGGCCACCTCCGCGGCCTTATCGGCCTTGGGTGTACATCCACACAGCGCAAGAATGGCAACAGATGCCACAATCAGAATCTTTTTCATACCGCGAAGGTATCTACATTATTCTACAAATCCAAGGGTGGCGACCAGGACGGTGAAATCGTCTTGAAGCAGACGGATGCATTCCGAAAGGGTTGCGCCGGTGGTGAGCACGTCATCTACCAGCAGGATGTATCTGATGCCGGCTTTGCGCAGTCTCAAGGCCTCGCGCCTGTCCAGCGCAAATGCGCCGCGGACATTGCCAGCGCGGGAGCTGGCGCTGCGGCGGGTCTGGGTCGCGGTATACCGCCGCCGGCGCAGCAGGTGCGGCACTACCGGAACTTCTCCCAGACGTTGCGCAACGCCGCGGGCTATGATTTCTGCCTGGTTGAAGCCCCGAGAGAGCCGCTTTCGCCAGTGCAGCGGCACCGGCACCACCGCCTGCACCCTGCCGTACAGTCCGCTGCAGGCGAGATAATCCCCCAGCAGCCGCGATGCCCACAGCCCCAGAGCGATATCGCCGCCATATTTGAAGCGCCGCACGATTTCGCAATACCCGCTGCCGTGCCGGTAGAAGAACAGCGAGGCCGCATTGTATACGCGGCACCGCCCTCCAAGAAGCTCCATGGCAGCATTCTCGCTGTAACTCCAGAAATATGTGAGCGGAATATCATCAAGGCAAGCCGGGCACAGGTGTCTGCAGCCGGAAACGCGGCCGGCAGCACGCCCCGAATCACACCCGGCTCCGCCGCCTGCATCATCGCCAGCCTCCAGCTCCGCACCGCATACAACGCATCCTCGCACAAAAAAAAGGTCGCGCAGCCCCGCCAGGGCAAGCCGCAACCCGCCTCCAACCTCGCGCCTCATCTTACAAATCATCCTATATAAAGAGCTCCCCTTCATAACCTTCTCTTCGCAATTCAAAGATAGTTATTATCTTTGTAAGTCATGTTCGACTTCTTGAATATTTCTTTTGCGGATATACTGGATATCCTGCTGGTAGCGCTGCTCATCTACCAGGTGTACAAACTTATCAAAGGTACCCCGGCGATGAGCATCTTTATAGTAATCATCCTGCTCTACGCAGCCAGGTCGGTGTTCGACGCCCTCAATATGCAGCTGCTCACCCACCTGATCGGGGCGGTGCTGGATGTCGGCCTCATAGCCCTGATTGTCATCTTCCAGCCCGAGCTGCGCCGGTTCATGATAAAAATCGGCAACGAGGTGTTCTCTGTCCGCAAGATGGGTGGCGGCTGGCTGCGCCACTTCTTTGGCAAGTACAGTTCCACCGCACAGATTTCTCCCGCCGCCCTGGAAGAGATTACCAGCGCCTGCTACCGCATGTCGGAGAGCAAGACCGGCGCCCTTATGGTCTTTAAGCACAATGCATCGCTGGAACAGTATGTTGAAACCGGCGACACCATAAACTCCGGAATAAACCGCCGGCTGATAGAGAATATCTTCTTCAAGAACTCTCCGCTGCACGACGGGGCTGTGATAATGACGGGCGAGAGCATAATAGCTGCCCGCTGCACCCTGCCGATAAGCGAAAATCAGGATATCAACCCCCGCTACGGCATGCGTCACCGCGCCGCCGCAGGCATCACAGAGGCCACCGACGCAGAGGCCGTGGTGGTTTCTGAAGAGACCGGCGAGATATCGTATGTGAAAGACGGAGAGATAAAAACCCTTGGCAGTATAACCGAGCTTCGCATAGCGTTGGAAAACTCCTACAAGTAAGATGCAGGCTCTGGAACGCAAACTCGGATTTGACATCGTACGGGAGATGGTGCGCGGCAAGTGTGCCACCGCCGGCGCCAGCCGCATGACAGCCGAGGCAGCAATCATGACCGCCGAAGCCGACATCGTGCAATCGCTGCGCCTTACCGACGAGATGCGCCTGGTGTGCATGTTCGAGGACACCTTCCCCACCGACGGATTTGTGGACATGCGCGAATTCCTAATGCCGCTCACAAGCGAGCTCAGCTGCATCTCTCTGCCCAATCTGGTGCTGCTGCAAAAGGGGTTGGACGCCATCCGCCGCACGGTCGCCTTCTTCAAGAGCAACGGCGGCGTATATCCCCAGCTTAAAAAGCTCTCGGAGCCGGTGATGCTCTACCCGGAAATCCTGCGCAAGATAGACTCCATCATAAACAAGCACGGCGAGGTGCGCGACAACGCTTCGCCCGCCCTGGCGCAGATCCGCACAGAACTCAAGGCCAAAGAGAAATCCATCTCCCGCACCATAGCCGCCATCCTCAAGAAAGCGCAGGCAGAGGGCATCACAAGCGAAGATGCCGAGGTGGTGGTGCGCGACGGCAAGGCGCTCATCCCGGTGAACGCTTCCGACAAACGCAAGCTGCAGGGCATCGTGTGCGACGAATCGGCCAGTGGCCGAACCTCGTTCATAGAGCCGATAGAGGTGGTGAACCTCAACAACGCGGTGCGCGAACTGCAGTTTGAGCAGCAGCGGGAAATACAGCGCATCCTTATGGAATTCAGCGACTTCCTGCGTCCGTACCTGGACGACCTGCTGCTAAACGCCGACTTCCTTGTCAGGATAGATTTCATCCGCGCCAAGGCGCTTGTGGCCACCGACATGATAGCCGGCCTGCCGGTCCTTTCTACCGACGGGTCGCTGCAGCTGCGCCGGGCACGTCACCCGCTGCTGGAGCGCTCGCTTCGCAAAGAGGGCAAGGAGATAGTGCCGCTGACCCTGACACTTACCTCCGACCGCCGCATCATACTTATTTCCGGCCCCAACGCAGGCGGCAAGAGCGTCTGCCTCAAGACCGTAGGGTTGCTGCAGTATATGTTCCAATGGGGGTTGCTGATACCGACCTCAGAAGTTTCGGAGATGCTGATATTCGATAACATCTTTGTGGATATCGGCGACGGCCAGAGCCTGGAGAACGACCTTAGCACCTACAGCTCCCACCTGCAGAACCTGCGCAGGATACTGGAGCAGGCTACCGACCGGTCCCTGGTGCTGATAGACGAGTTTGGCAGCGGCACTGAGCCAACCGCCGGCGGCGCGATTGCAGAAGCAGTGCTGGATTCTCTGGCCCAACGCGGCACCTACGGCGTAATCACCACCCACTACACCAACCTCAAGCTCTACGCCAGCAACTCCGCTAACGTAGCAAACGGGGCGATGCAGTTCGACGCGGAGGCCATCAAACCGCTCTTCACCCTGGAGCAGGGGCTGCCGGGCAATTCGTTTGCCTTTGAACTTGCACGCAAAACCGGCCTGCCAGAAGATATTATCCGCAGTGCAGAAGAGAAGGCGGGCGGCGACTTTGTGGATATGGAGCGGCAGCTTCGAAAGATTGCCCGCAACCGCCGGGCGCTGGACGAGAAGCTTTCTCGCGTGAAGAATGCAGACCGCACACTGGAGAGCCTGACCGACCGCTACGAGAAGGAGCTTTCCGAGATAAAGGCGCTGCGCAGCAACATCCTCTCCGAGGCAAAGGAGCAGGCACGCGAAATAGTGGCAGGAGCCAACCGCCAGATAGAGCAGACCATACGCGAAATCCGCGAGGCGCAGGCAGAGAAGACCCGCACCAAACAGGCGCGAGCCAAAGTCACCGAGCTGCAGCAGTCACTCGCCGCAGAAGAGCCGGAGCACACCGAGGCCGACGATGTGATAGAGCGCAAGATGCAGCAGATTCTGGATCGGCGCGAGCGGCAGCAGAAACGGCGCGAAGAGCGCGCCCGCCGCGCAGGGGAAGAGACGCCAAAGCCGGCAATCAAGGCGGCAGAGAAACCGGAACCGTTGAAAGTTGGCGACAAGGTCCGCATCAAGGAGAGCGACATGGTGGGAGAAATTATCCAGATATCCACCAAAAAAGTTTCCGTAGCGGTGGGCGGGCTTACCACCAGGACCGATATCGGCAAGGTAGAGCGCATCAGTGCCAAGGAATACAAAGAGGCAGCCAGGGCCACTGCGCCGCGCAAATCCACCTCCGGCGGCGTGGCTGTCAAGGGGATGGAGAGCATATCAGAGCGCAAGATGAACTTCTCGCCACAGGTAGATGTGCGCGGAGAGCGGCTGGAGGCCGCGCTTAGCATCGTCACCCGTTTCATAGACGATGCCACGATGATTGGAATTTCGCAGGTCAAGATACTCCACGGCAAGGGGACGGGCGTGCTGCGCGAAGAGCTGCGCAAGTATCTCAGGACGGTTGCCGGCGTAGTGAACGTACGCGACGAAGCGCTGGAGATGGGAGGCGCTGGCATTACGGTTGTCGACCTTGCATAGCCGCAGCTTTTTTATCGGCAAATTGTTCATAATTATTTTGCCAAAACCGTTTATATTTTGGTTATATAAACTATCTTAGCGGCGCCAAAAAGTTGGAGATTTTTACTCTATCAAACCAATTAATATCATTATGAAACTATCCATCAAGAGTTTATTGTTGTCTTTGGCAGCAATGCTTTTTGTCGTGCCCGCAATCGCACAGGTTACGACATCCTCTATCAGCGGCCATGTTACCGACAAGGTGGGTGCCGTTGAGGGTGTTGCAGTGTTTGCTGTTTATGAGCCCACTGCTACAACTTACTATGCGCTTACCGACAAGAACGGTAACTTCCGCATCAGTAACGTAACTGCCGGTGGTCCCTACACCGTCAAGTTCGAACTCCTCGGCTATCGCGAGGTCATTAACCAGAACGTTTATGCTCCTCTGGCAGAAACCACCGTTGTGGATGCCAAACTGGAGGATGAGGCACTCAACCTCGAGGCTGCCGTATTTGTGGCTGACGCCAATGAGTCCGGCATGAATATCAAGCGCTCAGGCGCCGGTACTTCCGTAAGCCTCAAGACCATGGAAAACCTGCCGACTTCCACCGGCCGTAGCATCAACGACGTTCTGCGTCTTACCCCCCAGGCCACCACTACCGTGGGCGGTTTCGCAGTCGGCGGCGGTAACTACCGTTCTTCTTACATCACAGTGGATGGTGCAGCGTTCAACAATGCATTCGGTATCGGTTCCAACCTGCCCGCAGGTGGTTCGCCTATCTCACTGGACGCTATCGAGCAGATGAGCATCAACATCACTCCTTACGACGTACGTCAGGGCGGTTTCACCGGTGCAGCCGTGAACTCCGTGACCAAGCGCGGTACCAACGACTTCAAGATCTCTGTGTATGACTATTACACTACCGACAAGGTACGCGGCCGCAAGTATGTGAATGCCGACGGTTCCGTTGGTGAACTCCCCGAGTCAGACGCAGTCAGCAACACCACCGGCGTATCGGTCGGCGGTCCCATTATCAAGAACAAGTTGTTCTTCTTCATCAATGCCGAGTACGAGCCCAAGACCAGCCCCGCAACCAGCTGGCTGGCAAACGACGGCACCTGGTCTGCTGACGGCAAGGGCAGCGTACACCGCCCCACCGCAGCCCAGATGAACGAGATCAAGAACTATCTGGCAACCACATACAACTATGATCCCGGCCGTTACGAGAACTTCTCCGTGGGTACCCCTCTGGTTAAGCTGCTCGGCCGCATCGACTGGAACATCAACCGCAACAACACCCTGATGCTCCGTTACAGCCAGGTAACCCGCAAGACCATCTCTTCCCCTTCCAGCTCCGTCAACCCTATCGGCAACGGTGTTGCAAACATCGGTTACGTACGTAACGACGGTGGTCGTACCACCACTTACGCACTCCCCTTCGAGAGCAACTACTACTTCTCAGAGGATAACTTCTATTCTTTTGCAGCCGAGCTGAACAGCCGCCTGTTTGACGGTAAGGTGAACAACCTGCTCCGTGCAACTTACTCCCACCAGAATATCCCCAGAAGCTTCTACGGCGACGTATTCCCTTCTGTTGATATTATGGAAGGTGATGCAGTGCTCACCAGCTTCGGACCTGACCCGTTCACCTACGGCAACCTCCGCGACGTGACCACTATGGTATTCACCGACGAGGTCACTTTCTCTTCTGGCATCAACAACTTCCTGTTCGGTATCCAGTACGAGCACAACCGCACCAAGAACGGCTTCATGCAGGGCGGCGCAGGCCAGTATGTATATGCAAGCTGGGATGACTTCAAGAACAATGCAACTCCCGTATCCTTCTGCATCACCCACGGCAACAACGACGATCTGGCACAGGTATTCCCCTCGTTCGATTACAACCAGGCTACTCTCTATGCACAGGACGAGATGAACATCAGCGACAACTTCAAGCTTACCGCAGGTATCCGCTTCGAACTCCCCGTATATCCTTCTATCGAGGGTAACGAGAATAAGAAGTTCACCGAGCTCTACAAGGACAACGGCGGCTACAAGACCAGCGATATGCCAAAGGCCAGCCTCCACGTATCACCCCGTATCGGTTTCAACTGGGATATCCTGGGTGACCGCAACCTTATCCTCCGCGGCGGCCTCGGTATCTTCACCGGCCGTATGCCTTTCGTGTGGATCGTTTCCGTTGCCGGCAACAGCAACTGCCTCCAGAATCAGGTTATCATGAAGGCCAGCCAGATTGCAGCCTCCACCGACGGCACTGTAAACGGCGTCAATATCCCCAGCTTCCACACAAATGTGGCTGAGATTACCGAGGACCTCTATGGTGGTTCCTTCAAGCGCAACGAGAATCTGGCAGCTCCCAGCGGAGCCACTATTCTCGACAAGGCCCTCAAGATGCCCACCACCGCAAAGATGTCCCTCGCCCTCGACGCAACTCTCCCCGGCGACATCAAGGCTAGCGTAGAAGGTATCTACAACAGGAACCTCCAGAGCGCTGTGGTACACGCTACCGGCTATACCACCACCACTATGCAGCTCCCCGGCGAGCCCGATACAAGGACTGCATACAAGACCATCGACGCTGTCAACGGTATTCACGCATACTACATCACCAACCCCGATAAGGGCGTTAAGCAGGGTTATTATGCATCCCTCACCACAAGCTTGAGGAAGGACTTCGCATGGGGCCTGAACCTGATGGCTGCTTACACCTATTCCGTATCCAAGAGCCTTGGCGACGGTAATGGTGACCAGACCTCCAGTGCCTTCACCGAGACCACCTTCACCAAGAACGGTACCAACACCGACGAGCTTGGCTACAACTCATTCGTAGCTCCTCACCGTGTAATCGCCAATGCAAACTACTCCATCAAGGAGGGCCGCCACCTGGCTACCAACCTTGGTCTGTTCTACGAGGGTTACAACTTCGGTTATGCAGGTACCTTTGCAGCATCCCGCTACAGCTACACCACCGATGTGGACTATACCGGCTGTGCAGGTAGTGCAAACCTGATTTACATCCCCACTTCTGCAGAGCTCGCAAACATGCCTTTTGCTGATGCAGACAACAGGACCGCTTACGAGAACTTCATCGCTGGCGACAAGTACCTGAGCAAGCATCGCGGCGAATACTCCACCCGCGGCGGCGCAATCATGCCTTGGTTCAACAACCTGAGCGCAAAGGTTTCCCAGGACTTCATCTTCATGGTAGCAGGAAGGCCTCATACCCTCCGTCTTGGTGTTGACATGAACAACGTGGGCAACCTTCTCAACCCGGCATGGGGCAATGTAAAGCAGATCAAGAGCACCAGCGCCCTCTCCTACAAGGATGGCAACTACACCTTCAATGCTGACCAGTGCAAGTTCAACACCTACGCAGGCAGCATCTCTACCTGGAACATCCTCTTCAGCGCACGCTACTTCTTCTAGCAGCCGCGCCGAAAGGCAGATATAATCAAGGGCCCCTCGCGGGGCCCTTTTTTATTTGCAGATAATTGCTACCTTTGCGGCCGTTAACATACGGGGTGGACAGATTTGTCATTGCTTGCAACCACCGTTAAAAAATGCTAAAATTATGAATAACAACTATCTTTTTACGTCCGAGTCGGTGAGCGAAGGGCATCCCGACAAGGTTGCGGACCAGATTTCCGATGCAGTTTTAGACGAATTTTTAAGGCGCGACGCTTCTGCACACGTGGCGTGCGAGACTTTTGTGACCACGGGCCTGGCGCTGATTGGCGGCGAGGCCACCAGCAGCACTTATGTGGATATAGAGAAGGTAGCGCGCGAGACCATAAACCGCATAGGCTATACCAAGAGCGACTATCAGTTTGATGGCAATTCCTGCTCTGTACTGCTGGCGCTGCATGAGCAGAGCCGCGACATCGCCCGCGGAGTGGTCCGCGAACGCGAAGACGAGCAGGGCGCCGGCGACCAGGGGATAATGTTCGGCTACGCCTGCACAGAGGGCGACGAATATATGCCGCTGCCGCTGATACTCTCCCACCTGATGCTCCGCACATTGGCCGACATCCGGCGCGAGAAGAACTCCCCAATGCCCTACCTGCGCCCCGACGCCAAGAGCCAGTTCACAATAGAATATGACGGCGAAACCCGCCGCCCGCTGCGCGTGCACACGATTGTGCTCTCTACCCAGCACGACGAGTTTGACAGCGACGAAGCCATGGCCGCACGCATCCGCAGCGATGTACAGAACATACTGCTGCCCCGCCTCAAAGCCCGCCTGCGCCCGCAGACAGCCGCTTTGTTTGACGATGACATCATCCTGCACGTGAATCCGACGGGCAAGTTTGTAATCGGCGGTCCGGCCGGCGACACCGGCCTCACCGGACGCAAGATAATAGTGGATACCTATGGCGGCCGCAGCGCCCACGGCGGCGGCGCCTTCTCCGGAAAGGATCCGAGCAAGGTAGACCGCAGCGCCGCTTACGCCGCCCGTCATATCGCCAAGAACATGGTGGCCGCAGGTGTTGCAGACGAGATGATGGTGCAGATATCCTACGCCATCGGCATCGCCAGCCCCTGCAGCATCTTCGTAAACACCTTTGGCACAAGCCACTCCCGCCTGTCGGACGCAGAGATAGCCGAGGCCATAGGCGCCAACTTTGACCTCCGTCCCGCCGCCATCATCCGCCGCCTGGGGCTCAAGAACCCGATTTATCTCCCCACCGCAGCGTACGGACACTTTGGCCGCAAGCCTTACTCCCAGGCCGTGACATTCCTCGACGGCGACCGTGAATATACCAGGGAGGTTGAATTCTTCACCTGGGAAAAACTGGACGAAACAGAACTTTGCCGCACGATTTGCCTTTAAAAAACACCCCTGTTTCCGGTTAGTAACCCTGTTGAAAAGTTGTTGATAGCAATACATCCAAAATCACTACTTTTGATTTTGGACTGATATTACTATACCAACAATAATAATCTATGAATCAACTTCTTAAGCGATTAGTCGCCTTCATGGCGATTGTCTTTGTTGGTGTGGGGGCCCATGCACAGGTCACAACTTCGTCTATGAACGGCCTTATCACCGACACCGACGGTGAGCCGCTCGCAGGCGCAGCCGTGATTGCCACCCACACACCTTCCGGGACCCAGTATGCTACCGCGGCCAATGCAGACGGCCGTTTTATCATCAACGGTATGCGTACCGGCGGTCCGTATGTCATCGACGTCTCTTTCATCGGTATGGAGACCGTCAACATCACCGATGTCACCCTCAAGCTGGGCGACCCGTACGAGCTCAACCTCAAGATGAAGAGTTCCGAGCAGCTCGACGCCGTTTACATTGTGAGCGACAAATCTTTCAATGCAAACAAGACGGGTGCGGGCGACCACTTTAACCACCAGGCCGTGGAGTCGATGCCTACCGTAGACCGCAGTATCTACGATATCGTGAAGTACACTCCTCAGGCTTCTGTCAACAAAGGCGGCGGTATCTCGTTTGCCGGCAGCAACAACCGCTACAACAGTTTCCAGATAGACGGTGCCATTGCAAACGACGCATTCGGCCTCGCAGCATCTGGCACCAATGGCGGACAGACCGGCGCCAACCCCATATCGCTGGATGCCATTGAAGAGATCCAGGTCGTAGTTGCTCCGTTTGACGTACGTCAGAGCGGCTTTACCGGCGGCGCGATGAACGCCATCACCAAGTCCGGTACTAACCAGCTGCGCGGTTCTGCATACGCATACTACAACAACCAGGACTTTATCGGCACCACCGCCGGCCCTATCGCCGCAGACGCTGTCCGTACCAAATATGAAGACCAGCTGACCCTGCGTGCGGGCGCGACCCTGGGCGGCCCCATTATCAAGGACAAACTCTTCTTCTTTGCCAGCGGCGAATACTACAAGAAGAGCCGTCCCAACGTCTATAACCCCGGTGCAGGTACATACAACGGCTACTTCAGCAACACCAACCCCATTGGTGTAGCTGGTGCCGATATCTACAAGGAGGTTGCGTTCCCCGTAACCGTAAACGGCCAGACCACAGAACTTACCGGCCAGGCATTTGACGGTACCACCCTCAACACCGCCCTCGCAGATGCGATTCTCGCCCGCTATGCTTCCAAGTACGGCCCCGACGAGAACTTCTCAGAGAGCTACACTCCCCATCAGGTAGAGGACCTCTCCATCAACGCCCTGCTCCGCCTGGACTGGAACATCAACACCGATAACAAGCTGATGTTCCGTTACCAGTTCGCACACGCTTATGCAGACCAATACGGCTCCGGCAGGTACACCTACTACTTCAACAACTCGTCTTACAAGATGGTGGATTACACCAACACCTTTGTACTCGAGCTCAACAGCCGCATAAACGAAATGATGTCCAACGAGGCCCGCGCTACCGCCGTTCTGGTGCGCGACCACCGCGAGATCCCCTATAAGGGAGCCAACATCTACATCACCGGCGACACATACACCATCAACCTCGGTACCGAATACTCATCCGGCGCGAATGCGATGAATTCCGACGCCTACACCCTTACCGACAACTTCTCTATCTTTGCCGGCAAGCACAACATCACCATCGGTACCCACAACGAGTTGTTCCGCTTCTACAACATCTTCCGCCAGTATGCATTCGGCGAGTATAAATATACCAGCATTGCAAACTTCTTCGAAGACACTGTAGACACCTACTATTACAACTACGCAGACCCCGAACTCACCGGCGGCGTAACCAACTGGGGCGCAACCACATGGGCTGCCCAGTTCGGTCTCTATGCACAGGACGAGTGGAAGCCCAACCGCGACTTCACCCTCACCTACGGCCTGCGTGCCGACATGCCCCTGCTGCTTAACAAACCTACCGAGAATGTGGGCTTCAACCTCTATGCGGACACCTTCAAGGATACCTTCCCCGAGCTCTACAATGCCCGCGTAGGCGAGGTTCCCAAGGCAAGCATACTGCTCTCGCCCAGGGTCGGCTTCCGCTGGTACATGGACGAAGAGCACACCGCAGTGCTCCGCGGCGGTGCAGGCCTGTTTACCGGCCGCGTACCGTTCGTATGGCTCTCCAACGCATACAACAACACCGGTATGGAGGCTAAATCGGTACAGGTCAAGGGCTCGAACCTGATTGCAGCAGCTCACGAGAAGGGTGTAGACAACATCCTTACTTCTGACCCGTACAACACCTTCATCAAGAGCGGTATCCTGCAGGCAAGCAACAGCGGCGCCACCATCAACACCATGAACCGCAACTTCAAGTATCCGCAGGTGTTCCGCGTAAACCTCGGTCTGGACAAACGCTGGGACGGTGGCTGGAACCTCACCCTGGACGCCCTGTTCAGCAAGACGCTTAACAACGTCTTCTTCCAGAACCTGGCCATCACCAACGAAAACCACAAGGTGTATGCTGTAAATGCCGAAGCCGCTGCGGCCAACCCCGCAAGCGCCGCCGCACCTTACTACACCCAGATGTCCAGCGCATACTCTACCATCGTAGCCCTGGGCAACACCAACAAGGGCTACACCTACTCCCTTAGCGGCAAGCTGGAGAAATCGTTTGACTTTGGCCTCAACCTGATGGCATCATACACCTACGGACACGCATACAGCGTGAACGACGGTACCAGCAGCGTTGCATTCTCCAACTGGAAATACAACTACTCTGTGGATACCAACAGCGACGAGCTTAGCTACTCGCTGTTTGACAAGCCCCACCGCGTGATGGGTGTTATAGCTTACAACTCCAAGCCTTACCTGGCAGGCCGTATGGCAACCAACATCTCCCTGACTTACACCGGAGAGAGCGGCCAGCGATACTGCTACACCTACAACGAGGCTGCCGACTTCAACGGCGACGGCTTTACTGGCAACTCGCTCATGTACATCCCTACCGAAGAAGAGGTTCCGCAGATGAACTGGGCTACCGCAGGCGATGCGGCCAAGTTCGAGAACTACATCCGCAACGACCAGTACCTGCTCAGCCACCGCGGACAGTATTCTGCCCGCTACGCAGGCATGGCGCCTTTTGAGCATCACTTTGACCTGCACTTTGGCCAGGACTTCATCTTCGACCGCACCCGTGGCACCAAGCTCCAGCTGTTTGCAGATGTAATGAACATCGGCAACATGATCAACCGCGAGTGGGGTGCAAACTACGGCAGCACCAACAACCTCCGCATCCTCAAGGTTACCTCAGTATCCAAGGATGCCGAAGGCAATGCTACTCCTACTTATCAATACAGTCCTTACACCATCTCCCTTAGCGACTTCTACTCCAGATGGCGCTGCCAGGTAGGTGCAAGAATCACATTCTAAATAAGGGAGGACAAACAACATGAAAAAGATATTCAGCATATTACTTACAGCTGTTGCCTGCATTGCCGGCATCACTGCTTGTACATACGACTACCCCGTGGCTCCGATGGCCAGCACTATCGCGGTAACGCCCAACGCGGGCAATGCTGCCGCAGCCGGCCAGACCATCGACGTTAATGTAACCGCCGACGGCTCGTGGGTTGTAAGCGCTCCCTCCTGGATTACCGTAACCCCCGCAAACGGCACCCGTGACCAGGCTGTCAAAATCACCGTAGCTGCCAACGAAGGCGGCGAACGCACCGGTAAGGTGGGCTTCTACAGCGCTGTGGGAGAAGTGGGCAGCACCACCATCGCTCTCGACAGCACCCCTCTGGCAGAGTTCACCCTGACCCAGGCTGCTTCTGACGGACAGGGCGGCGGACAAGGCGACGACACCCCCACAATCTCTGTGGCAGATTACATCGCCCTTGGTGCAAACACCAATCCCTATATCATCAAAGGTATCATCACCCGCGTTGTAAACACATCCTACGGTAACTTTGATTTGACCGACGAAACTGGAACAATCTATGTGTACGGTCTGCTTAACGAGAAGCTCGAAGCGCAGAAGTGCTGGAAGGAGAAAGGTCTCGCACAGGGCGACGAACTCACCGTAAAGGCCAGCGAACTCAAGCTCTACAACGGCACCTGGGAGATTGTCAACGCCGTTTACGTATCTCACACTAAATCCCTTATCGCGATTGGCGAGAGCAGCAAGGAGATTCCCATTGAAGGTGCTTCTTTCAACATCGAAGCTGTCGTGAAGGGCGCTGATGTCAAGGTAAACTACGCTGCCGACTGGATTGACTTTACCGGAGCCGACAAGGATGGCGAACTTGTAACCCTGCACTTCACCGTGCCCGCCAACCCCGGCATCCCCCGCAGCGACGTGATTACAATCTCCACCACCAACGACAAGGGCGACTCCTCTTCGGTGGATTACACCGTAAAACAGGCCGGAGAGACACCTACCGTTCCTGTCGAGACAATCATTGCAGAGGGGGCAAGCACCACCGAATACAAGGTCACCGGCGTCATCACAGAGGTTGCGAACACATCTTACGGTAACTTCTACCTCAAGGACAACACCGGCACGGTATACGTTTACGGTCTGCTCAACGAGGCCAGGGAGAAACAGAAATGCTGGACAGAGAAGGGTCTTGCAGTGGGTGACATCATCACCATCCTCACCGACAGCCGCGTTCTCTACAATAATGCGCTCCAGATTTCCAATGCGGTTTACGTAAGCCACGTGACCCCTGTCAAGCTGGAGACGACCAGCGTGACTATCCCGATGGATGGTTCCGACTTTACCGTCGGCGCTACTGTGAATGCAGAGCTTGGTGAGGTCGAGGTTCCCGAATGGATCACCTACAACGGCGTTACCATGGATGGCAACCACGCTACATTCTCATTCACCGCACCGGCTAACGAGGGCAACCTGCGCACCGGACAGATCAAGATCAACGCTACCGCACAGGGTCTGCCCATCGCTGCAGTGGTCGCTGCAGAGCAGGCAGGTGCCATCCCCACCGTCACTGTTGCCGAGTTTAACGAGAAACCGGACGACAATACTGCATTCTTCCGCGTACAGGGTTTTGTATCCAAGGTTACCGACCTTTCCAAGGGGCGCATCTATATCAAGGATGCAACCGGCGAGACCTATGCATACAACCTCAAGGCAGGCAAGGACGCGTCATCTACCAACCTCACCACTGTCGGTGTGGAATTGGGCGACGTGGTAACCGTTGTGGGCTACAAGACCACCTACAACACCACCATAGAGCTCATGGGCTATCTGGAGAGCTTCTACAAGGTAGAGCAGGTTACAGTCGAAGAATTCCTCCAGAAGGAGGTATCCACCGACAAGTGGTACCGTCTGACAGGTACTGTTTCCAAGCCTACAGATGAAGAACTCGCCGGCGGCAACAAGTGGGATATCACCACCTATGGTAACTTCCGGCTCGAAGATGCTACCGGACGCGTTTATGTCTACGGCGTAACCACCGGTTTCAATGGCCAGTCAAAGAAGTTCTCTACCCTGGGTGTGAAAGAGAACGACGAGATCACCATCGTAGGTAACCGCGCTGCATACAGTGGTGCGCCCCAGGTGGGCAAGGCATGGTATGTGAGCCACACAGAGGGCCAGGATCCTGCAATACCACCGGTAGTCTCCAACAACCGCTACGTAAAGGTTACGGAAGCCCTCAACGACTGGAGCGGCACCTATCTGCTGGTATGCGATAAGGATGACATCAACATGGCATTCTCCGGATTCAGCAACACTATCGGCAGCGGCACGGCAGTCACCATAGAGAATGGTTCGATTGCCGGCAACGCAGATGTGGATGCATGCCAGATAGTGATTGCTCCCGCAACCGTTACCGCTGGCGCATACACCATCAAGTTCGGTGCAAAGTTCTTCGCATGGAACTCCGGCAACGCCCTTAACAACGTAGATGAAGAGAGCGCAAAGGCCAACTGGACCATCTCCTTTGACACCGACCACGTGGTGATTCTCAATGCCGAGACCACCGTCAGGAATCTGCAGTGGAACAAGACCAGTCCCCGCTTTGCCTGCTACGGCAACAACAACCAGACCGTAGTTCAGCTGTACAGACTCACAGTAGACGAGGCAAGCGGCAACTAGGCCGTCGGTCTCTTTGAACAATCAGAAGCCGGGGTGTCTATACCCCGGCTTCTTTTTTGCAGTGTTGCGGTTAATTTATTATCTTTGATTGTATCACTGTTTTTGTAACACATAATGAGCAGCAACAAATATTGCATAATAATGGCGGGCGGCGTTGGGAGCCGTCTGTGGCCTCTGAGCCGCAACACCAGGCCCAAACAATTTATAGATTTTCTGAGCACCGGCCGCTCGCTGATGCAGATGACCATAGACCGCGCGGCGCATATCGTCCCCAAAGAGCGGATACTGATTGTCACCAACGAGAAATACCGCGACCTTGTAGAGAGCCAGGCCGAGGGAATCCCCGCAGAGAACCTGTTGTACGAACCCTACCGGCGCAACACCGCCCCCTGCATCGCATACGCAGTGTACAAGCTCTTCAGCAAAGATCCTGATGCGACCGTCATGATAACGCCAAGCGACCACGCCATAACCGACGAATGCAATTTTGTGGATACAATGTCGGCGGTGATGGATTATGCCGCCACCCACGACCAGCTGTTCACCATAGGTATCAAGCCCACCTTCCCCAATACAAACTTCGGTTACATCCAGTTCAACAAGGATGTGAACACCGGCGACACCCCCAAACGCGGCTATCAGGTGAAGACCTTCACGGAGAAGCCCGACCTGGACCTGGCCACCGTATTCTTTGAGAGCGGCGAGTTTCTCTGGAATTCCGGCATCTTCATCTTCAACCTGAAAACCATCAAGGCCGAGATGGAGCGCTATCTGCCGGAGATGACAGACCTTTTCAACCCCAAAGGGAAGAAGGTTTACAACACCGCCGGCGAGAAGGATTTCATCGAGCACAGCTACAACAATTCCCCCTCCATATCGATAGACTACGGCGTGATGGAGAAAACCCGCAAGGCCTGGGTGTTCCCGGCCGATTTTGGCTGGAGCGACCTTGGCACCTGGGAATCGGTTTTCGAGTACGCTGCGGGCAAGGATGCCGAAGGCAACATCATCCACGGCAACACCATCATCTCAGGCACAAACGGCAGTGTTGTGATAAGCAAGAATCCCAAAAAGCTGATTGTGGTAAAAGGGCTGGACAATTATCTGGTTGTGGACAGCGACAACGCCCTTATGGTGTGTCCGCGCCGCGACGAGCAGGTTAAGGAGATACTGGTGGATTTAACCGCACAGGACAAGGGGGAATATCTCTAAAAAAGATTATCTTTGCTGCCTGAAATTTTCTTATAGCAAATGAACGAGAATATTATTGACGAACTGTCTGCCAGGGTCAAGGAGTTTTCTGCACAGACAGAACAGGAGATAGAAGATCTTCGCGTTAAGATGCTTGGCAAAAAGGGCGAGATCACCCGTCTTTTTGAAGAGTTCCGCACCGTACCTGCAGAGCAGAAGCGCCTGTTTGGGCAGCGGCTCAACGTGCTCAAGAACGAGGCGATGCAGCGGCTGAATGCGCTGCGTGAAAATCTCTCCGCCAGCGATACTTCCGCTTCCGGAGAAGATCTCACCATGCCCGGCGATACTTTGCAGCTGGGTAGCCGCCACCCCATCTCCATCACGCGCGAGCAGATTCTGTCGATATACAAGAAGTTCGGCTATTCGGTGGCAGAAGGTCCCGAGGTAGAGGACGACTGGCATGTGTTCGGCGCCCTCAACTTCCCGCCGGAACACCCCGCCCGCGACATGCAGGACACCTTCTTTATCAACAACCAGACCGACAACAATATCCTGCTGCGCACCCACACATCTTCCATACAGGTACGCACAATGGAAACCGGCCAGCTGCCCATCCGTGTGGTATGCCCCGGCCGCGTGTTCCGCAACGAAGCCATCAGCGCCCGCGCACACTGCATCTTCCATCAGGTAGAGGGTCTGTATATCGATAAGAACGTTTCTTTTGCAGATCTCAAGCAGGCAGTGCTGCTGTTTGCCCAGGAGATGTTCGGAGCCGACACACAGATACGTCTTCGGCCGTCTTACTTCCCGTTCACCGAGCCAAGCGCAGAGGTGGATGTGAGCTGCAACATCTGCAAGGGCAAGGGTTGCAATATCTGCAAGGGTACCGGCTGGCTGGAGATTATGGGCTGCGGCATGGTGGATCCCAACGTGCTCGAGGCCAACGGTATCGACAGCAAGGTTTACAGCGGATTCGCCTTCGGAATGGGTGTAGAGCGCATCGCGATGCTCAAGTGGCAGGTCAAGGACCTGCGCGAATACTTCGAGAACGATGTCCGCTTCCTGCAAGAATTCGCCACAGTCGTGTAAAAAAATTTGCGCAGCTGAATTTTATTACTACCTTTGCAGTCCCGTTCAACGGGAACAGTTCTTTGGATTTTGCGGAGATTTTGTGCAAGCCGAGTGAAATAAAAGTTCGCTTTTATTTCCGAGGCGCCGCCAAAATCAGCGCGTTTTTTCCAAAGAAAAAACGCGGAAATAGCTCAGTTGGTAGAGCACGACCTTGCCAAGGTCGGGGTCGCGAGTTCGAGTCTCGTTTTCCGCTCAAAGTTGAAAAGCAGCCTTCATGGCTGCTTTTTGATTTTATGGCGGTAGAGGCTCGCACGAGCTACGTCCAGAAATATTACTGATGATTATTTATTGCTACTGTTCTTCCGTCCTGGGATCCAGGAACCCTTCAGGCCCCTCCTGTTCCACAACCAGGGTGCGGGCGAGGGTCAGCGAGGTGTAGGTGATGTTGCATTTGCGGGCCTCTCCGGCAGAGTTGGCGGCCACATCTACCTTGAGCAGATATGTCATCTCCTCGTAATCGCTCTCCCCTCCACGAGGGGCTATGGTTATCCAGTCTGCAATGGAGCCAACGTCTATCATCCACTTGACATTGCTGGTGAACACCACATCAAAAACTCCCCCGGACAACGGTGCCCATATCGTATCGGTGTCACTGTCCAGCCTGGGAAGGATATACCTCTCGCAGGAAGCAGTGCATAGAACCCCTGCCGCCAGTGCAATCCCGGCGAACGCGGCGCAAACCGATGTAAGCCACTTTTTCATCTTGAAAACGTTACAGACATCAAAGTTACAAAAAATTCATATCTTTGCCTGTGTATATGAAAAAAGCCTTTCTGATACTGCTTGCGGCGCTGCCCCTGATCTGTGCATGCGCGGAGACATTCTCCCCGGTGATACAGATCACCCCCAGCCTCTCCAGCGTCCCCTACACCGGCGGGAGCGTGGATGTGACCGTGATGACCGACCTGCCCTGGAAGGTGGTTCTGGAAGAAGACAGCCCCGCAACCCTCTCCAAGGCATACGGCGTGGGCGACGATGTGGTTACAGTGAACATCCCCGCCACCGACAACTGGACCACCAGCTGCATCAAGGTGCAGTTCTACTGCCGCAGCAACAGCAGCTCCAGCTATAAATACGCCTATATAACCCAGGGTTACAAACCCTACATATACGTCAGCGGAGAGAGCGGCCTGGTGGATGTTTCCGGCGGCACCGTCTTTGTTGTGGTAACGGCCAACGCCGATTGGACCTGGTCCTGCGACATTGCAGGCGTTACCGTCCAGCCCAACGGCGGACAGACCGGCAACTACACTGCGGTTATCAGCGTCCCCGCCAATACCTCCGGGCAGGTAAGAAAAATCACCGTCAATTTTGCAATCGACGGTGACTCGGATTCTTTCGTATTCTTCCAGGCAGGTTAATCCTTCCCCATTTAGTGAATCACTATATCTTCACGTGAATTGACGACTATCTGTATCGTGCCCTGATACATCGTGAGCACGCCTGTGATATCCACGGTAGCAGTGCCGTCTAGCACAGCCTGGGGAATCTCTTCGTCGGAGAACTTGCTGTAGCCGCTGGTGCGCAGGGCGATGTCGGTGTTGCCCATCTTGAAGTACTGGCTCACGGAATATGCCGACGAGTGGGCGCGGATATCAGCTTTGCTGGTGGCAAAACCGGGGTCGTTGGGTTCGCCCACGGTACCGTAGTTGTAATCTCCGGAGTTGCCGATCTTGACCTCATCCCACAACCCGGAATCGAAATACTCCTTGAACTTGTTCTCGCTCATGGCCCAGGTGGTAACGCCCCATGTCTTGTCCGAAAGGAAGATGCGGTTTGCAGAGAGGGTCTTCTCCATGTTGGAGTTGATATACATCAGGCAGAATATCTTATTTCCGTATGTAAGGTTCTTAAGCGTCACCAGCTTGCCGATATACTGATTGGTACTCTGGGTATCGTAAGGACCCGGCAGCTGCTCTTCTGTAATCTCGGCAGGTACGACCTCCTCCCCGACCTCGCCGGGCAGGATGTGTGAATCTATAAAGTACGCCGATTCAAAATAGGCCGTCTCGTACGATTTGGTGGGGTCTTCGTATCCCAGCTGAATCATGCCCTGCCCGCCGTAGTTGCCGCTTTTGTAACCGTACATGCCAAGGGTCATGCCAAAGCAGCGGACCTTGAGCGTCTGTCCCGGACTGTAATAGTTGTAGAGGCCGTTCTTGCCTATCTTGAGCTCTATGCCGCCCGTTTCGTCCTGGATATAGAGCGATTTGTAGAAGTTGCCGGGCTTGTCGGTGGTGGACACCTTGCCGGCGATAATCAGGTTCCGGTCGATATTCCACGGAGTGGCCGTGATATACATGGCGCACAGGTCGGCGATGGTGATATTGGGCTCTATCTCCGATACGGCATACGGCTTGGGCGCCTCGTAGGTTGTCGTGAACACCGGCTGGAACTCCTCTATAAGCGAGTTGCAGGAGACAAGCGCAAGCGCAAAGGCAACGATTGATATTATCCTTTTCATATCGTCAGAATCTGAAATAAAGGTTCAACATATAATTTGCTCCGCACATATAAAAATACTTGGAATCGAACTTATAGTAGCGGTCTTTGTTCATGCTGGTTATCAGACGGCTCTGTTCGTAACCGCCGGTGCGGACACCGCGGTTGTTGAGGATATTCTGTGCGTTAAGGGAGAATCCGATATTGTATTTGCGATGGATATACCACGACTTGCCCAGACTTAAGTTGAGCAGGAACGCAGGGTCGAACTCTTCCTGAGTGGTCATGTATTCGATTTCTTCGGGCGTGGCGATGCCGTCGGCACCACCCACCGCGGTGCAGGTGCGGTAGAGCGGGTTCATGTCAAGATAAGACTTGGCAAAGAACTGGCCGGTGAGTTCGAAGAACCAGTAAGAGCGGGTACGGTAGTTGAGCGCAAGGGCCGTTGCAATCTCAGGCGTAGAGGGGACGTGGTGCTTCTGGTAACCGTCTATCACTGGGTCGAGCACGTAATTGCCTTTATCGTCTTTTACATAGTCACCGTTCTCATCTTTGCGGAAGCCGTATTCAATCTGCTCTGTCTTGTTATACACCACACGGCGGTACTGGGGAGATTGTTTCCAGTAAGGTATCTCTTCGTCCACATTGATAAGTTCTGCGCTATTGTCTATGGTCGTCGTCATCCTGGGGTTGGAGGTGTAGATGAATTCGCCAAGGCTAAGCGCGCCCGACAGGGAGAGACCCTGAACCGGGAGGGGCATCTTGGCGCCTATCTCTACTCCCATATGCCGCTGGTCGATGCCGGTAAGCGCAAAGTTGACAAACGACTGCTGTGAATCGTCGTAGACGCTCATCACGTCTGTCTGGTCTTTGATCTTTGTCCAGTATCCCGTAACGCGTAAGCTGTAGCCGTTGCCGGCCCACTGATAGTTGACGTCGGCAGACATGGTCTTCTGCGTGGTGATACCGTCTATGATGGTGTTGCGGGTACGGGGCGAAATGAATGCATCGTTGAATGTGGGGGCATCTGCAAAGTAGCCCGCATTCAGGCTGAAGCGGTGTCCGCCAGAGAGAAGGTATGCGAGCGACATCTTGGTAGAATATGTCAGGAATTTGCATACATCGGACTTTCCTTTGGACGTAATCACATTCCCCTTGTGGTCGTAGGCGGTGAGGGTCTTGCCCTGATAGGTAATCTCGTTGCCGTGGTCATCGAGTCCGGCAAAGAGCCCCTTGCGCATCAAACCCTCCCTCCAGAACGACTCGTAGCCAAGGCTCGCACCAAGCGAAGCGGTGAGGCTGCCAAGGGTATAGACCCCGTTGGCCCAGAGGTTGGCACGGCGCACGTGGGCATAATAGTCGTAGCCGTACTTGCCACCTTCCGTCACCTTTTCTGCCTCGCCTTTCGACAGGAAGTAGTCGAGGTCGTTCTGTATCAGCGCCTCGTTGCTGGCAAAGTCGCGCTCTGCAAACTGGTCTATGTTGACGTAGTATTTGCCACCCAGCAGGTCCGCTATCTTCTTGTAGTTCTCCGTGCTGTTTATCTTGCCGTTAAAGCCCGCATGCAGGGTGAACTTCTCCGTAGGGAACCAGGCAACCGATGCCGCCAGGTTAAGGTCGTTCTGGTCTACATGCCGCTCTTCCTGCGCATATTTGCTGCGGCCGTCTGCCTGGTTGTAGTTCACATTGTACAGGCGGTCCCAGTTGATATGCTGATATGCGGCGAAATCCTTGTTGTGAGTTGTCCACGACTCGGTAGCCCACTGATACTTGCCTTCGTTAAGACGGTTGTAATCGTCGTCGTCCATAAAGAAATAGCTGGGCAGATTGCGGTAGTAGTCGGGACGCGGGTCAGGCGCATCGTACCAGTCCAGGGCGGTGTAGCCGTTCCATCCGCAGCGATAGAGCAGCGTGGCCGACAGATCCAGATGGTCCGACGGCGATGCGGTGTATTTAAGCACGGTGACCGGCTCGAAGGTCTTGCGCACGCGGGCGTTGCGCACCACTCCGTTCTGGTAGCCCCAGTTGGAGTTGTACAGGTTGTCGCCCATCAAATCGTAAACCTCCTGCGTGGATGCGTTCTGCGCGCCGCGCTGACCGGTATTGGCAAACGAGAACAGCGCCAGGCGACTGTCGTCTGCAAAGCGCTTTTCTATACCCAGATAATATGAGAAGTTACGGTAGTAAACGCCCTCTATCCAGTCGTTGCCACCCACGCGGGCAGAGAGGTTAACGGCATAGGAGATGCCGTTGTCCAATTCGCCGGAGGCATAGTTGGCCATCACGCGCAGGCGGTAAAGGGCATTGTTGCTCAGCAGGCTGAACCTCCAGCCGGGACGCACCGCAGAGGGGTTGCCAAGCAGGTTGGTGGTACCGTTGATATGGCCCAGTCCATACTCAGCCGACTCCATGCCGATGGTGGTCTCTTTGCTGCGCATAGCCTCGTTGAGGCCGCTCCACAGGCTGAACGGGGAATATCCGGTAAGGGCGTCGTTCATCTTTACTCCAGCCAGGTAGATGTCCTGGCTCTCGCTCTCGTAACCACGGTTCTTGAAGCGGATGGAGCTGAAGCCGTAACCCGCGACGGATGTAAACACGTCTGTGGTGCCGTACATGATCGTGGGGTTGTCCGTAAAGCCGGAATCGTCCATGTCAAAATCGGCAAAGCTGGAGTCATCCACCTCCGCCAACATCTGCTCCGGAATAAGGGAGAGACGCATCATATCCTTGACAAAGCCGTTGTCTACGGTTACGTTCACATCTGCGCGGACGAAACCGTTGGCGACAATCGTCATCGAATACATTCCGTCAGGCAGAGCCTCCACCATAAATGCACCCTGACCGTCTGTGGTGCAGTCGGCTATCTGGGCGCCGCCCTGCGACAGGACAACCGAAGCCCCCGCCACAGGAACGCGACCGTCGCGGCTTACCACCACGCCCTTCACGCCGCCGGTAGGCAACTGCGCGAATGCCGTCAGGCACAGGAGCATCAGTGTTAAAGAAAATGCAAGTCGTTTTATCATCGTCTGGGTTATTTGCTGATTACTATGTATGTCGGGAAGTGGTCGCTGAAGCCGTTGATAAAGGCACCGTTGGAGAATGTACGCAGCGGATAGCCTTTGTACTGGCCGCTCTTTGTAACCATAAAGCGCTTTTTATACACGCGGCCGTAGTAGCCTTTGTTTATCGGCGTTATCCTAAGCCCTCCGTCGGGGGCAAGAGCCAGGTTGTGGTTCACCAGAATCTGGTCGTAGATGCTCCACTGGCCCTGATAGCATAGCGAACCCATGCCATCCTTAATCATCGTCAAAAAGGGGTTGAAATAATCCTGCGGCCCGACTTCGTCCAGAGTTTCGCGGCCGTGGTAATATACCGCCATGCTCTCGTCAAACGGGTCGTCGTTCATATCGCCCATCGCAGCTATCTTGATGCCGGGATACTTCTCCATCATCCGAAGAGAGTGGGCGTATGCAATCTCTGCCCCGCGGGCGCGGAGGTTGCCACCCTTGCCGCCGATACGGCTGGGAAGGTGCATCACATAGAAGGCGAAATGCTCGCCGGCGATGGTACCGTGCACCATAAGGATGTCTCGGGTGCGGAAATAATCGGTATCGGTATCGCTGAAATCGATATCGCTACCCTCAAAGGTAAACGGAATCGATTCCGACTCGATAAACGTGAACTGCTCCGGCTTGTAGAGCAGCGCCACATCCACGCCGCGGCGGTCGGGGCCGTCGTAGTGCACTATCTGGTAGTTGGCATCGGCTATGGCGGGCTGCGCCACCAGATCTTCCAGAACCATCCGGTTCTCGATCTCGCTCACGCCCAGGATGGTGTGGTAGCGGCCGTTGTCGTCTTTCATGGAACGGATTACCCTGGCCATGTTGGCAAGCTTCTTCTGATACTTGGCCTCGGTCCAGTTGTTAGCCCCCTCGGGGGTATACTCCTGGTCGTTCTTGGCGGGGTCGTCGTATATGTCAAACAGGTTCTCCAGGTTGTAGAAACCCACCACATAGGTCCGGGTCTGTGCTCCGGAGCATATATACAGCAGCAGGAGTGCCGCAATTGCAAAAATCTTTTTCATAGCTATTTACCCCACCAGAAATTGTCTTTCGTAGATTCTACCTGACTGGCCAGAACCTCGCCTATCGCCCCGGGCAGGTTCACAAAGAAATCCTCTCCCAGCTTTGCCTCAAGGGCATCTATCGTCATGGCCGTTTTCATGTAATCGTTATTGGGATACTCCATGTGGTCCAGATAAAACGCCACGCCGATATAACCCTGGGTTTGAGCCCCCTTTACGCGGGTCTTGTCGTAGCCCAGCAGCACCTTGTAGTATCCCGTGGGTACCGCTACCTGTTTGCCGGCATTGTCGTAGGCGCACTCTGTGCTCCCCTTTACCACGCATCCGGTAACCACATACAATGTGTCAAACTGCCTCGACCACTCGCGCACGCCAGCCTCAAGCGATGCCCATATCTTGCCGTTGAAATCGCTCATCTGGGGCGTCATGTTTGTCCCGTAGAAGGTCTGCACGTTCTCCTGATATGCCAGCCGGTCTGCCGACGGCAGCTGGTGTCCGCGGTCGTAACGGGTTGCGGTACCGCTCCTATAGCCAGAGAACAGCCAGGGCTGCTTGTCCTTGGGAAGCTTAGGGTCCAGCCCCCACTTCTCTGAACGGCCGCCGGTGGATATAAGGTTTTTATTAAGAGGATATGCCACCCAGTGCGCAACCAGCGCATCCACATCCCAATAATAGGAGAAGTTGCGGCCGGCGCGGTTGGTGCTGGTGTGGGAGATGAAATACAAAGAGGCATCTTTTGTTGCGGGAAGCTCCATCCATTTAGGAACGGGGTCCGAATGGATCATGTCCGGGAACGACGCGCTTCCGGAGGAATATGGCTGCTGCGTAACCTGCGCAATGGCCTTCTGGGCGCCGCAGACACATGTTATCACCACGGTGCGGTTTTCGCCGGTGGCGTTGGTGTTCCAGGTTATGGTAACGGATGTCCTGGTGCCGATGCCTGTGGGCGGATCGACATCAACCCAGTCTACCGGAGAGCCGTTGCTGTCGGTGAGGGTGATGGTCCACTCGCTGCCGGCGGGCGCGGTAACAGTAACGAACTGGGTGCCGCGCTTGCCCTCTATCTCGTAGTGCTTGGGAGCCACGTCCAACTCGACGTCCACGCTCTGCTGGCACGCTGCCGCCAAAACCGCCAAGGCGGCAACCAGCAGCACTCTTGAAAACAAACCTTTTAGTTTCATCGCTATTCTGTATAAGCGTTAATACCCCAGATTACAGCACGCTTCTCCGAGGTGAACTTGATGGATATCTGGTCCGTATCGGGCAGCTCAAACTCGAAGTAGGCCTCTGCTGCGGTTGTTGTAATGGTGTACGGCGGATTGCTGGCAACGCCGTCGTTGGCCGCCAGGTCATACGTCTGGCTCTTGCCGCCGCAGGTAAGGGTTATCTTGGCAGGAACACCTTTCCAGGCAAGGGCAAAGAACCCTACCTTCTTTGTCCCCGCAGGAACCGTGACTGTAAAGTCGCCGGGATTCTTGGATGTGCCCAGCTTAACAACCATGTCTACAGTAACATCGTTTACGACGGCGGTCTGGGGGTTCATCGTCTCTGTCCCGGAGGTATGGTCGTATGCATTGGTGCCAAGCGCCCAGGTGACATTGCTGGTGAAATCATATTCGGCCTCTACTTTCTTCTGTGTGACGGTTATGGTGGTGGTCACTCCGTCGCAGGATACAATGAATGCGCCGGTGCGGGCATCGGTATCGCTTTCGTTGACGCTGTCCGGTGTGATGGTCACTACGTTGCCGCTCACCGTTGCGGTTGCCCAGATTGCCGGGCTGAAGGCCCCGGCATCGGGCTCTACGGTGATTTCTGTACCTGACGCTGTAACTGCTACCGTCTTGGCGGTGGTTTCACCGGCCTTCCAGGTAAGGGATGTGGGATTTACCGTAACATAGGACGCGCCGGTATCCTCTGCTATGCTTATCATCGCGATGGATACATTCTTGTTTTTCGCAGATGCGGTGAAGGCATAGCCGGTAACTCTCACGGGCTTGCCCACAAGGGCGCTCAGATCGGCATCGCCAATATAAAGCGATACTTTTTCGCAAGTTGTCGTGCCGGTAGGGGTAAGGTTGATATAGTTGCCGTCCTTTATCAGCAGCCCCACCACGGTGACATATTGTACCGTTACCGGAACCGCAGTGCAATATGCATCTATATCTTCCCCGCTCCATGCTACAGCCACCGGGGCCGGAACCTCGCCCTTGCCGGTCTTCTCTATCTTGGGGTCGTTGAATTCGACCACCTGGTCTTCATACATCACAACCGCACCCTTTATGGTGAGCACATCTCCCACGGAGAGGCCGTGCTTTGATTTATAAACGTACAGCATCGCCGTGCCGTCGCTCACCACAAGCGTATTCACAGACGGTATGCAGACAACCGTAGCACCTTCCATCTGGAAATCGCCTGCCGCAGCCCCTTCGATTATCTGGGCCGCCGTAGCCACCGTGTATTCCGGTTCCGGAGCCTCTGTAAACGATTCGATTTCTGCCTCTACGACCTCGTGTTTGGAGTTGTAAAACTTGTAGAGACCCCTGAGGGTTATCGTACCCTCGTTCTTGATCTTGTCTTTCCACGCCGGCTTGCTGCTCTCTGCCACCGAATAGACATATACCGTACCGGTTTCGTCTGTCAAGTCAAAGCTGCAATAACTTGCATTGAAGCCAGACACCGTACCGGTAAGGCGATAGTATGTGTCGGGGTCGGCCAGGGCGATGAATTCTGCCACGCTCTTGGCCTCGATACCATCGCTCTCGCCGTCGGGGCCCTCCTGGACTACGGTGAGCATAGCCGTCGCCGTGCCGGTATAGAACTCAATGGCAGCCGTACGGTTTGCCCCCATGTTCTCTGCCACGGTAAGGGTCACCGGAATCGCATGTTCTGAAGAGGGGCCGCCCGTAGCAGGCTCTACAGTCATCCACTCCGTGGACTTTTTGTCCATGCGCAAAGCCCATTCGCGGTTGGTCTTTACCAGAACCTGGAGGGTTGCTTTCTCCTGGGGAATTTTAAGCACTGCCTCTCCCGAGATGAGAATGTAGGGGTCCTCAACCGGTTGCTGGCACCCGGCAACGGTCAGAATGGCCGTCAGGCACATCGCCAGCGGTAATAATCTGAATGATTTCATATCAAAATAGTGTATTGTTTAATTTTCGGTTTGACTTCAAATTTAGCAAAAACATTTATATTTGTGGTATGGCAAAAAAGATTACCGACAATATTTCCTGGGTCGGGAAAACCGACTGGGAACTGAAGATGTTCCACGGCAACGAACTCTCTACCCGCCGTGGGTCCAGTTACAACGCATACCTGCTGCGCGGCATCTCCAAAACCGTTTTGATCGATACCGTATGGGGTCCGTACGACCAGGAGTTCGTATCGCGCCTTAGGCAGGAGATTCCGCTTGAAAAGATCGACGCGGTGGTGATGCAGCACAACGAGAGCGACCACTCCGGCGCGCTGGCAGAGCTGTTGCGGGAGATCCCCGGCACACCGGTATACTGCACCGCCAAGGGCGAGGCGATACTTCGCGGCCACTATCACCAGGAGTGGAACTTTGTAAAGGTTAAAACCGGCGACAAACTGGATCTTGGCGGCGGTGAGAGTCTCACATTCGTAGAGGCGCCCATGCTCCACTGGCCCGACACCATGTTCAGCTATTACGACGGATGCGGCGGCGTGCTCTTTTCCAACGACGGGTTCGGGCAGCACTATGCCAGCGAAAGCCTTTTCAACGACGAAGTCCCCGAGAGCGAGATGATGGAAGAGGCCGAGAAGTATTTTGCCAACATCCTAGCCCCCTTCTGCCCGATGGTGACCCGCAAGGTGAACGAGATTCTGGCTATGAACCTGCCTCTCAAGATGATTTGCCCCAGTCACGGCGTGATATGGCGCAAGGATCCGGAAAGCATAGTGAAGCAGTATCTTGTCTGGGCCGATGCCTATGCCCTGAATCAGGTTACGATAGTATACGATACCATGTGGAACAGCACCCGTCAGATGGCGGAGGCGATTGCCCGCGGCATTCGCGATGCGGCGCCCCAGGTGACGGTAAAACTGTTCAACGCAGCTAAAGAAGACAAGAACGATATCCTTACAGAGGTGTTCCACTCCCGCGCCCTGCTGGCAGGCTCCCCCACCATCAACAATGGATACTCATACGCCATAGCCGGCCTGCTGGAGATGGTCAAGGGGATGAAGCTCAAGAAGAAGGCTGGCGCCGCATTCGGCTCTTACGGCTGGAGCGGCGAGGGGACCCGGCTGCTCAGCGCCCTGCTCACAGAGGCAGGTTTTGCAGTGGTAGACGAAGGGATCCGGGCCCAGTGGGTTCCGGACAGCGCCGCCCTTGCCGCCTGCGAAGAGTATGGCCGTTCATTTATAAGTAAACTCCAATAACAGAAACGATATGAAAAAGTTTGTTTGCAACATCTGCGGATACGAATACGACCCTGCTGCCGGCGACCCCGATAACGGCATCGCCCCCGGCACTGCTTTTGAAGACCTCCCTGCAGACTGGGTATGCCCCCTCTGCGGCGTAGGCAAAGAGGACTTCAGCCCTGCAGAGTAATTACCGGTTTACCTCTACCCGGACACCTTTTTCTGAAGATTCCAGGGCGCCGAATATGGCCCGCATGGCGGTGAGGACCTCCTCTCCGGCAACGGGCGGCTGTACGCCCTTCTCAAGCGCATCCACAAACGCATCCATCACGCCCGACCTGGTCTGGTTGTCGTTGGTCTGGATCCGGTCTATGTCCAGGGTCCGCACCGCTCCGTCCTTGCCTATCACCTTAAGTGAGCAGGCCGGGTCGTCATAAATGCGGATTATGCCCTCGGTGCCGTAGATTATGGTGGTGTTGTCTTCCTGACCGTAGAAGGTCCAGCTGGCGGTCATCGTGCCCACGGCGCCGCCCACCATCTCAAAGATGCAGATGGCGTTGTCGTCCACACCTATAGGGCTGCCGTCGGCATACTTCTTATCTATGGTAGATATCCTGGCGGTAACAGCGGTGATTGTATCATCAAGGATATACTGGATAAGGTCGGTCTTATGGATGCCGAGGTCGGCCAGCACGCCCATAACGGCCGCCTTTTTATCGAAGAACCATGTATTGGGGCCGGGAGTTATGCTCCACGTCTCGGGACCGGAGTGGCCAAAGGTGGTGCGGAACGACACCACGCGGCCAATCGCCCCCTCCTTAATCAGCCTGCGGGCTTCTGCGTGCGCCTTGGCAAAGCGCTGGTTCTGGCCAATCATAAGGCAGCGTCCGTACTGCCTTGATGCGGCCACCATATGCTCGCAGTCTTCTATATTGGTTGCCATAGGCTTCTCGCACAGCACATGTTTGCCCGCCTTCAGGGCTGCTATTGTGATGTCGGCGTGCATGTTGTTGGCCACGCACACGCTCACGGCATCGATTGCAGGGTCGCAGAGCAGATCCTCTACGGTGTCGAACACCTTGCCGCCGTAGCGGGCAGCCATCTGCGCAGCGCGTTCCCTGGCCAGGTCAAAATAGCCGACCAGTCGGACGTTGGGGTTGTCTGAATACTCCGGGATGTGGCGGATTTGAGAAATCTTGCCGCAGCCGATAATGCCGATGCCTTTCATGTTTTGCGTGTTTATACGATTACGACCATAAAATTAAAAAATTATTCCTTACCTTAGAGGATGCGTTAAATTTTTTGAATTATTTCATTTTATCTGTATGAAACGTTCACTTTTGTTCCTTTTGACAGTCCTGCTGCTGGCTTCGTGCGGCAGATCTTCTGTAAAACCCGCCGCTGACCCGGCACGGGCTGCCAACTTCAACAAATCATACCCCATAGTGGACTCCCTGCTGAAGGTTATGACGCTGGAAGAGAAAATCGGCCAGACAGTACTCTACACTTCGGACTGGGACGTGACCGGCCCGAGCATCCGCGCCGGTTATGTAGATGATATCCGGGCGGGCAAATGCGGCAATATCTTTAACGCATACACCGCCGATTATACCCGCAGGCTGCAGGAGATTGCTGTAAACGAGACCCGCCTGGGGATTCCCCTGCTGTTCGGCTACGACGTTATCCATGGTTTCCGCACCATATTCCCCATCAACCTGGGCATAAGCGCCAGCTGGGATCCGGAACTGATAGAGCAGAGCGCCCGCATCGCTGCCCGCGAAGCTGCTGCAGCCGGCCTGCACTGGACCTACTCCCCCATGTGCGACATCTGTGTGGAGCCCCGCTGGGGCCGCATCAGCGAGGGTGCAGGTGAGGATGCCTTCCTGGGCAGCGCCGTTGCCCGCGCAATGGTACAC
This sequence comes from Bacteroidales bacterium, assembly GCA_017446775.1. Classification (GTDB taxonomy): domain Bacteria; phylum Bacteroidota; class Bacteroidia; order Bacteroidales; family UBA932; genus Equibacterium. The sequence continues at coordinate 106,435 of JAFSQE010000008.1, read as the reverse complement.
GGCTACCAGGGTGCCGACCTTGAAGACACCCTTACCATAGCCGCCTGCGTGAAGCACTTTGCGGCATACGGCGCCCCCCACGCCGGCCGCGACTATAATACCGTGGACATGAGCGAACGATGGCTGCGCGAGTTCTACCTGCCACCCTACAAGGCTGCCGTAGATGCCGGAGCGCAGACCGTGATGGCATCCTTCAACGAATACGACGGCACTCCCGCCACCGCCAACGCCCACCTGCTCACCGAAATCCTCCGCGACGAGTGGGGCTTTGACGGCTTTGTGGTGAGCGACTATACCGGCGTAATGGAGATGGTTAACCACGGCACCAGCGCCGACCTTTCCGATGCCAGCATCCAGGCGCTCAACGCCGGCAACGACATGGACATGCAGAGTGGCGGCTATTCCGAATTCCTCAAAAAAGCTGTGGAAGAGGGCAAGGTGAGCCGTAAAACCCTGGACGAGGCCGTGCGCCGCATACTCACCGTCAAGGCCCGCCTCGGCCTGTTCGAGGACCCGTTCAAATATTGCAGCCGGGAGCGCGAGGCTGCCCTGACCAAGACCGATGAGAATCTGGCCACCGCCCTTGAACTTGCCCAGGAGAGCTGCGTGCTGCTCAAGAACCACCACGACATCCTGCCCCTTAGACAGGGCTCCAGCGTAGCGGTAATCGGCCCCCTGGCCAACAGTGCCGACGACCTTCTGGGTACCTGGCGCGGAGCCGGACAGGTCGATGGCGTGAAGAGCATCCTGGATGCCATCGCAGAGCATGCCGGCCACGTTTACTATGCCCCCGGATGCGATGTCTCCAAGCCCGGCCAGAAAGGCTTTGACGAGGCCGAATACACCGCCCGCCGCGCCAGCACCGTGGTGATGGTGCTGGGCGAACCCTGCGACTGGACGGGCGAGGCCGCCAGCCGTACCTCCATCAAACTCCCCGGAGAGCAGACCGAACTGCTGAAAAGGATTGCCGCCACCGGCCAGCCCATCGTGCTGGTGCTGCTCAACGGACGTCCGCTGGATTTGAGCGAAGAAAGCCTTCTGGCCGATGCAGTGCTTGAGGCGTGGTACCCCGGCACAATGGGCGGCGAAGCCGTTGCCAACCTGCTGTTCGGCGAAGCGAGCCCCAGCGGCCGACTGAGCGTGACATTCCCCCGCAACCTGGGCCAGGTGCCCATATACTACGGCGCAAAGAACACCGGCCGCCCCTACGTAAACATCGGAGCCAAATACGAGAGCCGGTACCTGGACTGCCCCAACGAGCCCCTCTACCCCTTTGGCTACGGCCTGACCTACACCACCTTCAGCTACGGCAAGCCCGTATTGAGCAGCGATGGCTTTGGCCCGGGCGGCAGCATCACCGCCAGGGCAACCGTCACCAACACCGGCAGCCGCAGCGGCACCGAGGTGGTTCAGCTCTACCTGCGGGACATGCTTGGCAGCGTGACCCGCCCCCTGAAGATGCTGCGCGGATTCGAGCGCGTGACTCTTGAACCCGGCGAAAGCCGCGAGGTGGAATTCACAATCACAGAGAAGGAGCTCTCTTTCTGGCGCAAGGATATGACCTTCGGAGCCGAGGCGGGCGAATTCAGGGTATTCATTGCCGGCGATTCGTGTGCAGAAGATTTTGTAACTTTCACTTATAACGACTAAAATGTTCCGAAAAGCAGTTCCGGCAGCCGTCTGTACCGCCGCCACCCTTTTCTTTCTGTTGGCAGGCTGCACCTCCAGAGCCGTTTCTGAAGAGCAGATTCTGGACAAGATAGAGCAGGCCACCATAAAATACTTCACCGAGTTTGCCGAACCCAACACCGGCATGGCGCGCGAGCGCAACAAAGACGTGCACGGCAATATTGTGACCACCGGCGGCACCGGCTTCGGGATGATGGCTATCATAGCGGGTGCAGAGCGCGGCTATTTCCCCCGCGAAGAGGGGGAAGCCCGTCTGGAGAAGATAATCGCCTCACTTGAGCGCCTGGAGCGCTTCCACGGCGCATGGGCACACTGGTACGACGGCGACAGCGGCGAGGCCTATCCGTTCAGCCGCTACGACGACGGCGGCGACCTGGTAGAGACCGCCTTTCTGGCACAGGGGATCCTCACCACCCGCCAATGGACAGCCAGCGAAAGCCTTAAAGCACGCTGCGACAGCCTCTGGCGCGGCATCGAGTGGAACTGGTACACCCAGGCCACCGACTCTCTTTACTGGCACTGGTCAAAGAATTACGGTTTCAAGATGAACCACCGCATCCGCGGCTTTGACGAGACGCTGATAACCTACATCCTGGCGGCCTCGTCGCCCACCTATCCCATCAGCAGGGAGTGCTACGAGGCATCATACAAGATCAGCCCGTATTACTATAACGGCAAGCAGTACTACGGCATCCCCCTTACCATAGGCATGGATTACGGCGGGCCGCTGTTCTTCACCCACTACTCTTTCCTGGGACTCGACCCCCGCGGCCTGAGCGACGGCTACACAGACTATTTTGAGCGCAACCGCAACCAGTGTCTGATACACCGTGCCTACGCGATGGACCACCCCGAGAAGAAGTTGGGAGAAGATTTCTGGGGATTCACCTCCAGCGACGACGTCCTGCTGGGCTATGCGGGCCACTACCCCGGCACGAGCGAAGAGAACGGCACCGTGAGCCCCACCGCGGCGGTATCTTCCATAGTCTATACCCCGCAAGAGAGCATGGCGGTAATCCGCCGGCTGCTGGCCGACAAGCGCACCTTTGGCCCCTACGGCTTCTACGATGCCGTGAACTACACCCTGCCCGAAGAGCAGCAGGTGCTGGAGCACTATCTGGCAATAGACCAGGGCCCCGAGGCGGTTATGATAGAGAATTACCGCAGCGGGCTGCTCTGGAAGCTGTTCGGCAGCTGCCCCGAGATTGCCACGGGACTTGAAAAACTTGGATTTTACTATAACAAATAACCAATACGATCCGAATGAAAAGATTTATCTCAACAACCCTGATCCTGCTGTCGTTTGTGCTGGGTGCACAGGCGCAATATCAGGTCAATGGGACGATTGCAGACGATCTGGGACCCGTTATCGGCGCTACCGTAATGGAGGCTGGCACCTCCAACGGCACCTCGACCGATTTTGACGGCAACTTCTCCCTGGTTGTCAGAAGCGGCGATTCGATGGTGGAGATCTCCTGCATCGGCTACGCCACCCAATCGTATCCTGCCAAAAGCATCCCCGCGAACATCCTGCTAAAAGAGGATGTCAATTTCCTGGAAGAGGTAGTGGTAGTGGGCTACGGCACACAGAAATCCAAAGACCTCACCGCCCCTATCGTGAATGTCAAGGGGGACGAACTCTCCCGCCAGACTGCCGCCAACCCCATGAGTGCCCTGCAGGGTAAGGTGAGCGGCGTGCAGATCACCCAGAGCGGCGCCCCGGGCGCCGGCCCTTCCGTAAAGATCCGCGGTGTCGGCTCAATCGGCGACTACGCCAACCCGCTCTACGTTGTGGATGGAGCCTTTATGGACAACATCAACTTTCTATCCAGCAACGATATCGAGTCTCTCACAGTGCTTAAGGATGCCTCTGCCGCCGCCATCTACGGTGTGCGGGCTGCGAACGGTGTCATAATCGTCACCACCCGCAAGGGCGAGCTGGGCAAGGTCCGCGTAAGCTACGAGGGGTACGCCGGTTTGCAGGTTCCCACCAACATCATGAAGCTTGCCGGCACAGAAGAGTATGTGGAGATGTACAACCTGGCCTTCCCCGACGCAACACCCAAGAACGCCGCAGACTACAACGGCGTAAGCACCGACTGGTATAAAGAACTGGTACACAGCGCCCTGATGCACAGCCACTCGCTGGATCTTAGCGGCGGCACGGAAAAGACCAACTACTCCGTGGGCTTGAGCTACTTTTACCAGGACGGCATCATGAACTACTGCGCAAACGACTACAACCGTTTCAACCTGCGTGCAAGGCTCGACCAGACGATGACATCCTGGCTCAAGATGGGTGTCAACACCGTGGTGTCGCGCTACGACAAGCGCAACCCCAACAGCAGCGTCTATTATCAGGCATTTGTGAATCCTCCGGTATATGGTGTGTACAACGATGCCAACACAGATGCATATCCTGTTGCCTTTGACTCGCCCCAGCTCTACGGATACTCCAACGCATACGGTAATCCCGCGGCGGCGGCGTACTACTATAATAGTTCCGACAACGGTCTTAAAACGGTATTCTCCATCTACGCAGAGGCATCCATTACCGATAAGCTCAAGCTGCGCACCTCCTACAATCTCGACTTTAGCTTTGCCGACCAGCAGAGCTACACTCCCGAGAGTTTTGTGGGCGGCAGCCAGGGCACTTCCGTATCCTCGCTGAACAAGACATACGCTTACGGGACATACCAGATATTCGACAATACCCTCACTTATGCCGACAGGGTTGGCGACCACAACTTTACGGCGATGCTGGGGCAGTCGACCCGCATGCAGTACAACGGCTGGCTGCGCGGCGTGGTGAGCAACGTACCCAACTACGATGCACAGTCGCGCTATCTGGTGAACGGTTCTTACAAGAACCAGACAGCCACCGACGGCGCATCGCGCTACAACGGCCTGTCGTTCTTCACCCGCGGCACCTACAGCTATAAGGACCGCTACCTGGCCACCGTCACCTTCCGTGCCGACGGCAGCTCCAAGTATCAGGAGAAATGGGGCTTCTTCCCCTCCCTCGGTCTGGGCTGGGTGGTTTCTGACGAGCCGTTCATGCAAGGCAAAAAGACATTCGACTACCTCAAGGTACGCGCCAGCTGGGGTATGTTGGGTAACGACAACGTCCCAGCCAACGACATCAACATCGCCGGCTCTTCCGGGGTGGACTCTTCTGCAGTATTCGGGGACACCCTCGTAGACGGTATCGGCGCCCAGACAGTATATCAGAACTACCTGCGCTGGGAGGTCGTGACCGAGGCCAACGTCGGTGCCGACTTCGCATTTCTGAAGAACCGCCTCTCGGGTGACATCGACCTCTATTACCGTGTCACCGACAAGGTTGTGTTCCACGCACCCATCGCCACCGGCGGCGGTGTTGCAACGCTGCTGGCCAACAACGGCAAGGTGCTCAACGCCGGCGTGGAGCTTTCGCTCAAGTGGGCCGATAACATAAGCGAAGATTTCAGCTACAACCTTGGAATGAACGCCACCTTCAACCACAACCGCGTGCTTGCGCTGGAGGGGCGCGACAATATCCCCGGCGGCCTTGTGAACGGCGCATACGCCACCATGACCCAGGTGGGATACCCCATCGGCGCCTTCTGGGGTTATCAGGTAGACGGCATCTTCAAGAACGAATATGACGCCCAGATGGCCGATGTAACCCAGCTTTCCACCGGCGCCGGCTACTTCCAGTACCACGATTTTGCTGGTAACGAAGACGGCACCCCCGACGGAAAGATTACCTCCGCCGACCGCATCTATCTCGGAAGCCCCCTGCCCTGGCTGATGCTGGGCTTTGATATGGGCTTCAACTATAAGAACTGGGACTTCTCTGCGGTGCTGAATTCCAACATAGGCAACAAGATTTTCAACCGCAAACGTCTCAACAAGCAGGTATTTGCCGATGGCAACTACGACTACGATTTCTACAAGAACGCATGGCGCAAGGATGCTCCTTCCGATACATATCCTACGCCAAAGGCCCTCACAGAGCAGCTTATGGCGCAGAGCAACAGCTTCTTTATTGAAGACGGATCTATGTTCCGCATCCAGAACGTCCAGCTGGGCTACACCTTCCGCAAGGTATTCGGCGCCGGCAGCATCCGCGCATATCTATCTGCACAACGCCCCCTGACACTGTTCCGCTACAACGGTTTCACCACAGAAATCGGCGGCTCTCCCACAGAGAACGCAATAGACGGCGCCTCTGTATATCCCATGCAGGCTATCTATTCATTTGGTGTAAACATGAACTTCTAGCACTATGAAAACAAGATTCATCATCATACTGTTCGCTGCTTTTGCAGCTGTTTCCTGCTCCGGATTCCTGGACATCCGCACAGAAGCCACCATGCCCTCTGCCGGTCTGGACTACTCCAAGACAGAGAATGTGTTTATGCCTGTGAGCGCCGCCTATGCATCCATGCGGCTTGGCGAGGGTGAAGCACAGAACTATGTGGGTGTCATGGAAATCGTCTCCGACGATGCCGACAAAGGCTCTTCAGAGTCCGACGGACCTACCGTTGCCCAACTGGATAACTTCTCCTATGGCCCCGACAACAACAACGTGGAGGCGATGTGGAACTACTACTTCAACATATCTTCTGCAGCCAACTTCGCCATCGAGTCCATGGACCTCTTTGCAGAGGCCATCACATCCGAGGCCGGCCAGCAAACGGTGGTTGAATGCCGCGGCGAGGCCAAGATTATCCGCGCCTATGCATATTTCAACCTGGTGCGTCTGTTCGGCACGGTGCCCATCATAGACCGCACGATGACTTCCGCAGAACTGGCATCGGCCCAGGCAGCATCTGCAGAGGATATCTACACCTTCATCTACCGCGACCTGGATGATGCCATCGCCATTGTTCCCGACTCCCACACCGACTACAAGGGGCGCTACAACAAATACACTGCGATGGCCCTCAAGGCCAAGGTTGCCCTTTACCGCAAGGATTGGAACGAGGCTGCACGCTTGTCCGACCTGATTATTGCCAGCGGCCGCTACTCCCTTATGAGCCGTTTCAAGGATGCCTTCAACGTAGAGAACGAGGGCGGTGCTGAATCTATCATGGAGATAGAAAGCTCCGACCTCGGCCAGACTACCGGCGGTATGCCCCTTAGCTACTACGGGTTCATACAGGCACCCCGCGGCGGCAAGGAGCCCCTGCAGGGATGGGGATACAAGGTTCCCAGCCAGAGACTAATAGACTTTCTGGATTCACGCGGAGACAATGTCCGCAAACAGGTTACCCTGTTGGAGGTTGGCAGAACCACCCCGGAAGGTGACCTTATAACATCTTCGATGAAAGAGGTCTTCATAGATGGCGAGAAAACCCTGGTGCCCATCAATCCGTACTACAATGGCAAAGTATACGTACCTTCCAGATACAACAACCGCTCTTTCAATGCCTGCAGCCTGGACCACAACATGCGCATCATCCGCTATGCCGACCTGCTGCTGATATTTGCAGAGGCAATGGCCAGCGGCGCCACCATCACCCCGACATCGGGCTACAGCGCAGAGACCGCCCTCAACGAGGTGCGCCACCGCGCCGGTCTTGACACTGCACCCGCAACTCTGGAAAACATCTACGACGAGCGCCGGGCAGAACTGGCTCTGGAAGAGAACCGCTTCTTTGACCTGGTACGCTGGGGCAAGGCGGCCGAGGTTCTCGGCCCGCTGGGCTTCACCACCGGCAAAAACGAGGTGTTCCCCATCCCCGCCGCCCAGCGGCAGCTCAACCCCAATCTCCCGGCAACGCCTGGATATGTTTATTAATCAATACATCAACTTTTTTAACAAACTTAATTAACAAATCAAATGAAAAAGCTTTTATTACTCGCAGCTATGGCAATGATCGCCATTGTTTCCTGCAACAAGCCCGATGACGAAAAAGAGAAAGAGAGCCAGACTCCCGAGGTGAAGACCGCTGCAGAAAACCTGGTTGCACACTTCAGCTTTGAGGCAAACGAGACTCCCGGCACCGGTATCTCTATGGTAGAGTCCAAGGGTTCTGCCTCTATGGATGCAGCCGGTTATATCGGCAAAGGCTGGACCAACACCAGCGGCACCAACACAACCCAAGCATACACCAAGTACGCGCTGGCAGCAACCAACCCCTTCACAGGTCTCACCGATATGACCTTCACCGCTTGGGTCAAACTCAAAGAAGAGTGCTCCAAGGGTGCTATCCTCTCTGTAAACGGTTCCGGTATTGACTGGCCTGCATTCATCGCTTACTTTGACAATACCCGTGTCCCCGAGGAGACTGGTGTCAAAGAGCAGCAGGTAAACGGCCGCGTTGTGCTGCACGATGCAGAGGGCAACGAGCAGAATATCTGGCTTGACACATACGATGCAGCTTTCGCAAAATATGGCAACTGGTTCCAGTTTGCATTCACCTACACCGCTGCTACAGGCGCATGGGCACTGTATGTAGACGGCGTTAAGGTTAAAGATGCCGAGTTTGGTCCCAAACTCCCTATCGGCGGCTTTGTAACCGGCAACACCAACGCTCTCTATGTAGGCGGCTGGGCATCTTTCATCGAGGGTGCTTCCAGCGAGTCCTGGCAGAGCTTCTTTGCAGGTTCCATCGACGAGGTCCGCATCTTCAACAAGGCCCTCACCGAGGCTGAGCTCCAGGCTCTCCGCAAAGAAGAGGTTGCTATCGCACTTCTCTAAAGATTATTCAGGCGGCAGGGGGAGGGATCTCCCTGTCGTCACCATGAAACGTCTTATCCTTTTTCTCGCCGCCGTGATTATGGCGGCCTTGACGGCCGGGTGCGAACATCCGGCACAACCCGATCCGCTGCCCCGCGCAATGGTGGTTTCCGTCTCCGTAGACGGCAAGCCGGTACTGGAGTCCGGCACCCTGAACGGAGTGAGCCTGCAGCCGGAAATCGCCGTGAGCTTCTCCCGGGAAATCACGTTGGACGCCCTTTCGCTGGCCTCCTGCATATCCTTCAGCGGGGACAAAATGGACGCCCGCCTGGCCGAGAATGACCCTTCGGTGATGATTCTGCAGCCGGCCGCGCCTCTGAACGACTTTTCCCAGTACCGCCTGGGCATTGCCGCCGGAGAAGGGTTCGGGGTCGATATTATTGAAGGTTTCACCTTCTCCTTCATCACCGCCTTCGACGACACCAAGGATGTCTTCCCGCGCATCTCCACCGACGAACTGCTCACAAAAGTGCAGCAGCAAACATTCAAATATTTCTGGGATTACGCGCACCCTGTAAGCGGACTGGCGCGGGAGCGGCTGGGCAGCGACGAGACGGTGACCACCGGCGGCAGCGGCTTCGGCCTGATGACCATCCCGGTAGGCATTGCCCGCGGCTTCATTACCCGTGAGGAAGGTGCCCGGCAAGCCCTTAAGGTGGTGGATTTCCTCTCCGATAAGGCAGAAAAATTCCACGGAGCCTTCCCGCACTGGCTCAACGGCACCTCAGGCAAAGCTTTAGCATTCAGCACCAAAGACAACGGCGCCGACCTGGTAGAAACTGCCTTCCTGATGGAGGGTCTGCTGACCCTTAGGGCCTATTTCGATGGGACCGATGCCACCGAGACCGCCATCCGCAGCGGCGTCACCACCCTGTGGGAGGATGTCGAATGGGACTGGTTCACCCGCGACGGGCAGAACGTGCTCTACTGGCACTGGTCTCCCGAATACGAGTGGCAGATGAATATGCCCATCCGCGGCTGGAACGAGGCGCTGATAATCTATGTGCTTGCGGCATCGTCACCCACCCACCCCATCACCAAGGATGTTTATGACAAGGGCTGGGCGAAAAATGTACACAACGGTAAAAAATACTACGACATCACCCTGCCGCTGGGCGAGGCCTGCGGCGGGCCGATGTTCTTTGCCCACTACTCTTTCCTGGGCCTGGATCCCCGCAGCCTGACGGATGCCTACGCCAACTACTGGGAGCAGAATGTGGCCCACGCAAAAATCAACCACGCCTATTGCGCCGCCAATCCCAAGGGGTATTACGGCTACAGCGACGTCTGCTGGGGGCTCACAGCCAGCGACTACAGCAAAGGGTACATAGCCTCTTCACCCGCCAACGACACCGGCACCATCGCCCCCACCGCAGCGCTGGCCAGCATGCCCTACACTCCGGAAGAGTCTTTGGCGGCCCTGGAGTACTTCTACTACCGACTGGGCGGGAAAATCTGGGGAGAATACGGATTCAAGGATGCCTTCAGCCTGGAAGACCGCTGGTTCGCCACAAGCTACATCGCTATAGACCAGGGGCCGATTGTCTGCATGATAGAGAATTACCGCAGCGGCCTGCTGTGGAACACCTTTATGACAGACCCCGACGTACGCCGGGGCCTGGATGTGCTTGGTTTCAGCTATTGATTCGCTTCTGCACCGCGGAGGAATGTCTGGCGCAGACGGTTGGTGAGGCTGTTGGCCTCCACGTCCTTCTTCTTGGCCGCTATCTTTTCCTGATACAGTTGATATACCCCGTCCACCACTGTATCCCAGTCCAGATATAGTTGTTCGCGGGCGGCTTTGGCAAGGCGGTCATATCGCTCATCATCGGCCAGAATAGCCTGGATGGTATCGGCATATGCTTCTTCCGTGGGCTCGCTCACCAGGGCGTTCACGCCATCGGCCACGGTAGCGGCGGTTCGCGCACCTTTGAGGAACACGGTGGGGGTGCTCTGGCAGGCGGCTTCTATCTGAACCAGCGAGTTCGCATCGTATAGCGACGGGAAGAGGAACAGTTTGGCGCGGGAATAAAGGTCCTGAAGGTCTTCGCGGCCGCCAACCAGACCCGCCATAATCACGTCGTTCTCGAGATGCAGTTCACGGATGAGCTCGGCAAACCGGTCTTCGTCAAGCCCCTGGCCGGCAAATATCATCTTGAACTTTACGCCGCGGTCTTTGAGGATGCGCAAAGAGCGTGCGGCAAAGTCAATCTTCTTCAGATAGTTGATGCGGCCCACGAACAGCAATACCGTCTCGTCCGGTGCCAGGCCAAAGCGCTGGTTCACACGTGCGGCGGCCGCGGCCGGGTCGGCTACCGGGACATGATCGGTGGCGTTCAGCATCACTTTGCAGGGGGACGTGAGGCCGTATTCGGTCTCGTAAAGCTCCTTTATGGCTGAGTTCACCGCCCAGCATTCGTCACAGGAGTTGAAGGTCATCATCAAGGTATTCAGTGCCATCTTGACGGTGGGCTCCAGACGGAAGGTCCTTTCAAAATCCTGACGGAACTGCGAATGCAACGTAGCGATCGCCGGAATGGCATGCGTCTTTGCGTAAAAAACACCGGATGTGCCCACAGCAAACGGGGAGTGGATGTGCACAATGTCCAGTCCGCTCTTGATAAGGGGGACGTTATAGGCGGGGTCGGCTAGCGGCAGCGGCAGCGAATAGTCCTGCCCCGGAAGCGGCAGGGAGGTGCAGCGGACTATTTCGTATGGATATTTCTTGTCTTCTTCCGTATTGTAGCCCTTGACCGTGGGACAAAATACCGTCACCTTGCATTTCTTTGCGAGGCGGCGGGCATAATTGTCAACCACCTTGACGACGCCGTCTACCATCGGATAGAAGGTGTCGATAAACAATCCGACTTTCATATCCTACTCGTTCATAAAAGGCAGGTCCTTAAGGTCACAGATGGTCCCGCCATAGATATTTTTGATATACTCCAGTGCGCCCTGATAAGCCTCCTCTGACACTGTGTCGGTGGTTTCGCGCGGAACCACGATGTCAAATCCGCGGAAAAAGGCATCGGCACTGGTATGGCGGCAGCAGCAGTCTGCCTGCCAGCCGGTGATGATTACGGTATCGACATCCAGCTCGCGCAGCACGCGTTCCATGGTGGTCTCGAAAAATCCGCTGTAGGTCTTCTTGGGGATGACATAGTCGCCTTTACGCGGCTTGAGTTCATCTATCACCTCTGCCCCTTTGGTGCCCTCTACGGCGTGGGGGCCCCACACGCGGAACTCTTTGTCTATCTCGGGAGTATGGCTGTCGTTTGCATAAAGTACGGGTATGCCGGCAGCGCGTGCCTTGTCGCACAGCTGCCCGATGGGCTCGATGATGTGGTGGACCCTTGGGTCCGCAATCGGACCCGTAACAAAGTCGTTGAGCATGTCAACGACAATAACGGCATATTTTTTCATCTTGTTTCAGATTATTTTTATCGAGAAAAAGTTGTTGCAAATTTAAAGCCGTTTTGGATTTTTGACTACTTTTGGGTTCGTATTTCTTTTAGAAGCTATGAGCGAGACACCTGTTCCCCGACCCGACCTTGCGATTGACCTGGACAAGGTGGTTGCAAAGAAGTTCCCGGGCAAGAAAATCCCCAAATGGTTCCTTAACTGGCTTAAGCGTTTTATCCACCAGGACTTTATGAACGGCATGATTGTCAAGGGGTACGAGGGGATAGAATTCTGCACCGAAGGCATCAAGTATCTGGATGTCAAGCTGGATGTAGAAGGGCTGGAAAACGTAGTGGTGCCGGAGGGCTCGTTTATCACCTTTGCCAGCAATCATCCGCTGGGCGGCATCGACGGAGTGGCCCTGGCCAGCATCGTGGGGGAGAATTTTGGCCATAACGTCCGTTTTCTGGTAAACGATTTCCTGATGGCGCTGCCGGGCATCGCCTCTATGAGCGTTCCCATCAACCGTACGGGCGCCCAGGCGCGCGATTTGCCAAAGATGATACACGATGTTTATCATTCCGATAACAATCTGTTGATTTTCCCGGCCGGCCTTTGCTCCCGCAAGATCAAGGGCAAGGTTCAGGACCTGCCGTGGGGCAAGAACTTCATAAAGATGAGCCGTGAGACCAGCCGCTGGGTGGTTCCCATCCACTTCGTTGGCCGCAACAGCAACCGGTTCTACAACATAGCCAACATATGCAAGTGGCTCAAACTAAAGTTTAACGTGGTCATGCTGTTCCTGCCGGACGAGATGTACCGGCAGCGGGGCGGCACCTTCAAGGTCAAATTCGGCAAACCCATCCCGCCCGAGACCTTTGACAGGAGCAGGAGCGATACCGATTGGGCTGCCTGGGTACGTGAAAAAGTATACGAATTATAGAGCATGGACAGAATAATCGATCCAATAAGTGTAGAAAAGCTGGAGGCGGAACTTACCCCCGACAAGAGGCTTTGTGATACAAACAAGGGCGGCAATGTGCTGTATGTGACAGACGCCCACGATTCCCCCAACGTAATGCTGGAAATTGGCCGTTTGCGCGAGATATCCTTCCGCGAAGGCGGCGGCGGCAGCGGGCTTGCGGCCGATATCGACGATTTTGACACGATGGATGTCCCTTATAAGCAGATTGTGGTGTGGGATCCCGATGCCAAGGCCATTCTGGGCGGCTACCGCTACATCCTTGGCCCCGACGTCGCCTTTGACAGTAAGGGGCAGCCGATACTGGCCACTTCCCACATGTTCCACTTCAGCGACACGTTTATCAGAGATTATCTCCCTCACACCATGGAACTTGGGCGCAGCTTTGTCACTCCCGACTATCAGAGTTCCCGCGCCGGTGCAAAGGCTCTGTATGCCCTGGACAATCTTTGGGACGGCATAGCCGCTGTTGCGGCAGAGCATCCGGGCATCATCTATTTCTTTGGAAAGATGACGATGTATCCCTCTTACGACCGTCCTGCCCGCGATCTTATCCTCCACTTCCTCTGGAAACATTTCCCCGATCCCGACAATCTGGTGCGCCCCGTCAAACCGGTTATGCCGGAAACCAGCCCGCGCCTTATGGATTTGATATTGAAGGATGCAGATTTCAAAAACGACTACCGCAACCTCAAGGAGGCGGTACGCAGGCTGGGCGCAAACATCCCGCCGCTGGTAAACTCGTACATGAACAGCTCCCCCTCGATGAAGATGCTGGGTACCGCCATCAACGACGAGTTCTCCGATGTCGAGGAGACGGGTATCATGATCTGCTACAACGAGATGTATCCGGAGAAGCGCGACCGGCATTTCGCGGCTGCGTTTGGCGAATGGACCCGCCGGGTGCGCAAGCGCTTCCCAAAGATTTCCAACGAAGACATGGAGATGCTCAAAACTCGACGTTCCTTGCGTAAGACCGCCATTTTTGAGAGATTCAAACGGAGGAAAAACAAAGCCTGATGCTCACTGCAGATTTTGAGCAGACATGGGAGAAGGTTTCTCCCGACTTTATGGTCGACGCCGTAAGGGAATTCAACGACTATCCCGAGGTGGTGCTGGCATGGGCGGCATATATCGGAGCCGCCGTAGCATGCCTTTGGGACCGCGACTGGACACGTTACAAAGATTGTGATTATGTCTTTTACTGCGGTGAGAAGGGCTTTGACTATATGGACGAGCATATCACAGAGCATATCCTTGGGCTGGCCCTGGAGAGCCCGCAGGCAGTAAATCTGGCGAACTTCTTCCGCTCCAAGGCAACCGAAGCCAACAGCCTGCTGCGCCACAGCGGCGTGGAGGCCGGCAGTGTGGATGCCTTCAAGGCTTTTGCCGGCGCCCTGGAAGCGATGTACACCCTTGGCGCCAGCCACATCCTCTCCCAACTGGGCTACAAGTGGCAACCCGCCTAGATTGAATCTCTATGGAAATGCTGACCACAAAAAAAAGACAGCGTTCGGCTGTCCGGCGCCTTGCGCCGCAGGGGTTTTAGGGGGCGGTAGCCCCCTAGTAAAATAAGTGGTCCAAGGGACCACAAAAAAAAAGACAGCGTTCGGCTGTCTTTTTTTTGTGGTCCCAGCAGGGCATGATCCTGCGACCCCCTGATTATGAGTCAGATGCTCTAACCAACTGAGCTATGGGACCGTTTCCGGTGCAAATATATGCAAACTATCCGGAAAATAGTATGTATCGCTCTCTTTTAGACGTTAGTTGACCTTAATCTCTACGTCAACACCACTGGGGAGCTCGAGGCGCATCAGCGCGTCGATAGTCTTGGGGTTGGAAGAGTAAATGTCCACCAGACGGCAGAAAGAGCTGAGGGAGAACTGCTCACGGGCTTTCTTGTTTACGAAAGTCGAGCGGTTGACAGTGAAGATCTTCTTGTCTGTAGGCAGGGGGATAGGCCCGCTGACCACAGCGCCAGTGCTCTTGACTGTCTTTACGAGCTGGTCGGTAGACTTGTCTACCAACGCATGGTCGTAAGATTTAAGTTTGATTCTGATTTTTTGACTCATTATATAACTGTTTTTTGAATTTTATCCTCCAATAAATTTGCGTCCCAGACGTTCCACCACCTCGCGTGCGATGTTGGTGGGCACCTCTTCGTAGTGGCTGAACTCCATAGAGCTGGTAGCGCGACCGCTCGACAGGGTCCTGAGCACTGTGACATATCCAAACTGCTCCGACAGCGGAACCAGCGCCTTCAGAATGCGGGCGTTGCCCTTGCTGTCCATATCCTGGATCTGACCGCGACGGCGGTTCAGATCGCCCTGGATGTCGCCCATGTACTCTTCGGGTGTTACAACCTCAAGTTTCATTATGGGCTCAAGCAGAACCGGCTTGCACTTCAACAGTGCATTGCGGAATGCCAGGTGGGCGCATATCTCGAACGACATGGAATCGGAATCCACCGGGTGGTATGCACCGTCCAGCAACCTTACCTTGAGAGCCATCATCTGGTAACCGGCCAGCACGCCGTTTGCCATAGAGGACTTTATGCCCTTCTCCACCGCGGGTATAAACTCGCGCGGAATGTTGCCACCTTTGACCTCGTCGATAAACTGCAGGCCGGTGACACCTTCGTCGGCAGGAGAGAACTCCGCCACGATATCGGCATACTTTCCGCGGCCGCCGGTCTGCTTGCTGAAGGTCTCGTGAATCTGGTAAGAACCACGGATTGTCTCCTTGTAGTTGACCTGCGGGGCGCCCTGGTTGATCTCTACGCCGAATTCGCGGCGCAGACGGTCTATGATAATGTCCAGATGAAGCTCACCCATGCCACTGATAATGGTCTGTCCGGTCTCGGAATCGGTCTCGACAGAGAATGTCGGGTCCTCTTCAGAGAGTTTGGAAAGCGCCATCGCCAGCTTGTCTATGTCGCTCTGGGTCTTGGGCTCCACCGCAACTCCGATAACGGGTTCGGGGAAGACCATCGACTCCAGCACGACGGGTTTGTCTTCGACGCAAATTGTATCACCGGTGCGCAGCTCCTTGAACCCAACTGCGGCGCAGATATCACCTGCCTCCACAAAGTCTATGGGGTTCTGCTTGTTGCTGTGCATCTGATACAGTCGTGCAACGCGTTCTTTCTTGTCTGTGCGGGTATTGAGCACATAGGAGCCTGAATCCAGGCGTCCGGAATATGCCCTGAGGAAGGCGAGACGACCCACAAACGGATCGGTGGCGATTTTGAACACAAGCGCGCAGAACGGATCGTTCACGCTGGGCTTGCGTTCAACCTCGTTACCGGTCTTGGGGTTTGTGCCAAACACGCTGCCCACGTCCAGCGGACTGGGCAGGTAGCGCACCACTGCATCCAGCAGGAACTGGATACCCTTGTTCTTGAAAGACGAACCGCAGCAGGTAGGCACCAGGGTCATGTCCAGGGTCGCCTTGCGCAACGCTGCGATAATCTCCGCCTCGGTAATCGAGTCCGGGTTGTCAAAGAACTTGGTCATGATGGCGTCGTCGGTCTCGGCCACTGTCTCCAGCAGCCTGCCCCTCCACTCTTCGGCTTCGGCCCTCATATCGGCGGGAATATCCTTTATCTCGTAGTTCACGAGCTCGGTACCGTTATCGTAATAAATCGCCTTCATTGCGATAAGGTCCACAATCCCCTCGAAATTGTCCTCTGCCCCGATAGGGAGGCAAACCGGCACCGCGTTGGCGCCTAGTTTGGTGTGGATCTCCTCCACCACTGCCAGGAAATCGGCTCCGGTACGGTCCATCTTGTTGACATACGCAATCTTGGGGACATGGTATTTGTCGGCTTGACGCCATACCGTCTCCGATTGCGGCTGGACACGACCTACCGCGCAGAACGTCGCTATGGTGCCGTCCAGCACGCGCAGCGAACGCTCTACCTCAACGGTAAAATCCACATGGCCGGGAGTGTCTATCAGGTTGATCTGGTATTTCTCCCCGTCGTGGTTCCAGAAAGCGGTGGTTGCGGCAGACGTAATGGTAATGCCGCGCTCCTGCTCCTGGACCATCCAGTCCATGGTGGCAGCTCCGTCGTGCACCTCCCCGATCTTGTGAGTCTTACCCGTGTAATACAGGATTCGCTCGCTGGTCGTGGTTTTGCCGGCGTCGATGTGAGCCATTATACCGATGTTCCTCGTGTATGTCAGGTCTCTTGCCATCCAACCCCTCACAGAAAAGAATTAGAAGCGGAAGTGAGCAAATGCCTTGTTGGCCTCTGCCATCTTGTGCATATCCTCCTTACGCTTGAATGCGGCACCTTCGTTGTTGTAAGCCGCAATTATCTCGGCACATAACTTTTCGGCCATTGAGTGACCGGAACGCTTACGGGCGTAGAGAACCATATTCTTCATGGAGATGGAGATTTTGCGTTCAGGTCGGATCTCTGTAGGAACCTGGAAGTTCGCACCACCTACACGGCGGCTCTTGACCTCGATCTGGGGAGTGATGTTCTCCAGGGCCTGCTTCCAGACTTCTATAGGAGCCTTGTCAGAATCTTTCATCTTCTCGCCTACCATGTCAATGGCATCGTAAAAAATAGAATACGCGATACTCTTCTTCCCCTGCAACATAAGGTTGTTGACAAAACGTGTTACAAGCACGTCATTGTACTTCGGATCAGGAAGTAGAATCCTCTTTCTAGGCTTCGTTTTTCTCATTTTTCAACAGAATTAATTAATGTGAATGATTACTTTTTGGCTTTTTTGGGCCTCTTGGTGCCATAGAGGGAACGTCCTTGCAGACGACCGTCTACACCAGCGGTATCCAAAGCGCCTCTGAGAATGTGGTAACGTACACCGGGGAGGTCTTTCACACGACCGCCGCGAACCAGCACGATGCTGTGCTCCTGGAGGTTGTGGCCCTCACCGGGGATGTATGCGTTGACCTCTTTCTGGTTGGTGAGACGTACACGGGCAACCTTACGCATTGCTGAGTTAGGTTTCTTGGGGGTCGTGGTATAAACACGAACACATACGCCACGCCTCTGAGGACAAGCATCCAGCGCGCGAGATTTGCTTTTCTCTACGATAACCTCGCGTCCCTTGCGAACTAATTGTTGAATTGTTGGCATAAAAAGTTATTAATCTTTTATTTAAGTAAATAGGCCGCTTTTTTGCGGGCTGCAAAGATAGCAATATTTTTAAGAATATCAACACGTTTTGCACAAAAAGCACGTTTGATTATCTTTGTTTCCGATATGGATATCACCCCTGTAGCACACATCCGCTCCCCGTTCCCGGAGAAGTTCGGAATCCCCCGTCAGAGCCGTCTGGCCCGGGACTGTACCGCCACCGTAGAGTTCACCCCGGGGTTCCGCAGCCCGGATGCGGTGCGCGGCCTTGACAGCTTCTCCCACATCTGGCTCATCTGGGGCTTCAGCGAAGCCAGGTGGGACGGTGCCTTTACCGTACGCCCGCCGCGGCTTGGAGGCAACACCCGCATCGGCGTATTCGCCTCCCGCTCGCCATACAGGCCAAACGGCATCGGGATGTCGGCCGTACGGCTGCTCAGGGTCGAAATGACCCCCGACCGCGGGCCGCTGCTTCACGTTGCGGGTGCAGACCTGCTGGATGGCACCCCGATATACGATATCAAGCCCTACATCCCATATGCCGACTGCATCGGCGAGGCCTGCGACGGATACACCGGCCCCACAAAAGACCACCGGATCAGCGTGGAATTCGCACCGGGGGTGACGGACGCCCTGGAAGATAACGGGGAAAAACCCGTTCGTGACGGGCAAGACACGGCGGGGCCTCGCGACGGGCGGGATAAACTTCTGGAACAGATCCGGCAACTGCTGGAGCTGGATCCGCGTGTATCCTACGACAGCGACCCAGGCAAGGTCTGGGGTATGTGCTACGGCCCGTACAACATCCGCTTTACAGTAGCGGAGGGCGTTGCCCGCGTAATAGAGATATCCGCAGTAAGAAATTGACCTGCCGTTTCCAGGTAGAAGATTGCCGGCATTTCACTATCTTTGCGAAGCAAAAACTTTTAAAAAGATGTATTCCCTTAAAGAGCAGGAAGCCATAATAGCACGTGCAATCTGCAACCTTAAGTTTGTAAAAGAACCGGCAGGGTTGTACGAGCCACTGGAGTATATGATGTCGATTGGCGGCAAGAGGCTGCGGCCGCGCCTTTGCCTGGCCACCTACAACCTCTACAGCGACAATATCGGCGATAACATAATATCCCCCGCCCTGGCGCTTGAAATCTTCCACAACTTTACCCTGCTGCACGACGATATCATGGACCGTGCCGACACCCGTCGCGGCCAGCTTACGGTATGCAAAAAATGGAACGACAACGTAGCGATACTCTCCGGCGACGTGATGTGCATTCTGGCCTACAAGTATCTGGCGGCGTGCCCTGCAGAGAAACAGCCGCAGGTGCTGGAGCTTTTCACCCGTATGGGCGCCGAAGTGTGCGAAGGACAGCAGTACGACATGGAGTTTGAGACGCAACCGATAGTTACCGGCGACGAATACATCAACATGATTGGCCTCAAGACGGCCGCCCTGCTGGCCTGCTCTGCAAAGATGGGGGCCGTGATTGCCGGCGCACCTGCCGACCAGGCCCAGGCGCTGTACGACTTCGGCTGGCAGATAGGCCTGGCGTTCCAGGTGTCTGACGATTATCTGGACACTTTTGGCGACCAGCACATATTCGGCAAGAAGATCGGCGGCGACATTTTGGCCGGCAAGAAGACCTGGCTGCTGGTAGAGGCGCTCAAACGCGCCGGCGGGGAGAGCCGCCAGCGCCTGGGTGCGATTATGGCGATGGACAACGGCCGCGCAGGGGAGAAGATTGCCGCCATGCAGCAGATGTATATCGAACTGGGCGTTAAAAAAGATGCCGTGAAAACCATAGAAGATTACCACGAGAAGGCGATGTCATGCATTTCCGGCAATGGCTTCACCCCGGAGCAGCTGGCCATCCTGCGGGAATTCTCAGAATCACTGATACACAGGGAAGACTAAATGGATACTCTTGAAATAATGGCTCCGGCAGGCAACTTTGAATGTCTGCAGGCCGCCATCCAGGGCGGTGCCGATTCTGTATATTTCGGGGTTGGCAACCTTAACATGCGCTCCCATTCCGCCAACAATTTTGCGGTGGAAGACCTGCAGCAGGTGTGCGACATCTGCCGCGATGCCGGCATCAAGAGCTATCTCACGGTCAACATCACCTTCTACAACGAAGACCTGGAGCCGATGCGGCAGCTGCTGCAGGCGGCAAAGAAGGCGGGAGTCACCGCCGTAATCGCCTCCGACATGGCGGCTATAATCGAGGCCCGCAGGCTGGGCATCGAGGTGCACATATCCACCCAGCTCTCCATATCAAACATAGAGAGCCTGCGATTTTACGCACAGTTTGCCGATGTCATCGTGCTGGCCAGGGAGCTGACCCTGCCTCAGGTTAAGGAGATACACGAGGCCATCGTACGAGAAGGGATAACGGGTCCCGGAGGCGATCTTGTGCGGCTGGAGATGTTCTGCCACGGCGCGCTGTGCATGGCCGTATCGGGCAAGTGCTACCTCTCGCTGCATGCCCACAACGCCTCTGCAAACCGCGGCAGCTGCTATCAGGTGTGCCGCCGCAGCTACATCGTCACCGACAGCGACGACGGCAACCAGCTGGAGATAGACAACAAGTACATAATGTCGCCCAAAGACCTCTGCACCATAGAGTTCATGGACAGGATTATCGATGCCGGGGTCACCGTTTTCAAGATTGAGGGACGCGCCCGCAGCGGCGAATATGTAAAGACCGCCGCCCGCGCCTACCGCGATGCTGCCGATGCGGTCCTGGAGGGCACCTACAGCGCAGAATACGGGACGCAGCTCAAGGCGCGCCTGGCCACCGTGTTCAACCGCGGCTTCTGGGACGGATACTACCTGGGCGCCAGAATGGGCGAGTGGAGCGACGTATACGGCAACAAGGCGACCCGCACCAAACGCTATATAGGCAAGATTACCAACTGGTTCGAGAAGCTGGGCGTGGCGGAGGTGCAGATAGAGACCGGCGAACTCTCCGTCGGCGACCCGGTGATAATAAGCGGCCCCACCACCGGCGTGTTAGAGTTTGAAGTGCCCGAGATACGCGTTGACCTGAAGCCCGTGCAAACGGCCCTCAAAGGCGATTTGTGCTCCATCCCATGTGCTACCAAGCTGCGCCGCAGCGATAAAATCTTTCTATTCCAGCAAGCATGAACCCCTCTGAAATAATTTTCGCCACGGCGAATCACAATAAAGTGATAGAGATTGCCGGCAAACTGGGCGACTCCTTCAAGATAATCACTCCTGCCGAATTGGGCTATGCAGAAGATATCCCGGAAACGCACGAAACCATCCCCGAAAATGCGATAGAGAAGGCGCAGTTTATCTGGGAAAAGTTCCATAAAACCTGCTTTGCCGACGATACCGGGCTGGAGGTGGACTATCTTAACGGTGCCCCCGGCGTATACTCCGCCCGCTATGCCGGAGAACCCAAGAACCCCGCCCGGAATGTGGTAAAGCTGCTCAAAGAGCTGGAAGGGGTGCCGTTTGAGCAGCGCACCGCCCGCTTCCGCTGCGTAATAGCGCTTATAGAAGAGGGTGTGCTGCACACTTTTGAGGGGATTTGCGAAGGACATATCTCGCTGGAGCCGATGGGCGCACTCGGTTTCGGATACGACCCCGTATTTGTCCCGGAGGGGATGGAGCGCACCATGGCGACAATGTCCCTGGAAGAGAAGAATGCCATCTCGCACCGTGGACGGGCTGTGGAAAAACTCATAGCACACCTGACTCAGCAATAAATGCCCTCCGACCGCGAAACACGCATAATCGTGCTCCATCTCACCAAGTATGGAGACCATTCCCTGGTGGTACAGGCGCTGGACTGCGAAAAGGGACGCACCGGCTTTTTTCTTCGCGGCGCGGGCAAGGGGCGCGGCGGGCTGAACCATTTTCACAGCCTCGGCATCCTGGACATTGTGGCATCCTCTCACAAAGGTTCACTGGAGCATATCCGGGAGTATGAAAACCCCTACCGGCTGGACGCCCTGCGCACCGACCCGTACAAAAGCGCCATCGCCCTGTTTATCGGAGAACTGCTGTACCGATCGCTGCTTGACGGAGCCATGGATACAGAGCTTTTCAGTTTTCTGCAACAGCA
Organism: Bacteroidales bacterium; assembly: GCA_017446775.1. Lineage (GTDB taxonomy): Bacteria > Bacteroidota > Bacteroidia > Bacteroidales > UBA932 > Equibacterium. The sequence goes on along the minus strand of JAFSQE010000008.1, from coordinate 84,431 downwards.
GATCGTTGCGCTCAACAACGCAGAGGGGAGCGTGGCCAACTTCCACATCTGCTTCCTGACAGATTTCTGCCGGGAGCTGGGATTTCAGCCAAAGGACAATTATTCGAGCGACAAAACGCTGTTTATGCCCGTCACCGCAGAGTTCACCGCCCCGGGCGCGCTGGCAGATACCTTCAGCGCCGCCAACTCCCTGCTGCTGCACCAGATTCTCTCCCTGCCCCGCGAAGAGGCTATGGCAATCCCTCTCTCGGGCAACCAGCGCGGTGATTTTGCACAAAAGATGATAGAATACCTCTCCTACCACCTCTCGCAAAACCTCAACATCCGCTCGCTGGATGTCTTGCACGACCTGTTTTCGTAGATTCTATCTGATATCGTCCAGAATCAACTCGTAATCGATCTGCTTCTGTTCCATGGAGGCACGCACCACCCTCACGCGCACCTTGTCGCCAAGGGTAAAGGAACGGTGCGACAGCCGCCCCACGATACGGTATTTCTCCTCGTCAAAGCTGAAATAATCCTCTTTGATGGTCTTCAGGGATACCATCCCCTCTACCTTGGTGGGCTCTATCTCAACATACATGCCCCACTCCGTAAGGCCGCTCACGCACCCGTCGAACTCCTGCCCTATCTTGTCCTGCATGAACTCCGTGAGCTTGTATTTGATGCTGGCGCGCTCTGCATCGGTAGCCAACTGCTCGCGGGCCGATGAATATTCGCACCAAAGCTGATAAGTGTGCCTGTCGGGCATCTTTTCCAGTTTATGTCCGGAGTAGAAAGACTCGAGATACTGCGCCAGCAGGCGGTGCACCATCAGGTCCGGATAGCGGCGGATGGGAGAGGTGAAATGGGTGTAGAACGGGAATGCGAGGCCGTAGTGACCCACGTTGTCGGTAGAATAGCAGGCGCGGGCCATGGCGCGCAGCGCCAGCATCTCTATGGCATTCGCGGCCGCAGAGCCCCTGGCATCCCTAAGCAGCGCATTCAGGCTCTTGGTAGCCTGCTTCGTGGTCTCTATGGAGCCCATCTTGAGGCCGAAGTTGCCTGCAAAGCTGCGCAGATGACCCAGCTTTTCTGCATTGGGGGCTTCGTGGACACGGTAAACCATCGTGGGATTCTTGTATCCGCATTTTTTGGCCACGAACTCCGCCACGCTGCGGTTGGCAAGCAGCATGAACTCCTCTATAAGAAAGTTGCTCTCTTTGCTTATCTTCTGATATACGCCCACCGGACGGCCTGTTTCATCGACCTCTACCTTCATCTCGGGCCGCTCGAAGTTGATGGCGCCCTTGTCAAAGCGACTCTTTCGCAGTATCTGCGCCAGCGAGTGGAGCGTCATTATCTCCTCTTTCAGGGGGCCGTCGCCCCCCTCGATCATCGCCTGTACCTGGTCGTAGTTGAACCGTTCGTCGGAATTTATCACCGTGCGGCCAAACCACACATCCTTAACCGCAGCCCTGGCGTCCATCTCAAATATCGCAGAGAAGCAGAGCTTGTCTTCATGCGGACGGAGCGAGCAGAGGTTGTTGGAGAGTTTCTCCGGCAGCATCGGGATGGTGCGGTCTACCAGATAGACGCTGGTGGCGCGGTTGTACGCCTCCTTGTCAACCGTATCGCCGGGGCGGACGTAAAACGACACGTCGGCGATATGCACGCCCACCTCGTAGTTGCCGTTGTCCAGCTTCATAAACGACAGGGCATCGTCGTAATCCTTGGCATCGGCAGGGTCTATGGTAAAAGTGGTGACGCCGCGATAATCCTTGCGCCGCGCTATCTCTGCCTTGGTTATCTTCTCGGGGATTCTGGCTGCGGCCTGTTCTACATCGGACTCGAAACGATACGGAAGGCCAAACTCCGCCAGGATGGCGTGCATCTCGGTATTGTTCTCGCCAGGCATGCCCAGCACATCCACGATCTTGCCCAGCGGTTCTGCGCTGCCGCGGGGCCAGTCGGTTACCAGTACCGCCACCTTCATGCCGCTTGCGGCCTTCACCCCGCCTATTGTGGGCAGGTCCTCCCCCTCTTCAAGCGGAATGCGGATGTCATACGGCATGCGCGGGCTCTCCACTATGGCCCATATCTGACGTCCGCGTACTATCAAGACACCGATATGCGGCTTGGCAGAACGCTCCAGGAGGCGTACCACCTCCCCTTCTCGCCGCGCACCGGTCTTGTGCTTGCTAACCGCCACACGCACCCTGTCGCCGTTGAGCGCGCCGCGAAGGCGCCCAGGCTTCACAAAGACATCCTCGTCCATGTTCTCTACCGCCACAAATCCAAGTCCGTCCCGGGTCAGGCTCACCACCCCGTCGTATTCCTCTACGCTTTTGCTTCGCCGCTGCTTTGTGCTCGGACGTATTACAACCCCGCGTGTATTTTTCTTTCGTATATCTTTCTTCTTACTGTTTTTTTTACTCATAATTTGGAGTACCTTTGTGGGATGCCGCATCAAGATTTTTACTGGTGCGGCACCAGCGCAAAAATAGCAAATTCAAACGACATTATCTATGGACAAGAAGGTTTTACTAATGATCTTGGATGGCTGGGGAGAAGGCAAGAAAGACCACAGCAACGCAATATACACCCAGGGGCAGCCACACATCGACGCCCTCCGTGCAAAATATCCGTTCTCACACCTTAGCGCCTGCGGCGAAGACGTGGGCCTGCCCGACGGCCAGATGGGCAACAGCGAGGTGGGACACCTGAACATCGGCGGCGGCCGTATCGTTTATCAGGACCTGGTAAAGATAAACATGGCCTGCCGCGAACACAAGCTGCTGGCAAACAAAGAGATAGCTGCGGCCTATGATTATGTGAAACGCACCGGCTGCGCCCTGCACTTTATGGGTCTGACCAGCCACGGCGGCGTACACAGCTCGCTTAACCATCTCTACGAGTTTCTGGCCGTAGCCAGGCAGGAGGGGCTGGACAAGGTTTATGTACACTGTCTGATGGACGGCCGCGACTGCGACCCGCGCAGCGGAAAAGGATTCGTAGAGGAGCTGGAGCAGAAGATGGCGGCAACCACCGGCAAGGTCGCTTCCGTAATCGGCCGCTACTACACAATGGACCGCGACAAACGCTGGGAGAGAGTCAAGGAGGGTTATGACCTGATAGTGAACGGTATAGGCAAAAAGGCCAAGAGCGCCGCTGAAGCCATTCAGGAGTCTTACGACGAAGGCGTTACCGACGAATTTATCAAGCCGATATGCGTGGTTGGCGCCGACGGCAAACCGGTGGCCACCATCAAAGAGGGCGACGCTGTGATCTTCTTCAACTTCCGCAACGACCGCGCCCGCGAAATCACCAACGTCCTCACACAGCAGGATATGCCCGAGGCCGGGATGCACACCATCCCCCTCTATTACTGCTGCCTTACCCCCTACGACGACAAATTCACCGGGCTGCACATCCTCTTTGACAAGGAGAACGTACAGAAGACCCTTGGCGAGACCGTCGCTGCGGCCGGCCTGAGCCAGCTGCGCATCGCCGAGACAGAGAAATACGCCCACGTGACATTCTTCTTCAACGGCGGCCGCGAGGCTCCGTTTGAGAACGAAGACCGCATACTTATCAACTCCCCCAAGGTAGCCACCTACGACCTGCAACCCGAGATGAGCGCCCCGGAAGTGGCCGAGGCCCTTATGGCCGACCTGGCCACAGAGAAGCACCAGATGGTTATCCTGAACTTTGCCAACGGCGACATGGTGGGCCACACCGGTGTCTACGACGCTATCTGCAAGGCGGTGAAAACTATAGATGAGCTCACCGGAAAGGTTGTGGAGGTTGCGCGCGAGCATGGCTACAGCGTGCTGATTACCGCCGACCACGGCAATGCCGACAATGCGGTCAATGCTGACGGCAGCCCCAACACCGCCCACTCGCTGAATAAAGTGCAGTTTGTGGTTGTGGACGACGATGTGAAGCAGGTACGCGACGGCCGGCTGGCCGATATCGCCCCCACTATGCTCACCCTGATGGGCATCCCGCAACCCGCAGAGATGACCGGCGAATCCCTCATAAGCTTCTAAAGCGAGCGCGACATGTCCTTCGTACACCTTCACGTCCATACACAATACTCCATCCTCGACGGTCTGAGCTCCATCAAGAAGCTTTTTGCGCGCGCCCGGGAGCTGGAGATGCCCGCCATAGCCATCACCGACCACGGCAACATGTACGGCGTGAAGGAGTTTTTCAAGTGGGCCTACGACAAATCCAACCTGGACGGGGACAAGCAACCCATCGTCAAGCCGATAATCGGATGCGAGGTGTACGTCACCCGACATTACGACCATCGCCTCAAGGATCCCGAACACCGCAGCTACTACCACCTGATACTGCTGGCCAAAAACTACGAAGGTTACAAGAACCTGATGAAGATCGTCTCCATCGGGCACCTGGAGGGCAAGTACTACAAGCCGCGCGTCACCCACGAGATTATAGAGAAGTACCACGAGAACCTTATCTGCTGCTCCGCCTGCCTGGCGGGCGAGATTTCGCAGAACATCCTCTCCGACCGTATCGACAAGGCAGAAGAGGCTATCGAGTGGCACAAGCGGGTCTTTGGCGAAGACTACTACCTGGAGGTGATGCTCCACAAGACGGACCTTACAGGGCTGGATCCCGACGTTTACCGCGAGATCATAAGGGTTTACGAAGACCAGAGCAAGGTCAACGAAAAGATATTCCATCTCGCCGCAAAGCACGGCGTAAAGACGGTGGCCACCAACGACGCCCACTTCATCAGGAAGGAGGACGGCCCGGTGCACGACCGCCTCATCTGCCTCACCACCAATGCCAACGTCACCGATACCAGGCGCCTGCACTATACCCAGCAGGAGTATATCAAGACTGAGGAGGAGATGGCGGCCATTTTCCCCGATCATCCCGAAGCGCTTGCGGCCACGCTGGAAATCGCCGGCAAGGTAGAGCAATACAAGATAGACCGGGGGCACATCCTCCCCAGGTTCAACATCGACCCGGCCTTCCTGGCCGATATCGACAATCAGCTGGAAAAGTACAGGGATGTGATTGAAGAGGGCAAGTGGGAGATAAAGAAAGACAAGGAGGGCAACGAGACCAGCCGTACCTATCGCGGCGACGACTTCTGCCACTCGGTGGCCTACCTTTGCCACCTGACATATCTGGGTGCCCAAAAACGCTATGGAGACTCTCTCACAGAAGAACAGCGCTCCCGGATAGATTTCGAGCTTAAGACCATAGCCCGCATGGGCTTCCCCGATTACTTTCTGATTGTCCAGGATTATATCGCCGCCTGCCGTGCGGTGGGTGACCTGGTGGGGCCGGGGCGTGGTTCCGCTGCCGGCAGCGTGGTGGCGTACTGCCTGGGTATCACCAATCTGGACCCCATAAAATACCAGCTGCTGTTCGAGCGCTTCCTCAACCCCGACCGAATCTCGATGCCCGATATCGACGTCGATTTCGAGAATCTTGACTATGCCCACGAATATGTAGAGAAAACCTACGGCGTATCGCACGTGTCGCGGGTGATCACCTTCGGCACCATGGCGGCCAAGGGGGCCATCAAGAACGTGGCCCGCATCAGCCAGATGAGCCTGGACGAATCCAACCGTCTGAGCAAGATGGTACCCGACCGCCTCAGCGAGAAGAAAGAGAGTAAATATCCCTTCAACCCCAAGCTGGACGAACTGCTGCCCGGATTCAAGAAGATTGAGGAGGACGGCAAGACCTTCCAGGTGGGCAAGGAAGAGGTTGATGTAAAGATCACCCTGGCCAACTGCTATCGGCTTGTGCCGGAATTCAAGAACGAGCTGGAAAATGGCTCGGAGCTCACCAAAGAGGTGCTCCACTATGCAGAGAAACTCGAGGGGTGCATCCAGCAGGTGGGACAGCACGCCTGCGCCACAATCATCGGTCCGGGCGAGATTGGCGATTTCATCCCCGTCTGCCTCTCCAAAGACAAGAGTGGCAAAGATTTGTGTACGTCGCAATACGACGGCCACTACATAGAGGATGTCGGCATGCTCAAGATGGACTTCCTCGGGCTCAACACCCTCTCTATCATACACAAGGCGCTGGACCTGATAAAGGCTGGCCACGGCGAGCAGATCGACATCGAAAAGATCCCTATCAACGATAAGCTCACCTTAGACCTTTATGGTCGCGGAGACACCACCGCGGTATTCCAGTTTGAAAGCGACGGAATGCGGACCTGGCTGCAGAAACTCCACCCGGAGCGTTTCGAGGACCTGATTGCGATGAACGCCCTCTACCGCCCCGGTCCGATGGATTACATCCCCGACTTCGTCGACCGCAAGCTTGGACTCAAGCCAATAGAATACGACCTCCCGGAGATGGAGGAGTTCCTTAAGGACACCTACGGCATCACGGTTTATCAGGAGCAGGTGATGCTTCTAAGCCAGAAACTTGCCAATTTCACCAAAGGTCAGGCCGACACCCTTAGAAAAGCGATGGGCAAAAAGCAGCTGGAGACGCTGATGGGGCTCAAGAGCAAATTCATGGAGGGCGGTATCGCCAACGGCCACCCGGAAAAGGTTCTGGACAAAATCTGGAAAGACTGGGTGAAGTTTGCACAGTACGCCTTCAACAAGTCTCACGCCACCTGCTATGCCTGGGTAAGTTACCAGACGGGGTATCTCAAGGCCCACTACCCCGCCGAGTTCTTTGCCGCCAACATGAGCTGCAACCTCAACAACATGGACGAGATTGCAAAGCTGATGGAAGATTGCCGCCGCTCCCGCATCAAGGTGCTCGGCCCCGACATCAACGAGAGTTCCACCGAGTTCACCGTGAACAAATCTGGCGCCATCCGCTTTGGCATGGGGGGCATCAAGGGGGTCGGCCCCAACGTAATCAACGAGATTATCAAGATCAGGGAGAATGGCGGTGCATTCAAGGATTTCTTCGACTTTGTAGAACGCGTCCCCAACACCACCCTCAACCGCAAGGTGTTGGAGAGCCTTGTGAGCGCCGGGGCGTTTGACAGCTTCCCGGAGGCCACCCGAAGCCAGTTCTTCGCTCTCACAGCCAAGGGGGAACCGTTCATCGATTCGGTTATCAGCTACGCATCAAAATATCACAACAGCGCCCTCAACAGTGCATTCTCTCTCTTTGGCGAGATGGCAGAGCTCAAGCCGGTCCGTCCCGAATTCCCCGCGGCAGCAGAAGAAAACAGGATGGAGATTCTCAAAAGCGAGAAGGAGGTGGTGGGGATGTATCTCAGCTCGCACCCGCTGGACATGTACCGCTTCGAGGTCGATAACTTTGCCAACTGCACCGTGAGCCATCTCGACGAGGTGAACAACGAGATGCCGTCACAGGCCAGGCAGGTGCAGGAGGGCAAGCTGAAAACAGACAAATCCGTACTAAACAAGCAGTATATCATCGCCGGCATCGTGACTGCCTGTGAAACCAGGACCACCCGCAACAACCGCCCCTTCTGCAAGTTCTCCATAGAGGATTTCTCGGGCTCGTTCGAGTTCGCCCTGTTTGGCAAAGACTACGAAAACTACATGCAGTACACACAGGTCAACACCCCGCTGCTTATAACCTGCGTCACAGAGCAACGCTACGACCGGGTAGACCGGGGTTCCGGCGACAGCGAACAGCGCGGCCTGGTGTACAAGCTCCTGATAAAGGACATCGCCCTGCTGAGCAACCTCAAGGATACCCGCGTGAAGGAATTCCACGTGAGCATCCCCGTGGAGAAGCTCACGCCCGAGTTCCAGAAAGATTTTGCAAAGGTATGCAGGAAGAACCACGGCCACGCCCGCCTCTATGTCCGCATCTTCGACGATGCCAAGAAACGAGAGGTGGAATTTTTCTCCCGCAAATTCATGGTCAGCCCGGAACCCGCCCTGCTTGACTTTATCACGGAGCACGGGCTGGAATACCATATCTAACGATATTTGTTCTCCTCTTCCAGCATCCCCAGATACGAGTAGTAGCGGTCCGGGGAGATTGTTCCAGCCTCAAGGGCGGCTTTCACGGCGCATCCGGGCTCGTGGGTGTGGGTGCAGGGCTTGAAGCGGCAGTCGTCCATCACGCGCAGCATCTCAGGGAAATAGGTGCTCAGTTCCTCCTTCTTGAAGTCTACCAGGCCGAAGCCGCGGATGCCGGGCGAGTCAATTATGAAGCCGCCCGTCGCCAGGGGATACATCTCGTAGAAGGTGGTGGTGTGGCGCCCCTGCAGGTGCGCCTGCGAAATCTCCGCGGTGCGGATCAGCTCCAGCGAGGGGTCCATCGCCTTTATAAGCGACGATTTGCCGACACCGGAGGTGCCGCTCATAAGGCTTATCTTCCCCCGGCACCGCTCGCGCAGCACATCTACATTCGTGCCGGTGATGGCAGAAACCTCCAGCAGTTCGTATCCGGCGCCTCCGTAGATGCCGCGGAATGCGCCGGCCATCTGCTCCAGGACCTCGTCATGAAGGTCGGTTTTGTTTATGACGATTGTCACCGGCACGCCGTATGCCTCACAGGTCGTAAGGAAACGGTCTACAAAGGCCATCTTGGTCTCGGGGAATGCCATCGTCACTATCAGATATGCATGGTCGATGTTGGAGGCGATGATGTGCGCTTCGCGCGACAGGTTGGCGCTGCGGCGGATGATGTAGTTCTTGCGCGGATGGATGGCGGTGATGGCGCCCATCCCGTCTTCAAAGATGTAATCCACCCTGTCGCCCACCGCAACCGGGTTGGTGGCGGTAGAGCCCTTGAGGCGGATTTTTCCCCTGATAACTGCGGGAAAGACGTTCCACTCGGGAAGCCGGCTCAGCAGATAATGGCTGCCGGTGTGCTTTACCACGACCGCCTCGCCTTTGGATGGTATCGCCTGATTCATCGGCGCAAAAGTACCGATTTTTTTATTACTTTTGAGAAAACTATCATCATCGCCATGAAAATCCGTCATCTTATCGTATTCGCGACAGCCATCGCCATTCTGTGCGGCTGCTGCCCAAAGCCCAAACAGCAGACCATAGCCATGTTCGGAGGGTCGTTCAGTGTAATATCCGCCTCTGATGTCGCCACAGACTACTGGGCAGAACAACTTGGAGCCAAAATTACCAAATACGGGGTTGGCGGCGCCGGATTCTCCGACAAAACGCAGTGGGACGGGCAACACATACAGTGGCAGATAGACCAGGCCTGCGCTCCCGACGCCCCGGTATACGACAAATATATCCTCTGGGCCTCGACCAACGATTTCAATCAGGTTAACGACCTTGCCGGCGACCCGTGGGATTATACAGAGTACGACGGCTTTGACTCCGGCAAGCTTGCAACTCAGTGCGGAGGAATCAACTACGCGATAAAGCGGATCCGTGAGAAGGCACCCGGAAAGCAGATACTTTTCATGACCTCCACCAAGTGCTTCACAAGCCCCGGACCCGGTACGGACATCAACTATCGCGGCGATGCACAAACCGGAATGAATGAATTCGTGGCAAAGCAGATGCTTTGCTGCAGAGCAGCAGGTGTTCCGTTCCTGGACCTTTTCACGTTACCCCCTTTCAACGAAGCCAACCACGAGGAATTCACAGAGAGCGACCATCTGCACCTGAACGCAAAGGGCTACGAGGCGCTGCGCGACCTGCAGGTAAAGTTCATACGCACGGGGGAAACCATCAACGGACAAACATTTGCAACCGGCGGGCATTCCGATTATGATTTTGCAAATTACCGGCGTTATGCCGGCGACAATGCCGCTCTGCAGCAGGCTCCCGTAGCGGTCCTTTTCGGGGATTCCATCACCGATGCATGGCCCCGCAACGACCCCGGCTTTTTTACCGACAACAACTTTGCAGGGCGCGGCATCAGCGGGCAGACCACGGTAGAAAATCTGGCCCGCTTCCGTGCCGACGTGGTTGACCTCCACCCCAGATATGCCGCTATCCTTATTGGCACCAACGACCTTGCAGAAAATATAGGCAGCATCACTATGGAGAATATAGTGGGCAATATCACCTCTATGGTAGAGATAGCCAAAGCCAACGGCATAACCCCGCTGGTTTGCTCCCTGCTGCCGGTGGCCTCATACCCCTGGCGCCCCCAGCTGGGCCCCCAGGCCAGCACTGTGGCAGCGCTGAACGCCATGATTGAACGTATGGCGACAGAGGAGAATGTCACCTACGTAGATTACTGGTCCGCCTTAAACGACGGCAACGGCGGCATCGCAGCAGAGAACTCCGGCGACGGCGTACACCCCACCCTTGCCGGTTACAAGATTATGGAAAAAGTCCTTCTGGAGTATATCAAACAATAGGCTACACCTCCCTCAGGCAGAGGCTGAGGGCAAGTTGCTTAAGAAGCGTTCTGGCGGCGGAGTCTTCAAAGATATCCAGGGCCGCCACCGCAAGGCTGGTCTCGTTTTCGAGTACCTTCTGGGCATATTCCAGGCCGTGATTGGCGGCGACAAACTCAAGCACCCGGGTAAAACGGCCGTTCTCTATATCATCCACCACCTGTTCCCGCGCTCCGGCACCGGCATTGGCAATGGCCCCCAGCAGCGGCAGGGTTATTTTGCGCTCTGCAATATCGACCCCGGTGGGCTTGCCTATCGACATCTGTGGTGAATAATCCATAATGTCGTCGCGCATCTGGAACGCCAGCCCAAGATGGTATGCAAACTGCTCTACCGCCTCCAGTTTTCCTTCCTGAGCCGCGCCGTCCGCCTGATTTGCAATAACGCTGCGCGCCCCGCTCTTCATGGCGGCGCAAAACAGCGATGCCGTCTTGTGGGCTATCACAAAAATATAATCGTCGTAGGTCGTATCCAGGCTGGCCGCCTTCTCTATCTGGAACATCTCCCCCTCTGCAAGATCCTTCAGACAGGCCGTAAAATAGCGGAAGATCTCGCTGTCGTCGGCATCCAGAATGGCCCATACGCCCCTTGAGAGCCAGTAATCACCCACCAAAACTGCGGCAGAGGGTGACAGTAGCGCACTCACCGTGGGGCTTCCCCGGCGGGTAGAGCTCTCGTCGGCCACATCGTCGTGGATAAGGGTGGCGGTATGTATCATCTCGCTGGCCACGGCACACCGGATACTTGCCGTATTGCACTCTCCCGCACACAGGCGCGCCGCAAGCAGGCACAACATGGGGCGCAGCTGCTTTCCGCTGCGCTCCACAAGATATTTGTTTACCCTGTTTAGGATGTCGATCCTGGAGGCAGACATCTCTGCGAAGAGGCGCTCGAACTGCAGCCAGTCCTCTGCCAGAAATGCTTTTATTCCAGAACCCATCCCCTAAAAGAAATACGCCATTGAAAACATCAGGCTATATGCGTTGCGACGCGTTATGCCCGATATCTGGTCCTTGTAAGCTTCCAGGTTGGCAACCTCCCCAAAATTCCAGTTGTATGTTACGCTAAGCTGGATGCGGTTCAGAAGGTCGAGGCCTCCGCCCAGGCTCACGCCATATTCAAAGCGGTTGGCTTCTGTCGTGATATCGCCCAGGGTATTGCCAGCAACGGTATCGCTGGTGGTGTTCTTGAAGTCGTAACCCACAAAAGGCGCCACCTGCAGATAGGGACGCAGTATGATAAGGTCGATACCCCACTGGATATTGAGCGGCAGCTCCAAATAGGCCATCTTCCATTGCGTGAGATCGTCGATGCGGGTGCCGCGGACGTTGTATATCAGCTCCGGCTGGAGCTTGAAGTTGTTCCACGAACCGGTACGATAACCGATACCCAGATTGTAGCTCGTGATGTTAGAGAAGAAACTGTCCGAGAACACTTCAGAGACAACTGTCGCCACATCGCGGTTGAGGTCCATATTGGAGCTTGTAAGCCCCGCCTTTATCAGAAAACCGCCCTCTGCCAGCGCAGAGACGCTGATAATCATGCTGGCCAAAAAGGCAGCCGTGATGCAAACAAGCTTTCTCATGCTACAAAAGTGCGTTCAGCTTCTCTACCAGAACACTCTTGGGATTGACACCCACCAGACGGTCTTTCATCTGACCGTCCTTGAAAAAGATAAAGGTGGGGATATTGCGGACACCGCACTGTGTAGGGAGTTCGGCGGCATCGTCCACGTCGCATTTTGCAACGATTGCGCGCCCTTCGAACTCTGTCGCCAGTTCGTCAACTACCGGAGCCATAGCCCTGCAGGGGCCACACCAGCTTGCCCAGAAATCTACCAGAACGGGCTTGCCAGAGGCAATGATATCTTTAAAATTAGAATCGTTAATAACTTGTGCCATAGCGATATTGAATTAAATGTGATTACAAATTTAAACTACTTTTTCGATATTCCATACAAAGGCCCTTACGCCGACATCTTTGTTGCGCATATCCAGCTTGCGCACCGTGAGCAGCAGTTCGTCGACCTTATCGTCTTCTATCACCGTCATCAGCGCCGAATTCATCTCGGGCCAGGCATGGGTGCCGCGGTGGGGAACGCCACCGTTGGTGCCGCGCCCCTGGACCTGCTCGAACAGGGTGAAGCCCGCGATCTTAAGTTCGTCCAGCATAAACTCCACACGGGCAGTATTTGCCTGGTTGAATACTATAAAAACTGCTTTCATACGCTACTGATTTATGGGTTCTGCATCGGGATTGATCTTCATGAAAATAAACTCCCTGCGCTGTTTCTCCTGCTTGTCGCGCTCTCCGTGACGGCTCAGCACGGCATAGAATACCGGCACCACGATAAGAGTGATGAAGGTGGAAACCAGCAGACCGCCTATAACCACCACGCCCATGGGGTGCCACATCTCACTGCCCTCGCCGGTGGAGAGGGCCATGGGGAGCATACCCAGCAGGGTGGTGAGCGCAGTCATAAGTACGGGGCGCAGACGGCTGCGGCCCGACAGGGCGATGGCCTCGTTAAGCTCATAGCCGCGGTCGCGCATCAGGTTGATGTAGTCCACCAGCACGATACCGTTCTTTACCACGATACCGGTCAGCATGATAAGACCCAGCGCGCCGATAAGGTCAAGGGAGGTCTTGGTGATAAGCAGCGCTATGATCACGCCCGTAACCGCAAACGGGATGGCGAGCATGATGATGGCGGGTTTGGAGAACGACCCGAACTGCGAAGCCATCACCACATATATGAGCATCAGCACCAGGAACAGCAGCAGCGCCATGTTGCCGAAGCTCTCCTGCTGCTCTTCGTAGTCACCCGCCAGGGTGTAGGTGACGCCGTTGGGCATGTTCATCCCCTTCATCACGGCATCGATCTCCGCCGCCAGATCGCCCAGCGATACATCGTGCGGCGTTACGCTCACGCTCACGTAGCGCTGACGGCTCTTGCGCTCTATCTTGGGCGGTGCAAAGTACTCCTCTACTGTGGCTATCTCACCCAGCTTGACCTTGCCGCCGGCAGGGGTCGGGATGGTGAGCCCCATGATGTCGGAGAGGCTGTTGCGGTTCTCTTCCGTGAGGCGGAGCACTATCGGATACTCGTCGCCGTCCTCTTTAAGGTAGCCCACGGTGAGGCCGCTGACGCGGTTGCGGATATATGTGGATACGGCAGAGGAGCTCAGCCCCAGCGCCGATACCTTCTCCTTGTCAACCACCACGTTGAGCTCGGGGCGGTCCTTGTCGCGGCTGATCTTGATGTCGCGGGCACCCTTGACGTTGTTGCGGATAGCCTCGCTCACCTCGGTTGCCACCAGGTTGGTGGCATCAAAGTCGTAGCCGTATATCTCCACGTTAACCGTGGACGCACCGCCACCGCCGCCGAATCCGCTGGACACGACGCACTGGAAACGGACTATTTCGGGATATCTGGCTATCTCTGCGCGCAGCACCTCCGCGATATCGAAGATAGAGCGGCTGCGCTGATTCTTCTTCTGGCACACCACCGTCATGGAGATGGTGCTGTTGGTGGTATTGTTGAAGATGGCCGACGTACCGCTGGCATCGTTGGTACCGGCGGTGGTGGCCACGCGCTCCAGCTCTGGCACGAGCTCCTGGATGCGTTTCTCTATGGCGCGGGCGGTGAGCAGCGTCTGCTCTATCTTGGTGCCGTTCTGCAGCTCTATGTTGATGCTGATACGGCTGTTGTCGGTACGCTGCATGAAATCGGTGCCGATGCTGCCGTTAGCAACAAACACCAGCGATCCCAGGAACAGCAGCAGCGCCACTATCAGGGTTCCGGCCTTGTGCCTAAGGCAGAATCGGAGCATGTTGGCATACCAGTCGTCTATCCTGTCCAGCACGCGCACCACGCTCTTATCGTACCAGTCCTTGTTCTGCTTACCTTCTATAAGATGCCCCTGCGCGTCCACCGAGACCTTGCGGGGTTTGAGCAGCTTGCTGGCCAGCATGGGGGTCAGGGTGATGGCAACCACTGTGGATGTAGACACCACTATGGTCACAATCCAGCCCAGCTCCTTGAACAGCATACCCGCCATACCCTTGAGCATGGTGAGCGGGATGAACACCGCCGCAATCACCAGCGTGGTGGCGATAACGGATATCCACACCTCGTTGGTGGCGTATATGGCCGCCTCGCGGGGCGACGAACCCCTGTCGATATGCTTGGAGATATTCTCAAGCACCACAATAGCGTCGTCCACCACCATACCTATGGCCACCGTGAGCGAGCAGAGCGATATGATGTTTATGGAGCTCCCCACAAACCAGAGGTAGATAAAGCCCACGATAAGGGCGATGGGGATGGTGATGCCGATGATGAAGGTCGCGCGCCACTTGCCCAGGAAGAGGAATACCACCAGCACTACGAACAGCAGCGCATACAGGATGGACTCTTCAAGGGAGTTGATGGAGTCCTCGATCTCTTCGGAGGTATCGAACAGCACCCGGATATCTATGTCGCTGGGCAGATTGTGTTTGATGTTCTCCATCTCCTTCCGCACGTCGCGGCAAATCTTCACCGTGTTGGCGCCGGTCTGCTTGGTGATACGCATGCGCACGCCATCGCGGCCGTTGATCTTCTCGTCCAACGAAAGGTCCTTGATTGTATCACGCACCGTTGCCACGTCGCGCACGAACACCTTCTGCCCGGCAGCGGTGGTGGTGACCACGATATCCTCTATCTCGCGGCTCTGCAGGTATTCACTGCGCACCTGCAGGTTATACTGCTCGCGGGTCATCTTAACCACGCCGCCCGATATGTTCACGTTGTTTGCGCTGATCGCCGTGCCGATGCTCTCCAGAGGGATGCCGAAGGCGTCCAGCTTGTTCTGGTCCACATCGATGTATACGTAGCGTTCGGGGGCGCCGGAGATGGCGATGTTGCCGATGCCGTCCACCCGGTTGAGCTGCGGCACCATGATGTCGTTCAGTATCTTCTCCAGGCCGGCGTAGCTGTCGCCCGCGGTCACGGAATAGACGATTACCGGCGCGGCAGAAGAGTTGAACTTGAAGATGTAGGGGTTGGTGCAGCCGGTGGGGAGGTTATCCTTGAGCATATCCACATAAGAGCGGATATCGTTCATGGCCTCGTCCATGTCGGCCCCCCACTCCATCTCCAGAAGCACTGTGGAGTAGTTATCCTTTGAGGTGGACGTCATCCGCTTGAGGTGGTCCACAGAGTTGAGGCTGTTCTCCACCAGCTTGGTGACGTTGGCCTCCACCTCCGAAGCGCTCGCACCCGGATATGTTGTCATCACCGTAATGTACGGAGGGTCCATCTGCGGGAAGCGGTCCACCGGCAGCTGCAGGAACGCAAACACGCCGATAATCACCACCGCCACATAAACCAGCAGCGTCGTTACGGGATTGTCTATCGCAGATTTATAGATACTCATGGCCGGCTGCTAATAAGTTTTGGAGATGTTCAGGCGGCAGCCGTTCACCAGCTTCTCTGCGCCGGTGGTGACGACCTCCACGCCCTCGCGGACCTCTTCCGATATCACCTCTATCTTATCGTCGAAACGCTGCCCCATCTGCACGAATACGCGCTTTGCCACACCGCCGTCGTTCAGGTAGATGTAGCGGTCGTTGGCGCCGGTGAGCTTCTGTACCGCCTGATAGGGTATCAGCAGCGCTGTGCTGCTGCCCATCTCCAGCGAAGAGTGGACATACATGCCGGGGCGCAGCCGCTCGTCGCCGTTGGGGATGCGCACCTTAACGGTAAAGGTGTGGGTGGCGGGATCGATGGTGGGATAAACCACCTCGACGGATGCGGGGAACACCGCCTCGGGATAAATCTCGGAGCGGATATCCACCTTCATCCCAGCCTTGACGCGCGGGTAGTAGGTCTCGGGAATCGGCATCAGCGCCTTGAGGGTGTTTATCTGAGTCAGCTCCAGGATGGCCTGGCCGCTGTAAAGCTCGCCGTCCTCATAGTTTTTGGCGGATATCACGCCGGGGAACTGAGCCTTTACAAAGGTGTTCTCTTCAAGGAATCTCAGGTTCTCTTTGGTCTGCTCGTAGCTGAGCTTTGTCTGGTCGAAAGTCTGCTGCGAAACGGCACCTGTGGCCACCAGCGCCTCCAGACGGCCCAGCTCCAGAGTAAGGTTGGCAAAGGTCAGCTTTGTGGTGTTGTATTGCTGCTGGTCCATCCTGACCAGGTTGGCCCCGCGGGATACTCGGCTGCCCACATCCACGAAGATATGCTCTATGCGGCCCGTTACGCTGGGGGCAACGCTCATCTTCTGATAGCCCTCTACGGTTGTGGATACATCAATCGTGCGCATCACCTCCACCGGTTTGAGAATGGTGGTCTCTACAAGCTCTTCGCGAACCTTTTCGCCGGTATCCTGCCCCTTTTTCTGGGAACCGTTGCAGGATGCGGCAAAAACCGCCAGGGCGCAAACCATCAAAAAAGAAAACTTCTTCATATATCTCATGCTTATTTATTCAACAGTTTTTCAAGGGCGATACGGGCATTCAGAAACTCCATGATAGACTGCACGTAGGTGCTCTGGGCGTTTATCAGGGTGGTGCCGGTGTTGGTCAGATCCATCGCAGACGAATAACCCTGCTCATAGCGGCGGGAGATGTTGTCAAACACACGCTGGGTTACCTCCATGTTCTGCTTCTGGGTGGTGTATGTGTCAAACGCCGTGCTCAGGTTGTAGCAGAGCTGGCGGTGCTGCACCTTTAGCGACTGCTCTGTGTCGTGCATCGTGTTTTTCTGCTTGTCGTACGCCAGGCGCGCCGCCTCTACCTTCTTTGTCTGCTGCAGCGAGGTAAAAATCGGCACGGAGAGGGTCGCCCCCACCATGTTGGGCGGGGTCATGTTCATCACGTTCGCATCCTTGCTCAGATACTCCTTGTAACTGTACTGGTGATATGCCGTAAGGCTGGGCAACGAGCCCATCACCGTGGCATCCAGCTGCTTTTTACTAAGCTCCGTGCTCTTGCTGGCCAGCTGCCAGGTGTAGTTGCGCTCAAGGTCAAAATCCTCTGCAAGGAGCTCCATGTAGTCGTCGGTGGACATCAGGCTTTCCAGATAGTCGGTGAGCTCTATCTCGGTGGTTACATCCTCGTCCAGCAACAGCCTCAGAGAGTTATACGTCATCTCTATGGTACGGCGGCTGCTGGCGATGCTGTTGACCAGCTGCGCCACCTGCACCGCTATCTGGTCGGCGGCGGTCTGCTCGCTAGCCCCCACGCTTACCGATGTGGTGGTCATGTCATAAAGCCGATTGAGGCATTCCAGGTTGCGCCCCAGAAGATCCAGAACCTCTTCCGACACAAGGGCCGACAGGTAAAGCGTCTTGACCTGGTTGGTGATATCCTGTTCGCTCTGCTGCAGGGTGATATCCGACATCTTGTCCGATATCTCGCTTATCTGGGCATTTACCAGCATCGCCGGGGTAAATGTAACGCTGGTGCGCACGCCAAGGGTCACATACGGCGGCATGGCGATGGTCATACCGCGCAGGTCCATTTCGTAACCCATGAAGTTGGAATAATCGGCACTGCCACTGATCTGGGGCAGCATCGCAGCGATAGCCGCCCACTTGTTGGCCTTGGCGATGCGGACGTCCAGGGCGGCATTGGCAAGCGTGTTGTTACGCTCCACCGCCAGGTCCATGGCCTGCTGCAGGGAAAGCGAGAGCTTCTGTTGTGAAAAGGCAGAGAGGGCGGAAAGGGTCCATGCAGCAAAAACGCCTGCACACAATACCGCCCTCTTTATGTTGATTTTCATACTTGTTTGTTGATAAGAAACAGCCGTGTGCTGCAAAAAACACGCCACAGGCCACTCGGCGGGTCACTCAGTCAAAAATATGACTCAGTCTGGTGTTGATTTCGCTGAACCGTTCTTCGTCAAACTTGAACACCTTGCGGTCGTATGTGTAGAAGCCGTTGAGCTCCGTTTCGCAGTCGGTAGTCTGGGTATAAATCGCAGCGGAGATATCCATCGGCCCAACATTGGCAATTATCTTCTCGACGTAGTTGATATACTTGTCGGTGAGGGCTGCGCTGTCTCCCAGCTCGCGATAGCCCCATCCGTCGTCTACCCATGTATGTCCGGGTATCCGCAGGCCAAGGCCTCCGAACTCTCCCATCACCACCACGTAATCCTTGTGCGGGGAGGTTTGGGGAACCGGCATCTCGGAATAGTTGTGGAAGTCCATTATGTCGCCGCATGGGTAGAGGTTGCCGCCGCTGGCGGGGTTCACCAGGCGGGTCGGATCCATGAGCTTGGTGCGGGTAGCGGTCTCCATCGTATTGAACTGGCCCCAGGCCTCGTTGAACGGGACCCAGACGATGATGCAGGGGTGGTTGTGCAGCTGCTCCATAATTGCAGACCAGTCACGCCAGTATTGGTTGCGGCTGGCCTCGCTGCGCGCAGGTTCCGGTTCCGGCACAGGCTTGAAATCGTCCCGGCCGTCCCACCTGGGGCTGGTGGTGTTGTCGCCGTTGGGCATATCCTGCCATACCAGCATGCCAAGGCGGTCGCAATGGTAATACCAGCGGTCCGACTCTACCTTTACGTGCTTACGGATGGTGTTGTAACCCAGCTCCTTGGTGCGGCGGATGTCAAACTCAAGAGCCTCGTCTGTAGGGGCGGTATACAGGCCGTCGGGCCACCATCCCTGATCCAGCGGACCAAAGCAGAATACCGGCTTGTCGTTGAGGGCGATGCGCAGCGTGCCGTCGTTGTCGCGGCAGGCAGAAACCTTGCGCATGGCGGCGTAGCTTGCCACCTGGTCTACCTTCTTGCCGCCGTCCTTAAGGACAACCTTGACATCGTAGAGGAACGGGTCGTCCGGACTCCACAGGTGCGGCTGGTCCACTTTGATGTTTATCTCCTTCCCCGCCTGTCCGGCACCGGAAGCCACAGTGCGGCCAGCCGAGAGAATCTTCACCTCAACTTCGCCACCGGCGGTGCTGATGGCCTCAACGGTGAATGTATTAAGGTCCAGATATGGTGTTATCCGCAGTTTCTCGATATGGTTTGCTGCCACCGGCTCCAGCCAGATAGTCTGCCAGATACCTGTGACCGATGTGTACCATATTCCGCTGGCATTGACCCTCTGCTTGCCCACGGCATTGAAATCGGTGTCGGTGCGGTCGATTACGGCCACCTGGATCTCATTCTCCCCCTTGTGCAGATAGTCGGTGATGTCTACGCTGAAAGAGGTATAGCCACCGGCGTGCTCCGCTGCCACCTCTCCGTTGATACGGATGGTGCTGTAGCAATCTATGGCGCCGCAGTTGAGCAGCACGCGCCCCTTGAGATAGCTGGCAGGAAGAGAGAATGTGCGGCTGTAAACCAGCAGCGAATCCTCGCCCACCTTGCCGCATACGCCGCTCAGGGCACTCTCCAGCGGGAACGGCACCAGAATCTTGCCGCTGGCAAGGCTGGTGGTGTAGTCCCACAGGCCGTTCAGGTTCATCCACTGGCTGCGCACCATCTGCGGCCGGGGATATTCCGGGAGGACATTCGCGGGGTCAAGATTCTCGCCCCACTGGGTCAGGATATGCTCTCCGGCAGGACTCCAGTCAACAACTTCTTTTTTTTGCTCTGCACAGGCAGCAGCCACAACAAGGCACAAGAGCGCCATCAGGTATTTTTTCATGTCGTTATGATTTGTTTCGATAAAAGTATAAAAAAATAAAAGACCAGCCGCAAAAGCCGGTCTTTTATTTATAAGAAACTTGCCGTTAAAGCTTAGTCGCTCAGGGAGAAGCGGCAGAAAGCGGTAACCTTGGCAGCTGCGTCAACGCTCTTGATATAATCCTTGACGCTGACCTTGCCCTCCATTACAAACTCCTGGTTCTCAAGTGTCTGCTCTTTGAAGAACTTAGCAAGGCGGCCCTTGGCGATGTTCTGGATCATACCCTCGTTGAGGCTTGCTGCTGCGCTTGCGCCCACGGTAGCGATTATCTCGCGTGCCTGTGCAGCCTGTGCCTCTGTGAGCCAACCCTTGGCGGTGTTGGAAGCGATATGGTCGTCGCTGTCGCAGTGTGCCGGGTTGATGCCTGCCTTCTTGAGGGCGTTGTCCACAGCCTTGCGGATCTGCTCTTCGCGGGTCTTCTCTACAGCTACGGTCATCTCCTGCTCCACTACGTTGGCGGGAACGCTGGCCTCATCTACAGCAACGGGCTTCATGGAAGTCACCTGCATTGCGATGTGCTTTGCCAGATCTGCCGGAACCTCTTTGTTGAAGCCGACAATCGCACCGTCTTTACGGGTAAAGTGGATGTAAGAGCCGATATACTCTGCCTGCATCTTTGCATAGTAGGCAATCTGGTGCTTCTCGCCACATTTTGCAGCCTGCTCTGTGATGAACTCGGCAACGGTCTGTCCGTTAGGCATGGGTGCATTCTCAAGGGCAGCCTTGTCCTCGGGAAGCGCAGCCATAGCTGCATCGGCAACAGCCTCTGCAAGTGCCTTGAACTCTGCGGTAGCCGATACGAAGTCGGTCTCGCAGCCAAGGGCTACCAGGATAGCGGTCTTGCCGTCGGGAGTGATGCGTGCAATTACCGCACCCTCGTTGGTCTCGCGGTCGGCGCGTTTAGCTGCAACCAGCTTGCCCTTCTCGCGGATAATCTCCTGTGCACGCTCAAAGTCGCCTTCAGCCTCTACGAGAGCCTTCTTGCAGTCCATCATGCCTGCACCGGTCATTTTGCGCAACTTTGCAACATCTACTGCTTTAATTTCCATCTCGAAATGATTTTGACGGTTAATAATTACTCTGCAACTTCCTCTGCCTTAGCCTCTGCTGCGGGCTCTGCATCTTTGCGTGCAGTGCGGCGGGGACGCACCTTCTTTGCGCGTACCTCTTCCTCTTCGCCCTTTGCCTCAGCCTCTTTGTCCTTGTCCATCTGACGCTCTGCCACGCCCTCTGCGATTGCAGCGCAAACTGCGTCCATCACGATTGCGATAGACTTAGCAGCATCGTCGTTTGCCGGAATTACATAATCAATGTTTGTGGGATCGCAACATGTATCAACCATTGCAAATACCGGGATATTCAAACGATTGGCCTCTTTTACGGCGTTGACCTCTTTCTGGACATCCACAACGAAGAGTGCAGAAGGGAGGCGTGCCAGATCCTTGATGGAACCGAGGTTCTTCTCAAGTTTTGCCTTCTGGCGGTCTATCTGCAGACGCTCGCGCTTTGCGAGAGTGTCATAGGTACCGTCTTCCTTCATCTTGTCGATGTTGGTCATTTTCTTAACGGCCTTGCGGATGGTGGGGAAGTTGGTGAGCATACCGCCTGCCCAGCGCTCAGTTACGTAGGGCATTCCAACGGCTGCTGCCTTCTCTGCCACGATATCCTTGGCCTGTTTCTTGGTGGCAACAAAGAGCACCTTGCGGCCCGTGCGTGCGAACTGCTTGAGGGCTGCTGCTGCCTCGTCTATTTTAACTACAGTCTTATGCAGGTCGATGATATGGATCCCGTTCTTCTCCATGAAAATGTACGGAGCCATTTTGGGATTCCATTTTCTCTTCTGGTGACCGAAGTGAACACCTGCATCAAGCAAGTCTTGGAAATTTGTTCTTGACATTTTTTTAAATTCTTTGTTTTGTTTTTTCTCTTTTCATCAATATGAGGGTAGCAATCAGAAATTGGTCTCTCATATTTTCCGCAGCAGTACAAACTATGGGTAGCAAAAAGTTTGGTCCCGTAATTTTCAAATAGCTGCTGTGCGTAATGTAAATCAGTGTTAATGTTAACGTTTGCTGAACTGGAAACGCTTACGTGCACCAGGACGGCCAGGTTTCTTTCTCTCGACCTCGCGCGCATCGCGGGTCAGGAAGCCGTTAGACTTCAGAACCGGACGATAGGCCTCGGTGTCCACTTTGCAAAGTGCGCGTGCAATTGCAAGGCGGAGTGCCTCTGCCTGACCTTTGATTCCGCCGCCATCAAGATTGACCTTGATGTCGAAAGAAGCGAGGGTATCGGTAACTTCCAGCGGCTGACGAACGATATAGCGGAGAGTATCCTCTTTGAAATACTCGTCCATCGGGCGGTCGTTGATGGTGATGTTGCCTTTACCGGTGCTAACATAAACGCGAGCAACAGCTGATTTACGTCTTCCAAGGGCGTTGATTACTTCCATGCTTCGCTAATGTTAAATTTCGTTAAGGGTGATTGTTTTGGGATTCTGCGCCTGGTGAGGATGCTCGCTGCCTACATAAAGATGCAGGTTATGGAACTGCTGCTCGCCAAGACGGGTGCGGGGGAGCATACCGCGTACTGCGTGCTCCAGAACGGCCAACGGTTTGCGTGAGAACAGATCTTTGGGAGTGGTGAAACGCTGACCTCCGGGATAACCGGTGTGGCGTACGTAAACCTTGTCTGTGAGCTTCTTGCCGGTAAGACGCACTTTGTCTGCGTTTACAATGATAACATTGTCGCCACAGTCTGCGTTAGGCGTGAAGTTGGGTTTGTTTTTGCCACGAAGCAAAATCGCAACCCTGCTTGCCAGACGACCCAGGACCTGATCGGTAGCATCAATGACAACCCACTCTTTCGAGGAGTTCTCTTTGTTGACCGACTTGGTCTTGTAACTTAAAGTGTCCACAGTCTTGTTGATTTTTGGTGGTTAATATAATATGTTGCGTCCCAGCTTAGTCTGGGGGGCTGCAAAGGTATATATTTTTTTCAAAGCGCCAAAAATATGTTACCTTCGCAAGCGTGAAAATCGGAGACATAGACTTTGGATCAAGGCCCCTCTTTCTGGCGCCCATGGAAGATGTCACCGATGCCTCTTTCCGCTATATCTGCAAGAAGTTCGGGGCCGATATGGTCTATACCGAATTCGTGTCGAGCGATGCCCTGGTGCGCGACGTTCCAAAGTCCCTTGCCAAATTCACCATTTACGATTACGAACGCCCCATCGGCATACAGATATACGGTCATATCCCGGATGCGATGGTCGATTCTGCCGTAAAGGTAGAGGCCGCACGTCCCGATGTCATCGACATCAACTTCGGATGCCCGGTGAAAAAGATTGCCGGTCGCGGTGCCGGCAGCGGCATGATGCGTGAGCCCGACAAGATGGTGGAGATAACCCGCCGCGTGGTGGAGGCTGTCCACACCCCCGTCACCGTAAAGACGCGCCTGGGGTGGGACAATGACTCAAAGATAATAGTGGAGCTGGCCGAGCGGCTGCAGGATGCCGGCATCGCCGCCCTCACCATCCACGGACGCACCCGCGCCCAGATGTACAAGGGCGAGGCCGACTGGAGCCTGATTGGCGAGGTGAAGAACAACCCGCGCATGCACATCCCCATTATCGGCAACGGCGATATCCGCACCCCGCAGGATGCAAAAAACGCCTTTGACCGATACGGCGTAGATGCCATAATGGTCGGGCGGGCCAGCTTTGGCCATCCGTGGATATTCAGCGAGATGCGGCACTATCTCGATACAGGGGAAGAGTTACCGCCACTGTCGGTGGCAGAGCGGGTGGCTCTTGCCAAAGACCATCTGGCAAAATCTGTCGAGATCAAGGGAGAAAAGCGCGGCGTGTACGAGATGCGCCGCCACCTGAGCTGTTATTTCAAAGGATTGGACAACTTCAAGGAAACCCGCATGAAATTGGTAACTTTGACCGACATCGGGCAGTTATATGAAACACTGGACTTTATAGGCCGTAACTGGCAGTGATATATGGCAAATCTGGGCAACATACTGGCTTTCCCCTATGCGCTGGCCCTCTGGCTGCGTAACCGCGCCTGGGACAAGGGGTGGAAAAAGGGCGTCAAGTTCGACAACGTGTCAATCATTTCGCTGGGCAACATAGCCGTCGGAGGCACCGGAAAGACGCCGCACGTGGAGATGTTTATCCGCGAACTGCTATCCAGGGCATACAGGGTGGCGGTCATCTCGCGCGGATACGGCCGCAAGGATCCCCGCACCTGCCGGTTTGTGGAGACCGGAAGCAACGTAGAGGATGTGGGCGACGAACCGCTGCAGATAAAGCGCAAGTTCCCCCAGGTCAAGGTGATTGTAGACCGTAACCGGGTGCGGGCCGTAAATATGCTTATGGCGCTCCCTTTCGGAGATGTTCCGGAGGTGATTCTGCTGGACGACGGCATGCAGTACCGGCGCCTGATACCCACGCGCCTGATTACGCTTATCAACTATAACCGGCCGATATTCCGCGACAGCCTGCTGCCGTTCGGACGGCTGCGCGACCTGCCGGGGCAACTGCGGCGCGCCGACACCGTATTCATAACCAAGTGTCCGCCATACCTCAACGAGTGGGAGAAGCAGCAGGCCATAGCCGCCAATCGCATCAACCCGCAGCAGAAGGTGTTCTTTACCACCATCCGGTATTTCGATCCCGAACCGGTATTTGAACAGTGCAACCGACGCTACCTCTATTCAAAGGAGGCGATCCTGTTCACCGGCATCGCCGGCAGTGACATGCTGCGCCACCACGTAGGGGCCCGCTATCCCCGCCAATACCATATAGAATTCAGCGACCATCACGTCTTCTCTGCCCGGGACATACGCCAGATAGAGCGTTTCGCAGCAAAGCGGCCGCAGGCCATACTTCTCACCACAGAGAAAGATGCCCAGCGTATCCGCCGTCACCCCGCCGTGACTGCGGCGATGCAAGAGCGCACATTCTACATCCCCATAGAGATCGGGCTTGTAGAAGACGAGAGTTCAGACGGACTGTTCGACATCAAATAGCTTATGTGGATAGACATAATAGCCGTAATAATCGCCCTGGCAGGCCTCGTCGGTTGCTTTTTGCCGGTGATTCCGGGGCCGCCGCTAAGCTGGGGCGCCCTGCTGCTGCTCTATTTCTTTGGCAACGGGAAGATGTCCCTCTCCTTTCTTATGATATGGCTGGGGGTGACCATCGTGGTCACAGTCTTGGACTATATCGTACCGGCGCACTTCACCCGCCTGTCGGGTGGCAGCAAGGCCGCCGGCCGCGGTTCGCTTGTGGGGCTGGTCGCCGGCCTGGTGTTTTTCCCGCCATGGGGGATGATTGCCGGGGCTTTCCTGGGGGCGCTGGCAGCGGAAGTAATCATAAACCGCAGCAGCATTGCAGAGAGCCTAAGGCCCGCCCTTGGCTCGTTTGCCGGTTTTTTATGCGGAACCTTCCTGAAACTCATCGCCAGCGGCCTGATGTTCTGGTATATGTTCCGCTTCTTTAATTAGCACTTGACTTTTACCACGACCTTTTTAACGGCGCCGCTACCGCCGGCACACAGGCCGGGCATATGTCCGTCCTGCGGGAAATAGATGGCAAAATAGCCGTTCCCGATTATCGACTCCTGCGGTTTCATATCTGCCTCGGTATAAAAAGCGGCATCTATGTCGCCGTTGTAGGCCTTCGTCTGCCTGAGATACTCCAGCGGAAGGCTGCAGATTCTCTCTGTGCCGCTTAGCAGATACTGGATGTCGATATAATCCCTGTGCGCCTCATAGCCGTATTCATTTTCCGGCTTGGTATCGTATTCAGAAACTATCGCCCTTACTGCAGGCGATAAATGGTAAACACCCTTCTCGATATTGGGATCGACGCTTCGCAGATACTCAAGTCCAAGTTTCAGACCCTCGGACAAGCCAGCGTAAAGATCCAGATTTGATATCTTATCGTAAATCATCTGTCGGGATACCCCGACTCGAACGGGGGACCACCTGGTCCCAAACCAGGTACGCTAACCAACTGCGCCACATCCCGATCAAGAAAAACGCAACGTGAAGTGTTGCGTTCATAAAAAAAGCGGTGAGGGGGGGATTCGAACCCCCGGTACCCTAATCGGGTACGTCAGTTTAGCAAACTGGTGGTTTCAGCCACTCACCCACCTCACCTATTATTACTGGGGTAAAACCCCAGACCCCTCGCTCCGCGCTTGCTGTCAGCGCCAGGCCATCCCTGCTCGCGCTCCGCTATCGCCTGCTGGCGAACGGTATTGCCGTATACAGGCCCCAGACCCCTCGCTCCGCGCTTGCTGTCAGCGCCAGGCCATCCCTGCTCGCGCTCCGCTATCGCCTGCTGGCGAACGGTAACAGGGAGTGCAAAGATAGCAGTTAAATTGTTACTGACAAAAATAATTTCTCAGTTCCCCTACTCCACTATCGTGCACCAGTTGTACTTGTCCTCGGCGCGGCCGTACTGGATATCGCGCAGGCGGTTATAGAGCTCCAGGCACACGGGACCTACCTTCTTGCCGTATTCTATATATTCCTGTGTATCGATGTCATAGATAGACCCGATGGGTGATATCACAGCGGCGGTACCGCACGCGCCGGCCTCTTCAAAGGTCTTGAGCTCCTCAACGGTCACGGGACGCTGCTCTACATACAGCCCCATGTCGTGGGCGATGGTGCGCAGGCTGTCGTTGGTAACCGACGGGAGGATCGAGGGCGAAGCGGGTGTCACATAGGTACCGTTCTTGATGCCGAAGAAGTTGGCGGCGCCGCACTCCTCTACAAAGCGGTGCTGTGCGGCATCGAGATACATCACGTTATCGTAACCCATCTCGTGCGCCTTCTCTCCCGAGAGCAGGCTTGAGGCGTAGTTTCCGCCCGCCTTGATGTCGCCGGTCCCACGCGGTGCGGCACGGTCCTGCATACGGTCTATAACCACCTTGATCAGGTGCATGCCACCCTTGAAATACGGCCCTACGGGCGATGCAAAGAAGATGATATCTACCTCGGGGCAGCGGTGCACCCCGATTGCCACCTGGGAACCGTACATAAGCGGCCTTACATACAGCGAAGCCCCCGATTCGTACGGCGGCACAAAATCGATGTTCTCTTTTACCAGACGCACGCATGCCTCCACAAACACATCGGTGGGCATCGGCTCCAGACAAAGTTTATAGGCAGAACTCTGGAATCGGCGGGCATTGTCCGCAGCACGGAAAATGCGCACCTTGCCATCCACCCCACGGAAAGCCTTGAGCCCCTCAAAGGCCATGATACCATAGTGCAGGCCCATGGTAGCCATGTGCATGTGGATATATTCATCGTCGGTAACCGTAAGCTGGCTCCACTTCTTGCCGTCGAAACGGCAACGGATATTGGCGTTGGTCTTGATGTAGTCAAACCCGATATTGTTCCAGTCGATCTTTGCTGCCATAATTATAGAATTGTTGTGTGAAGTGGCGAAGGTAGTGTAAAAAACCTACCGTTGTTACATTTATTTAATCCTGACCGCCTTCACAAAGTGCGACATGAGGTATCCGATAGCCGCCACCGATACAAAAATCAGCAACAAATCCGTAAGGTACATGTGCACCGGATAGTACGGAATGATAAAGTTGCCGGGCATGGGCACTATGTGCAGATACTGCTGAGCCAGGCACACCGCAACCCCGAAAACGACCCCCACGGCGGCCCCCAGCAGCGATATCATCCACCCCTCTGTGGTAAAGATGCGGTTTATCAACTTGTCGTCGGCCCCCATAGAGCGGAGTATCTCGATATCCCCCTGCTTCTCGATTATAAGCATGGAGAGCGACCCGAACACGTTGCACGATATAATCAGCACCACGAATAGCAGAATCAGGTAAATCGCCAGCTTCTCGTAGGTCATCATCTTATAGAGCGATTCGTTCTGCCGGTATTTGTTGCGGACGCTGAATCCTTCACCGAACAGAGTGGCGATATCGCGCTGCAGATGCTTTGAAACGGTGCCGGCTGCGGTGAGATATTCCGGCCTGAGGCGCACTTCCAGTCGCGAAACCTCAGTCTGATACTCCAGAAGGGTGCGCAGCGCCTCTATAGGCATATATACATACTGCTCGTCAAACTCTTTCTCTAACGATATGGTTCCAGCGGGGAATACCTTTACTTTTTTAAGTGCCGATGTCGGGTCGGCAAGCGACACGCGGGCCGTGCGCGACGGGAAATAGACCTCCAGCGGCGTTACAAAATTGGTGTTGATGCGAAGGTTGCGGGCGATGGCTGCCCCAAGCACCATTTGGTCCACCTCTCCGTCCTTGAGTTCAAAGGCGCCCTGCGCGATATATGCAGAAAGTCCCGTGACCTGCTGATATAGCGAATCCACTCCGCGGGCGGTGACTATCGCCTCCCGTTCTCCATATTTGAGGAACACCGTCTCTTCCAGCACTTCGCATACCGATGCCACCTCTTCGCGTGCGGCGAGATAGTCCAAAGCCTCCCGGGTCGGGGTGAACACCTTGCTTTGGAGCGGTGACACCGCCACATCGGGGGTGTAGCTCTCAAACATCCCCTTGAGCAAATCGTCGAAGCCGTTGTAGATAGAGAGGATTATCACCAGCGCGGCGCAACCCACGGCAATCCCCGCCGCAGATATCGCAGAGATGATATTGATTACATTGTGCGATTTTTTTGCGAACAGGTAGCGGCGCGCTATGAAAAAAGTGGTGTTCAATGGGCAGGGAGAACGCTACTTCTTAAGTAATTCTTCTATATGCTCCACGTAGTCCAGACTGTCGTCCAGGAAAAATATCAGCTCCGGGACGATGCGCAGCTGTTTGCCTACGCGCCGCCCCAGCTCGCCCCGCATGGCACGCGTCTGGGCAGCAATGATCTCCATCACCGCCGAACTCTTGCCGGAGGGGAAGATGCTCACATACACCTTTGCCTGGGAAAGGTCGGGGCTCATCTTTACGCCGCTCACAGAGACCAGCGCCCCGTCAAAGGCGGCCATGCCGCGGGAGCGGATTATCTCCGCCATGTCGCGCTTGATCTGCGACGCGACCTTGAGTTGTCTGGTAGATGCCCCTTCCATAACTATGCTATATTGATGATGTAATAATTCTTCTTGCCCTTTTGCGCCAGGATATAGTGACCGTTTACGATGTCGGCCTCGGTAACGCTGCCGTTCGGGTCGGTGAACTTGTCCTTGTTGATGGACACCCCGTTGCCGGTCACCATCTTGCGGGCCTCTCCCTTGGAGGGGAGGATATCGGTCTTTACCGCCAGCAGTTCCAGGATATTGCACGGCAGCTCAGCCTTAGGCAGGGTGTAAGAGGGCACGTCGGCAAACACCGCCAGAAAAGTGCGCTCGTCCAGCTTTTTCAACGCCTCTGAGTTGCCACCAAAGAGCATCTGCGATGCAGCCACAGCGCTCTCATACGCCTGCTGACCGTGTACCATAACGGTAATCTCCTTTGCCAAAAGCTTCTGCAGCTCACGGCGGCCGGGATCCTCGCGGTGGGCGGCAATCGCAGCCTCTATAATCTCGCGGTCCAGCATTGTGAATATCTTTATGTAGCGCTCCGCATCCTCGTCGGAGACATTCATCCAGAACTGGTAGAACTCGTACGGCGACGTGCGTTCTGCATCCAGCCAGACGTTACCCTTCTCGGTCTTGCCGAATTTGGTGCCGTCTGCCTTGCGGATCAGCGGGCAGGTGAGCGCAAACGCTTCGCCGCCGTCCATGCGACGGATAAGCTCCGTACCGGTGGTGATGTTGCCCCACTGGTCGCTGCCTCCCAGCTGCAGGATGCAGCCGCGGTTTTTCCACAGCCAGTAGAAGTCGTAGCCCTGCATCAACTGGTAGCTGAATTCGGTGAAGGACATGCCCTCGCTGGAATCGCGGCTAAGACGCTTCTTTACGCTGTCCTTGGCCATCATATAGTTCACGGTGATGTGCTTGCCGATATCGCGTATAAAGTTGATGAAGCTGTAGTCCTTCATCCAGTCGTAGTTGTTCACCAGCTCCGCCTTGTTGGGCGCATCGCTCTCAAAATCCAGGAAGCGGGCCAGCTGTGCCTTCAGGCACGCCACGTTGTGGTTGAGTGTCTCCTCGTCCAGCAGGTTGCGCTCTGCGCTCTTCATGGACGGGTCGCCAATCATGCCGGTGGCGCCCCCCACCAGCGCGAACGGTTTGTGGCCGCAGGCCTGGAAATGCTTGAGTATCATCACGCTCACCAGGTGGCCGATGTGCAGACTGTCGGCCGTTGGGTCGATGCCCACATAAGCCGCCTGCGGACCCTCCATAAGCTTCTCTTCTGTCCCGGGCATAATGTCCTGGATCATACCCCTCCACTTGAGTTCTTCAACAAAGTTTTTCATCAGATCTGTCTCGTTTTACTTCTGCCCGCAAAGGTACGCCTTTTTATCAAAGAAACACTATTTTCTTCGTGTGGGTGCGCCCAATGGCTGAGAATTGTTGCCATTGGGAGCAAAAACGGCCCAAAATGCGCCCAGTGGAAGCATTTTTACCCCCATTGGGCACACTTTGGCGTGGACCGTTACCGAATTATTGCCTACTCCTCGATGGGTTTATACTTGGGGACGAGGGTGCGCATAAGTATCCATGCCACAAGGTATGCGATTCCGCAGAAGCAGAACATCACAAAATAACCCGCCGGCTTGCCGCTGAAGCTCAGGAAGGTGAATGCATCTCCCGCATTCTCGGCATAGGTGAACAGGTTGCCGGCCACCTTCTGCACTATCATGGAGCCCACGCCGCCCGCCATCGCACCGATGCCGGTGATGGTGGCGATGGTGCTCTTGGGGAACATATCCCCCACGGTAGAGAAGAGGTTGGCGCTCCAGGCCTGATGCCCCGCTGCGGCCAGGCCGATGAGCACAGCCGGCCACCACGGCGAGTTGAAATGGACGCCAAGGGGCTGCGCGAACAGCGATGCGAGCGGAAAGAAGGCGAAGATGAGCATGGCCAGCATGCGGCCGGCGTAGGGATTCATCCCCTTCTTGTCCACGAACACCTTTGGCAGATAGCCTCCGCCGATAGATACCACGGTGACGATCAGATACAGCGTGAATATCAGCGCCTGCCCCAGACCGCTGGTGATGGGGGCGTGGAACTGGTTGCTGAAATAGCTCGGCGCCCAGAACAGGAAGAACCACCACACACCGTCGGTGAGAAACTTGCCCACGATAAAACTCCAGGTCTGGCGGTATTTGAAGCACTTTATGAACGGTATCGCCTTCTGGGCTGCCGCCTTGCTGGCTGCCGCCTTCTGCGCCGCCTCCGTTTCTTCGTCCTGCTGGATATACTCCAGCTCCGCGGCATTCACCCTGCGGCTCTTCTGAGGCTTATCGTACATGAACGCCCAGAAGAACATCCATATAAAGCCCAGCGCACCTATTATGATGAAGGCCATCTCCCAGCCCAGCTTCACCGCCAGCGGCGGGATAACCAGCGGAGCTGCAAGCGCCCCCACCGATGCCCCGGCATTGAAGATGGATGTGGCGAATGCGCGGTCTTTCTTGGGGAAATATTCTGCCGTTACCTTGATTGCTGCGGGGAAGTTGCCCGCCTCGCCCAGCGCCAGGATGCCGCGGCACAGCATGAACAGATATACCGATGTGGTGGATATGGCCAGCGCCGCCCGGCTACCCGCTTCTACCGCACGCAGTGCCTCGGCGCCCTCCAGGCCGGTCATGTGGGCGGTGGCCCATCCGCATGCGGCGTGCATGCAGGCACCTGCGCTCCAGACGCCTATGGCAATCAAATATCCCCGCTTGGTCCCCATCCAGTCCACAAACTTGCCGGCAAACAGGCAGCAGATGGCGTAGAAGATAGAGAAGAAACTGGTGATGGTGCCGTAATGGGCATCGGTCCAGTGGAATTCCGGCTTGATAAACTCTTCGTAGGTGAGAGAAAGCACCTGGCGGTCAAGGTAATTGACGGTAGTGGCCACAAACAGCAGGCTGCATATCCACCACCTCCAGTTGGTCATAAGTTTCTTTTGGGTATCCATTTAGAATGCGAAATAATTCCTGGCGTTGTTGTAACTGATATCCTCTACCATCCTCCCGATGAAATCCATCTCGCTGGCGGGCAGGCGGCCGCTTTCGATATCGGCGCCCAGCGTGTCGCACAGTATGCGGCGGAAATATTCGTGGCGCGGATAGCTTATAAAGCTGCGGCTGTCGGTGAGCATCCCCACAAAGCGGCTAAGCAGCCCCAGGCTGGAGAGGGTCTCTATCTGGCGGCGCATCCCCGACTCGTGGTCCAGGAACCACCAGGCGCTGCCAAACTGCATCTTGCCGGGGTAAGTGCCGTCGTTAAAGGTATATGCCATGGCCGTCATCACCTCGTTGTCTTTGGGATTCAGGCAGTAGAGTATAGTCTTGGCAAGGGAGCCGTCGCTGTCCAGACGGTCAAAGAAGCGGTGGCCGGCGGCAGCTATCGGTTTGTCGTCTATCGCATCAAAGCCCGTGTCGGGGCCGGCGGCGCGGAACATACGGGTGTTGTTGTTGCGATTCGGCCCCACGTGGAACTGCTGCGCCCACCCAGCCTTGGCATCCATCTGGGCCATGTCAAAGAGAAACGCGCTGCGGAACTTCTCGGTTTCGCGGGGTGTGGGCGTTTTACCCAGCAGCACCTTCTTGAAGATGAGTTCCACCTCCAGCGGGGTATAATCGGCCGCATAGAAGGTATCCATGCCGTGGTCTGAGAGCCTGCACCCAAGCGAATCAAAATAGTTGTGGCGCCGCTGCAGGGCATAGCAGAGGTCGGCGTAAGAGTCAATCTCCACCCCGGAGGCCTCCTCCAGCCGCTTAAGGTAGGATTTGTATGCCTTGGGGTCCTCTATCGCCATCGCCTTGTCGGGCCGCCATGCCGGCAGCACCTTCACCCCGAAGGGGTGCGCCGCAATCATCTTGTGATAGCGCAAATCGTCGGCAGGGTCGTCGGTGGTGCACACCGTCTCTACGTTAAACTTGCGAATCAGCGCCTGGCCGCGGAACTCTTCCGTGGCCAGAAGGGCGTTGCACTCTTCGAATATCTCGCGGGCGGTATCGGGTTTCAGCAGCTTGTCTATGCCAAACACCCGCTTCAGTTCCAGGTGCGTCCAGTGATACAGCGGGTTGCGCATGGCCTGTGGCACCGTCTCCGCCCACTTCTGGAACTTCTCCCATGCAGGCTTGTTGCCGGTGATAAACTCCTCGCCAACCCCGTTGGCACGCATAGCGCGCCATTTGTAATGGTCGCCGCCCAGCCACAGCTCCGTAATATCGGCAAACTGCTTGTTCTCAGCTATTTCCTGGGGAGAAAGATGGCAATGGTAATCTATAATCGGCATCGAAGCCGCGTGGGAGTGATACAGTGCTCGCGCCGCATCGCTGCCCAGCAGAAAATCATCGTTGATAAAACTCATACACACCGTTTTTTCATCCTTACAAATTTAATGTTTTATTTTCAGTTTGTATCTTTGGGCAGAAATACTCTTGCCATGAAACTCTTCAAGACATTTGCGGCGCTGGCCGTTTGCTTTGTTCTTGCAGCCGGCTGCGGCGGCGACAAACCCAATCCCGAAGATCCCCAGGGAAAAGAGGACCCGGAGACACCGGTCACCCCTACTACAGAATATGTTGAGAAAGCCGAAATCCCGATACTGGCTTGGTACAGCATTCCGCCGGAGCACGCCACTCTGGATCGCTATAAAGAGCTCAAGAAGGCTGGATTCACCATAAACTTCTCCCACATCTACTCCCTTGAAGATGCCCTGCAATCGCTGGACCTGGCACAGCAGGCCGGCGTCAAGGTGATGTTCACGTGCCCCACTCTGGAGACCGATACCGAGAATGTTGTGCGGCAGGTCAAGGACCACCCCGCCCTTTGCGGATACTTCCTGCGGGACGAACCCGCCAATAAAGACCTCCCGGCCCTGGCCGCCTGGGCAGAGCGCATCAGGGCTGTAGACCCGGACCACGAGATATACCTCAACCTTTTCCCAAACTATGTGGGAGAAGAGACACTCGGCTCTACATACGAAGAGCATGTGAAGCTCTTCACCCAAACGGTAAAGACCACCATGCTCTCGTTCGACCACTACCCCGTGCTTGAGAGCGGAGTGGTGCGCAACGGCTGGTGGTACAACCTGGAGGTGATTTCGCGCGCAGCGGCCGAAGCCAATCTCCCTGTTTGGGCGTTCACCCTCTCTACCGCACACCAACCCTACCCCATTGCCACACAGGCCTCGCTGCGCCTGCAGCTGTATACCGATTTGGCCTATGGCGCCCAGTGTCTGCAGTATTTCACCTACTGGTGCCCCACCCCGGGCACCTGGGATTTCCACGACGCACCCATTGCAGAAGACGGTACACGCACAGCCGTATACGACCTGGTAAAGGCGATGAACAAAGAGATACAAGCCCGCGCCGGGATATTTGCAGGATGCAGGGTGAACAAGGTTTACCATACGGGTGATGAGCTCCCCTTCGGGGTAACGGCTCTCCCCGATCCGCTGCCCGAACCGTTGAAAAAGCTGGACACCAAGGGCTACGGCGCCGTGGTATCATTTCTGGAGAAGGGCGATTATCAATACGTGATGCTGGTAAACCATTCGCACCTTCTGGAGTTTGACTACACCATCTCCTTTACCAAAGATGTGGCTCAGGTCTACTCCGACGGCTCCATCATCAATATCCCCGGACGCAGCGCCAACCGCCACCTCGACAAAGGCGACTGCGCCATCTTCCGCATGGTAAAATAGAAGATTGTGTTTCCTACTCGTTGCGGGCGGTGAAATCGCGGCCAAAGGCATCGGTGATGCGGACCTCAACGGGCGTCGTAATGCGCGAACGCTTGTACCAGTAAGAGATATTGAGGATATCGTCCAGGGACAACCCCGCTGGGTGCGCGGCATCGTAATCTGCCAGCGCTGTCACCTCCAGTGAGCTGATGCGCATATCCAGCAGATCCCACCATTTCATATACATATTGCTGCTGCGGATTACCAGATGCCACTGGAACACCAGCGTCGTGTCCAGGCTCTCATAGAACTGACGGCTCTCCGCCGCAAACGCCTCGTCGTATTCATACTGCTGCTGTATCCCCACACATCCAACCGCCAAATTCTCCGACGGGCCGATAGAGTGGACGAGGTCCCCTCGGGGGTGGGGGTATCTCGTCCGCCGTTATTTTTCAACACGCTTATTTAGTGTATGTTACGATTTTACACTGGACGAGATCCCCCGACTTACAGAGGACCTCGTCCACAAATCGTTGAGCGAGCCGGCATTGCGCCACATTGTTTTCGTTGTATTTATAAAGGGGCTTTCTTGAAAATATAGCGATAGCGGAAACGGGCGTCGGGGGCGCTGTCGCCGTCACGCATCGTCTCCATGATGTCGCCGTCTGCGACGGCGTTGTCAATCCATTTGAATTCCACGGCGAAATCCGCCCCCGATGATATGCCGAGCGCCGACAGGGGGATTGACAGTTCCAGCTCCTTTCCTACAGCCGCCAGAGGAACAACTTGTACATCCTGCCAGTCCCAGCCGCCTTTGCTACGCTGCAATAAGAATCGTCCGTAACTACCGCTCACACGGTACTGGAACCCTTCCCAGTCTGCTCCCGATGCCCCGTCGACATGCAGATATAGGCGCATCCACAGCGCTTCATAAGAAGGCGACAAGGGGTCGGCCGTCTCTACGTTGAAGAAAAGCGCGGTCCCGTCGGTAGCGACGCGGGAGTAGACAATGTCGTTTCGGCCGGTGGAGTTCGTTACGCGGGCATTACGGGCTCCGTACCCAAAATAATCCCTGACTGGGACGTCCCCGGCAAAGTCACGGTAACGCACCGGACATGCCTTCCACTCTTCAAAGGAACCGTCGATGACGACCGGTAGGGTTTCGCTCACCGCTTCCACTGGCCTGACACCCTTGTAGCGGCGGACATATTCGACCAGATAGTAGTAGTATGTATCTTTGAAATCGTCTGCGATGGGCTCGATATCGCGGCTGAATTCGTGATTGTACTGATCCACAAAATAGGTGTCGCCCTTGTCGAGTTTACGCTTGTCCATAAAATGACCCCAGTAAATGGGACTCCCGTTGATCTGGCGCTGGGCGGTGAATTCATTCCAGCCGGTCACAAACACGAAGTCGGGATCACATTCCAGGACTCGGTTCCACTGCTGGTGGAAAAACCGGCCCTCTGCGGTAATCTCCGGGGTGATGACCGACGGCTCGGCCCCGCCTGCCCCATAGGCCCCACTGTAGCTGCGACCAAGGTACATATGGGCATGACTGGCCGCCATAACGCTCATTTCTTCTTGCACGGCACGCTGCGGGAACATCTCCCCCCAAGTCCATTTTCCGGAGCCGTCGCCCCACCAGTCACCGCCAAGGCCGTACTGCGAATCATACCAGCAGTAGCGGATAGTGAACCGGGCTTTGTCGCCGTCGTTTCCGGCATCTTCCGGCATAAGAATCAATGGTTTTCCGTCCAGATAATACCACAGATTGGCATAGGTACTGCCACGATAATAAGATCTGAGAGTCGGAAGGACTGTCTGCGGGCTGGCATTTAGCATGCAGATGATTTTCGGGGGGACGCTGCCTTCGTCGGCCAGGTCGGCGTAGGTTTCTACCAGCGTTTTGAACACGCTCGGGTAGGGAAAACCGTTGGTCATGTCAAGGATTATGGCATCGACCCCTGCAGAGGTAAGCAACTGGGCATGCTTGCGCAGCACCCAGGGATCGCCCCCGACATAGTAGCCCAGATAAGGCTCCCCCCAGTGGTGCATCGCCCCGGCCGGTCCGAAGGGAATGGACTGGGCGTTGCCATCGTGGCCAATCTCCAACTTGCTGATGTCATAGGGACAATTAACGTCGGTGGTGGAAGGCGGAGTCACATCGCCGGTGCCGCCAGGCCTGTCATATCCGTGGGCACCGTGCCAAAGGAAGTAGAAAATGCCCACGGACTTGCCATCGCGCAGAAAGGGCATATCGTCCAAACCCAGGTATTCACCCCGCGGGGTCAGGGCCACCGTAGAGGTCCAGTCGTAGGTCGTGATGTCCTCTTCCGGCAGGGGGTCAGGCACAGGCACCACATCGTCGGCAGGTTCCGGCCTTTGACAGGATGCGGTCAAAAGCAACAACGTCGTCAATAACAAGATTTTTCTCATCTTAATACGAAATCTTCTCCGCGTCCTGGCGCCACTTACCAATTAAGCGTATAACATCCTCCGGCAGGAGCGTATTCCCCTGATCTTCCTCAGGACGAACTTTGGTGAAAAGCTTGACCACCAGCTTCTTCCCTTCCGTAAATGGCAGGCTGGAGGCAATTTTTTGCAGCTTGCTTGTCAACAGTCGGCCGTTCTCGCCAGTTGTCCATTTGCATTCCCCCAAGAGGATGGTCTGGTGGTCGAGCGATTCGGCAACAAGGTCTATTTCCACGTCTTTACTCTCCGGTTTGCCGTTTTCCCCAACGATGTTTATCTTGCCCCACCAGCGTCGGCATTCTCCATAACTTACACCGTCAATGACGTTCCCACTCACGGCATCCCGGCATATATGCTCCCACCAATATCCAATGTGCCCAGGGAAATCACGTTCAATAGCGGTTTGTATCGGTAGCCAACGGCCCAGCTCAATGAAAGACTTGTTGGGCACCACAAACTTATTGTAAAAACTAAGGAATGGGTCGGCAATGCGGTAAAGGCTCTTTTTGGATGATTTGGCCGACTCTCCAAAAGGAACATCTTTTTCCAGATATCCCAAGTCAATCAGTTTGGCAAGCGGCCGTGAAAGGTTGGTGGCGGGCTCCACCAGCCTGGATGCCATTTCTGAAAGGCGGTTTACCCCACCTCCGATTAGGGACATCAGCGTTGAGGTTTTTACGATATCCTTCATATCATCCCGAAACAGGTGGTATGGCTCCTCATAAAGGGCTCCCATATCGGACATAATATGCCAGTTAATGGCCTCGTGCAGCGAACCCGAGATTTCACGCAGTTTCCAATATCTGGGGACGCCACCCCACACGGCATAATTCTCCACTGTTTCCTGCGCATCCAATCCCAGCGCTTCCTGAAGATAATTGACCGCTATCGGCTTCATTGCAAAATCTGCATCCGAGCGGCCAAACAGCGGCGAAGATTCATCGTGCGTGAGATTATACATCATCTGCTGCGATGAACCGCACAGGATTAGATTGTATTTCAACGGGGACTTTTCATCATCCAGAAGGCCCTGTATCACAGAGGGCAGAGACGGTGTCCCTTCCACCAGATAGGGGAACTCGTCAAGGCAGACGGTAATTCTTTCATTCACCCTGTGGTTAAGCGCCACAAGGAGAGCTTTCCAATCTTTGTACACAGCATCGTCGAATCCCGGAAATGAGTGTGCCACCACCCGTGATAACCCGGCCATCTGATTGGCAGGGTTGGTCCTGTCTGCCTCAAAGTAAATGTCGGTCTCTTTCAAGACCTTTCCTATAAGTGTGGATTTCCCGATTCTGCGGCGGCCACGGATTATGACAAACGCAGGTCTTTCAGCCTTAAACAGCTGGCTGAACCTTCCTATTTCTTTTTCCCTATCAACGAATTTCATCCCCAAAATAATTATGCTCCGCAAACATAATGTTTTTGAAGCATAATTCCAAATCATTTCTTGCTTACCGGCTGCAGGCGGTGAAATCTTAGGAACCCGATAACGTGGACGAGGCCCCATTGGGGGTAGGGTAGCTCGCTCAATAGCGGGTTTTAACGCAGATTGAGCGATAAAGCTCAACGATTTCACGACGCAAACAGGAACGACCCCTAACCACGAAATAGCCCCGCAACCTACTCCGCCGCCGGCACGGTGGTCAAAGCCAGACGCAGACCGTCGTAAGCGTACATGTGGGTATAGTTGCCGGCGTGACGATAGGCGGTGCGGCACATGGTGGGACCGTAGTTCCAGCAGCCGCCCCTCTCTATGTGGAATTCGCGCTTCTTGTCGCTCTTGAGCATCTTCTGGGAGTACTGGGGCTCGGAGCCGTCGTACATCATGTATTTGTCTTCGCACCACTCATACACATTGCCGCTCATGTCGTACAGCCCCAGCTCGTTGGGCTTCTTGGTGGCCACGGGGTGCGATTTCTCTTCTGCATTGCCCACGTGCCATGCAACTTCGTCTACATTGTCGCTGCCGGCATATTTGTAACCCTTGCTGTATTTGCCGCCGCGGGCCGCATATTCCCACTCTTCCTCTGTGGGAAGGCGGAATGCCAGCCCGGTGAGCTCCTGCAGGGTCTCTACAAACCCCTTGCACTCCTGCCAGCTGACCTTGTCCACGGGGCACTCCGGCCAGCGGGTGTAAGAGGGGTTGTAATCTGTAACTGCCTTCCAGAGCGCCTGGGTGACCTCTGTCTGGCCAATCCAGAAATCCTCTACTGTTACTTCGTGTACAGGTTTCTCGTTCATCTGAGCCTCTGTCCCCTGCTCCGGGGTAGCGCCCATGCTGTAAGTACCCCCCTCTACCTTAACCATAGTGAAGGTGACCCCGTTCACGGTGAATTCTTTGGTCTCTACCGGCGCGGTTTCTGCCGCCGGGGCTGCATTCTGGGTCTTTTTGCCACCTTTGCAGCCGGGCGTGACAACCATTATTGCAAGTGCCAGAACCAGCGCCGGCACAAAGTTAAAACGAACTGATTTCATAAGAATTTATATTTTTATATAAAACTATAATAACGATTCCAAAGCTTCAAGCGCCTGGCATACAATATCTTCCGGTAATCCCTCCAGCACTTCAGATGCAAAGGCTGTCATCTGCAATCTGCGCGCCTCGAACTCCGGAATTCCGCGGCTGCGCATATAAAAGAGCTCTTCATCGCCAAGGCGGCCAAAGGTAGCGCCATGGCTGCAACGCACATCGTCGGCATAAATCTCCAGCTGCGGCAGGCTCTGCGCGTGGCAATCGTCGCCCAGCAGCAGGTTATGGTTCTGCTGATAGGCCTCGGTGCCGATGCAGTGTTCGGGTACGCGGATCAGGCCAAAGAAGCCTGTGCGCGCCCTGCCGGCCACTATCCCCTTGAAAAGCTGACTGCTGCTGCAGCGCGGCACGCCGTGCTCCACATTTACGGTAAAATTGACCCTGGACGATCCGCCGGCCAGATAGAGCCCGCTCAGAACGCAGTCGCCACCTTCGCCGGAAAAGCTTACCGAGACGGAGCAATCGATGACACCGCTTTCGCCCGGCAGCGCCACGAAAACCAGCTCGCGAGCCTGGCCGGCACCTACGGTGATCTCCAGCGTGCGGAGCTCATCGCCCCTTAGCAATATGACTTCTCTATTTGCCATTATGCTGATTTATAATCCAGTCGTACCCCCTGGCCTCTATCTCCAGCGCCAGGGAGCGGTCGCCGGTGAGGATAATCTGCCCGTTGTAGAGCACATGGATCACATCCGGGACGATATAATCCAGCAGCCGCTGGTAGTGCGTTATCACGATAAACACGTTGTCATGGCTGCGGAGGCTGTTGACCCCCTCCCCCACTATGCGCAGCGCATCCACGTCCAGGCCGGAATCGGTCTCGTCAAGGATGGCCAGCTGCGGCGAGAGCATCGCCATCTGGAATATCTCGTTGCGCTTCTTCTCGCCGCCGGAAAAACCCACATTCACCCCGCGCGAAAGAAAACTGCGGTCCATCTTTACCAGAGTCAGCTTGCTGTCCATCAGCTTGATGAACTCTTTACTGGAGAGTTCCGGCAGATTCTGCGCGCGGCGGTGGGCCGCCACGGCGCTCTTGAGCATCTGCGTATTGCTCACTCCGGGAATCTCAGTTGGATACTGGAATCCCAGAAACACTCCGCGCCAGGAACGCTCTTCGGGCGTCAGGGTCAGCAGCGACTCTCCATCGAAGAGGGCATCGCCCCCTGTCACAGTATAGCCCGGCTTGCCCGCCAGCACTCCGGAGAGGGTGCTCTTCCCCGCCCCGTTGGGCCCCATGATGGCGTGAACCTCACCCCGGCGCACCGTAAGGTTGATGCCGCGCAATATCTCGCGCTCCATCACCGAGGCATGCAAATCTTTAACTTCCAGCAATATATCGTTCATAAACTACTTGTTTTCATTATTATAAAGCTTCCGCCAGCCAAACAGCGACCAGATACCGTTTATCAGGTACAGCGCGCACACTATCGGCATGAACACGTTGCCCACCGATATGTGCAGGATTATCTGGGTTATGTTCACCAGCAGCCACACCAGCCAGCAGTCCCACTTCTTGAGAGCCGACAGCAGCTGGGCGTAAAGTATCAGCACCGTTACGACGGTATCCAGATATGGATGCGGGTCATTCGGGAACACCGTATTCAGCATCCACCCCCAGATGCCGGAGAGCAGCACAACCGCCGCAGCTCCCAGTATCCGCTGTTGCATGCTCAGCTTTGTCACCTTCAAATCGCCCCTGGAACTCTCTTCTCCCTTTTTCGGATGGGTCCAGCGCCAATGGCCTATTATGTTGATGGTGAGCGAGATGGGCTGCAGGAACAGCATCGCGTACAGGTTCTTGTTCCAGAACAGGCAAAAGAGCGCCGCCGTGTACAGGTAGCCCACCCAGAAGTTGTACTTGGAATTGCGTCCGGCCAGGAACACACATGTCAGCCCCAGTACAGATGATACGAGGTCCACCAGCAGCACCGGAGCGCCACCCAGCAAGAACAATGTATAGTTGATCCACTCCATACCTAAATCCATTCCCCCGGGGAAGGGACTTACCCTTCGCCCTGCGGGCTCTAATTCTATCCTACGCTCCCTTCAAGACTTACACTAAGCAGGCGGCGGGCCTCTATGGCAAACTCCATGGGGAGCCGCTGCAGCACGTCTGAAGCATATCCCCCAACAATCAGCGCCACCGCATCCTCTTCGCTTATGCCCCTCTGGCGCAGGTAAAATAGCTGTTCGTCGCTGATTTTCGAGGTCGTGGCCTCGTGTTCCAGAATCGCGCCGGAGTTGGCGCACTCAATCACCGGGAAGGTGTGTGCGCCGCACATATCGCCAATCAGCAGCGAATCGCACTGCGAATGGTTCCGCACACCGCTGGCACCTGAGGCCACCTTAACCAGGCCGCGGTAGCTGTTCTGGCTCTGCCCTGCGCTGATACCCTTGCTCACGATGCGGCTGGTGGTGTTTTTACCGATATGGACCATTTTTGTGCCTGTATCGGCCTGCTGATAATTATTTGTGAGCGCCACCGAATAGAATTCGGAATGGCTGCCGTCGCCGCGCAAAATTGTGCTCGGGTACTTCCAGGTGATGGCGCTGCCCGTCTCCACCTGCGTCCAGAAGAGCCGGCTCCGCTCCCCGCGGCACAGGCCGCGCTTGGTCACAAAGTTAAAGATGCCGCCGCGCCCCTGGCTGTCGCCCGGATACCAGTTCTGGACGGTGGAATATTTCACCTCGGCATCCTTCTCTACAATTATCTCCACGATTGCGGCGTGGAGCTGGTTCTCGTCGCGCATCGGGGCCGTGCACCCCTCCAGATAGCTCACGTAAGAGCCCTCGTCGGCCACAATCAGCGTCCGTTCAAACTGCCCGATGCCGCGGGCGTTGATGCGGAAGTAGCTGCTCAGCTCCATTGGACAGCGGACCCCCTTGGGGATATAGCAGAAAGAGCCGTCGCTGAATACCGCGCTGTTCAGCGCCGCGAAAAAGTTGTCAGAGGGTGGCACCACCCTGGCCAGATACTTCCGCACCAGGTCGGGATAGTCGCGCACCGCCTCGGAGAACGGGCAGAAAATAATTCCCTTCTCCTGCAGCGTCTTCCTGAAGGTGGTCTTCACAGATACCGAATCGAACACGGCATCCACCGCCACCCCGCTCAGGGCATCGCGCTCCTCGAGCGGAATCCCCAGCTTGTCAAAGGTCCTGAGCAGCTCCGGATCCACCTCCTCCCGCTTTTTGGGCGGCTTTGGCGCAGCGAAATATATGATATCCTGAAAGTCGATAGGCGGAATCTCCAGATGCCCCCATTCGGGCATTTTCATCTTCTGCCAGCGGTGCAGCGCGTCCAGACGGAACTCAAGCATCCACTCCGGCTCCCCCTTTTTGGCAGAAAGGGCGCGCACGATATCGTCGTTCAACCCTTTGGGGAAGAACTCCTGCTCGATATCGGTGGTGAAGCCCTCTGAATACTCCTTTGTGGTGAGCGTTTCCAGTATGTCCGCTTTTTCTGCCATAGAAGGCAAAGTTAGTGATTTATCATTAACTTTGCTTTCCGCAAAGAAAAACAGAAATCCAGCATGGAAGAGAACAAACCTCAGCGCACAGGATTCTCGCAGATTGGCCACCGTGCAGCCATAGAACGTTTATTTGAAGGCAGCGGCTTTAACAATGCCCCGCAAATCAAGGTCACAGAAGGGATCGCCAGCCACAAAATGATGGCACAGGGGGTCGACTTCGACCTGGTTTACCATCCTCTCAAACACCTGGGCTACAAGGCGGTGATAAATGTGCTGGGCGATATTTACGCCGCGTTCTGCCGGCCGCGGGCACTCTCGGTGGCGCTGGGTGTATCGTCTCACTTTGCGTTCGAGGATATCGCCGACCTCTGGAGCGGCGTGCTGGCAGCGGCAAAAGAGCACGCGTTAAAAGATCTCCACCTGGAGCTGTTCCCCTCTATCAACGGGCTGCAGATAAGCATGTTTGCCACCGGAAGCCAGAGTCGCACAATTGCTGCAAAATGCCCCGCAGCTACCAGCATGGACCTTATCTGCCTGGGTGGCAACGTGGGTGGCGCATACATGGGTCAGCATGTACTCGAGCGGGAAAAGGGGGCATTTCTTGCGGCGGGAGAAGCCCATGCCAAACAGCCCGACCTGTCAAAATACAAATATCTGCTCTCGCAATACCTCTGCCCCGAGATTCCGGCGGGCGTGATAGACCGTTTCACA
The DNA here is from genome assembly GCA_017446775.1 of Bacteroidales bacterium. Taxonomy (GTDB): domain Bacteria; phylum Bacteroidota; class Bacteroidia; order Bacteroidales; family UBA932; genus Equibacterium. The sequence goes on along the minus strand of JAFSQE010000008.1, from coordinate 40,500 downwards.
AAGGGTGGCTTCTACCCCAGCAGCGGCGTATTTGACAACCGCGGCCTGGCAGAGGCGGTTTATACGCTTTGCGCAAAGACCTCCCTGGGCGCCAAGATATATCTGGACCGCATCCCTATCGCGTCAGAGACCTTTGCCCTGGCAGAAGAGATTGGCATCGATGCCGTAACGGCGGCAATCAACGGCGGCGACGACTACCGGCTGATATTCACCCTGCCCATAGACCAGTTTGAGTCATTCCACAAAGAGATTCAGACCTTCGATGTTATAGGCCACCTGTGCCAGGCCGACGCAGGAGCCCTGCTCGTGACCCCCGACGGTGCCGAGCTGCCGCTTAAAGAGCTGTAACGCAGTTACAAACCCTTAGAAATTGATCTTGAAAGAGAGCCCGCCGACGGGCTGGGCTGTTGCCAGTTGTGTTGCGGGAGAAAAGTTGAGGTATGGCTCTACGTTTATCCGTAACGATGCCTGCCTGCGGTTCATATCCTGATGATACAGATTCTTGACCTTGGCGATGCGCACGGCATCAACTATGTTCCAGACGTATAAACCGACATAGGCCAGTCCCAGACACACCGCTGCCGTATCGTTGTAATATGTTTCGTAATGCTTTATACCCTGACCGTCGTAATAATAACCCTCTGACAGGGCTGCAGTATTGGCAGTTGCGGCCATGCCCAACATGATGTTTCCGACAAAGAAAGCGGCTCCTCGGCCGAATTCTCCGGTTATGCACTGTCCCAGACCGGGTATCAGGGCAGAGGCCACGCCGGCGCTTGACGGGCTGTAAGGGTCATCGGGTCGGCGGTAATAGTCCCGCGGCTTGTACTGCCCCCTCAATTCCCTATATCTCTTCTCTTTATAGAAAACAGAAAAAGTCTCTGCCTCTGGCTCCGCCTCTTCCGCAGCCGGGTTATCGTTGTAGAAGATATCCTTGTCTCCGTTATTGTAACGGATTATCAAAAGGTCGCTGCGGCGGATAACATATACAGGGCCGTCCGGGTTGTCGGCCTTGATGTATCTCACCTCGTCCAGGCCGACCTCAACAACCTTGGCTTTGATGTCCTCACCCTTTTTGGTGGTTATAATATCCTGGGCATCAGCCCATAAAATGCCCGCAAACAGCAGCGCAAAAAGTAAGATGAACCTTTTCATAACGATTTATAAATGCAGCGGATACAAAAAACTCACAAAAAAGACGCACCGGTACCTCAAGCTGCCCTTTATATGCGATGGTACTTTTTCAAAAGATCTACAATCGCTTCGTTGTACAGTTCGTCGTATTTTGCGCCTGTTTCAAACTTAAGTTGGCCGAGCTTTAAAAACATGGCGTTGTCTATATGGAAGCTCACCAGCTTACGGTTGGCGTTTTTAGAGACCTTTGCAGCGGGAGCAGCTGCCGGCTGCCCACTCTCCTGCTGTTTTGCCTTACGGTTGTTTGCTGCGGCGCTGAGCGCTCCGCTGAAAGAATTGCCACCCCCAAGCGTGGCCTCGCGAAACTTGTCGAACGGGTCTGTTTTCTTTGCCATAACCAATATATTTTTATATAAATATATTTATATGTTTTTATGATATTATATTTTTCTATTTTTCTAACAGTCGCGCCTGCAATCTTTTAGCAAGCTCGAGGTATTGCTTGGTGACTTTGCCCGTAGGGTCATAATCAAAAATACTCTGATTAAAGGAACCCGCCTGGGCAACCTTTGTGGCCTTGGTTACAAGGGGCTCCAGGAACACCTCGCCCAACTCGTCTTTCACCTTTTTGACATACATGTCGCTGAGTTTGTTGCGCTCATACTTGGTTATAATCACGCCAGACAGCTTTATATCGGGGTTCAACCGCTCGCTTGAGCGGACATCGGCATACAGGTTGGCCACCATTACCATCCCCTGGTATGCCAATCCATCGGGAGTTGCCACCATAACCAGGTGGTCTGCAGCAATCAGGGCATTATACGTAATAAGGCCAAGGGCCGGCGGACAGTCTATAACTATATAATCGTACTTGCGACGCAGCGGCTTCAACAAATCCATAAGCAGATATTCCCGCCCTGTATAAGAAGCTGTATCGCGGTCAAAATTAGAGAGCGACAACTCGGACGGTATCAGATACTGGTTCTCTGCCACCTGTTCTACATTCAACTTTTTCGGATCCAGAAAAGCATCCCTTATCGTAGTCTTGTGATCTTCTGAAGAGAGGGGGCTGACCATGGTCGTAAGGTTTGCCTGCGAATCAAGATCCACAAACAAAACCTTGCTCCCCATACGCGCCCAAGCCTGTCCTATGGCCACCGCCGTGGTGGTTTTACCCACACCGCCTTTATTATTGGCAAAACAAATTACCTGTCCCATTTTTCTAATTCTCAATTATTTGCACAAATATATATAAAAATATTTATACAGCAATACAGATAATTAGAAAAATATATTTATAGAAATATTTAAAAATTTATTTCTCGAACAAGGCGTACATTGCGCTGCCGCTACCGGTCATGGAGGCATATATTGCGCCACGGTCGTAGAGCTCGGATTTTAATTTCGCGAGAGTGGGATATTTGGCAAAGGCGTAGGCCTCGAAGTCATTCACGACATTCTCGCGCCAGTTCTCTACTGGCATCGCCAGACGCTCTTTTAGAGATTCATCTTTTCCTGGCAGAGGCCCCGAATCAATGGCGGCATAAGCTTCTGCGGTGGAGATATGGATGCCGGGGGCGATGACTTCGATGCGATAACGTGTCAGATCGATAGGGTAGGGTTCCAGAATCTCGCCGCGGCCGCTGGCAAACATCGGGGTGTTATAGATAAAGAACGGACAGTCGCTGCCAAGCTTTGCGGCGAGCGAGGCGAGCCGCCCCTTGTCGAGCCCAAGTTGGAACACCTCGTTTATGGCCATCAGCGTGAAGGCAGCATCGCTGCTGCCACCGCCGAGCCCGGCCCCCATCGGTATATTTTTATATAAAAATATATTTACATTTCCGATGCCGAACTGCTCCTGCATCAGCCGGAACGCCTTAAAACAGAGATTCTTCTCTACCGGAACGTCGCACGGGATGCCATATTGCACCATATCTGCTTTATCTGCCTTAACCACCTCCAGCACATCGCGCAGGGATGGCACCGGCACAAACAGCGTCTCGATGTCGTGATAGCCGTCGCTGCGTCTGCGCACAACCTCCAGACCCAGATTTATCTTGGCGTTAGGGCAGACTATCATAAACTAGAACATATAATCCCACGGCGGGAGCATCACGGGCTTGGAGGCAAGAGCCTCTATGGCCTTGCTGTCCAGATACTTTCTGTTGATTACCAGGCGGAACATATACTCGATGAACCAGTCGTCGGTAAAGGTAAGGTAGCCGCGATAGCCGGCAGAGGGACCCCAGCTGTTCTCGAACTGCCATTTTACGGGCACGTCGCTATCATCTGTGTCGCAGGCTACAAGCAGCATAGCGTGTGAAGAACCGCTCTGGCGGGTCAGGATGCGGGCCTTCTTGTCCATTGAAAGATTTACTCCCAGCAGTTTTGCATAGTCGTACATCCCCATATCCATAATCCCTTTTTCGCGGTTGATCTGCTTGCCCACATCGCAGCTGGCGTACATGGGCTCGCCCGCCTTTATGGATGCCAGCGCAGCCGCCTTTATATCGTCGTTGGGCAGGTTGAGATATTTCCAGTTGAGCCCCTCCACGGTGTTGCGATAGTTCTCAATCTCGTATATCCTGTAGTATTCGCGAGTCGGGTCGTTCATTATCATCACATAGTTGTCCGGGCCAAAATCGGCGGGACGGATCCCCTTCCAGAACTCCAGCGGGGTAGTGGAGATGCTCTCTATCTTGCCGTCGCGGGTAGCATACCGCCAAGTAAATTCTGTGGGGGGCTCTCCCAGACAGAGCGCCAGGATGCGGTAGACATCCTTAAGCGCCGCCAGCTTCAGTTCTGCCACCCTGGCCTCACGCGCCGCCAGCGCCTTCTTACCCTTTGCAGAAACCATCGCCGCCTCTCGGATATTGTATCCGGCAGCGCGCAGGCACTCGTTAATCACGCCGAGCATCTGCGAGGTGTTGTTGCTGTTGGCGGTCTCGCACATCACCGTGTCGGGCACTATGCCGTACTTCTCAACCACGTTGTAAAAGAGGTTCCACACGCCTCCGTCGGCAACCGGGGCACGGAAATATGTTACCACCGCCCGGTCGTCAAAATCGCGGTCTGCAGTGGCTATCACATTCTCCAAAAAGAGGTTGGCCTTCTCCAGCAGATCCCAGAAATAGCAGTAGTTGTTGGAAAACTGGAATGCGTCAAGGTTATACTTGCGCATCACCAGCGGGCGGATCTGGTTGGTGGAGGTGAACAGCCAGCACCGGCCGCTGCGCTGCTGGTCGGTTATGCCGCGCACATCGGTCTTGTATTTGAAAAGATGATCCGTAGCTCCCTCCTTGGCATGGTTGTGCGCCGCAGTCTTGAGGTCGTTTGTCCCCGTGAGTATGTTCTGCAGGGCTATTGTTGCGGCGTTGTCGCGATCAAAGCTGCCTTTAAGCTGATCCAGTTGCTCCGGGGTGATGGTCTGCGCCTGCAGGCAAACGGCTGCAAACAGGGCGGCGAGGGCTGATAATCTTTTCATAACAGGGGTGTAAAAGTGTTTTGTGCAACAAATTTAATATATTTGAGTGACAAATTATGATACACGTCATGTTTAGCAAAGAAACCTATATCGCGCGCCGCAAGAAGCTCGCAGCAAGCGTCAGCGGCGGAATCCTCGTTTTTCTGGGCAACAACGACTCCCCGGCCAACTATCCCGACAACACCTACATCTTCCGTCAGGACAGCACATTTCTGTACTATTTCGGGCTGGATTTGCCTCACCTGGCGGCGGTGATGGACATCGACAGCGGCGGAGAGATGATTTTTGGAGACGATGTCGACATGGACGACATCATCTGGATGGGTCCGCAGAAAAGCATGGCAGAGCAGGCGGCGGCCGTCGGGGTGGGGAAGACCTACCCGTTTGCGCGGCTGGCGGCTTTTGTTACCGATGCGGCAGCCAAGGGGCGCACGGTGCACTACATCCCGCAGTATCGTGCCGACAATATGATACTTTTTGGGGAGATGCTGGGCATCTCTCCCCGCCTGGTGAACGACGGCGCAAGTGAAGAGTTTATACGGGCGATTGTGTCGCAGCGCCTTATAAAGGAGCCGTGCGAAATAGCAGAGATCGACCGCGCATGCGACCTTGGCTACGCGATGCACTACACCGCAATGCAGCTTTTAAAGCCCGGCCTTCTGGAGCAGGAGGTAGTAGGAGCGATGGAGGGGGTGGTGATAAGCGGCGGCTACATGACCTCTTTCGCAACAATCCTGAGCCAGCACGGGGAGACGCTGCACAACCACGTGCACGACAAGGTACTGACCCCCGGCAAACTGTGCGTGATAGACGCCGGTGCCGAGATTGCCAGCCACTATTGCAGCGACTTTACCCGTACGCTCCCCGTCGGCGGCAAGTTCTCACAGAAACAGAAAGAGATATACACGATAGTATCCACCGCCAACTCCTTCGCTGCGGAGATGGCGCGCCCCGGCATCACATACCGCGAGGTGCACCTGGCCGCCAGCAGGCTGATGCTGCAGGGGCTCAAGAATGTCGGCCTGGTGAAGGGCGATATCGACGAAGCCCTGGCGCTGGGGGTACAGGGGCTGTTCATGCCGCACGGCCTGGGGCACAACATGGGTCTGGACGTGCACGACATGGAGAACCTGGGAGAGAATTATGTCGGTTACGACCCCGGCCAGGAGCGCAGCCGGCAGCTGGGTCTGGGTTCGCTGCGAATGGCCCGCAGGCTGGTGCCCGGCCATGTGATTACCGACGAACCCGGCATCTATTTCATACCCGCCCTGATAGAGCAATGGAAGGCAGAGGGCAAGTTTGCCGATTTCATTAATTATCAGGCCCTTGAAGGCTATTATGACTTTGGCGGAATCCGGCTCGAAGACGATATCCTGATCACACCTTCCGGCTGCCGGCGACTTGGCAGCAGGCGTCTCCCCATCACAGTAGACGAGGTGGAGGCCGCTATGGCATGCTAGCGGCGGGTGACAATTTGTCATAAGGGTTATGCTGGCACTGATTTTGTCTTAATCAGTGTCGCAAAAAAGTGCAAAACAAAACAATTTTAAAATTATAAAATCATGATTAAACCATTAGCAGACAGAGTATTGGTAGAGGCTAAAGAGGCCGAGACCAAAACCGCGAGCGGACTCTTTATCCCCGATTCGGCAAAGGAAAAACCCCAGCAGGGCGTCGTTATCGCTGTAGGAAACGGCAAGAAAGACGAGCCGATGGAGCTTAAGGTCGGCGACAAGGTAATGTACGGCAAATATTCCGGCACCGAGGTCTCTTTAGACGGCAAGGATTACCTTATCATGCGCCAGAGCGATGTAATTGCAGTTATCGAATAACCCTTTAAAAAGAATTCATTATGGCAAAGGATATAAAATTCAACATTGAAGCGCGCAACCTCATGAAAGAGGGCGCTGACGCGCTGGCAGATGCAGTCAAGGTGACCCTGGGTCCCAAGGGCCGCAACGTTATCATCGACAAGAAATTCGGCGCTCCGCAGGTCACCAAGGACGGCGTTACCGTAGCCAAGGAGATCGAGCTTGAAGACCGCTTCAAGAACATGGGCGCACAGATGGTGAAACAGGTCGCAAGCAAGACCAACGACCAGGCCGGTGACGGTACCACCACCGCTACAGTGCTGGCACAGGCCATCATCAACGTAGGCTTGAAAAATGTCACCGCAGGTGCCAATCCCATGGACCTCAAGCGCGGTATAGACAAGGCCGTGGCTACAGTTGTAGCAGCCCTGCAGCAGCAGAGCCAGTCTGTTGGCGACGACTATGCCAAGATAGAGCAGGTTGCCACCATCTCTGCCAATAACGACGAATATATCGGCAAGCTCATCGCAGAGGCCATGAGCAAGGTTAAGAAAGACGGCGTGATTACCGTAGAAGAGGGCAAGGGCACCGAGACCGAGGTCAAGGTGGTAGAGGGCATGCAGTTCGACCGCGGCTACATCTCCGCATACTTCATGACCAATCCCGATAAGATGGAGTCGGTTCTGGAGAGCCCCTACATCCTTATCACCGACAAGAAGATCTCTGCAATGAAAGATCTCATGCCGATTCTGGAGCCCGTTGCACGCGAAGGCCGCGCCCTGCTTATCATAGCAGAGGATGTAGACGGCGAAGCACTCACCACACTGGTGGTCAACAAGCTCCGCGGAACCTTGAAGGTTGCTGCCGTTAAGGCGCCCGGTTTCGGCGACCGACGCAAGGAGATGCTGCAGGATATCGCAATCCTCACCGGCGGACAGGTAATCAGCGAAGAGAGGGGTATAACCTTCGAGAACGCTACCGTAGATATGCTGGGTCAGGCAGAGAAGGTATCCATAGATAAGGACACCACCACCATCGTCGACGGTGCAGGCGACAAAGAGGCCGTTAAGCAGCGCGTGGCACAGATCCGCACCCAGATAGAGAACACCAAGAGCGACTACGACCGCGAGAAGTTCCAGGAGCGCCTGGGCAAGCTGGCCGGCGGTGTTGCCGTACTCTATGTCGGCGCAGCCAGCGAGGTAGAGATGAAAGAGAAGAAAGACCGCGTAGAGGATGCCCTTAACGCTACCCGTGCAGCTGTAGAAGAGGGTATCGTGGCCGGCGGCGGTGTGGCTTACATCCGTGCAGAAGAGGCCCTGAAGAGCCTTAAGGATGCAAACGAAGACGAGCAGACCGGTATCAATATCGTAGCCCGCGCTATCGAGGAGCCGCTGCGGACCATCGTAGAGAACGCGGGTCTGGAGGGCAGCGTAGTTGTCCAGAAGGTTAAGGAGGGCAAGAAAGACTTTGGTTTCAACGCCCGCACAGAGACCTACGAGAACCTGCTCGCAGCCGGCGTAATCGACCCTACCAAGGTGAGCCGCGTAGCTCTGGAGAATGCCGCAAGCGTGGCTGGCATGTTCCTCGCAACCGAGTGCGCCATTGTAGACAAGCCCGAGAAGGCTCCCGCAATGATGCCCAACCCCAATGCAGGGATGGACGGTATGATGTAATTGCCGCTTACTGATACAAAAGGGTCGCTTCTTGCGAAGCGGCCTTTTTTGTTATCTTTGCAGAGTATGGACGATGAAAGATATATGCAGATGGCGCTGGAGCAGGCGCAAGCGGCGTTGCAGGAGGGGGAGGTGCCGATAGGGGCGGTGGTGGTTTGCAAGGGGCGGGTGATAGCGCGCGCCCACAACCTCACAGAGAGGCTTAACGACCCCACGGCGCACGCCGAGATGCAGGCGATAACTGCCGCTACAGAGTATCTTGGCGGCAAGTATCTTGCCGACTGCACGCTGTATGTCACCGTAGAACCCTGCCCGATGTGTGCAGCCGCACTCGCCTGGGCGCAAATCCCACGCATCGTGTATGGCGCCGGCGACCCCCGCCGCGGCTACTCCCTGTTCAGCCCCAGTCTGCTGCACCCCCGCACACAAGTCACCAAAGGAATCCTTGCCGGCGAGTGCGCATCCCTTATGAAAGAGTTTTTCCGGGAGAAACGGCGCTAATTTCCAAACCCTATTTCTTTAGAAATAAAAAGTTTATATCTTTGCCTTTCCAACGGCATTGCCCGCGCACTGAGATATGGTGTAATGGTAGCACTACAGATTTTGGTTCTGTCTGTCGAGGTTCGAATCCCCGTATCTCAACCAATATGGCCCTATTTTTAACAAAAGAACTTGAAAACGAAGCTACGATTTACGTTTGGGAGATAACGGAAACCGAGCAGCAACTTATGGATATGTGCTCCATTCCCCGCAACGAAATGGAGGAGTTGAGCATGATTCGCAGCGAGGCCCGGCGTAAAGAGAAGCTTGCCGTACGCGCCCTTCTTGGCGAAATTTTCGACGACAAGGTCTATCTGGGCCATCACGACAACGGCCGTCCCTTCCTTCACAATTCGGCACAGGAGATAAGCATCTCCCATTCCAACCGCTTTGTGGCCATCATCACCCACCGCGACGAAGCGCTGGGCATCGACATCGAGTCGCTGGAGCGCAGTTTCGATGCGGTAGAGAAAAAAGTCCTCTCGGAAGAGGAGCGCGAAGACCTTGGAGAGCGCAACCGCAAGTTGCAGCTGGCCATCATCTGGAGCGCCAAGGAGGCTATTTTCAAGAGGATGTCGCAGCTGGACGTGGATTTTGCAGAGCAAATAGAGATAGACAAATTCACCCCGCACGACGAGGGCGAAATCAGTGCCACCTTCACCCATAAAGATGGCACCGAGATGGAGTTCGACCTGGAATACATGGTCTTTGAAAACCACGTGATGGTATGGCTGGTGGGTTAATCCGCCCCCGCCGTTACACTTTCTGACATGAAAAGGGTTTTCGCACACGCAGCCGCCACGGCGATTGTTATTGCCGCAGCGGTCGTTTTTTTATTGGCAGGGTGCCGCGGCGGCAGGAAAGGCAAGGTATCTGAAGCTTCGCCGGCAAACAACCGCTTCCCCATGCCGGAAGTACCCGCACTTGTCACCGACCGGCAGGAGGCAATCGACTATATCGTGATCCACTATTGGGACAGGTTCTTCGCAGAAGAGCGCCCCGGAGCGCAGGACACCTCGCTGGTGCGCGGATTCTCTGCCGATGTCTTTTACGATGTGTTCTGCCAGTATTCTCTGTTTTTGCGCGGTGCAACCCCAGCCAAAGGGCTGGAAGGGTGCCGCAGGGCGCTGAATGCCGCAGAGAAGAGCCAGAACGGCAACCCGGACGGGACCCTCTGGGCAAAGTTCATCGGAACGTACGAGAGGTTGCTGATGGACCCCAACTCCCCCTACCGGAACGAGGAATACTGCATCCCGCTGTTGGAAAAACTCTCTGCGAGCCCCCTGGCGCAGGACGATGAAAGGGCCCGTGCAGAGAGGCTGCTGCCCCGTTTCTGCCTCAACCGCCTTGGAGAAAAGGCCGCCGACTTTGCATTTACCCTGCGCAATGGCCGCCAAATGACCCTGGACGGCATAGATGCAGAATACACCATCCTGTTTTTCAGCAATCCGGGCTGTACCAACTGCCGCGAGGTTATGGAGACGCTGCAGCAGTTCCCCGGCATAGACGGTCTGATTGCCCAAAAACAGCTGGCGGTGGCCAACGTCTATCCCGACGAAGACCTTGGCGAATGGATAAAGTATTCTGAAATCTACCCCGCGAACTGGTTCAACGGCTACGACCACCTGCTGGCCGTAAACAACACCCCCCTCTACAACCTGCGGGCAATCCCCTCTGTGTATCTGCTTGACCGCAACAAACGGGTGCTCCTCAAAGACACCCCCACCGATTATCTTCTGGCCTATCTGCAGCAGGTTTTCGGATTTTAAGGCGCCATCAGGCGCTAGCGCAGCGCGTGCGTGTTGGCCTTAAGAATAGCCGGCGCAAAGCGGTGGGGTTTGGGGCAAAGCCCCAGTATTATAGGCCGACTCCTGTGACGAATTCGGCGCGGGTGTGCCAGCTGCCGTCGAACGGGTCGCGGTAGCGGCTGACGCGTGTGCCCAGCTCTACCTCCCATCCGATGCGGAAGATGTGCCCCTGCATGGTGAATACGGAGCCGTATGAGAGCAGTTTCTGTACCTCGCCGGCCGGGGTGCGGTTCTGGGCATAATCTGCAAACGGCACCACGTTAACCCGCATCAGATAGAGCAGTATCGGCACGGGATGCCAGTCGTTGACGGCGATGGGGATGGAATAATCTGCCGTCACCTTGAAATAGTCGTTGAGGGGCATCTCTCGGTAGCCGCGCGGCATTTTGGCCATATTCTTCATGAATTCGCCCGCCCCGATGCTGTCGAAACGCTTCTGGCCGGAGAGTGTCAGCTTCCACCCCTGCTCAAGGGTGAAGCCAGGCAGGTAACCGTAGGTGTAGCCATAAACCACGCGGGCATCACCGTCGTAGGGACCCATCTGGTACGCCCCCTTGACCTCTGCGCCGATACCCAGGCGGGGCATACGGTTCTGCTTGGTTTTTGGGAGCATGGTGTAGTAGCGCACGCCGGCCTGGATATCCCGCCCGGCGTGGAAATTCCCGTCCCTGCCATACAGGTCCTGGTTCCAGTTGAAATCGACCTTGGGGATAATGGCGCTGTTCCACCCGCCATGGGACAGATTGATGCTGGTATACACCGATGTGCGCAGATCCAGCGTGGGTCGCGACAGGAAAGTGGTATCGATAGGGCCGGTTCCGTCGCCGTAATGTACCTCGTGCCGGGGCCGGTCGTTATAATCCAGGTTTATCTCAAATATGGGCCAGAGGCCGCTGTACTGGAAGTTGAAGTGCCCGGCATGGCGCCCGCCGTGATAAGAGTAGCCGGCAAGGGTCACCGCCGTCCCCAGCTTGTTCTGCGACACGAGGGTCACCCCGGGGGCCGCCAGCTGGTAGTAGTGGTCGTAGCTCATATCCATTATCCGCTCTACACCTGCATAGAACGGCGCCCAGGAGTGGATATTGACCAGATGCAGCGGCTTGAAATAGCGCTTTGCCGGCAGCGAATCCACCTTTGCGCGCAGCGCCGCAGCCTCGCCTGAAGAAAGCCCCGGAGCCATGATTGCAGACTGGGCCGCAAACCGCTGTGCATCGTCAAAGATATAGGGATTGTCCATTGTGGCATCTTCCCACAGCAAATCTGCACGTGCCGCCTTTGCCGGGAGATATCCCCGGAAGTCATAATCGATATAGTAGAGGCTGCCGCTATCGGCATCAAGATGCGGATAGAACGCCCCGAAACGTGCATTTGTGAGCTTTTGCAGCGTGTGGCGCGCCGGATCGAACGCAAAGATATTGGTGATGCCGTCCACATCGCTCTCCAGCAGCAGGCGGTTGCCGGCCGCACTCAGACGCAGGATCTTACGGCTCTGTGGGGCAATCTCCACCTCCCACTCTGCATTTTCATCGTCCCCGGGACGGGAATAGAGCCCCCACTGCCCGTCGCCGGTAATTGCATCGGCATAAAGACGGTTACCGACCCACGCGGTGTTGTGTACCTGCCCGCCGCCGGGAGCAGCAATCACCGCCCGGGGGCGGAACCTGCGGGCATCGAGCAACACCACCCGCGAAGCTTCTCCGGCAGGATATTCGGTTACGGAAACCGTGCTGCCGTCCTCAGAAAAGGCGGGATTGAAATAGCGGGTGCGGCGGGTCAGGGTACGCATCCGGTGCGTTTTCAAATCGTATGAGCGCAGCACAGAATATTGCTTGAGCTCCCAGCGGGGATGCGCCACAATCTCGCTCCAGACAAGGGTGTGGTCATTTTGCTTTACAAGGGCGCTGGTAAGGCTCTTGGCAGCAAAGGGACGGATTGTGCGCTCGCGCCCGGCGGTATCAATTGCCACCAGCTGGCTGATGTGCCGCATGCCCGATTTTACCGCAACGGTGCCTCCTGTAGTAACCGGCATCAAAGAGTGATACGTGGCATAGGGGTCGTTGCTGTTTTCGCTCACCCTTGTAAACGCTGTGTAGGGCTCGCGCATGACATATTCCTTCTCCCACTTCTGTGTAAAATAATCCACCGCCCCGTGAAAATTCTTGCGCCGCGTACGCCCGGTATATTTCTGATATGCCTTGTTGAGGATACTGGGGTCGTACCAGTAACGGGTGTAGTCGTGATATATGTCGCCGATTACGTAATAATCGGAATTGTCGCGCATAAAGGTCTCCATGATATACCCGAAGGCATATTTGTCCGGGATAAAGTTGTAATACGACCCAAAGCGGTAGGTATCGTAGCTGTGCACCGTGCCGGATAAAAAATCGGCCTTGTAGGGCATCAGAAAGTCGGGGTCGCGCCCGCGTCCGGACTTGGAGAAATCGGTCTCGGAGTGCACGGCATCGCCCTCAAGCTCCCAGCCGGTGGGGTAGAAGCCCATACCCAGTCCCACCGCCTGCTCTCCCAGCAGGTAGCGGAAGACCTCAAACGTGCCGGTGGTGAAATGGGTCACCTGCCCCACATGGCGCCCTTCGTGCACCGCAAGCTGATGCGTCCAGTCGTCGGCATAGCCACGGTTAAACGGCGGGGTGGTGTAGATATCCACTCGCCTTGGGGCCCACACCACGGTGGCGTTGCTGGTAAGGGCATCGGTGTGCAGCACCAGCGGCACATGCGCCCCATCTATCTTGAGTCCCACCTGCGTGCGGACGCGCTCCAACTCAAAGTTGTAGAGGTATTCGCGTGCCAGGGAGTCCATCCCGCGGGGGTATATCACGTTGAAATTGTCGCCGCGGATAATGCTCCATCGGGTAGAGGAGGGGTCTGCCCCAAGGGTATAATACTGCGCCCCGGCCTCTGAACAGAAAGCAAGGGAGAACGCTATTGCGGATAAAAGTCTAAACAGTCCCTTCATTGAAATAATTATAAACCCTTGCGGCCATGGTTTTGCCCGCCACGCTCTCCAGCTCCTGCAAAGATGCCTGCCGGATGCGCTTTACGCTGCCAAAATGACCCAGCAGCCTGGTGGCGGTCTTTTCACCGACGCCCGGTATCTCTGCAAGTTGCGAGCCAATTTGCCCCTTGGACCGCAGGTTACGGTGAAATGTTATGCCAAAGCGGTGAGCCTCGTCGCGAATCTGCATCAGCACCTTTAGCGAAGATGAGTTCTTGTCCAGAAACAGGGGATACGGATCCCCGGGGCGGATGACCTCTTCCAGACGCTTGGCGAGCCCCACGACGCACACCTTATCGGCAATTCCAAGCTCGTGCAGTGCCTCGAGGGCAAAGTGCAGCTGTCCGCGCCCGCCGTCGATAACTATCAGCTGCGGCAACGGCTCCCCCTCTGCCAGAAGGCGCGAATAGCGGCGGTTGACCACCTCCTTCATGGAGGCATAGTCGTTGGCCCCAACCACCGTCTTTATCTTGAAATGACGATAATCCTTCTTTGACGGACGGGCGTCGCGGAACACCACGCACGATGCAACCGGATTGGTCCCCTGGATGTTGGAATTGTCGAAGCACTCTATGTGCTGCGGCAGATACATCATCCCCAGATCGCGCTGCAGGCTCTCCATTACTTTGCGGTTGTACTCATCGGGATTTACCCTCTCTTCGTGGCGGTATTTCTCTGCCTTAAGCGCCCCGGCGTTTTTGCGGCTCAGGCGCAGCAGTTCCAGCTTGTCGCCACGCTGCGGCACCACAAACGACACTCCTTCAAAACTCCCCTGCGGCACAAACGGCACTACCACCTCGCGTGACAGCGGACCAAAATGCGACATCATCTCTGCCATAAAGGTCTCCAGGACCGCCTCCTGCGACTCCTCCAGCCGGGCCTCCAGCTCCATGTTAAAGCTTTGCACCACGCTCCCTTCGCGGATTCGCATAAAGTTGCAGAAATGCTCGGCACCTTCGCTCTCGACAGAGAACACGTCGATATCGTTCATCGCCTGGTTCACTATGGCCGATTTGGCATAATGGTTCTCCAAAAGCTGCATGCGCTCTTTATAAACCTGTGCCTGCTCGTACTCCATCCGCCCGGAGGCTGCCATCATCAACTCCCGGTTCTCTTTTATCAGGCTTCGGGCACCGCCGCCAAGCAGCTTCTCCACCGCCGCAATCATCCTTTCGTACTCCTCTTTGCCGATGCTCCCCACGCACGGAGCGCTGCACCGCCCAAGATGGGCGTTCAGGCACACCTTGAACTTGCCCTGGGCAATGGCTTCTTCGCTCAGCCGCAGCTTGCAGGTCCTTAGCTGATACAGCTGGGCTATGAGATCCAGCAGCGCATGGGCATGGGCGGCGGAGCTGTACGGACCGAAATACCGGCTGCCGTCCTTTGTAAGGCGGCGGGTTATCATCACCCTGGGGAAAGGCTCTTTCTTTATTACTATCCAGGGATATGTCTTGCTGTCTTTTAGAAGGATGTTGTAACGGGGCTGGAGCTTCTTGATAAGGTTATTCTCCAGCAGCAGGGCGTCCTGCTCGGTATCCACCACCGCAAACATCATATCTGAAATTTTGGTCACCATCAGCCTGGTTTTGCGGTCCAGGCTCTCCGGGGGGCGGAAATATTGCGATACGCGGCGGTGCAGGTCCTTTGCCTTGCCCACATAAATCACCGTGCCTTCGCTGTCAAGAAAGCGGTACACACCCGGCGTATGCGGCAACAGGCTGACTTTTTCCCTTACATCCATGGCACAGAGCGCGGGTTTTACTTATTGGGCCAACGCCTTTATACTGTCGTTGATCCAGTCGTATTCGTCGTTATATCCGGATGCTGCGAACAGGTTGGCCAGGTAGCTGGCATACTGCATCTCCCGGTCGAGCATCTCCTCGTCCAGAACATCGCCGCCAAATGGCTGGCTGTAGTAGAGCATCGCCTTGAGCGTCTCTCCCATATAGGCCCTCGAGAGCGCCTGCGCCTTGTCGAACAGCCCCAGCTCAAGGTAGAGGTTGATGGACATTATCACCTCGTATTCGTTGGAGCCGCGGATTATGGAGAGGTTGTACGGTATATTCTTCGTGGGAGTAACTTCGTAGCAGCGGTCAAGAACGCGCTCCGCCTGCTCATCCCGCCCTTCGCTGATAAGCTTGCCGGCCACCTGGTTGAAGAGGCCGCGCACGGGGGTCACGCTGCTGAATGCGTACAGGTTGAAATAATCAAAGTTGATGGTGGTATCGGCGATGCTGTCAAACCGGTAGCCGTCCATCACCATGTCGTACATCTTGTCTACATCCATCTGCTTGGGCCCTGACCCCTGCGGACACTCCAGCGGAACAATCTTGTACGTATAGCCGTCGAACTGCAGGTATTTGGCGATTTCAAAGGTGCAGTCGCCGTTCTGGCTCACAAAATATATCGGCCTGTCCCACTTGTAGTTTGCAAGGATATCCAGCAGAATCAGGTCAGTTTTTGTTATAACACTGCTGCCCGCAGGTATCTTGAGTTCCAGGTTGTCCAGCATCCGGGCGGCATCTTTCTCCGAGACGATGCCGTACTTGACGGCATTCTCCTTGTCCACGGGCACCAGTATGGTGCGGGTGGCGATGGCGCCGGAGTTCCCGCTGCGGTAGCGGGGGTTGGTGAACACATCCATCACCTCCTGCGCCGTGGCCGGACGCCCAAAGGCGTCGTACACCCTCACGAAATCGTTGGTTCCGTAGAGATAATCTTTCCGCGGCAGCGATATCGGCAGCGGGGCCGACTGGTTGCAACGGCACTTCATCTGGTCTATATACCAGTCCATGCCCAGCAGCGATGTGTTCATTATGCGGATGTCGGTGCGCATCCCCTCCACCTCCTGCGCATACCATAGCGGGAAGGTATCGTTGTCGCCGTGGGTTATCAGTATCGCATCCTTGTCGCAGCTGTTAAGATAGTTGTAGGCCTCGTCCACGGCGGTGTAGCGGCCGCTGCGGTCGTGGTCGTCCCAGTTCTGGCACCCCATCAGCACAGCTACAGCCACAGCCAGCACGCTTGCCAAGCAGGCAGTCGCCACAGAGGTCCTTGGGCCGGTGGTCTCGCCGTTTTCGCGGGCGATGCCCTTGCCCAGCAGGGAGTCAAACCAATCCTTTATCGCCATCACAGCCAGCCCGATCCAGATTGCAAACACGTAGAAAGACCCGGCATAGGCATAGTCGCGCTCCCGCGGCTGGTATGGCGTCTGGTTCAGGTAAAGGATTATGGCGATACCTGTAAGGAAGAAGAGCAGGAAGGTGATCCAGGCGTTGCGGCTGTCGTGCTTGAGCTGGAAGAACAGCCCGATGATGCCCAGCAGCAGCGGGAGGAAATAGTAGTGGTTCTTGGCCTTGCTGTGGGCGATATAGTCCGGAGCGATGCTCTGGTCGCCCAGGCGCGCCTCGTCCAAAAAACGGATTCCGCTCTCCCAGTTGCCGCAGGTCTTATCGCCGGGGACCTGCCCCTGCAGGTCGTTCTGCCTTCCGACAAAGTTCCAGAAGAAATAGCGGAAGTACATATAGCTCAGCTGGTAGTCAAAGAAATAGCGCAGGTTGTCGCGCATCTTTGGCATCTGGGTCTTTTGCAGCGAGCCGTCGGCCATGCGAATCGTCTTGGTTCTGAAATCGCCCTGGGTATAGGCATCGTAAAACTGCTCGTGGGCGCCGGACTGCGTGCTCCACATGCGGGGGAACAGCATCTTTGCCCCGGCCGGATAATCGGCCTCGAGCGGCTTGGGCGTCTTATAGTATCTGCCGTCCAGCGGAGTCCAGTAACTCCCCTCTTTTATGTCGTATGCCGATTTGTACGATTCGCCGAACACCACCGGCTTGCTGCCGTACTGCTCACGGTTGATATACCGCACCAGGGTATAAGGATTATCGGGAGAATACTCGTTGGTGGGGGGATTGGCGTTGGCGCGGATTACCACCACGGCAAAAACCGAATACCCTATGAGGATGGCGGTGAGCGCCAGGGTCATGGTGTGGGCAAACGCCTTTTCCCGGCGGCGGAAGTATGCCAGAAGCGCAAAGCACGCCGCGAATATCAGCAGGGCGAAGATGGTTGCGCCAAGGTTGAAGGGCGCACCGAAGCCGTTTACAAACAGCCTGTCCACCCCCGCAATCAGCCTGGGCACCCAGGGGATTATGATAAACAGTATCAGCGCCAGCACCAGTGCAGAGAGCGCCAGCATCAGGATTCCCTTCCAGAAGGTCATCTTCTCCCCCTCGTGCGTACGGTAGTAGTATATGAACACGATTACCGGTATCACCAGCAGGCTTAGCAGGTGGATGCCGATACTAAGGCCCAGCAGCAGCGCTATGAACACCAGCCAGCGGTCGTTATACGGCTCGCCAAAGTGCTCTTCCCACTTGAGGATGGCCCAGAAAACTATGGCCGTGACCAGGGAGGACATCGCATACACCTCGCCCTCCACTGCAGAGAACCAGAAGGTGTCAGAGAAACAGTAGGCCAGCGCCCCGGCCGCTCCTGCCCCCAGGACAGCTATCGCCGCCCCGGTGGTAAGCTTTTTGCCGCGTCGCTCCAGCAGCCTGCGCCCAAAATGCACGATGGTCAGAAACAGGAAGAAGATGGTGAATGCAGAGCACATCGCGCTGCAGCTGTTCACTGCGGCGGCAGCGTGTTCTGCATCGGTGAACATCGTAAAAAAGCGCGCTACCAGCTGGAACATGGGGTTTCCCGGAGGGTGACCCACCTCCAGCTTGTAAGACGATGCTATGAACTCTCCGCAATCCCAGAAACTGGCCGTCGGCTCTATCGTAGAGAGATATACCACCGACGACAGGGTCAGGATTACCAGTGCAACTATATTCTTTATTCTATCAAAAACTTTCTTCTCCATAAACGTGTGCGCAAACTCTGTCTATATTACGACAAATGTAAGAATTATAACTAAATTTGCAGCAGATATTTGCCCCAACATGTCCAACGACTGGAAAAACCGCCTGGGCGTGGTATACTCCACCAACCCGGACTTCAAATATGTCACTGCCGACGATCTGGCAGAACCGATCGAGACCCTGGCGCCGGAGCGCCAGAAGTTGGTCGTGTCCATAGACCGGCGCAACCGCGGCGGCAAGCAGGTCACCCTGGTGAGCGGCTTCGTTGGGCGCGAAGGCGACCTGGCGGCGCTTGCCAAAACCCTTAAGACGCGCTGTGGCGTGGGCGGGAGCGCCAAGGATGGAGAAATCCTGATCCAGGGCGATTTCCGCGACCGTATAGTAGATATTCTCACGTCGTTGGGATTCCGGGCAAAACGCGGCAACTGATATGTTCTCTTTTCTGCAGACGATAGGGCAGGAGTGCTGGCAGTCCAGCGTGCTGATGACCGTCGCCGGGGAGTGTTACCCCTCGGCGGTGACAGAGAGTCATCCTGCAGTCGCCATTATCGCGCTGATGCTGTGCCTGGTCTACTTCATGATATTCATGGAGAACTCCTTCTTCTCCATCGTGATTTCGTGGCAGTCCCTTTTCAACCGCATCGCCCTGGAAGATGCTCTGGGCAACAAGAACCTGATCTATGCCATCAACAACACCGTGCTGCTGTGCATCCCGCTGCTGGCGCTGGTGCTCTATTTCCTGGATGTGACGCAGATCCATTTCCTGTTCATATTTGCCGCCCTGGCCGCCACCGCCCTGTTGCAGATGGGGCTGGCCCTGCTTGTGGGGTGGCTTAAACAATGCCCGGAACTTATGCTCGCGGTGGGTACCTGCTCCCGCATGCACAAGATAGTGTTCACCACCATCGCCCTGACTCTGCTTGCCCTGTTCTGGGTTACCGGAGTACATTCCGTCGAGGCGGGCCGGATAATGCTTTTGCTGGCCCTGGCGGTGCTGTTCATACTGCGTGCGGTGCGGACCTACAGATTATTTACAGAAAATAATTGTTCATTATTGTTTTGGTTTTTGTACCTTTGCACGCTCGAAATTTTGCCCCTGGGGGCTTTAATTTGCGTTCTGATCAAGATATGATAGATTTAAGAGGTAAGAAAATCCTGATCGCACAGCCGGCTCCGAAAAACAACTCGCCGTATGCAGAGCTTGAGACAAAATACAATCTCAGCTTTGACTTCTGCCCGTTTTTCACCGTGATGCCCGTCTCTGCGCGCAGCTTCAGGTCTCAGCACGTAAATATACTGGACTATACAGCAATCGTGTTCACCTCCCGCAGCGTGATAGATTCCTTCTTCAAGATTTGCGAACAGACCCGCGTGCAGGTGCCGGAGGATATGAAGTATTTCTGCCAGAACCAGCAGATTGCCCTTTATCTGCAGAAGTATATCGTATATCGCAAGCGCAAGATATTCTTTGGCGACGGCAAGCCTCTCTCCATTGTGGATGCCATCGGCACCAAACACAAGAACGAGAAGTTTTTGATTGCCTCTACCGATTCGCTGCGTGCCGACCTGGCCAGGGCGTTCGATGCCGCCGGTTTCAAATACGGCAGCGCGGTGTTCATGAACACCGTGGTGAGCGACATCAAACACCTGGATCTGACATCGTACAGCGCACTGGTATTCTACAGCCCGTGCGACGTCCGCTCCCTGCTGGATAATTATCCCGATTTCAAGCAGAACGGCCTGCTTCTGGCAACCTTTGGCGTGAATACCGCCAAGGCAGCCGAGGCAGCCGGACTCACCCTGGACATCAAGGCGCCCACCCCGGAGGCCCCCTCCATTGCACAGGCGCTCTCTCTCTACTGCAGCAGGCTTTAGGCCCCGGCAGCAGTTTCGTTTCGGCCCATTTTATATCTTTACCCGCAGACCATGACTTTTGCATTTGAAAAGAAGCAGCATCTGGCAAAGCGGGAGACTATCGCCGCTCTCGCCTCGCACGGCAAGGTGCTGTTCAAATACCCCATCAAGGCGTACTGGATGCCTACAGAAGATGTGGGATATGCGCGCTATGTGGTCACGGTCCCGAAAAAGGAGTTCAAGCGGGCGGTAAGGCGCAATCTTTTAAAGCGGCGTATGCGCGAGGCGCTGCGGCTCAATCAGGCGGAGTGTCTGCAGGGCGCCTGCGGCGACTTTCTGCTGATCTACATCGCCCGCGAGATCTGCGATTATGCAACCATTGAGGCTGCGGTGCGCGACATCCTTAAAAAGAGTGCGGCAAAATGAGGTGGGCCACCGACACCCTGAGCCCCTTCCACAGGGCGGTGCGCCGCATTGTCAACTGGCCTTTTTTGATGCTCATCAAGGGTTATAAGCTGCTGCTTTCGCCCTATATGGGCCGCTCCTGCCGCTTCACCCCCACCTGCAGCACATACGCATACGAAGCCATAGAGAAATATGGCATCGTTGTCGGGGGGTGGCTCGCCGCCCGCCGCATTCTCCGCTGCAACCCCTGGGGCGGTAGCGGGTATGACCCAGTTCCGTAGGGCAGAATATACCGAAGTTTGAAATGGTTTGTGCGGTTGTCGGAGTGAGGTGTTGCTGAGCGAAAGCGAAGCGGCCCGCATCGAAAAAACGCCGGCCATGCGAGTGTGTCTGAGCGGAGCGAGTTCGCGAGCATAGGCGTTTTTGAATGGAGTGGAGCCGAACGCAGACGAAGCAACAAACCATTTGCAAACGAAGGCTTCTGCCCGTAACCAAAAAGGGCTGGCCGTGATGGCCAGCCCTTTTTATTATGTCCCCGTAAGGGGTTATTTCTTGGTAACCTTCTCGGCAGCCTTAGCCTCGCGCTTGCGGTTGAGGTCGTACATGATAGGTGTACCGATAAAGATGGAAGCGTAGGTACCGACAATCACACCGAGAGTCAGAGCCACTGCAAAACCGCGGATACTCTCACCGCCAAAGATTGCTATTGCGATAAGCACAATCAGGGTGGTGATGGAGGTGTTCAACGTACGGCTCAAGGTTGCATTAACCGCGTCGTTGATATTCTCCTTGAGTGCGCGCTTGGGATAGAGCGTCTTGTATTCGCGGATACGGTCAAAGATCACCACGTTATCGTTGATGGAGTAACCAATGATGGTCAGAATAGCCGCGATAAAGGTCTGGTCGACATCCAGGGTGAATGGCAGAATTCCGCTGAACAGCGAGAAGAAGCCAATCATGATCAGGGCATTGTGGACCAGCGACGCCACGCCGCCGACACCCCAGGTCCAGTTGGTGAAGCGCAGGGCGATGTAGGCGAAGATAGCTATCAGCGCCAGGATTACGGCGATGACTGCATCACGCTGCATCTCGCTTGCGATAGAAGCATCCACGCGGTCAGATGATATGATACCGTTGGGGTTGTTCAGGGTAGAGGTGAACTCGTCCTGGGTCATCTGGTTTGCGAAGAAGCCCTTCAGGGCGTTGTAAATCTTGCCCTCGATCTCCTTGTCGGTCTCCTGGCTGCGGTCGTTCACCTTATATTTGGTGGTGATACGCATCTGGGATGCGCCGCCAAACTGCTTGACCTCTGCTGCCTCGCCAAACTCTTCAAATGTAGCGGCACGCACCTGCTCTGCGGTAACCGGCTGGTCGAAACGTACCACATAGGTACGACCGCCGCTGAAGTCAACGCCATAGCTGAAGCCCTTGGTGAAGATACTTACCAGTGCGATTACGCACAGCGCACCAGAAATGATGTAGCTGGTCTTGCGCAGCTTGATAAAGTTGATGTGGGTATTCTTCAGGAAGTTGCGGGTTGCGGGAGAATCAAAGCTGATATCCTTGTTCCGGGCAAGCCTTCCCTCGAAAATAAGCCTCGGGATAAAGATCGATGTGAATACGGAGGTGATGATACCGATAACCAGCACGGCTGCAAAACCCTTGACGGGACCACTGCCAAAGAAGAACAGGATGATACCGGTGATAAGGGTGGTGAGCTGACCGTCTATGATAGCGGAATATGCATTCCTGTAACCATCGGAGATGGCCAGACGCAGGGACTTGCCGCTGCGCAGCTCCTCCTTGACACGCTCGTAGATAATCACGTTGGCATCCACGGCCATACCCATTGTGAGCACCAGACCGGCGATACCGGGGAGTGTGAGCACAGCGCCGAAGCTTACCAGTGCGCCGAACAGGAACAGCACGTTGCACAGAAGGGCAAGGTCGGCTGCCCAGCCTGCGCGGCGGTAGAATATCAGCATGTAAATGAGCACGAGCAGGAAGGCCAGTGCAAACGATATCATACCACTGCGGATGGATGCGCTACCCAGGGACGGGCCCACAACCTGCTCCTGAACGATGCGGGCGGGGGTGCTGAGCTTACCGCTCTTGAGCACGGTGGCAAGGTCCTCTGCCTCTTCGGGGGTGAAGTGGCCGGTAATCTGGCTGCTGCCGCCGCTGATCTTGTTCTGTACGTTGGGGTATGAATAAACCAGGCCGTCCATCACGATGGCGATCTGTTTGCCGACGTTCTGCTCTGTGATAACCTCCCAGCGTGCGCTGCCGGTGCTGTTCATGGTCATGCTGACCTCGGCTGCACCTGAAATCTGGCTGTAGTTGACGCGGGCGGAGGTGATCACGCCACCGTCCAGCACGGCACCCTTGCCGGCTGCGCTCTTGAGGGCAACCAGTTCAAAGAACTGGCCGTTGGCAACAAAATCGCTCGGCTTGAAGGTAAGTGCCGGAACAAAATCGTTGGGGAACTCTACGCTGGTGGTGCGCAGCATGCGCATAACCTCTGCGGTGTCGCGATAGTGCACAAAACCGAGGCACGCGTTGTTGCCGCCGCTGGTCTGCAGGCGTCCGAACAGCGGGTTGGCCTTCTTGTAGGCCTCCAGCTGCTCGTTCTCGCTGGTCTCACTCTGTGCCAGAGTGTTCAGAAGGGTGTCTTCTGCTGCCTCCTTGACCTCGGGCTCCTCTATCTGGCTCTCAGATGCAGAAGCGGCCAGAGCTGCCTGCTTTGCAGCCTCGTCGCGGTTCACCTCCTGCAGGAAAGGCATAATCTCAGAAGCAGTGTAGGTCTGCCAGAACTCCAGCGAAGCGGTACCCTGGAGGAGCTTGCGCACACGCTCGGGCTCCTTCACACCCGGGAGCTCCACAAGGATGCGGCCAGTGCGGGCGATCTTCTGGATGTTGGGCTGTGCCACACCAAACTGGTTGACACGACGCTCTACAACGGTATATGAGTTGTTGATTGCGCTCTCTGCCTCTTTGCGCAGAAGCTCGATAATCTCGTCGTTGGTAATCTTGGACTTGTTGGCGACATCGCTGCTGAACTTGTCAAGGTCGATGTCAAAAGAGAGGCGCTGGTTGGGTGCAACCTCGTTCCAAGCCTCGGCGAAGAGGGTGATGAAGTCTGTGTGGGTCTCCTCTGCGCGCTGGCGTGCCAGTGAGAGGGCCTTGTTAAACTCTTCGGTCGTGCGTTCGCGGGCGCAGTTGCGCACCAGCTCGCCAAGGTCCAACTGCAGCATGACGTTCATACCGCCCTTGAGGTCCAGGCCAAGATTGATCTCTTTCTCCTTTACATCCTTGTATGTGTAGCCGAGATAGACCTTCTCTGTGGAGATTGAATCCAGATACTTGTTGTTTGCTACACTGCTCACAGAGTCCAGATAGAACGCCTTGTCAAGATCCGACACCTGCGCGAACTCTACCTTGAGCTGCTCTGCTTCTACCGCACTCTTTGCATAATCTGCGGCCTTTTTCTCCTGAAGTGCCGTTACCAGCGTGAAAGAGAGCTGGAACGCGCAAGCCAGGCCGATTAGAATTGCCACTAAACGAATGGCTCCTTTGCTTTGCATAATTATTGCTTGTTTTATTTTTTGTTTATTTTCGCAAAATAGTCTGCAAAATTAGTATTTTTGTTTTATGAAACAAAATTTGTCAACCTGCCTGATCTGCTTCCTGATGGTTGTATCGCTGCCTGCGGCGGGGCAGAGCACCCGGAGCTATATTGCCGGTGGCGACAAAGCCCTCTCCGGCTACAACTTCGAAGCGGCCAGGGGCGACTATACCCGCGCACTTGAACAGAGTTCCGACTCCACCGAGCGGGTAATGCTTCTGGAGAAGATAACCTGGTGCGAGAACGGCCAGAACATGTTAAAATATGCCTCCCGCCCCAAGGTCCTCTCAAGCATCACCGTGCCGCGCAGCCGTTTCTTTTTATACTACAGCCACTTCCCCGACAAGGCATGGAAGAAGAATCCCGACGGAGCCCCCTTCCTGTTTACCGACGATATGGACAAGGTGATAATCCCGGTCCGCGGAGAGTTCGGCACCTACGACCTGAACATCTCCAGCCGCATGCCCGACGGCCGCTGGAGCCCCCTTGCCGACATGGGAGAGGGTGTGAATTCTGTTGAAGACGACATCCTGCCCGTGCTTGCCGACGGTGGCAAAAAGGTATATTTCTCTTCCAAAGGACTATACGGAATGGGCGGCTACGACCTGTTTGTGAGCGAGTGGGACGAGAGCCGGCAGCGGTGGACAGATGCCCAGAACCTCGGCTTCCCATACTCGTCGCCATACGACGACCTGCTGTTCTGCAACACCCCCGACGGCAACTTTTCCCTGTTTGCCAGCAACCGTGCCTGCAGCGCAGACAGCGTCGTGATATATCTGCTGCAGTACGACCCGAATCCTGTAAAATCGGCCGTGGAGTCGGTAGAGCAGGCTCGGATGATAGCCGCCTTGAAGCCGCGTCCCGATATTTTGATGGATATCGACGAGAGTCAGTTTGTACATGCGATGTACGGCGACGACTCCTTTGCAAAATATTATGCTCTGGTGGGCCGCTACGGTGCGGTTAAAGACTCCATAGGCTCGCTGCAGCGGGGCATCGCCTCTTACCGTGCCGCACTTGCCGGCAGCGAGGAAGACGAGCGCGAAAGCATTGCGCAGGATATCGTGTCGGCAGAGGATCTGCTCTTTAACCTGCAGAGCCGCCTGGGTGACATCTCTGTAGAGCTGCAGGCGGTGGAGATGGAGTTTCTGGTGCGCGGCGAACCCGTATCCCCCGAAGAACTGAACCAGGCCGACATTCAGGCCACGATGGCATCTTCTGCAACTCCGGCAGGCGGTGCAGCGCAATATCCCTTCATACAGCGCACCATGGGCATTATGCCCGATTTTGATTTCGTCCAGCCCGAGGTAAAGATAGACATGTCCTTCAGGATAGAAGATGAGGCCATGCTGCTCACGGACTTTACCCTGCCGGACAATCTGGTATATCAGATACAGCTGGCAGCCACCGTGAACCGCCTTACAGTAGCCCGCCTGAAGGGGCTCAGCCCGGCGTTTGAATTCCGCTCCGGTGGCAAATATATCTATCGCGTGGGGCTGTTCGACACCTATGCAGAGGCCAACAAACACCTCTCTGCGGTGAAGAAAAAGGGGTTCTCTTCTGCGATAGTGGTCGCATTCGACGGCGGCAAGAACATAAACCTCAAAGCCGCCCGTGCACTTGAGGCCAAGCGGGCAGAGAGCCAGAAATACCGGGTAGTATTCCGTGGCTATCCCGACGGCCTGCCAGCCGCAGTGCTGGGGGTAGTCCGCAGCAACAGTGAGGTGGATATCGCCCGTGGTATCGAAAACGGCCGCACCATCTATTTCGTGGCGCCACTGGAGCGTGCCGCCGCAGAAAAGCTGCGCGATGCAGCCGCCGGTGCCGGAGCAGAGGGGGTCGAGGTTGAACTTGTAAACCAATAAAGATATGGGACCGATCATCATTCTAATCCTTGTAGGATTGATTCTGTTGCTGGTAGAAACGCTCCTTGTCCCGGGCTTCGCAATTACGGGCATCCTTGGCCTGGCATCCATGGGGGCCGCCTGCTATCTGGCGTTTGTCAACATCGGCAGCACCGCCGGCATAATAGTCACGGCAGTCTGCATCCTGCTCGCCACGGCGCTGGTTATACTGGTGCTGCGCTCCTCGACCTGGAAAAAGGTCTCGCTTGAGACCAATCTGGACCAGGCGGTAGATGTAAAACCCGCCCAGAAGGGTATCGCCGCCGGCAGCAAGGGGGTCACCGTGACCCGCCTGGCTCCGATGGGTACCGTCCGCTTTGCCGATGGCACCAAGGCAGAGGTAAGCTCCACAGAGGGCTTTATCGACCCCGGCACAGAAGTAGAAGTGGTGTCGGTAGAAGACGAAAAGATATTTATCAAGAAGCTATAAATTATGACCCCTATGACAATTGTTTGGATTGCGGTGGGATTTGTCGTCCTGCTGCTGATGCTTTGGCTGTTCCCCGTCACCCTGTGGTTCCAGGCGCTGATTTCCGGGGCTAAGGTTTCCCTTATACAACTGATACTGATGCGCTGGCGCAAGGTCCCCCCGGGAACCATTGTGGCGGCGATGATTGCCGGCACCAAGGCCGGATTGAAGCTTAACGCCAACGAACTCGAGGCCCACTATCTGGCCAAGGGACATGTGGCGCGCGTGGTAAACGCCCTGATTTCTGCCGACAAGGCCAACATCGCCCTCGATTTCAAGAAGGCTGCAGCCATCGACCTGGCAGGCCGCGACGTTTTTGAGGCGGTACAGATGTCGGTGAACCCCAAGGTTATCAACACCCCGCCCGTATCGGCAGTTGCCAAAGACGGTATCCAGCTCATCGCAAAGGCCCGCGTCACCGTGCGCACAAACATCCATCAGCTGGTGGGTGGCGCAGGGGAAGAGACCGTGCTCGCCCGCGTAGGTGAGGGTATCGTATCCAGCATCGGCAGCGCAGCGACCCACAAAGAGGTTCTGGAGAATCCCGACAGCATCTCCAAGGTGGTTCTCAGCAAGGGCCTTGATGCAGGCACCGCATTCGAGATTCTCTCTATCGATATCGCAGACGTAGATGTCGGCAAGAATATCGGCGCCGTGCTGCAGATGGACCAGGCGAATGCCGACAAGAACATCGCACAGGCCCGCGCAGAGGAGCGCCGCGCAATGGCGGTGGCGCTGGAACAGGAGATGAAGGCCAAGGCACAGGAGGCCCGCGCCAAGGTTATAGAGGCCGAGGCAGAGGTGCCCCTGGCAATGGCAGAGGCCTTCCGCAACGGCAATCTGGGTATCATGGACTACTACAAGTTCAAGAACATCCAGGCCGACACCGAGATGCGCACCAATATCGCCAAGAAGTAGCGTGGCAGCAACGTCGCTGACCCACAACTATTTAACAAAAATCGCTTGTGTAAATCTACGCAAGCGATTTTGTGTAATATGTTGATAGTCAAACGCAAAGGTGCCACGGGGCATCTGGGGGAAACAACTACTCGATATTCTTGCGGAGCAGGTTGTTGATGTTGACCTGGTCGGCAATTACCTCGTGGAGCTTCTCTACGGGAACGCGGTCCTGGGTCATGGTGTCGCGGTAGCGTACTGTAACGGTGTTGTCTGCAAGGGTATCATGGTCTACGGTTATGCAGATCGGGGTACCGATGGCATCCTGACGGCGGTAGCGGCGCCCTATGGAGTCCTTCTCGTCGTACTGGCAGTTGAAATCTACGCGCAGCGAGTGGAGGATCTCCTGTGCCTTCTCTGCCAGACCATCCTTCTTGACCAGCGGCAGAATTGCAGCCTTCACGGGAGCCAAGGCCGGCGGCAGCGACATTACGACGCGCTTCTCACCATTTTCCAAAGTCTCTTCGTGGTAAGCGCTGGAAAGCACGGCCAGCACGGTGCGGTCTACACCGATAGAGGTCTCTATAACGTACGGAACATAGCTCTCGTTGGTCTCGGGGTCAAAATACTGCATCTTGCGGCCGCTCATGCGCTGGTGGTTGCCCAGGTCAAAGTCGGTACGGCTGTGGATGCCCTCCAGCTCCTTGAAGCCGAACGGGAACTCGAACTCGATATCGGTAGCGGCGTTTGCGTAGTGCGCCAGCTTGTCGTGGTCATGGAAGCGGTACTTGTCGTCGCCCAGCCCCATCGCCTTGTGCCATGCCAGACGGGTCTGTTTCCACTTTGCAAACCACTCCATCTCGCTTCCGGGCTTGACGAAGAACTGCATCTCCATCTGCTCGAACTCGCGCATGCGGAAAATGAACTGACGCGCCACGATCTCGTTGCGGAACGCCTTTCCGATCTGGGCGATGCCGAACGGAACCTTCATGCGGCCGGTCTTCTGCACATTGAGGAAGTTCACAAAGATGCCCTGGGCGGTCTCCGGACGGAGGTAGATGGTGCCCACGCCACCGTCTACATTACCCAGCTGGGTAGAGAACATCAGGTTGAACTTGCGCACCTCGGTCCAGTTCTTGGTGCCGGAAATCGGGCACACGATATCGCAGTCGATGATAATCTGGCGCATCTCGTTAAGATCGTTTGCGTCAAGCGCCTTCACCATGCGGGTATGGACCTCGTCCCACTTTGCCTTGCTGCGCAGCACGTTGGGATTGGTGGCGCGGAAGGTGGCCTCGTCAAAGCTGTCGCCGAATTTGCGGCGCCCCTTCTCCACCTCCTTGTTCATCTTCTCTTCCAGTTTGGCCAGATAGTCCTCTATCAGGACATCGGCACGGTAGCGCTTCTTGGAGTCCTTGTTATCTATCAGGGGGTCGTTGAACGCTGCCACATGGCCGCTCGCCTCCCATATCTTGGGGTGCATGAATATGGCGCTGTCGATACCCACGATATTGTCGTGCAGCCGCACCATGGCGTCCCACCAGTATGTCTTGATATTGTTCTTGAGCTCCACGCCCAGCTGGCCGTAATCGTAAACAGCTGCCAGCCCGTCGTAAATTTCGCTTGACTGGAATATGAAACCATACTCTTTGCAATGCGCCGTCAAATTTCTGAAAACCTCTTCTTGTGTCATTGTATCGTGTTTTAATTATTATTTCTCAAGTTCTGCCAGCAGCGCCGCGGCAAACGGACGGCTGTATATCTGCGGGTGGGGCAGCGTCAGATGGCTGGTGCTGCACGCCACATCGTTGTATTTCAAAATATCTATGTCGATGGTGCGGGGGGCGTACACCCGCCGGCCATCGGTATCATAAACCGCCTTGTGACGCGGCCTGCCCAGCGCAACCTCAACCTTCTGGCAGAGGTTCAGCAGCTTTGCCGGCGTAAGGGATGCGGGGGCTTCAAACGCCACCGCCATGTTCAAAAACGCCGGCCCGTCGAACCCGACAGCCTCGGTCTCCATCACAGCCGTCCGGCGCAAAGGGACCCGCAGGGCATCTTCCAGCATGCCGCACGCTGCATTCAGGTAAGCCGTGCGGTCTCCCAAATCGGAACCGAGCAACAGGTAAATCATTCCAGTCCCAGTTCTATGCGAGCCTCTTCGCTCATCATATCTTTGTTCCACTCCGGTTCAAACACCAGCTCTATGGCCACATCCACCACTCCCGGCACGTCGCGCACCGCCTCTGCAACACTCTCCACCACAACGTCCGCGATAGGGCAGTTGGGGGCGGTAAGGGTCATCTTTATGTTGACCTGGTGGTCGTCGTCCACCGCAATCTCGTATATCAGCCCCAGGTCGTATACGTTCACCGGAATCTCCGGGTCGTAAACCTGGCGCAGCGCCATTACGATATTCGCCTCGAGTGCACTCTTGCCCATAACTATCCCTCCAGATTGGCAGCCGCATAGTCGCGGATGCGCTTTATCATGGCCGCCAGCCCCCCGGCGCGCGTGGGCGACAGGTTCTCTTTGAGGCCGATATCGTCTATGAAGTGCAGGTCGGCATCGAGGATATCCCGCGGCATCTGGGAGTCGAACACCCGTACCAGCAGGGAAATCAGCCCCTTGGTGATGATGGCGTCGCTGTCGGCGGCAAAGTGCAGCCGGCCGTCGGCGTCCCGCGTGCAGGTGAGCCACACCCGCGACTGACACCCCTCTATCAGGTTGGCATCGGTCTTGTCGCCCTCCGGGGCCAGCGGCAGCTCGCGGCCAAGGTCTATCAGATACTCGTACTTGTCCAGCCACTCGTCGTAAACCGCAAATTCCTCTGCAATCTCGCTCTGTATATCCTCTATGCTCTTCATTGTCTTAACATTTTTACCACGCGTTGGAGCGCCGCCCCGAACGCCTCCACCTCCTCTACGGTGTTGTAGGGCATCAGCGAGGCCCGCAACATGCTTCCGCCGCCAATGCGGCTCACTATCGGCTCTGCACACATGTGGCCGCTGCGCACCTCAAAGCCCATCTTGTCCAGCAGGGTTGCAGCGTCCAGCGGATGCACGCCATCTATGGTGAAGGTGTACAGCGGGATGCGGTCGGTCGCCGCAGCAGCCGCCACAAAAATGCCGGATACCGATCCCAGCGCCGCATCCATCGCCGCCATAAGCTCCTTTTCGTGCAGCGCGGCCTGCCTGTCGCCTGCCAGGGAAGAGGCGAATTCCAGCGCCGGCGCAAGGCATGCCGCCGCCACATAATTGGCCGTACCTGCCTCGAACTTGAGGGGGATGTCGGCATAGGTGGTCTTTTCAAAAGTCACCTTTGCCACCATGTCGCCGCCTCCCATAACCGGCGGGAGCTTCTCCAGCCATTCGCGCTTCCCGTAGAGGACGCCGATGCCGGTTGGGGCATATATCTTGTGTCCGGAAAAAGCGTAGAAGTCGCAGTCTAGCTGCTGTACATCGACACGGCGATGCCCAATCCCCTGCGCGCCGTCTACCAGCACCGGGATTCCCTGCGCATGGGCTTCCGCCACCATCTCCCTCACCGGGTTCACCGCACCCAGGATGTTAGAAACGTGGGTTATGGCAACCATCCTGACCCCGCGGCGCAACGCCTCACGGTAGGCCTCCATATCCACGGCGCCATCGTTCGCGCTGGCGGCCCCGGCCCGTACAGGGACCACCTCCAGGTGCGCCCCGCACATTTGGCAGGCCATCTGCCAGGGGACTATGTTTGAGTGGTGTTCTGCCTCTGTTAACAGGATGCCGTCGCCCTCCTTCAGAAAACCGCCCCGCACCATGCTTTGCGCCACCATGTTGATGGCGGAGGTGGTGCCGGCGGTGAGCACAATCTCCTGCGGCGATGCTGCGTTCACAAAGCGCTGCGCCGCAATCCGCCCCTTCTCGTAAAAGTCGGTGGCCTCATAGCTGAGGGTGTGCACGGCCCGGTGGATGTTGGCGTTATGCCTTCTGCAAAGATCATCCTGCATATCCAGCACACACTGCGGGCGCTGGCTGGTGGCGGCATTGTCAAAATAGACCATCGGCCTGGAGGCGACTTCGCGCCCCAGGATGGGGAATTGTGACCGTATCTGCTGCGGGAAAAGCATTAATCCAACAAAATTTCGTAACTTTACAAACTGCAAAAGTAATCATTTTTATCAATTATATGTACGAGTATATCTACGGCACACTGGCAGAACTCAATCCCGCCGAGGCGATAATAGAGGCGGGGGGCATCGGCTACAAGATACTTATATCCCTGGGGACCTTCTCCGAGATAGAACACTGCGGCGGCAAACCGGTAAAACTGTATCTGTATCACATCGTGCGCGAAGACGACGAGGCGCTCTACGGCTTTGCCGGCAAAGAAGAGCGGGCGCTGTTCTCGCTGCTGATATCGGTTTCCGGCGTAGGCCCCGGCACCGCCCGGATGATGCTAAGCAGCATGAGCAGCGAAGAGCTCCAGAACGCCATCGTGGGGCAGGACGTGCGCAAAATCAAGGCGATAAAAGGTATCGGTACCAAAACGGCAGAGCGGATAATCCTGGAACTTAAAGATAAGATAGTCAAGGGAGAAGGGCGGCCGGCGGTGGCAATCGGCCCTTCGAACGCCAACCGCGACGAAGCCTTCAACGCCCTTATCCTGCTCGGTTTCTCAAAACCGAATGTAGAAAAGGCGCTGGAAATGGTGCTTAGGAACGATCCCGGCTGCAGTCTGGAAAATTTAATCAAAAATTCTTTGAAAATCTTGTAAAATCGGGAAAGTTTCGCTACCTTTGACACCGATAATGGACTAGTATGTTAGTACCCGAAGACTTGTTATACACACGCGATCACGAATGGGCGCGGATAGAGGGGGATATTGCGGTTGTAGGTATAACGGACTATGCGCAGGGAGAGCTTGGGGACATTGTTTTTCTGGATGTTCCAACGGTTGGGGAGTTCCTGTCGGCTGGGGAAAAGTTTGGCGACATAGAGGCGGTGAAAACGGTGGCAGAGGCCTACATGCCCGTCAGCGGAGAGGTGGTAGAGTTCAATGAATCTCTCGAGAGCGCGCCAGAGCTGGTCAATGCAAGCCCTTACGACGAGGGCTGGATAATTAAGATCAAGTTCTCCGACACGTCGGAATTTGATAATTTGTTGAAAGCTGAAGAGTACAAGAAGTCAGTCTAAACATTGAAAATTAAATGTGATGTGTTAAGCCCGCTGCCGTGATGGTAACGGGCTTAATTGTTTTTTCGTATATTTGCACCGTTTTTTTGATTACGAATATGGAAATCAAACGCTTATTCGACTTTATAGAACACGTTCAAAAGGATCTCCCATACCGCACAGACGTGCTTGCGCGCCGCATCAAGGGCGAATGGCACTATGTCAGCACAGAAGAGTTTGTGCGCTATTCATACCAGGTGGCCCGCGGACTGCTGGCCCTTGGCTACGGCAAGGGGACCAAAATCATAAATATCAGCAGCAGCCGTCCAGAGTGGAACTTTATTGACATGGGCTCTGCCCTGGCGGGGATGATACACGTGCCGGTATACACCACCCTTAGCCACGACGACTATCTGTACATCTTCAACCACTCCGATGCAGAGATAATCTTTCTCGACAATACCAAACTCTACGACAAGATATCCCCGATAGTGGCGGAGATGGACCACCCCGCAAAGGTTATCCTGCTGGATGACAGCGACACCGTTTTCTGCTTCCGCGACATGTGCCGCGAAGGTGAGAAAGAGCGCGAGAGGTGGGACCTGATACTGGAGCAGAACAAGAAGGATATCAGCGAAAACGAGTGCGTATCCATAGTGTACACCTCCGGTACCACCGGACGCCCCAAAGGGGTGATGCTAAGCCACCGAAACCTGGTGTTCGATGCCCACGCTCACGCCATCCGCCATGTGATGGACCACCGCCACATCGCCATCAGTTTCCTCCCCCTGTGCCACGCATACGAGCGCACCATGATTTACGACAACCTGGAGCGCGGTATCCGCATCTACTATGCAGAGAACCTGAGCACGATACAGGCCGACATGGCCTCCTGCCACTGCGACAACTTCTGCGCGGTACCCCGCGTGCTGGAGATGATGTACGCCAAGTTTGAGGCGGCCGGCAAACAGCTCAAAGGTATCAAGAAAATCATCTACGGCTGGGCATGGGACTTTGCGAACCATTTTGACAGCTACAAGCACAATCCGATATACGACGCCCGTCACGCCTTCTTCGACAAAGCGGTATACAGCCGCTGGCGCGAGGCCCTGGGCGGCCACAAGATGATCGTGGTCTCCGGCGGCAGCTCCATCCAGGAGAAGATCGTCCGCTGCTTCACCGCAGCCGGATTCCAGCTTTGCGAAGGATACGGTATGACCGAGACCTCCCCGGTGATATCGGTTAACAATCCGGTAGACCGTCTGGTTATTATCGGCACCGTCGGACAGCCCATCGAAGGGACTGAAATCAAGTTTACCGACGAGGGCGAAATCCTGACCCGCGGCCCTCACGTGATGATGGGCTACTACAAGGATCCGGAGCAGACCCGCCAGATCATAGACGAGGAAGGTTGGCTGCACACCGGCGACATCGGCTGCCTGGTAGACGGCAAATTCCTCAAGATCACCGACCGCAAGAAGGAGATGTTCAAGCTGAACAACGGCAAGTACATCGCACCGCAGGCCATCGAGACCAAGCTCAAGGAGTGCGAGCTGATAGAGCAGTGCATCGTGTTTGGCGAGAACCACAAGTACCCCTCTGCCATCATCATCCCCAACTTCCACGCGCTCAAGGAATACTGCAGGGAGAACCACATCAAGGCCAAATCAAACGAAGAGATCCTCGCCAACGGCAAGGTTCTCTCCAAGCTGCACAAAGAGGTGGCCAGGGTCAACGAGAGTCTGGCGGCGCACGAGCAGATCCGCCGCGAGCAGTTTGTAGACGATGTCTGGTCAATAGACAACGGGATGCTCTCGCAGACCCTCAAGCTCAAACGGGCCAACATCACCAAAAAGTACGCTGCGCTGATGGAGAAGGCGTACGAATAGTTACCTTCCGAAATAGACCAGCAGGACAGAGATATCGGCGGGGGAGACTCCGCTGATGCGGGAGGCCTGCGCGATGGTGCGGGGCTTGTAACGGGACAGTTTGATGCGGCACTCGATGCTCAGCGAGCCGACCTTGCTGAAGTCGAAATCTTCCGGAATGACGATATTCTCCAGCCGCATGATCTTATCGGCCAGGCGCCTTTCGCGGTCGATATACCCCTGATATTTCACCGCTATCTCCACATCTTCCAGAATCTCGGGGTCGGCAATCTCCGGCAGGGTACCCTCCGGAGCGGCGGATATCAGCCCCTGAAGCGTCACGTCGGGGCGCGACAGCAGCTCGGATACGCGGCGCCGGCTATCTATAGGCGTGCTGCCGACGCTCTCCAGATACGGATTGACATCCGCAGGGGGTAGCGATACCTCCGACAGGGTCTCGCGGCAGCGGTCCACCGCCTCGTATTTGGCCACCATATCTTCGAAACGGCTGCGGGATATCAAACCCAGCTCATAACCCCTGGCCGTAAGCCTGCGGTCGGCATTATCCTGGCGCAGCAGGATGCGGTATTCTGCCCGGGAGGTGAACATCCTGTAGGGTTCGTCCACACCCTTGGTAATCAGATCGTCTATCAGCACTCCGATGTACGCCATATCGCGCATCAGTATAAACGGCTCTGCGCCGCGCAGCTTCAAAACAGCGTTTATACCGGCCATAAGCCCCTGCGCGGCTGCCTCTTCATAACCGGTGGTACCGTTCACCTGACCGGCCAGGAACAGCCCCTCTACCATGCGGCTCTCCAGCGACGCCTTAAGCTGCGACGGGTCAAAATAGTCGTATTCCACCGCGTACGCGGGGCGGAAAATGCGTATGTTTTCAAACCCGGCTATCTCCCTTAGGGCGCGTATCTGGATGTCGGTGGGCAGGGAAGAGGAGAAACCCTGCAGATAATACTCGCAGGTATCCCACCCCTCGGGCTCCAGGAACAGCTGGTGGGAGGTTTTTCCGGCAAAAGTGCGGAGCTTGTCCTCTATCGACGGGCAGTAGCGCGGCCCGATGCCCGTGATCTTGCCGGTGAACAGCGGCGAGGATTCAAACCCGCTGCGCAGGATATCGTGCACCCGTTCATTGGTATGGACGATATAGCACACCTTTTGCGGCTTTCCGTCCTGAATTGCAGACGGCTCCTTTCCGAACGAAAAGCGGGCGGGGGAGGCGTCGCCCTGTTGCACCTCAAGCGAAGAGAGGTCTATGGAACGGGTATCGATGCGGGGCGGGGTGCCGGTCTTCATCCTCCCCACCGATATGCCGGCATCGCGCAGCTGGTCGGCAATGCGGTAGCTGGCCAGTTCGCCGATACGGCCGCCGTCGGCACTTTCGGTGCCGATAAACAGCTTGCCTCCGAGGAATGTCCCGGCGGTGATGATTACGGCACAGGCAGTAAAGGTGGTGCCCATCAGCGTGGTAACGGCTCTGACGCTCCCGTTTTCTATCGTGAGCGATGCCACCGTATCCTGCCACATATCCAGGTTGGGAATGCTCTCCAGAACCCGCCTCCAGTTAAGGGTGAACAGGGTCTTGTCGCACTGCGCTCGGGGACTCCACATCGCCGGCCCCTTGCTCTTGTTGAGCATCCTGAACTGCAGGGTGCTGCGGTCGGTAACGATGCCGGTAAAGCCCCCCAGGGCATCTATCTCGCGCACGATCTGCCCCTTGGCGATGCCGCCCACGGCGGGGTTGCAGGACATCTGGGCGATACCCCGCATATCCATGGTTACCAGCAGCGTGCGCGCCCCCATGCGGGCAGCCGCAGCGGCCGCCTCGCACCCGGCGTGGCCGGCCCCTACAACTATGACATCATAATCGTATCCCATTGTCCAAGCGCCTTGTTCTCTGCCTCACGCATTCTCTTCTGCTCTGCCGCGGTATGGTCGTCAAAACCTATCAGGTGCAGCACTCCGTGGACTATCACCCGCATGATCTCGCGCCCGAAGCCCTCCCCGTACTGTATGCCGTTGGCCTTAACGGTATCCACACTGATAAAAATATCGCCGCTCAGCCGCTTCGAAGAGATATCTTCGCGCGAGTCAAACGTGATGATATCGGTATAGTAGTCGTGCCCCAGATACTGCCGGTTCATCGCCAGCAGGTATTCATCGTCGCAAAAGATATAATTCAGGTCGCCGGCAGCAAACCCGTAGCCCTCGGCTATACTTTTTAACCACGCTTTGATTTTGTTTTTCTGTTTGATATCAAAAGTCGTGTTTTCTTTAAAAAAAGAAATCATTTGCTAAATTTGCGCCTCTAAAGATTACACGGCAAAATTATCAAATAAATACACAACAAAAAACTTATTGGTATGGCAAAAGTAACAGTTATCGGCGCCGGCAACGTGGGTGCAACAGTTGCCAACGCAATCGCACACAGCGGATGTGTTTCTGATCTGGTTCTCATCGACATCAAAGAGGGTCTGTCCGAGGGCAAGGCCATCGACATGATGCAGACAGCAAAATTGTACGGTTTTGACACCCGTATCAAAGGCGTCACCAACGACTACAAGGCCACTGCAAATTCCGACGTGATTGTAATCACCTCCGGTATCCCCCGCAAGCCCGGCATGACCCGCGAAGAGCTTATCGGCGTTAATGCAGGTATCGTGAATTCTGTGGTAAAGAGCGCTGCAGAATACTCTCCCAACGCAATCTTCCTGATGATTGCAAACCCTATGGACACCATGACATACCTCACCTACAAGACCTCCGGCCTGCCCAAGAACCGCGTCATCGGTATGGGCGGACAGCTCGACAGCAGCCGCTTCTGCTACTACATCAGCCAGGCTACAGGCGCTGCTCCCAGCGACGTTGAGGGTATGGTGATCGGCGGTCACGGCGACACCACCATGATTCCCCTTATCAGCAAGGCTACCTGCAAATGCCGCCCTGTAGAATCCATGGTAAGCAAAGAGGTTGCAGACAAGATTGTTGCCGACACAATGGTGGGCGGTGCAACCCTTACCAAGCTCCTGGGCACCAGCGCATGGTACGCCCCCGGCGCAGCTGCAGCATCTATGGTCAAGTCCATGATACTGGACCAGAAGAAGGTATTCCCCTGCTGCGTTGCCCTGGACGGCGAATATGGCAAGAGTGACATCTGCATCGGCGTGCCCGCAGTCATCGGCCGCGGCGGCGTAGAGAAGGTTATCGAGCTTGACCTCAACGCAGAAGAGAAGGCCGCTTTCGACCGCAGCGCAGAGGCAGTAAGCAAGACCAACGCCGTGCTCAAGGAGATGGGTCTGGTGAAATAACTATCAACATTTTTTTGACAAATGAATTATTCTTAATAATTTTGACAGTTAAAGAATAATACAGCTATGGAAGTCAAGAAATCACCGAAAGCCGACCTTACCAAAAGTTCTGCGATGTACCTGGAGATAGGACTCATCATCGCACTCGCCATCGTTTTGGTGGCATTTGAGTGGAAATCCAGGGATATCAAGAAGGCAGAACTCGCTGCGAACGACATTATCGCCGCAGAAGAAGAGATAATCCCCATTACCGAAGAAGAGAACATTGTGCGCCCCAAAATGCCCACAATCCCCATTCTTTCGGACGCTATCGATATCGTGGACGATGATATCAAGGTAGACGAGGAAATGTTCTCTTTTGAAGACAGCGAAGACCTGGGCGTGGATATGAACGACTATGGTTATGAGGTTGG
This sequence comes from Bacteroidales bacterium, assembly GCA_017446775.1. GTDB lineage: Bacteria > Bacteroidota > Bacteroidia > Bacteroidales > UBA932 > Equibacterium. Next base: position 2,258 of record JAFSQE010000008.1, on the reverse strand, counting down.
CGAAGAATCGGCAGAAGACGAGGCTATCCCGTTCGCCCTGGTAGAACAGAAGCCTATGTTCCAGGGTGGCGATGCAAATGCCTTCTCCAAGTGGGTCAACCAGCATCTGGCTTATCCCGACATCGCTAAGGAGAACGGTATCCAGGGTCGTGTTACCCTGCAGTTCACCGTCGGTACCGACGGCAAGGTCAGCGGCGTCAAGGTGCTCCGCGGCGTGGATCCTTCCCTCGACAAAGAGGCCGTGAGGGTCGTTTCGAGTTCGCCTAAATGGACTCCCGGAAAGCAGCGCGACCGGCCGGTAAAAGTTACCTACACCTTCCCGGTGATTTTCCAGCTGAAATAGAATTTGTCAAAATATCATAAAAGGTGGCAGCTACTTTTCTGCCACCTTTTTTCTTGAAAAACCATGGATCAATCCCCAGAAACCGCCGTCATCGCCACCGTCATCCGCGATAAAGACCTGCTCCGCCAGAGCGAAGAGTATCTCGACGAGCTGGCCTTTCTGGCAGAGACGGCCGATATCGAGGTTAAAAAGCGCTTTACCCAGCGGCTGGACCACCCCCTGGCCGGGACATATTTCGGTAAGGGAAAGCTGATGGAGGTGAAGGATTATGTAGAGGCGAACCACATCGACTATGTGATTTTTGACGATGAGCTGAGTCCGACCCAGATGCGCAACATAGAGAAGGAGACAGGCTGCAGCGTGATAGACCGCACCGGGCTTATTCTGGATATCTTTGCGCAGCGCGCCCGCACCGCCTATGCCAAGACCCAGGTAGAACTGGCGCAATACCAGTACCTGCTGCCACGCCTGACCGGCATGTGGACCCACCTGGAACGGCAGCGGGGCGGTATCAACATGCGTGGCCCCGGCGAAAGCCAGCTCGAGACCGACCGCCGCATCGTGCTGGACCGCATCTCCCGGCTCAAGGATCAGCTTAAGAAAATCGACCGGCAGATGGCTTCGCAGCGCGGCAACCGCGGCCAGATGGTACGCATATCGCTGGTGGGCTATACCAACGTCGGCAAAAGCACATTGATGAACCTGCTGGCCAAGAGCGACGTGTTTGCAGAAAACAAGCTGTTCGCAACCCTCGATACCACGGTAAGAAAGATAGTGCTGGAGAACGTTCCGTTTTTGCTCAGCGACACTGTAGGGTTTATCCGCAAACTCCCCACACAGCTGATAGAGGCCTTCAAAAGCACCCTCGACGAGGTGCGCGAAGCCGATATACTGATGCACGTGGTGGATATCTCCAACCCCGATTTCGAAGATCAGATCGCGGTGGTGAACAAGACTCTGCGCGACATCGGGGCGGCCGACAAGCCGGTATATCTTGTATTCAACAAGATCGATGCCTATCAGCCGGAGGCCTACGACGAGTTTTCGCTGGACGAGAAGACCAGCCGCAACTATACCATAGACGAAATCAAGAACAGCTGGATGGCGCGAGAGCACACCCCGTGCATCTTCATAAGCGCCGCAAAACGTATCGGCATAGAGAAACTGCGGGACGATTTGTACAAGATGGTGGCAGAAATCCACGCCGGACGCTACCCGTTCAATAATTTTCTCTGGTAAATTTATTTGAATTATATTTGCAGACTATAATAACCAATCATAAAATACTCTAATGACAGACCTTATTTCCAAAGTTCCCGAAGGGCCTCTGGCAGAGAAATGGACTAATCATAAGGCTCATATCAAAGTCGTGAGCCCTGCCAACAAGAAGAAGATGGAAATCATCGTTATCGGCACGGGACTTGCCGGAGCTTCTGCTGCGGCTACCTTGGGCGAGCTTGGCTACAACGTAAAGATTTTCTGCATCAGCGACTCTCCCCGCCGCGCCCACTCAATCGCGGCACAGGGCGGTATCAACGCTGCAAAGAACTATCAGAACGACAATGACTCTGTTTACCGTCTGTTCTACGACACCATCAAGGGCGGTGACTATCGCAGCCGCGAAGCCAACGTCTATCGTCTGGCCGAGGTCAGCAACAACATCATAGACCAGTGCGTGGCGCAGGGCGTTCCCTTTGCACGCGACTACGGCGGACTGCTCGATAACCGTTCTTTTGGCGGCGCACAGGTATCCCGTACCTTCTATGCCCGCGGACAAACCGGTCAGCAGTTGCTGCTGGGCGCCTACGCAGCCCTCAACCGTCAGGTGGCAAAAGGTACTGTCAAGAGTTATCCGCGCCACGAGATGCTGGACCTGGTGCTGATCAACGGCGAGGCCAAGGGTATCATTGCCCGC